>CAMAVM010000020.1 GCA_945861705.1 Methylomagnum ishizawai | reverse complement strand
GTTCGAACTACAATGACGAGTACGGATAGCGGGGAGTTCAATCTACGAGACAGGCTTTAAGCCTAAGGATGGGTACGACTTCCCCGTTACCCTCCCGATGATCAACCGGGGATTCTGACCTTTTGAGAGCTCAGAATCAAGATATAAGGCTGGGTTAAGGTGCGAAACCCAGCAGTATAATTTGCGTTTTTGCTGGGTTTCCGCGAAGCTTCAACCCAGCCTACAGCTTATCCAAAATATGAAATAAGTTCCGTTTCAAGCCAATTTTTTATACTTCAACCGATGCGGGTTATCCGCATCACTACCTAAGCGGCGGTGGCGGTCGGCTTCGTAATCTTCGTAGTTGCCTTCAAACCACACCACGTTGCTGTCGCCTTCAAACGCGAGGATATGGGTGGCGATCCTGTCCAGAAACCAGCGGTCATGCGAGATAACGACGGCGCAGCCTGGGAAGGCGAGGATGGCATCTTCGAGGGCGCGTAAGGTTTCCACGTCCAGGTCGTTGGTAGGTTCGTCGAGCAGCAGGACGTTGCCGCCCGCTTTTAACAGTTTAGCCAGATGGACGCGGTTGCGTTCGCCACCGGATAAGTCGCCAATCCGTTTTTGTTGGTCGCCACCTTTAAAATTAAACCGACCCACGTAAGCCCTTGATGGCGTTTCATATTTTCCGACAGTAATCATATCCAAACCGTCGGCAATTTCTTCAAACACGGTTTTGTTGGCATCCATATCGTCACGGAGTTGGTCAACATAAGCCAGTTCGACGGTTTTTCCTAATGTTAACGTGCCGGAATCCGGTTGTTCAAAACCTGCCATCATGCGGAATAAGGTGGTTTTACCCGCGCCGTTAGGGCCGATAATGCCAACAATACCACCAGGCGGCAGTTTAAAACTCAAGTTATTGATAAGCAATCGGTCGCCAAAAGCTTTGCTGATGTTATCGGCTTCAATAACGACATCACCCAGACGAGGACCGGGTGGAATATAGATTTCCTGGGTTTCGTTACGTTTTTGCACATCGGTGGAAGACAATTCATCAAACCGCGCCAGACGGGCTTTGCTTTTGGCATGGCGACCTTTGGGATTTGAACGCACCCATTCCAATTCTGCTTTCATGGCTTTTTGGCGCGAAGATTCCTGTTTTTCTTCTTGTAACAAACGGTTACCCTTTTGTTCTAACCAACTGGAATAATTGCCTTCCCAGGGTATGCCAGAGCCTCGGTCGAGTTCCAGAATCCAGCCAGCGACATTATCCAGAAAGTATCGGTCATGGGTGACGGCAACGACTGTGCCAGGATAATCATGCAGAAAGCGTTCCAACCAAGCGACAGATTCGGCATCCAGATGGTTAGTAGGCTCATCCAGCAACAGCATGTCTGGATTGGACAGTAATAAGCGGCATAAGGCTACGCGGCGTTTTTCACCGCCCGATAACTTGGTTACATCGGCATCCCAATCCGGCAAGCGCAAAGCATCGGCAGCGATTTCCAGCTTGCGTTCCAGTTCCCACGCGCCTGCGGCTTCGATTTTTTCCTGTAAATCGGCTTGTTCTGTTAACAGCGCATCAAAGTCTGCATCAGGTTCAGCAAATGCGTTGTTGACTTCATTAAAGCGATCTAAAATGGCTTTGATTTCCGCTACAGCTTCTTCAACATTGCCGCGTACGGATTTATTGGGGTCAAGTTGCGGTTCTTGCGGTAGATAGCCGATGTTGATGCCTTTGAGCGGAATAGCTTCGCCTTCGATATCCTTGTCGATACCTGCCATGATTCTCAATAAGGTCGATTTACCTGAGCCATTTAAACCGAGTACGCCAATCTTTGCGCCAGGAAAGAATGATAAGTAAATGTCTTTGAGGATATATTTCTTGGGTGGCACAATTTTGCCGACCTTGATCATTGAAAATATATATTGCGCCATAATTAAAGGATATTTGCTAAGTAAATTAGGTTGTTAGAATCCAATCTTAAGGTATCTTGATGATACGCTAAAGATTTTGTAGCAGACTATATAGTAAACACTGTTGCCAAGGGAATTGGTTTTACACTATATGATACCTGTAGGGCTTCTTAGTGCAAATTAATTGAATGGAAGGCTTCCATCACCAATCTCGTTAGCGAGGAATAAGTAGGATTCACGATTAAAGCGTGTTATGTCGAGCGCAGCTTTTGCTACGTTTTGATGATGGCTAGCGAAAAAACAGCCAAAAACCTATCGAGACATTCAAATGTATCGACTACGATGCCGTTTTATCAGGAATACTGGATGTCCAACTAAATAAAAGTGTAAGCCAAATTCAGAATGCCAAGGTACTCGATTAAAATCGCTTTCCCTAGTAGCCTTTAAGCAAACGTACAAGCTAAAACAAAACTGGTTTCCAGTTAAGTTTTAACCGTCTCTATCAGTTTGATATAACACTCAAAAAACTTCACAACCCGCTTTCCACTCAAAAATCAGAAGATTTTTGAGTGCTTATAACCTAATGGTTAGGCAGGGGTGACGTTCTCAGCTTGTGGACCTTTTTGACCTTGGGTGACTTCCATCATCACTCTTTGGCCTTCTTTTAAAGTCTTGCGACCAGATCCATTTATCGCGCTATGGTGAACGAAAACATCTTTGCCGCCTTCCTGGGCAATAAATCCAAAGCCTTTTTCATCATTAAACCATTTAACGGTACCAACAACTTGATCTGCCATATCGAACTCATAATAGTAAAAACGCCAATCTCAGTTGGCTTAACAAAATCCAGCCAGTAACAAGCTGGTTCAACCTTTAACGCCGAGCAATGGTAGCACTAAAAAGATAACTAGGGCAAAACTTTTTGAGCAGTGATAGCAAGGATTTGAGAGCAGTCGTAGCGAGATAAAACCGAGAAAAAACAAATAGGAGCAGCCCAAAAAATTCCAAAACCCCTTGCTTCTTTTGGGTAAAAGACGCTACATAAGTAGCTAATACTTCCTCCAATAGGGATTTAGGATGCAGGGTAGTGCAAGAGAGAGGGTGAGGCTGTATTGCAACTAATTGATATTTATATTGAATATTTACATGATCCCGTTAAAGCTTATTCCCGCTTATCGGCTTTGACACTGGATTAAATCGATCAAACACTTCGTGCAGTAGCAGTGCGCTAAGAATTAACGCCGTTCCGATCAGCGTATCCTGAGTTAAAGACTCATGGTTGACGAGATGCCCTAATATTAATGCCATCACCGGAGTCATCAGCGAAATCAGTGCAACCCGCGTTGCCGATAAGTGCGTAAGTAGATAATAATACAGCGAAAAACCAATCGTCGTCGCAATCATCCCTAAATAAGCAATTGCCGCGATATTCACAGTGGAAAGCGTTGTAGGCCATTGCCCGTCAATCAAAGTCCAAGTGATTAGATACGCAGGCAGCGCCAAACCCAGTCCGCCTGCAACTTGTGCTAATGCAGGTAAACCAGCGTTAATGCGTTTGATCCACACCGCGCTACCGGAGTGCAATAAGGTTGATACAAATACTCCTGCAATGCCCAGAGCCGCGCTTTCCCCTAACCGTAATGCTGAACCAAACATGATATACAAACCGCAAACCCCTAAGCTATACGCGCATAATTTACTGAACGATAAATGCCGTTCCTTGAGCATAAGACTCGCCATTAATGCAGTCATCAAGGGCGCAAGACCGAATATGACTGAAATCCAGCCCGACGGGATGAACTGCGCCGACCAATACACGGCGATCATCGAGCCATAGATTTGCATCGCCGCTGCCAGATAAGTTAACCAGGCTTTACGGTGCCACGCCAATGACCGTCGTAACACCACCAGCGTAAGTAGTATACAAGCCATACCAATTGCCATGCGGCTAGTGACGGCAAACAAAAAGCCCGGGTCTTCGCCGCTCCATTTGATGGCAAGCGGTGTCGTCGCCCAGAGCAAGACCACGCTAATATAAGCTAAAATTATCCGCATAGGGTTAATGATTAGGGCAAAGTGACTACTGACCGGGTAATCCGGCGATAATTCAATGTGTTTGGGCTATATAGTAAACCAGATGCCCTATACCTTAAGTTCGGCATCATGAAGGTTTACATCCACCCATTACCGTCTTATCATTCATTTAAGGTACAAAAACAATCATTCAATAATAAACCTAAGGAGTTACGCCATGCACCTAACCGATCCTGAAGTCGATGCCGCTTGTCATTACATTCGCAGACACATGGAAATGCAGTCCTGGTGGCCGACTGCCCAGCCTGGAGAAGCAAAGCGCGAATTTGAATTGATGTGCGGTACGGCGTTGTCGTTAAATGTGTGGTGTGATCGGTGGTTGGATGAGGGGCAATGTAAGAAGTTGGAGAAGTCGGTTAGGGGGTAAGTATTCGTCTGTTTCCCTATTTGCTTTCCGAGCCGGACGGGGCATTTTGCCTAGTTCGCAGGGTTTACGTGTGGTTCAGGAATAACAAACGCAAACAAAACGTTCGGGACGGGGTAGCATACCCACGTCCAACGTTCGGTTTGTGTTCAGAAAAAAACTAAACGGCAGTATCAACAACTGAACTCATCGCTTTAGAATTCCTGCTATTCCGAAAAACCAACGGCTTTTCATCACTTGCTAAACTGGCAGTAGCCTTAGCCGAATCAACCGCTTGTTGAATAACCGCATGTTCCGGCGATTTGCTGCATACGGGATCGGCCATGTACATATCGCCCGTCAATAAATAAGCCTGACAGCGGCAACCACCGAAATCTTTTTCTTTTTCATCGCAATTACGGCAAGGTTCTTTCATCCACTCAAAGCCCCGGAAAAAGTTGAAGGCTTTGGATTCCTGCCAGATTTCCTGGATGCTGTAGTCATTCACATTAGGGCAGTCCAGCCCCGGCAAATCACGGGCGGAATGGCAGGGCAGGGCGACACCGTCGGGTGCGATGGTCAGGAACGTCGTCCCCCAGCCGTTCATGCAGGCTTTGGGGCGGTCTTCGTAGTAGTCCGGCACGACGTAGTAAATCTTCATCTTGCCAGCGACTTTTTCTTTAAACGCTTGGGCAATTTGTTCGGCTTGTTCGAATTGCTCTTTGGTGGGCAGCAATAAATCGCGATTGGTATGCGCCCACCCATAATATTGCGTGTTGGCGAGTTCAAGATAATCCGCGCCTAACTCCTCTGCCATTGCCAGAATTTGCGGCATTTGGTGAATATTTTCCCGATGGATAACCACGCACAACACCATCGGATATCCGTGTTTTTTCACCAGATGGGCGACTTCTTTCTTGTGGTGGAACGAGGCCGTACCGGCAATGTGGTCATTGAGTTCTTGGGTGCTGGCTTGGATGCTGACTTGGATATGATCAAGCCCCGCCTCTTTCAGTTGGATAATCTTTTCTTCGGTCAAGCCATAGCCGGAGGTAATCAGGTTGGAGTAATAGCCCAGTTCCCGTGCATGTTTGACTAGTTCGACCAAATCCTTGCGCGTCAACGGCTCACCGCCGGAAAAACCCAACTGCACCGCGCCCATCTTGCGGGCTTCGCCCAGCACCCGTTTCCAGTCATCCGTACTGAGTTCATTGGGATACTTGGCGTAATCCACTGGATTCGAGCAATACGGGCATTGCAATGGGCAGGCGTAAGTGAGTTCCGCCAGCAACCAGCGCGGTGGGGTGATATTAATGTTGGTTGATCCAGCCATTTTGTAATGCGACCTCAAGGAAAGCGGTAATGTCGTTGGTGAGACCCGTGGTGGAAAATTTTTGTTCAAGCTCGCTGACGATTTGCGCTAGATTGCGGATGCCGTCGCAACATTTTAGGATTTCCGCCGAACTTTGGTTAAGCTCCACCATGCCTTCAGGATAAAGAATGACGGTTTTCTGCTGGGCTTCTTCCCACTGTAAGCGGTGCAGCGGTGAAAAAAGGATGGGTTGGTCTGGGTTGATGGTCATTTTACGCTTTACTATTGGTGGGTTGCTCTCGAAACTGTGAAGGTATGATTATTGGAGTGCAAATCTAGATTTGCACTCCAAATTGTTCTATAAAATTCAGTACTATAAAAAATACGATTTTCAGTATTTTATTACAATAATTCTACAGTCTTTAAAGCATAACTGACTTACGGTTAAAATTTAGTAGGATCAATGTCCACCATGACCGCTTCCCGATGTGTTCACAACATCTTTTCGCTTTAGGATATAACCATCGGCACCATCTTCAGTGATCCGGTTGCCATCTTCATCCAACTTAATCAGCATGTCATCTTCGATCAAATACTGCTGCGTCGTGGTAGAACCTTTGCGCGGCGTTAAGACCAGCGTATTGCCGTTTTCGCCTAGGGTAAATTTGCCTTTTTCCACAATTTCCCGATCCGATTTACCGACATAGATGGAAATATAGACATAAGTATTGTTTTTATTTAAAGCGAGCGTTGTCCGAACACCCGTGCAATCAGAACAAGGAAAAAACCCAAGGTAAAGCCCCGACATATTGAGGGCTTTTTGTGCGTGTTGCCCATCCGCATTGCTGGCGGTTTCGGCAAAAACCGGGTTGCAACCGAGGTAAATTAAGGAAATCAGGAACAAAGCCGTAAAAAGTTTGATTTTTTGTTGGAATGTGTACATATTTTTTGCCCATATAAAAACGATATTTGGATGTAAGTTGAGATAAATTTGTTTATCCCAAGGCATGATTCTAGCATTGTTGTTGGGGTTCGTGCCTCACCACCAACCTACAAAATATCCAACATACGGGATTTGCGGATACCAAAAATCCGTAGAGTGCGTTTTACGCACCCATTTTAGGTACATGGAATGCACCCTGCACGACTTAAACCTATTTCCCAACATTAAAATAAGGCGGCATTTTGTTGATATACGCCATGTACATCACATCCGCCATTGTCCATAGGACATCCAATTTAAACTTTAAAATCCGCAACATGCGCTCCTGCTGTTCGCGGGTTTTGTACCAGTCCAGGGTGATCGCCAGGCCATGTTCGACATCGCGGCGGGCTTCGCTTAGGCGTTTGCGGAAGTAGGTGTAGCCTGCTTGATCGATCCAGGGGTAATGTTCCGGCCAGTTGGCTAGGCGTTGCTGGTGGATTTTCGGGGCGAACAGTTCGGTTAACGACGAACTGGCGGCTTCGTGCCATTCGGCTTGGCGGGCAAAATTGACGTAAGCATCGACGGCAAAACGTACGCCCGGTAATACATGCTGTTCGGAAACGATTTCGTCACGGCTTAAGCCGACTGCCATGCCCAATTGTATCCAAGCTTCAATGCCACCCGCTTCGCCCGGTTGACCGTCGTGGTCGATGATGCGTTGTAACCACTGCTGGCGGGTAATGCGGTCAGGGCAGTTGGCGAGGATGTTGGCATCTTTGCGCGGTATGCTGACTTGGTAATAATAGCGGTTGGCGACCCAGCCCTGGATTTGTTCCTTGGTGAGTTTCCCTTCATTCATCAGTGTGTGGTAAGGGTGATGGATGTGGTAATACTTTTCCATGCCGCGCAATTGGGCTTCGAATTCGGTGCGAGTCCAGGGTTTTTTATCGGGTTCGTTCATCAAAACACCACGTCTTCGTAAATGTCGTCAAGGGTTAAGGCGGTACGGTAATCGCCGCAGGTTATTTCTAAGGTTTGCCCAGATTCTAAAATGGCAGCCTGCCAAACACCTGCCGCGTCACGTTGGAAATAATCCACCTTTTTCTGCTGTGAATCGACCATGAGGTAGTACTTTAAGCTGGGTATTTGAGAATAAGCTTGCCATTTTTCATGGCGGTCGGTGCGTTCCGTGCTAGGCGATTGCACTTCGGCTATAAAACAAGGTTGTTCTTTGTAAAATTCGGCGTTGTCGCTTTTGTCACACACTAACATGACATCGGGGTAGTAATAATATCGCCCTTGTTCAATGCGGCATTTCATGTCGCTGGCAAATACCGCGCAGCCATTTGATTTACCTCGTGCGGCGGAGCGTAAATGGAAGAAAATATTGCCGACGATACGGTTATGTTTCTCCCCCGCGCCTGCCATCGCATAGCAATCGCCGTCCACATATTCGTTCTTTTGCTCGCTGAGGGCTTCCAGCGTCAAATAATCTTGTTCAGTTAAATGCAGTTTTTGCGGATAAGCGGACATTGCATAAACTCCTATAAATCAATCTCCATGCCATCATACGCCAGTTCAATCCCGGCTTGAAGCAGTTGCCGATGCGGTTCGGAATCTTCATCCAAGATCGGGTTGCTGTTGTTGATGTGGATCAGTATCTTACGTGCATTCGGCAGCTTATTGAGGATTTCAATCATTCCACCGTGACCGGATTGCGGTAAGTGTCCCATTTCTGCCGCTGTTTTCTTGCCTAATTGTTGGTCGATCATTTCATCTTCCGTCCAGAATGTGCCGTCCACCAATAAGCAATCAGCGGTTTGCATGGCGGTCATGGCATGTTCTTCAATTTCACCTAAACCGGGTGAATAAAATAGTTTTTTTCCGGTGGATATTTGCTCAATGACCACACCGATATTGTCGCCTTCATGCGGATCATGCCGATGTGGGGAGTAAGGCGGGGCTTTGCTTTTCAGGGCGCGAGTGTAGAAACGTAGGTCAGTTAAGGCCGGAATGGTGAAACTGCTGCCATCGACGGGAATCGGGTGGTGATTGACGGTGCAGTAATGCGCTAGCATGTTGAACACCGGAAAACCCGTGGTCAAATCCTGCTTGACCATCTCGGTGCAGTAAATATCCAGCGGTTTGCCTTCGCGCAGCATCAGCAAGCCCGTGGTGTGGTCGATCTGGCTATCCATTAGCAATACAGCTTTTATGCCAGTATCACGTAGGCCGTGCTTGGGTTGGATGGCGGGGAAGGCTTCCAGTTGGGCGCGGATGTCGGGTGAGGCATTGATAAGCAACCAATTTTCATTGTCGCTGCTGACGGAGATGGATGATTGGGTGCGGGTCTTGCCGTTCATTTCGCCTGAACGGATGCGTTTGCAGTTATTGCAATTACAATTCCACTGCGGAAAGCCGCCGCCTGCGCCTGAGCCTAGGATTTTGATCTTCATGGTTTTAAGAATTGATGCGTCCATTTACTGAATAATGGGGCTGAATGATAGAGCATTAGCTACATCTAGGCAAAAAAAAGGGGTTCTCAAAGAACCCCTTTTTAATCTGAACTAATTGTTTTTAACGGTTCATGATGTACATGGTGACTTCAAAACCGAAACGCAAGTCAGTGTAGCTTGGTGTTTCCCATTTCATTGCAAACCTCCAGAAGTTTTAAATTTTTTATTACGCTAGCTTGATCAAGAAAGCTAGCCGAAGTATACGACGAACAATTGTTTTTCGCAACTACGGAAATGCGACCCCATTTACGTATGAAAGTTGCTTGTTTTTTGATCTCGATTCAGCGGACGAGGACACTTTATTTTTTGTTAGAAAAGCGTATCATCAGATAACGCCTGACAATACTATCCATAACAATTCAAACAAGCAGGCGATAAGGAGACATCATGGGTGATGTGACAGAACTTTTTATAGCGATGATTTTTATCGGTGCAGTTGCTTTTGCGCCGCTGGGTTATTTCATTTACAAATTCACTCAAAAAGACGGCAAACCGTTTGGCGAGACTGAGCCGCATGGAGACAGCCCGTCTTTGGTCAACGATTTGGCTGAAAAGGTTATTGCTTTTGTGAAAAAGCAGCTTAATAAAAGCAAACCATCTTCTTGAAAATCTAAAGAGACCACTAAAGATTCCCTCTCTGGGCTTATGTATCTACACAGGTATCTGCCCCTTCTCCTTCGAGGGAGAAGGTTGGGATGAGAGGGATATTAAACAGTTAATCTCAATCTCCTCACCCCAACCCTCTCCAGCAGGAGAGGGAGACGGCGCGGATTTCCTGCCCACTGCCGCACTTCCTCCATCCCTGGAGGGCGAAAGCGATTTTTGAGTTTTCAAAGACTCCCGCTGTGCCTTACCGATTGCCGCACGTTGGGCAACCTGGATTTTTTTTGAAGCGCATGGTTTTGATGTTCATCGTTAAGCCATCAAGCAACAATAATTTTCCAGTCAAAGTTTCACCGACGTTGATGATGAGCTTCATGGCTTCCAATGCTTGGATACTGCCCACAATGCCCGTTATGGGCGCGATAACGCCATTGGTCGCGCAGTTCTGCATGTCCTCGCCTTCATTTTTGTACAGACAGTTGTAGCAAGGGCTATCGTTAAGACTGAGTGTAAAGACGGATACCTGCCCTTCAAATCGGATTGCCGCGCCAGAAACCAAGGTTTTTTGAAAAGTAACACAAGCCTTATTAATGGCAAACCGCGTCGCAAAATTATCGCTGCAATCCAAAACCACGTCCGCTTTTTTGACTTCTTCATCCAGTTGTTCACCCTGTAATCGTTGCTTGACCGCCGTTACCTGCACATCGGGATTCAATTGCTTAAGCGTGTTGTGGGTTGAAATTACCTTATCCATCCCCACATCATCGGTGTGATGAGCAATCTGTCTTTGCAGATTGGAAAAATCAACCGTGTCATCATCATAAATGGTGATGCTGCCGACCCCCCCAGCAGCGAGGTACATCGCCGCAGGTGAACCCAAGCCGCCAGCACCCACAATGAGAACACGGGCAGCGAGCAGTTTATGTTGTCCGGCCATATCGCATTGGGGCAGCATGATTTGGCGGCTATAACGTAGCAGTTGGTTGTCGTTCATTAAGCTGCAATTGATGTCGATAAAGCGTGTCATGATGCCAAAGAACTTGACAGACTGCAAAAGCTGATTATTATTAGCACTCAGGACTAGCGAGTGCTAATAACGCACAAACCCTTTATTTAACCCTTAGGAGATATTATGAATATACGTCCGTTACACGACAGAGTCATCGTCAAACGCCTTGAAGAAGAAACAAAAACTGCGGGTGGCATCGTTCTGCCAGGTTCTGCGGCAGAAAAACCCAGCCAAGGTATGGTTTTGGCAATTGGCGGCGGCAAACAACTGGATAACGGCCAAGTCCGCGCTTTGGAAGTCAAAGTTGGCGACAAGGTGTTGTTTGGCAAATATGCCGGTAACGAAGTAAAAGTCGATGGTGAAGACCTTATCGTTATGCGCGAAGAAGACATCATGGGCGTTGTAGGCTAATCGCTCGCTTCCCTCTTTTTCAAAGAGGGGAACAAACTATCACACAACAAACGAATTAGGAATAAAACATGGCAGCAAAAGACGTATTATTTGGCGATGACGCACGTACCCGTATGGCGCGTGGCGTTAATATTCTGGCAAACGCAGTAAAAGTAACTTTGGGCCCTAAAGGCCGTAACGCGATTCTGGACAAAAGCTACGGCGCACCAACTATCACTAAAGATGGTGTATCGGTAGCCAAAGAAATCGAATTGAAAGACAAATTCGAAAACATGGGCGCACAGATGGTTAAGGAAGTGGCTTCCCATACGTCTGATGTCGCTGGTGACGGTACAACTACTGCAACTGTATTGGCGCAATCTATCGTCAACGAAGGCTTAAAAGCCGTTGCCGCTGGCATGAATCCAATGGATTTGAAACGCGGTATTGATTTGGCAGTGACCAAAGCTGTTGAAGCCATCGTGGCTTCTGCTGCGCCTTGTGCAGACAACAAAGCCATCGCGCAAGTCGGTACCATCTCCGCTAACTCTGATGAATCAGTCGGTAAAATCATTGCCGAAGCCATGGAAAAAGTCGGCAAAGAAGGCGTTATCACTGTTGAAGAAGGTTCAGGTTTAGATAACGAGCTAGACGTAGTTGAAGGGATGCAGTTTGACCGTGGCTATTTGTCACCTTACTTCATCAACAAGCAAGAAAACATGAGCGTTGAGTTGGATGATCCACTGATCTTGATTTACGAAAAGAAAATCTCCAACATTCGCGAAATGTTGCCAATCCTGGAAGCCGTTGCTAAATCAGGCCGTCCATTATTGATCGTTGCGGAAGATGTTGAAGGCGAAGCCTTGGCAACTCTGGTTGTCAATACCATCCGTGGCATCGTTAAAGTTGCAGCCGTTAAAGCGCCTGGTTTCGGCGACCGCCGTAAAGCCATGTTGGAAGACATTGCTGTACTGACTGGCGGTACTGTGATTGCTGAAGAAGTCGGTTTGAGCTTAGAAAAAGCGGAATTGAGCCAATTAGGTACAGCGAAACGTGTACAAATCACCAAAGAAAACACCACCATCATTGATGGTGCGGGTTCTGAAGAGCAAATCAAAGGCCGCGTAAACCAAATCCGCGCACAAGCCGAAGATGCAACTTCCGATTACGACAAAGAAAAATTGCAAGAACGTCTGGCTAAATTGGCCGGTGGTGTTGCGGTAATCAAAGTTGGTGCAGCAACCGAAATCGAAATGAAAGAAAAGAAAGCCCGCGTAGAAGATGCGCTGCATTCAACACGCGCTGCGGTTGAAGAAGGCGTTGTTGCTGGTGGTGGTACTGCTTTGGTTCGCGCTTTGTCTGCACTGAAAGGCCTTGAAGGTATCAACCACGACCAAACCGTTGGTGTCAACATCCTGCGTCGCGCAATGGAAGAGCCATTGCGCCAAATCGTTGCCAACGCAGGTGATGAACCTTCAGTTGTGTTCAACGAAGTGCAAAAAGGCACAGGCAACTTCGGCTACAATGCAGCAACTGGCGTTTACGGTGACATGATCGAAATGGGTATCCTAGATCCTGCTAAAGTGACACGCACTGCACTGCAAAATGCAGCTTCTGTTGCTGGCTTAATGCTGACTACCGAAGTTATGATTGCTGATGCACCTAGCGATGATAAAGGCGGTCATGGTGGCGGTATGCCAGATATGGGCGGCATGGGTGGTATGGGCGGCATGATGTAATCTTGCTGCTTTTATAGCTTCGTTGCTGTAAAAACGATAGCCCGGCTGTTTATATTAACAGTCGGGCTTTTTTATGCCTGTCGAAACAGATTCGCTTAAGGGCAGGTGTACGGATAAAATAAGCCTATTGGATTAATAGGCACTTCAATCATCTCATGAAATATTGCGTTTTATTGCTTGGATTTCACCTAATAGCTTTTAACAGTTTTGCATCAGATAAAACGACGATTCGAATCGGCGTTCAAGCCACGGGTACTTTGGCTTGGGAGTTATCTTTTTTAGCGGCTGACAGCAAAGCAAAAGCCCTTGATTTCACAATAGAAACACATCCTGTTACCACATCAGAAGCAGGAAAAATCGCTTTGCAATCCGGCGCGGTTGACATCATCGTTTCCGACTGGATTTGGGTTTCTAGGCTGAGATCAGACGGTGCTGATTTCACGTTTTATCCATATTCAACGACATCTGGCACTTTAATGGTGCCGGAAAAAAGTCCCATTTATGCTATCAAAGACCTCAAAGGTATGCGGCTAGGAATTGCTGGCGGTGAGCTAGATAAAAATTGGTTATTGTTACAGGCACTGGCTCAAAGAGAACAACTGGATTTGAATGCTTCGGTAGAAAAAATCTTTGGCGCACCGCCGCTAATTAATGAGCAGCTTAAACAAGGGCGCGTTGATGCCGCGCTCAATTATTGGCATTTCGGCGCGAAACTGGAAGCGCAGGGTTATCGTCAGGTCATTGATGGCAAAGGCATATTAAAAGGCTTAGGCATTCAAGAAAATGTTCCTGCATTGGGTTACGTGTTTAAACAAAGTTGGGCGGACGGTCATAAATCTGCTCTGAACGCATTTATTGCAGCCAGTAAAAATGCCAAACAGTTGTTATGCACTTCGGAATCCGATTGGAAAAAAATAATCCCCTTAACCCAAGTCGATGATGCCGCCACCCAAACCAAACTACGTCAGCGTTATTGTGAAGGTGAAATCACCCAATGGGGTAAACCTGAACAGCAAGCAGCGGAACAGATTTACACCCTACTACGGAAAGTAAGTAATAATCAACTAACCGGAAAATCAGAACACTTACAAGCAGGGACATTTTGGTCACAAGATTAATATCGTGTTGATTAAGTTTAGAAAATTTTTGCCAGTTCTATCTTTGCTGGCCTTAGTGTTGGTATGGCAAGTGCTGGCTACCTGCCTCAACAGCAATAACTTACCTATTCCCCTCGTTGTAGGCAACGTTTTATGGCAAGGCTGCTTAAGTGGGCAAATTCCCTATCATCTGGGAATCACATTACTTAGGCTGGTTGTCAGCTTTAGTATTGCGATGCTGCTGGGTTGTGGCATAGGCGTTGTTCTTGGGCGCAACAAGAAACTGGATGCTTTCTTCGACAATTGGCTAGTGATTTTCCTGAATATTCCCGCATTAGTTACCATTATTTTATGCTACGTCTGGTTTGGGTTGACCGAAGTGGCGGCGATTTTGGCGGTCGTCATCAATAAGTTGCCCAACGTGATCGTCACCATCAGGGAAGGCGCACGGGCTTTGGATCAGGACTTACTGGAAATGGCGAGGTGTTATCGCTTGGGCAGGAAAAAGACCTTGCTACACGTCGTCTGGCCGCAATTGTACCCTTATGTGATGGGTGCAACCCGTACGGGGCTGGCGTTGGTCTGGAAAATCATCTTGGTTGTTGAGTTGTTGGGACGAAGTAATGGCGTAGGCTTTCAATTGTATTCATTTTTTCAGCTCTTTGATGTTGCCAATCTTCTGGCTTATACCATTGCCTTTGTTGCCATTATTCAATTGCTGGAGCTGATGGTTTTAAAACCTTTGGATACCAAGGCACAACGCTGGCGGCGTTAATTGACAATGATAGCAATCAATATTAAAAGCAAAACCTATCCAGCTAAAGGTCGCGCCGGACAGCATTTAGCGATAGCTGATTTTAAATTAGCTATCAATGCTAATGAATTTGTGTGTTTAGTTGGACCGTCTGGCTGTGGTAAAACCACCTTATTGAATATTGTCGCTGATCTTGATCGTGATTATGACGGGGAAATCAAAGTAGGACAGGTGCAAACCCAGTCAAAAATTGGCTATGTCTTTCAAAATCCACGGCTTTTACCTTGGCGTACCGTCAGGGAAAATATAGAGTTGGCAATCGAGGACAACCCATCTGCGGAAAATATGGATACGTTGCTGGACGTGATGCAACTTAGCCAGTTCCAACACGTCTACCCTGAACGGCTTTCCCTGGGCATGAGCCGACGGGTGGCGATTATCCGTGCATTCGCAATCAACCCTAACGTACTGTTAATGGACGAGCCTTTCGTCTCCTTGGATGCAGCCACTGCCAGGCAGATCAGGACGCTAACGGTTAAATTGTGGCAACAACGTCCGCATACCGTGTTGTTTGTCACCCATGATTTGCGCGAGGCTATTACGCTTGCCGACCGGATTGTGTTTCTGTCTTCCGCACCAATGCAAGTCGTTAGAGAAATCAAGGTGCCGATTGCTAGGCATGAACGCGATAATGAACAGGTCATCGAAGCATTCAGACAACAACTTCTACATGTCCAACACAGCACTACTTAATCGGTATACCTTAAAAGCTTAAAGCACAAAAACTTACTTCAATCCGCTAAAAGTATCGTTAATTTTAACAACCAAACTCTCCACACCTTTACGGGTCAGCTTTTTTTCGCCGCCTTTTACTTCGGACAGATAATCTGCAATCAGACGCTGTTGTTTAACATCAATTAAATGTGCCATCAAGTACACAAACAAGAAGCTGGGCTTATGTAACCTACCTACAAGCACATAATCAGCGTTATATTGTTGTGCCAGTTGCGCGGCAATATCATGGTGATCGAACAAATAACCGAACCCTGCGGTGGCCTGTATTTGTGCGGCTATAGGAATCGACACAATCGCGTAACCCACTTTTTGTAATTCTTTTTCTAACATTGGCTTAACTGAAGCCGTGCGTTCCACTTCTTGTGGAACACCTGGCTTAAGCGTGAGATCTCTCAGCTCAAAATCAAGAACAGCTATACTGGGCTGTGCTATTGCATAGCTGGATAATAAGCAAAACAGCAGTATTATCAATAAGGTGGTTAACTGATTCATCTGCATGCTGTTAGCTGTAGAATGCTTATTTAATAGCTAAAAGCGGATCATCCTGATTAACAAAATCCTGGGCAATAAAGTATTTCTTAAAATACGGCATAAAACTGCCAGTAATCGGGATGGAGAAAAAACAATACATGGCGGCGGCTTCACCCGTGGTAACGCCGAAAATCCATTGCGGCATAAATAAGGTTAAGATTGCCATGATGAAGTGGTAACTTGCCATCTTCTGGTTGTTCTTCCAGAGGAAGCCGCTTAACGCCAAGCCGAACAGTGAGCCATGCGTCACAAACAATCCGAATGCACTCGAAATGGAATAACCGATATGGTACTTACCCATATATAGGCAGGAAATCATTTTGCCGATGAAATTGGGCATGACATCGAAGATCTGCCACTCATTAGGTAAGAAGCTGCAAATCAGGAACATAGTGCTGAGAGTAGCACCTATCATTGTCGCTTTAAGCAAAGCCGTTTTGTCTGTCGAATAGGTTGCAAGTGCAGGCATAATGGCGAAGGCTTGTAAGCTGATGTGATACGTTGACAGCTCGCTTAAAAAGTAATTGGTTCCATATCCGCATTGGTCGGCAACCGGATAAGCAAAATACTGGATGATTTCCATTAAGGAAAAGTGAAATATGGCATACGATCTCGCAGCCCTTACCCAGAAGGTTTCATCTTTATCGAGGAAGGTTACGCTGGCAGCAGCAAATCCGACCACACCCATACCGAGCGACATATTGGCACTAAAACACATAGTTAATCCGTTATACTTAATTTAAGTTAAAATTACAAAACCGAAATTTTAACAAAATTAGCCTTTATTTGTGTTTTTTTGAAAGAAACAATACACCTTGACGATAATTCTGCACGAACCGTTCGTGGAATAGGGACGAACCCCAGCGAAAAGCTGGAATTCATAGTAGGTTTCACAAGCCTACCACTGGCTTATCTACATATAAACGTATGGTTATTTGTATGGCTATCTGTTAGTCTTAGCTAATGGCAAAAACAAGATTCGAGTGGGATGCAGAAAAGGATGGGCTAAATTTTGAAAAACATGGGGTTTCATTCGCGGTTGCCCAATATGCCTTTGCCGACCCACAGCGTATTATTGCCAAAGACGAATCCCATAGCCAAACCGAAGAACGGTTTTATTGTTTTGGTGAGGTAAATGGTGGGATTTTAACGATACGGTTTACTTATCGTTCCTCAGTTATACGAATTATTGGCGCTGGTTACTGGCGCAAAGGAAAGGCAATTTATGAGCGCGAAAATCAAATACACCAATGAACCCTTGGGCGACGTTAAGGTAATCACCGATTTCTTGCCTTCACCCGCCGAACTGGCGTTTAATGAAGAAGGCGTTAAGGTTACGCTTGCGTTGAGCAAAAAGAGCATTGATTTTTTTAAGGCTGAGGCAGCCAAAAACCATACGCAGTATCAACGTATGATTCGCCGTTTACTTGATGCTTATGTTGAATCGCACAATTCTAATGCAATGATTAAGTAGATTTAGCGAGTAGGATGTGGTGAGGTACGAACCGCATCGTTCGAGGGAATAAACACGAATTAATCATGACAGATTACCGCCGCTTCCATCATCCAGGTGCTACATGGTTTTTTACCGTAAATTTGGCGGAACGTCGGGGCAATAGGCTGTTGGTTGAGCGCATAAATATTCTTCGGGAAGCATTTGTACACGTAAAGAAAAACCATCCTTTTGTTATAGAAGCCATTGTCGTATTGCCCGAACACCTGCATTGCATTTTGTCGTTGCCGATGGGGGATTCAGATTTTTCAACCCGTTGGGGTTTGATTAAGGCGCATTTTTCCAGGAATATTCAGAAAGACGAGCGGATTTCCGAAAGCCGGAACAAACGCGGCGAAAGGGGCTTATGGCAACGAAGGTTTTGGGAACATCTCATCCGTGATGAAACGGATTATCAGCGACATGTTGATTATATCCATTGGAATCCGGTGAAGCACGGTTGGGTGCGAACTGTTAAAGAGTGGCCGCATTCAAGTTTCCATGATTACGTAAGGCGTGGCGTTTACCATGATAATTGGGGCGGTGATGCTGAGTTATCAGATTTTGATGCGGGTGAATGACGCGAATGATGCGGTTCGTACCTCACCACATCCTACGATAGCGCACGTTATGGGTTCAAACAAAACAAAGCCTTGCTAGAAAGCATCCCCGGCGTAGGCAAAGTGATTGCCACTCGGATGTTGATGGTGATCGGCAGCCGCCCATTCGACAGTGCCAGCCAGTGCGCCGCCTATTTGGGGTTGATCCCAGTACAGCACGAATCCGGCAGCAGTGTCAGGGGGCGCCCCAAGCTGTCCAAGGCCGGAAACCCGACCATCCGCGCCAAACTGTACATGGCGGCTGTCGTGGCGACCACTTACAATCCCGACATCAAAGCCCAATACCTGCGCCTGACTAAGGGCGGCAAAAGCAAGATGTCCGCGTTAGGCGCGGCGATGAGAAAACTGGTACAGATTTGTTTTGGTGTCTTGAAACACCAACAACCCTATCAACCTCAAGTGGCAATTTGACCACTTGCGATTGGTATGGAGAGATGGTATCTACGATAGCGCACGTTACGGGTTGATTAATAATTTTTCAATGAATTTAATGGGGCTTAAATGTTAGCAAACTTAAAAACAATCCAATCTCAACTTGATAAATTAAAACTTAGTGAGTTTTCTGTTAAGCAACTTTACAAGGATATAGAAGATTGGGAGATAGAAGATAAGATTAATAAAAGAGAAGGAATAATAGAGGAAGTGTCACGCATTGTTATTGATTTAGAAACAACTTTAGGTGCTGATGCCTATTGGAATCACCAAAGTGACTTAGCGCAGTTCACTGAAAAGAATTTAACTAATATTGGGACGCATTGGATAAATACCATAAACAATCATGCCGATTGGTACTTTGTACAAAAAGAAGTAAGAAGTGCAGACTTAGACTGGTTATTAATACAAATACTGATTGTGCTTACATACTTAAATCAAAAAAAAGCAATCAATGAAAAGATTAGTAATTTTTTATTCCCAGATATGAAAATATATGTAGCCAACTGGTTTGAAGGAAAATACATTGCTATCTTGATTCAAACGTTAATGTCTTTAATTAAATGGATTGTAATTCTTAGTATATTGATTGCGTTGTTTGCCAATTCAAGTGATAACGTAGCGTATGGTTTGCTTGGTTGTGGATTTATTTTTTATTGGTTATATGTACATTATAAAAACAAAATGGTTTGCAACAAGTACGAGGAAGCTGGTAATGAAAAGCTACTAATAATTCAGCGTGTATATGATTTAGTAGCGAGTTCAAATGTACACTGGGATATTTTAGAAAAAGAATTAGACACAACTAGAATGAGTGGGATCACGTGGCCGAGTGCTTTATATACAGCAATTAAGCAAAATAAAAAATAATAAGGTTGAGCCTGTAGGTCACCGCGTACGGTGGATAAAAAACGCCCGCCGTAGAATGAAAATCACCAACTTGGCGCATGACGCATTCGCTTATGCGCCCTACAATATCCATAAACTACCTTGACTCATAAAATACCAACCTTCAAAACATGACCAACGAATACAACGCCTCTGCCATTGAAGTCCTGACCGGACTGGAACCCGTCCGCAAACGCCCGGGGATGTACACCGACACCACACGCCCCAACCACTTGGTGCAGGAGGTGGTGGATAACAGCGTGGACGAGGCCATTGCAGGCCATGCCAGCACGATTGAAGTCGTGTTGTTTAAGGACGGCGGGGTGAAGGTGATTGACAACGGGCGTGGGATGCCGGTGGATAACCATCCTACCCATAATATTCCCGGCGTGGAAGTCATCATGACCCATTTGCATTCGGGCGGTAAGTTTTCCAACAAGAATTACCAATTTTCCGGCGGCTTGCACGGCGTGGGCATTTCCGTGGTGAATGCCTTGTCGCAAAAGCTGGAAGTGGAGGTCAAGCGTAACGGCAAGGTTTACCACATGGCCTTTGCCGACGGTGACAAGAAGTCGAACTTGAAGGAGATCGGCACGGTAGGACGGAACAACACCGGCACCACAGTGACGTTCTGGCCGAACGAGAAATATTTCGATTCCAATAAGGTCTCAGTCATAAAGCTCAAGCATGTCTTGCGTGCCAAGGCGGTGCTGTGCCCAGGTTTGAAGATAAGCCTTAAGGTCGAACATCCTGAGGAAGAGGAAGTTTGGTTTTACGAAGATGGCTTAAAAGAATACCTGCTGGACAGCGTCGGCGACATCGAGTTTTATCCTGACCCGCCGTTCATGGGCAATATGACTGGCAATCACGAAGCCGTCGAATGGGGTATTGTTTGGGCGGCGGAAAACCCGCCTGAAATGTTAGCCGAAAGCTATGTCAATCTCGTGCCCACCGTACAAGGCGGAACGCACGTTAACGGCTTACGTGCAGGCTTGACCGAAGCCATGCGCGAGTTCTGCGAAATCCGAAACTTGTTGCCGCGCGGCATTAAGGTTGCGCCGGAAGATGTCTGGGAAAATTGCCATTACGTGTTGTCGGTTAAGCTGGAAGATCCGCAGTTTTCCGGTCAAACCAAAGAGCGTTTGAGTTCGCGCGAATGTGTCGCCTTCGTATCCGGCGTAGCCAAAGACGGTTTCAGCTTGTGGTTGAACCAGCACCCAATGGAAGGCGAAAAAATCGCCGAAATCATCATCGCCAGTGCCAACAAACGCTTGAAAGCGAGCAAGGCGATCATCCGAAAACGCATCACATCAGGCCCTGCGCTACCAGGAAAATTGGCGGATTGCACCGCACAAGATTTAAACCGTACCGAATTGTTCCTGGTAGAAGGGGATTCTGCCGGTGGCTCCGCCAAGCAAGCGCGGGAACGCGACTTCCAGGCCATCATGCCCTTGCGCGGCAAGATATTGAACACTTGGGAGGTTGAGTCAAACCAAGTTATGGCATCGCAGGAAGTTCACGATATTGCCGTGGCGTTGGGGGTCGATCCCGGTTCTAATGACTTACAAAATCTGCGCTACGGCAAAGTGTGCATTCTTGCCGATGCCGATTCCGACGGCAGCCATATCGCAACATTGATTTGCGCGTTGTTTTACCAGCACTTTAATGCACTGGTTTCAGCAGGTCATGTTTATGTCGCCATGCCGCCGTTGTATCGGATTGATGTCGGCAAACGGGTGTTTTATGCCTTAGATGAAGCCGAAAGGCTAGGTGTTCTCGACCGCATCAAGGCGGAAAAAATCAAAGGTGCAATTTCGGTGCAGCGCTTCAAAGGCTTGGGTGAGATGAATCCTTCCCAGCTTAGGGAGACAACGATGAACCCAGATACAAGACGATTAGTGCAGTTAACCATCGAAAAAACTGACGATACGCGCAGCCAGCTTGATTTGCTGCTGGCAAAAAAACGAGCTCCAGATAGAAAGGTCTGGCTGGAAACCAAAGGAAATTTGGCTGATGTTGTTTAAGTGCTTAATGGTTTATGTCAATAGCACCTGTAATGACTATAAAATGCTAGCTATTATCCGGTAAACTAGCATCTTGTTTGTGCCTCCAAATACTCATGTCATGTCTCAAAATTTTGCGTTAGATCGTGATTATGCCTACGAATCCTTGAAGATTCCGCCCAATTCCATTCAAGCCGAGCAGGCGGTTTTGGGCGGCTTGATGCTGGATAATCAAACCTGGGATTCAGTTTCCGATAAAGTGATTGAAACTGACTTTTATCGTAGGGATCACCAGTTGATATTTCGCACCATAGAAAAACTGGCGGATCAACAGATACCATTCGACGTGATTACCATATCAGAAACCCTGGAAGCGACCAGCGAACTGGAAGCTGTGGGCGGATTGTCCTATTTGGGCATGTTGGCAAAAGATACGCCCAGTGCCGCTAATATCGTTAACTATGCCAATATTGTTAGGGATAGATCGGTGCTTCGGCAATTGATTCATGTCGGTACGGAAATATCCGATTCAGCCTTTAACACTGAAGGGCGCGACACCGCTGATCTTTTAGAAAACGCAGAACGCGAAGTATTTAAAATTGCCGAACAACGCCAACGAGGGCAGGGCGGTTTTATCGGAATTAAATCGTTACTGGCTAGGGCGGTTGATAAAATTGAAATGCTGTTTGAACAGGGCAGCAATATCACTGGTGCGGCGACCGGATTTACTGATCTGGATGAGTTGACATCAGGATTACAACCCGCTGATTTAATTATCGTCGCGGGTCGCCCGTCTATGGGAAAAACCGCCATTGCCATGAACATAGCGGAAAATGTCGCCATCAAAGGCGGCAAACCTGTTGCCGTGTTCAGTATGGAAATGCCGGGCGATGCGCTTGCCATGCGGATGATGTCATCCCTGGGGCGTATCGACCAACATAAAGTCAGAACAGGGAAGCTGGAAGACCACGAGTGGCCTAGGTTGACTTCAGCGATCAGTTTGTTGGGCGAAACTAAACTGTTTATCGACGACACGCCTGCGCTAACACCAACGGAAGTGCGTTCAAGAGCAAGGCGGTTAACGCGGGAACACGGGCAATTAGGCTTGATTGTGCTGGATTATTTACAACTTATGCAATCGCCTAGCAGCGGCGACAACCGGGTGCAACAAATTTCCGATATATCAAGGGGTTTGAAAGCATTAGCCAAGGAGCTGAATGTGCCGGTCGTGGCCTTGTCTCAGTTGAACCGTAATCTTGAACAACGTCCCAACAAGCGGCCTATGATGTCCGATTTGCGGGAATCGGGTGCGATTGAGCAGGATGCTGATTTGATCGTGTTTGTCTATCGTGATGAAGTCTACAATGAAGACAGTCCAGACAAAGGCATTGCCGAGATTATTGTCGGCAAGCAACGTAACGGCCCCTTAGGGACGGTGCGCTTAACCTTTCTGGGGCAATACACCCGATTTGAGAATTATGCGGGAAATTCCTATAGCACTGGGGATTATGAATAGCTTCGTAGATGTGCAAGCCTAGGTTTGTACGCCAATACTTAATCCCTTCACAATTTCTACCGCGAAATCCTCTTGCAGTTGGTATTCCCATAGCTTTTACCCATAGACCATGATTCGCCGTCAATTTTTGCAGACATTAGGCTTGATGGGAATTGCACCAGGACTCGCTTCCTGTTTTTCTTCCATTCCTGATACGCTTTATCCTTCATCGGATTTCGGTAATGTCACGTTGCTGCATATTACCGATTGTCATGCCCAGTTGCTGCCGATTTATTACCGAGAGCCTTCGGTTAATATTGGCGTGGGCAGTTCATATAAGCAAGTTCCGCATTTGACAGGACATGACTTCCTGGATTTTTTCGGCATCAAAGCGGGTACAAAAGAAGCGTACGCTTTTACCCATTTGGATTTTACCGAAGCAGCTGCAGTCTATGGCAAGATGGGCGGATTCGCGCATTTGACGACTTTGATTAAACAAATCAAGCAAACAAGTTCGCATGGCAATGTTTTGTTACTCGATGGCGGTGATACCTGGCAGGGATCGGCGACTTCGTTATGGACGCAAGGTGCAGATATGCTGGCGGTTTGCAATCTGTTAGGTGTGGATGTGATGACCGGACACTGGGAGTTCACCTACGGAAGCAAGCAAGTTTTAGAAAATATCAAGCGTTTTAACGGTAACTTTATCGCCCAAAACGTGTCACTCACTGAGGAAGCGCAGTTTGCTTCCGGTGCAGAATCGAATTCGGTTTTTAAGCCCTATATCATCAAGGAATTCAACAATGCCCGTATCGCCATCATTGGGCAAGCTTATCCGTATACGCCAATAGCAAACCCAAAACACTTGATTCCCGATTGGCAGTTCGGCATACAAGAACAGCGTTTGCAACAAATGATTAATGACATCAAACAGCAAAAAAGTGCCGATGTGATTATTCTGCTCTCTCATAATGGTATGGATATTGATCTGAAATTGGCTAGCAGGGTTTCCGGCATCGATGTCATTTTAGGTGGGCATACCCATGATGCTATTCCTCGACCAATCTGGGTGCAAAATAACAATAGCAAAACTTGCGTGACCAATGCTGGAAGCCACGGTAAGTTTCTGGCGGTGCTGGATTTGGACATACGCCAAAACCGATTACGCGATTTGCGTTATCGCTTATTGCCGGTATTTTCCAACCTGCTTGAGCCGGATGCAGAAATGCAAGACTTAATCACTACGCTAAGAAACCCTTATTTAGCGAAATTACAGCAGCCTTTAGCCGTAGCCGATAAGCTTTTGTATCGGCGGGATACCTATAAAGGGACATTCGATCAGTTAATTGTGGATGCTCAATTATCAATAAATGATAGCCAGATTGCGTTATCACCGGGTTTTCGTTGGGGTACAACATTATTGCCTGGACAGCCAATTACCTACGAGGAAGTGATGAATCATACGGCAATCACTTATCCAAACACCTCGCGACGACTGTTGTCTGGCGGCGAAATAAAAGCCATCCTGGAGGATTCTGCGGATAATTTGTTCAATAAAGACCCTTATTATCAACAAGGTGGCGATATGGTGAGAATAGGGGGCATGAGCTTTCATTGCCAACCCAATGCAGAATTAGGGCAAAGAATCAGCCAAATACGATTAGGTAATGGCACTCTTCTAAGTGCAAATAAATTGTATCCTGTATCCAGTTGGGCATCGGTCAATCAAATAGCCCAAGGAAGACCAATGGCTGATGTGTTGGTGGATTATTTGAAACAGCAGTAATAAATTGATAAAAGGCAATCTGAGGAAGACACCTTTGTTTGACTTCCTGTTATTCGTAAAATAAATTGAGTGTTAGAGAAATTCGGCTAGACATCAAAAACGTAAGATTATGCACACAACATTGATACAAATGTCTTTGCTTATGGCTGGCGGCATCGTTTGGCGTATCGTTAAACCGATGGGGTTAGGTGCAGAGCAAACCCGCACAGTGCTGACCACTGTGGTTTATTATTTCTTCTTGCCAGCTATGGTTTTGGAGGTGTTATGGACTGCGGATATTGGTGTACATTCTCTGCAATATACGATTTTGGCAGTCAGCAGTGTCCTGTTTGGCATGGGTGGTTTTTGGTTGATTGACAAACTATTGAAGCTGGAACACCGATGTTTGGGGGCGATGATTTTGGCATCAGGATTTCCTAATACGACTTATCTGGGTTTGCCAGTGCTAGAGCAAACATTCGGTAGTTGGGCGCGTTCTGTGGTTATCCAGCTTGATCTGTTTGCGGTTTCACCCTTATTGTTTACCTTTGGCATCATCATGGTGCGGCATTACGGTACAGAACCTTCTAGCATTCGCCAGCCGGTATGGTCATTTCTGAATGCGCCGCCATTTTGGGCGGCAGGTATTGCGGTGCTATTAAACCTGAATAGTGTGCCAGCTCCTATCTGGCTCACTGGCACATTAAAGTTATTATCAGGAGCAGTAGTGCCATTAATGTTATTTTCATTGGGATTGGCACTCAGTTGGCAAGCCGTAAGAGTGCGGAACATCCCTTATATTGCTCCCGTCGTGGTTATCAAAATGATCCTAATGCCATTATTTGCAATCTTGCTGGTCGATCACTTGACGATGGCGAATAATTACAAAGCTGCCGCCGTGCTGGATCTTGCCATGCCCAGCATGGTGTTGGGCATTGTGTTATGTGATCGCTATAAGTTGGATAGCTCCTTATACGCAATGGCCGTTACCGTGACTACGGCACTTAGCTTAGTTACCTTGCCGTTATGGTATCAAATTTTGATGACGAGATTTTAACGATGAATCCAACCTTTGAAACATTTTCCCAAGGCGAAGAAATCGTCACCGGACAAGTTGTCGATACCAATGCGGCTTGGTTGTCACAACAAGCGGTAGCATTGGGCTTTAGAGTTACCCGTCATACCGCCGTCGGCGATAAGCTGGAGGATTTGGTGCAGCTATTGTTAGACATCGCAAACCGCGCCGATTGCTGTATTAGCACAGGCGGATTAGGCCCAACCAGCGATGATTTGACAGCTGAAGCCGTCGCCAAAGCCTTTAACCTGCCTTTAGTATTCGACGAGATTGCCTTCAGCCAGATTGAGCAGTTTTTTGGTAACAGAAACCGAGCCATGCCAGAATGCAACCGCAAGCAAGCCATGTTGCCGCAAGGCTCGATTCGTCTGGATAACCGTACAGGTACAGCTCCTGGCTTTGCGTTGCAACAAGGGCGGTGCTGGTTTGCTTTTGTGCCGGGTGTGCCGTCCGAAATGCGGAATATGTTTTTGGATCATATCCAACCGATGTTATCAAACCGGTTTACCTTACTACCCAGCCAATTGATAACAATCAAAACCATTGGTATAGGTGAATCAGACCTGCAAGAGCGCATCAACAAGATTGCAATCCCGACCCAAGTTCAACTCGGTTTTCGTGCTGAACTGGGCGAAGTGCAAACCAAACTGCTATTCCCGAACGATTATCCACAAGCACAGCAGGAAAGGTTAACAAATGAAATCGCCCATGCTATAGGCGATGCTGTGTACGCGATTGAAGGTTTAAAGCATCAATCACACGACCATCAAACAGTTGATCTCATCTCAGTAATAGACCAGTTGATGATAACTCAAGGCCATACGCTTGCCGTTGTGGAAACCATCAGCCAAGGCTTGCTGGCTGCGAAATTGGTCGGGGTATCTTGGCTGATCAGTGCTAACTACCAGCAATCTATAGGGAAGTTAACGCAACGGCTTGAAATTAGCAATAATCACAATGACATGATGGCAACTGCCAAAGCAATAGCCGATGCGGTACAAAAAAGTACCGATGCAGATATGATTTTAATCCAGCTCACTTCCGCAGGGTATCATTCAAATCCACATGGTATCGAGTCAATAACCGTGACTAATACCTTGTTTGTTAAAGGAGAAGTTAACTATACCGTCCGAATCCTTACTGGTGACATCAAGCGCAAACAGCATCAAGCAGCATTATCTGCTCTCGATTTATTGCGGCGATATTTGCAATGCAAAGGCTTAATTTAGCACGTAGAGTACACATCGCGTACCCTACGCCTCTAAAATCCTCAATACAACTGCAAACAATCCAAGCATCAGACAAAAAGCACAACCAGTGTTTCAGGTATAATGCCTGTTGAATTTATCTTTACTAACTTACCCAATGCCCTTATTACGTCTATCAAACATCGCCATCGCTTATGGCACGCACGCTTTACTCAACAAAGAAAACTTCCAGTTAGACATCGGCGAAAGGGTAGGGCTGTTAGGGCGTAACGGCGAAGGCAAATCCACCTTGATGAAGATCATCGCTGGCAACGTGCTTCCCGATGGCGGCGAAATATGGCGCGAACCGGAATTAAAATTGGCATGGCTAGAACAAGCGCCAGAGTTGCCGGATGAAGCGACTATCTATGATGCCGTCGCCAGTGGCTTAGGTGAACTGGGCGACGTGATTGCACGTTATCATGCCCTGTCGTTGACGATGGATTATCACGACAACAAAGCCTTGCAGGAATTGGGTGACCTACAGCACAAGCTGGAAGCACTGAATGGCTGGCATTTCAACACCAAAATAGAAGCCACACTTAGCAAGTTGAACTTGCCTGGTGAATTAAAAATCAAGGACTTATCTGGCGGGTGGAAACGCCGTGTTGCGCTGGCGAAGGCGTTGGTCATCGAACCGCAAGTATTGTTACTGGACGAACCTACCAACCATCTCGATTTTGAAAGCATTGCCTGGCTGGAAGAACAGTTGCTAAATTTCGCTGGCGCTGTGCTGTTTGTTACCCATGACCGTGCATTTTTACAAAAACTGGCAACCCGGATTGTCGATCTGGATCGCGGCTATTTGGTGTCCTGGCAAGGCACTTATGACGATTATCTAAGACGCAAAGCGGCAGCGTTAGAAGACGAAGCTAACCAAAATGCCGAATTCGACAAGAAACTGGCGCAGGAAGAAGTGTGGATCAGGCAGGGCGTAAAAGCCCGCCGCACCCGCAACGAAGGCAGGGTAAGGGCGCTGGAAGCCTTACGAAAAGAACGGGCGCAACGCCGACTCCAGCAAGGCACGAGCAAGCTGGGTTTAACCAGTGCCGAAGCATCTGGTAAAAAAGTTATTGAAGTCAAAGATATAGGCTTTAGCTATCCTGAGAGGCAAATCATCAAAAATTTCTCTACGCTAATTCAACGTGGTGACAAAATCGGCCTGATTGGCGCAAATGGCGCGGGTAAAACCACCCTGCTCAAGCTATTGCTCAAGCAGTTAGAACCCGATAGCGGCGCGGTAGAGCATGGCACACGCCTGGAAATCGCCTATTTCGACCAATTGCGCGACCAGCTTGATCCTGACATGACGGTTGCCGATACGGTCGGCAATGGCAGTGACTTTATCGAAATTGCCGGTAACAAACGCCATGTTATGTCGTATCTCTCCGATTTCCTGTTTGCGCCAGCACGCTCACGTTCGCCCGTCAAAAGCCTGTCCGGTGGTGAAAAAAATCGCTTGCTACTGGCGCGATTGTTCACTAAACCCGCTAACTTTCTGGTGATGGACGAGCCAACCAACGATCTCGATCTGGAAACGCTGGAATTGCTTGAAGAAAAGCTGGTTGACTACAGCGGAACGCTATTATTAGTCAGCCATGATCGGGCGTTCTTAGATAACGTCGTCACCAGTGTGTTTGTGTTGGATGGTTCTGGCAGTGTGGAAGAGTTTGTCGGCGGCTATAGTGATTGGCAAAGTCAGAAACTAGCCGCAGCAAAAGCCGACATAGCTAAGAAAAACCAAGACAGCAAAAAGAAACTGGACTTAGGTGTCGAAAACCCAAACGTACCGAAAAATCCGGTCAAAAAAAAGCTCAGTTTTAAAGAGCAGCAAGAGCTAAACAACATGCCTGAACTGATCGCCCAGCTTGAAGCCCAACAAATTGAATTGAATAAAAAAATCAGTTCCGCAGATTTTTATAAAAACGACCAAACCATAATTGCAGACACCTTAGCCGATCTGCAAGCCGCCGATGCCAAACTGGAACAAGCTTTCCAACGCTGGGATGAGCTTGAAAGCCTGCAATCAGCATGATTGGGGATAAAAGGCATTGCAACTTTAAGCTTTCTGGCTTATCCTTCCCCGCCTTGCTTACGTCCAACAAGTAGCGGTTTAAGCTATAATTTTTTGATGGACTTGTGGCTTCATGCCTGTGATTGAGTGCAAACCTAGGTTTGCTCCTCAGCACTATCAATTAAGATACAGATATTACCTGCTACAGTCCCTAAGCACTGGCAAGCAGTCAAAGCAATACCGGAGAGATGGCCGAGTGGTCGAAGGCGCACGCCTGGAAAGTGTGTATACGGCAACGTATCGAGGGTTCGAACCCCTCTCTCTCCGCCACTTAACTTATTGATTAATAATGTAAATAATTTATTATAAACCCAAAAATCAGAAAATTGGCGGTAAAATTGGCTGTGGATTTGGGTGTATAGAGGGTGGTTTAGATTTTATTCGCACTGCTGGAGTGCAAATCTAGGTTTGCACTCTGGCATTCGCTGTTTATAAGGAATCAAAAAACATGTTTTTTGACTCCGTATTTTTTAATTGTGGACAGTGACGCTCAAGTTTAGGAACGAGCAAAATCGCTTAAGCATCATTTTTAGGGAAGTCTGCTAGGCTTACTTCAAGAAAATTAACCTTTTATGATGAAGCATGAGCCTATACCAACGCCTTAAAAACGTCCGCAGCGAAGAGGATGTCAAAGATATTTACATCAAAGCACTGGGCTTAAAAAGCTACACCAAAGGGCTGATTGACATCCGCACTGATGAAATCTGGTTTGAAGCGAAAGACACCGGCAAGCATTCCAGTTACGCCATGTTCACGCAATTACTGCATTACGTGCAAGATGGCCTGAACAAAGGCGAACAAATCCCGCCGTTTTTAGCGGTCATTGATACCGAAAAAGCCGCGCTCATGAAAACGGCTGACGTACTGCCGTTCCTCGCCAAAAAAACCGTAAAATGGGGCAAGTCCGCCAGCCAATACCCTAAAGAAGCCTTGGACGAAGTGTCTGCCCACATCGGCACGCACTTTGTGTCGTTCAAGATTGCCACGCATGAAGACGAATTCATCAGCACCGTCAAAGAGGCGATTAAATCCGGCGACATCATCCGCACCCAGATTACGCCCGACAACCTCAAACAGGTGTTCGACAAATGGGTGGTGATGATAGGGCGCGAAATCAACGGCGTAGCGGAAGAAAACTACGCGCTACTGTTTTTTGCCGACATCATGCACGATGGCACGGTGTCTACCCACGCCAACTTACCCGCTGAATTGCTGCACAAAAATAACGCCCCCGTGTTCAGTTTGGGTGGCAAAATCTACCAATTGGGCAACAAAGAAGGCTATCGCCAATTTTGGGCGATTTACCACAAACCGCCCAAAGCCGAATACCGAAACTATCTGCTCGAACGCCGCGACAGCTTGATTCCGCTGGATGAACGCAGTTTTAAAGGCGCGTATTACACGCCGCTCGCCGTGGTCGATAAAGCCTACGACAAACTCACTGAAACACTGGGCAATAACTGGCAAAAGAATTACATCGTTTGGGACATGTGCTGTGGCGTGGGCAACCTGGAAGTCAAGCACAGCAACCCGCGCAACATCTACATGAGCACCCTGGATGAAGCCGATGTGGACGTGATGAAAGCCACTAAAACCTGTGTGGCGGCGCAGCGTTTTCAATACGATTATTTGAATGACGACATCACCGATGACGGCAACATTGATTACAGCCTGACCAACAAAGTGCCAGAAGGCTTGCGTAAAGCCATTGCTGAGGGTAAGAAGATTTTGGTGTTGATTAATCCGCCGTATGCAGAGGCGGCAAATTCCCAAGGAAACGAAGGCAAAACAGACGTAGCAACCACAAAAATCGGTTTGCTAATGAATAATGAAGATTACGGCTACGCGGCGCGTGAATTATTTGTGCAGTTCATGGCTAGAATTGCAAAAGAAATACCAAACGCAACATTGGCAATGTTTAGCACATTGAAATACGTCAATGCGCCAAACTTTGAAAAATTTAGACAAGTTTGGAGTGCGCTGTACTCAGGCGGTTTTATTGTTCACAGCAAATCATTTGACGGATTAAAAGGCAATTTTCCAATCGGATTTTTGGTTTGGGCAACAAATCAAAACGCCAAAGAAAAAACCGCCATTTCAGAAATCACAACGGAAGTGTTAGACAAAAAAGCGCAAGCTATTGGCGAAAAAAATTTTTACAATCTACCAAACATAAGTTTTTTAAGCGAATGGATGCCGCGAATAAAAAAAGACGATATTGACGCTATTCCGTTAATAAACGCCGTAACACCTATTACGAAAGTAAATCACGTTAGAAATACCCAATGGTCGAAAAATGCCATAGCGCACTTTTTCTGCAATGGGAACGACTTACAAAATGCAGGCACAATGACGGCGATATTTTCATCAGTTCATTCAATCGGTCACGCTGGGGGCTATTTCATTACTCCTGAAAACCTTTGGCAAGCCGCTGTCATATTTTCTGTACGTCGTCTTATCAAACCTACGTGGATTAACGACCGTGATCAATTCTTGCAACCCAATCAGCCGTTATCCGATGAATTCAAAACCGATTGCCTAATCTGGATGCTATTTAACGGCAGCAACCTAACCGCCAGTGCCGACGACCTCGAATGGAACGGCAAGAAATGGAGCATCGTCAACCACTTCATCCCCTACACCGAGGTGGAAGTCAACGCGCCAGACCGTTTTGAATCCGACTTTATGGTGCAATACCTGGCGGCGTTGCAAGCCAAACAGGAGGAGTGCGTAGACACGTCTACGCAAGCAGCGGCTACGCACGCTGCACGCGGCGACTTGTCGCCGCACTCCAGCATCTCCCTAGAAGCACAGGCGGTCTTGGATGCCGGACGAGTGTTATGGCAAGCGTATTTTGCCGAAACCGACGTGCGTAGCGTACGCGATGAATTGAAGTTGAACCGCCCCGATGTGGGTTGGTATCAAATCCGCAATGCACTCAAAGCGCGTAATGCCAGCGGCGATAACGTAGCCATTGATTTCAAGCCGTTTGAAACGGCATACAAAATCTTGGGCGACAAACTGCAACCACAAGTGTTTGAGTTGGGGTTTTTGCGGGTTTAATTAGGGGGGAATAAAAAAACATGTTTTTTTACTCCGGTTTTTTGCTCCGAGTTGTTACTTTATGTTTTTACGTCACTTAACTGCTTAAAATGCTCAAAAAACATCAGCATAATCCAGCGCATTTATTTGTTGATAATTGCCCTTATTTTATTACGGGCAGTATTTATCAAAAGCGGGCTTTGCTTCAATCCAATACCATCAAAGATTATCTGTTAGCCACTATTCGGCAATGTTTTGAGGAAAAAGCTTGGCTGTTAAATGACTGGGTTATTCTCGACGATCATTATCACCTGCTGGGAATCAGCAAAAACGGGGAGGATTTAAGCGGTATCATTGGCAAAATACACATGCTTTCAGCTAGGTTTATCCGTTCCCAGCTTCAGGCGGAAAAACCGATTTGGTGGAATTATTGGGATTATTGTCCAAGAGATGAGCGGGATTATTTTATCAGGCTGAATTATTTGTTTAATAATCCTGTCAAGCACGGCTATGTGGCTGATTTAAAAAACTATCCCTATTCAAGTTTTCACAGCGTGTTAAAAAAGCAGGGGCGCGAATTTTTAGCGCAACAGTTTAAGGAATATCCTGAATATAAAAATTTATGTTTGGAGGAAGATGGGGAGTGAAAAAACATGTTTTTTCACTCCGAAAAATAAACAGAAATTACTAGCTATATCAGTTCTTTACGTAGCAAATCCAAGCCAAGCATAAAATTTAACGCATAAGGTTTGGGGTGCTAATTATGTCGCTGGAATTTAGCGACATTCTGTTTTAATGCCGAACGTGGACGATTCTGGACTGGCGGGGCGGCAGGGATAGTGGCATCTGGCTCGAAACCAGCCAATGTCTCGCGCGGTAGCGCTTGACGGATCAGTCTTTCGATACCCGTTAGCATTTGTTTTTCGTCAATACTGACCAAGGAAACAGCTTGCCCCGTGGCTCCGGCGCGCCCCGTGCGACCAATGCGATGGACATAATCCTCGGCGATATTGGGCAGGTCGAAGTTAACGACTTGCGGCAGTTGTTCGATGTCCAGACCACGAGAAGCAATGTCGGTTGCTACTAATACCCGTATTTCACCGTTCTTGAAATCCGCCAACGCCCGTGTTCGTGCGCCCTGGCTTTTATTGCCGTGGATGGCGGCGGCGGTTATGCCGTCTTGCTCCAGCTTGGCGGCAACTCGGTTTGCGCCGTGTTTGGTGCGGGTGAACACCAATACCTGCTCCCAACCGTGATGACGGACTAAATGGCTGAGTAATTCAGGCTTACGTTTTTGATCGACCGGATGTACCCATTGTTTGACGGTATTGGCAGCGGCATTGCGCGGACTGACTTCAATGAATTCAGGGTCATGCAATAAATCTTGTCCCAGGCTGCGGATTTCGTTAGAAAACGTCGCCGAGAACATCAATGTCTGCCGACGTTTAGGTAGCAATGCCATGATTTTGCGGATGTCGCGGATAAAACCCATGTCCAGCATTCGGTCGGCTTCGTCCAGCACCAGTATTTCGAGTTGCGAAAACTTGACTGCATTCTGGCTGTACAAGTCCATTAATCGCCCTGGTGTAGCGACCAACACATCAACACCGCGACGTAATGCCATCATTTGTGGATTAATCGAAACGCCGCCGAAGACGACCGCAGAGCGCAATGGCAAATGCTTGCCATAGATGACAACGCTTTCGCCGACTTGCGCCGCTAATTCGCGTGTTGGGGTTAATACCAGGGCGCGGATGGCATTGGCTTGTACCTTATCGCCTGTGGATAACCGTTGCAATAACGGCAAGGTAAAACCCGCAGTTTTGCCAGTGCCGGTTTGAGCCGCCGCCATCAGATCTCGACCAGATAATACCGCCGGAATTGCTTGTAATTGGATAGGGGTTGGGATTGTGTAACCTTGTCCGCTAACGGCGCGTAAAAGGGGTTCGGACAAGCCGAGAGTAGAAAATGTCATTGATTTATAAGCTCAGAAAACCGCTGTAAGCTCCAGATTTCTACGCACCACTGGTGGGTTAGATACTTGGAGAAACGTGTAGCGGGGGAAAGACTTTCAAATTTCAGCCTAAACGACCGAAATACCAGTTAAAAACTGGAGAAAACTTGCGGGCTGAGGATTTTGATAGGATATGAATCTTGGCAGATGGAACAAGTTTGGTTAACTTTTTACAACTTAAACCTAAATTACTGATTCTATTATCACACTTATGGCATTAAAGGTCAATTGGATTCCGAAATACGGGGTATATCGGCACTAAATTAGTGATACGGATGGTTCTTAGCCGGATTGCACTTAATTTCACAGGCTTGTGATCTTCCTTATTCAGCGAAGTTAAGAGACGGTGCTTTGTCTTCGGGATCGAGAATCTGATTTAAACGATAAATCTATAAAAGCAGTTTAATACCCTCCGTCTTTTGCCATAATAGCGGTTTAGAATTGAATAATTGCTACTACGCAACGCCTGATGCAGCCTAAATTTATCCACTTAAGACTCCACACTGAATTTTCCCTGGTTGACGGCATAGTCAAAATAAAACCGTTGGTCAAACGGCTGGCAGGTTTGAACATGCCAGCGGTGGCGGTGACCGACCATGCCAACCTGTTTGCCCTGGTCAAGTTTTATAAGGCAGCGATGGGACAAGGGATTAAGCCCATTGCGGGTTCCGATGTACTGATTTTTAATCCAGAAGAACCTGCCGCGCCTCATCGCTTGACCTTGCTGGTTAAAGATCGCACGGGCTACATCACCTTGATGGAATTGCTTTCCAAGGCGTATCAGGAAGGCCAGCATCAAGGTGTGCCGATGCTGAGGCCAGAGTGGTTGGAAGCTAATCATAACGGTTTGATTGCGCTTTCCGGTGCGATGCAGGGCGACATCGGCAAGGCCTTATTGGCTGAAAACACCGATTTGGCAACGCAGTTGGCGCAGCAATGGGCCGGTTTGTTCGGGCAAAGTTTTTACCTGGAACTCCAGCGCGTCGGCAAGCCGGAGGAAGAACGCTATATTGCTGCTGCTGTCGATTTGGCAATCGCAACTGACTTGCCGGTGGTGGCGACTAACGATGTCCGTTTCCTGCATCAAGCGGATTTTGCTGCCCATGAAGTGCGGGTTTGCATCAACCAAGGCCGGGTGGTGGATGATACCAGACGACCCAAGGATTACACCGACCAGCAATACCTGCGTAGCACGGAAGAGATGTTGGCGTTATTTGCCGATATTCCAGAAGCCTTGCAGAATACCGTGGAAATTGCCAAGCGTTGTAACCTGGACCTGACGTTAGGCGAGAACTTCTTGCCGGATTTTCCAGTTCCGCAAGGAATGACTTTGGCTGAACTGATGTCCAATGCCGCCAAAAAAGGTTTGGACGAACGTTTGGCGCTTTATCCGGCAATCGGGGGCGGGACACCGGAGGAAAACCGACAAGTTTACGACCAACGCCTGCAAGATGAATTACTTATGATTAGCCAGATGGGTTTCCCTGGTTATTTCATGATCGTGGCGGACTTCATCCAATGGGCAAAAAGCAATGGTATTCCCGTTGGGCCAGGACGGGGTTCTGGGGCGGGTTCGCTGGTCGCTTATGCCTTGAAAATTACCGACCTGGACCCGATTGAATTCGACCTGCTGTTTGAGCGGTTTTTGAATCCCGAACGGGTAAGCATGCCTGACTTTGATATTGACTTCTGCATGGACAGGCGCGATGAGGTGATCGATTACGTGGCCCGCCATTATGGCCGCGATCACGTCGCCCAAATTATCACTTATGGCTCAATGGCGGCAAAGGCCGTTATCCGCGATGTGGGCAGGGTGCTGGGATTCCCTTACGGTTTTGTGGACAGCCTTGCCAAGCTGGTTCCTTTTGAAATCGGCATGACGCTGGATAAGGCGCTGGAAGACAGCGCCGAGCTTAAGCAACAATACGATAACGAGGAAGAGGTCAAAAACCTCATCGACATGGCCTTGTCGCTGGAAGGCACGGCACGGAATGCCGGTAAACACGCGGGCGGCGTGGTGATTTCGCCGACCAAACTGACCGACTTTACGCCGCTTTACTGCGAGCAAGGTGGCGGCAACTTGGTGACCCAGTTCGATAAGGACGATGTGGAAGCCGTTGGCTTGGTCAAGTTCGACTTCTTAGGCCTGCGTACCTTGACCATCATCGACTGGACCTTGCCGATTATCAATCAGCAACGGCAACAAGCAGGTGAGCCGCCGATTGACATCAACAGCATTCCCAGGAATGATCCGGCAACCTACGAGCTATTGAAAAAAGGCCAGACCACGGCTGTATTCCAGTTGGAATCACGGGGCATGAAGGAGCTAATCAAAAAACTCAAGCCCGATTGTTTTGACGACATTATCGCGCTGGTGGCCTTGTTCCGACCGGGGCCGTTGGAATCCGGCATGGTCGATGACTACATCCGGGTTAAGCACGGCGCGAAAGCCGAGTACGCCCATCCCTTGTTGGTGCCAATATTAAAGCCGACCAATGGCGTTATCCTGTACCAAGAACAGGTCATGCAAATCGCCCGTGAATTGGCAAGCTACACTCTGGGCGGTGCCGATATGCTGCGCCGCGCCATGGGTAAGAAAAAGCCGGAGGAGATGGCAAAACAGCGCGAGACCTTTACTATCGGAGCCGTCGCCAACCAAGTCGAAGAAAAAATCGCCACCTACGTGTTCGACTTGATGGAGAAATTCGCCGGCTACGGTTTCAACAAATCGCACTCTGCCGCGTATGCGCTGGTCGCTTATCAAACCGCTTGGCTAAAAACGCATTATCCGGCGGCGTTCATGTCGGCGGTGTTGTCGTCCGATATGGACAATACCGACAAGGTCGTCACGCTGATTGAAGAATGCAGGCAGATGAAACTGGAGATTTGTCCACCGGACATCAATGTGTCCAACTTCCGGTTTACAGTGAACGACAGGGAGCACATCGTTTACGGTTTGGGCGCGATTAAGGGGGTGGGAGAATCGGCTATCGAAGAAATCCTCAAGGAGCGGTCAGAACAGGGGAAATTCCTTGGGCTTTACGACTTGTGCAAACGGGTGGATTTACGCAAAGTCAACCGCCGCGTGCTTGAAGCCTTATGCCGGGCGGGGGCATTTGACGTGTTTGACCCTAACCGTGCCGCGCACTTGGCTGAACTGCCGACGATAGTGCGGGTGGGCGAACAACACGGGAAAATGGCGGAAACCGGGCAGGACGATTTGTTCGGTTTGTCGTCGTCCACCCAAGAAGGTATTGCCGATAATACGGAAACTTACTCGACAATAGCCGAACCCTGGTCTGAACAAGAACGGTTGGTGGGCGAAAAACAGACTTTGGGATTGTACCTGACAGGTCACCCAATCGCCCAATATGAAGCCGAGATCAGGCAATTTACCAACGGTACAATAGCCCATTTGTTGTCCGAAGTGGAACGCTCAAAAGGCAGGATGGAAGCGCGCGTTGCGGGTTTGGTCGTCGAAATCCGAACCCGCCAAACCAAGCAAGGCAAAACGATGGGTTTCGCAACAATAGATGACCGTACGGGTCGCTTAGAAATCGCTGCGTTCGGTGACAAATACGAGACGTATCGCAGCATTTTTTCAAAAGATACCTTATTGGTCGCCGAAGGTGCGTTGGCGATTGACGATTTTTCCGGCAATCTCAGGTTAAACGTCGAAACGCTTTACAACATGGAGCAAGCCAGAGAGCAATATGCAAGGAGTTTGAAGATGAACTGGGTAGTTGGCGAGCAGGATTCGGAGTCTCAAGAATTCATTTCTGGGTTGCAAGCTTCATTGCAACCGTTTAAAGGCGGAACTTGTCCAGTCGGCATCAGTTACACCTCTCTGGAGGCGACTACAAGTTTGCAGTTAGGCGATGATTGGCGCGTACATCCAACAGATGAATTATTGGGTAGGTTAAAACGCTTGCCTGGGGTTGTAGATGTTGAGGTTAAGTATCGGTAACTCTGTAAAGAAAGTGTCAGAATTTCACGCGACGAATATTTTTTTACGGTCGATAGCATGGTTTGTTACAACTGAGTTTTTGGCTACTACCCCGATAAAGCCTTGACTTGAAGAATATAAAAATCTCTGTGTACGCTTTCATCAGGGTTTCCTGAACGTGATTGAATGGTTTAGATTTAACGATAACGGGTTGATTCCGTTTGTGATAAAACGTTAACTCATCGAATGGTAAGGCTTTGGCTAGAGTTGGCTTGTTCTGACTACTTTAGTTAAGCACAAGAAATCGTACTATCGTCTGTTGTAATATCATAAGCATTCGACGATAATAGGTGGTCTTGAGCCAGTACGGTTGAGAATTATGATGGTGATCGTGTTGGTCCTCCCGCAACGATACGCTGTAAACCCCGCCAGGCCCGGAAGGGAGCAACGGTAGCAGCAGATTCGTGTGCCGGGATGTGGCTGGCACGGTCGCCGCCCATTAAGCCATAACCACGAGCCTGCAATGAATTATCAGGTTCTCGCCAGAAAGTGGCGGCCCTCAAATTTCACCGAAGTTGTTGGTCAAGACCATGTAGTCAAATCGTTGATGAACGCTTTGCAACATGACCGCTTGCACCACGCTTATTTGTTTACCGGCACCCGTGGCGTTGGTAAGACGACTATAGCCAGGATTCTGGCAAAAGCCATCAATTGCGAAAATCTCCAAGAATTTAATCCGTGCGGTTTGTGTGATGTTTGCCGAGCTTTGGACGAAGGCCGATTCATGGATTTGATCGAAGTCGATGCCGCCTCCCGCACCAAAGTCGAAGATACCCGTGACTTACTCGACAATGCCCAGTATGCACCTAATTTCGGACGTTACAAAGTCTATCTGATCGACGAAGTCCACATGCTGTCAGGGCATAGTTTCAATGCCTTGCTCAAGACGCTGGAAGAACCCCCGCCGCATGTGAAGTTCTTGTTGGCAACCACAGACCCGCAGAAAATCCCCGTTACCGTATTATCCCGTTGTCTGCAATTCAATCTCAAACGGTTGTTGCCAGGGCAGATTTTCACCCAAATGGGCGACATCCTCAAACAAGAGCAGATTGAATCCGAACCGCTAGCCTTGCAACTGTTAGCAAGAGCCGCCGATGGCAGTATGCGCGACGGCTTGAGCTTGCTGGATCAAGCGATTGTTTATGGTGCTGGCAAAGTTACTGCTGACGATGTTAACACTATGTTAGGCACTGTTGGGCAGCATCCCGTTGAAAATATACTAATAGCGTTGGCTGATGCAGATGCACAGGCTATTCTTAACAAGGTAGATGAAATCGCCAACATACATGCAGATTTCAGCGCGATACTACAGCAGATTTTGCAGGTTTTACACCGCATTGCCTTGGTGCAGCAGTTGCCTAACGGCATCGAACATGAGTTTGATAAGGCGATGATTACGACCTTATCGCAACGGTTCACGCCGGAGGATGTGCAGCTTTATTACCAAATCGCTTTGGTCGGACAAAAAGACTTGGATTTGGCACCTGATTCCCGTATGGGTTTTGAAATGGTCATGCTGCGTATGCTGGTGTTTAAGCCAGTTTCGGTAGAATCCACGCCAGTAAAAACGAAGCAAGTACCGCTACCCAGTTCAATTCCGAAGCCACAATCGGCAATAAATGTTGAACAGATCAATCCATCGGAACACGTTGCAGAAAAAGTTATCCAACTCTATTCAAGTAATGTTAGTCCTGCTAATCATAGTTGGACTGATATGATTGAAATCATGAGGTTGGAGAGTTTTACCAAGGAGTTAGCCAATAACTGTGTGTTGGAACACATTGATGACGAAATCTGTAAATTGCATTTGGATGCCAGTCATCAACAATTATTGACCTCCAGCCGAGAAAAAAAATTACAACAAGCGTTACAAGATTATCGAGGTGCGCCATTAAAACTGGTAATCAAAATAGAACAGGCACAGCTTGAAACACCTGCGGTACAATTCGCCAAAGATCAAGAAGACAGACAACAAGCAGCAGTTGATGCCATTAATTCAGATGCTAATGTCTTGGCATTAAAAGAACATTTTGGTGCCAGGATAATGCCCGGCACCATAGAGCCGATATAACAAGGTGGAGATAATAATATGAAAAATGCACTGGGCAACATTATGCAACAAGCCCAAAAAATGCAGGAAGATTTAAAAAAAGCCCAACAAGAGCTGGAAATGATGCAAGTGACTGGTGAATCGGGAGGTGGTTTGGTTTCGATAGTTATGACTGGGAAACGTGAAGCCAGGAAAGTGACAATTGATCCGTCGTTAGTTGGCGAAGATAAAGACATGCTGGAAGATATGGTGGCTGCGGCAATTAACGATGCTGTCAACAAAGTCGGCAAAATGAAAAAAGAAAAAATGTCCGAAATTACCGCCGGACTGCCAATTCCGCCCGGATTCCAAATGCCCTTTTAATAATATGCCAAAAAAAAAGACATGCTGAAAAAAGGCTTGCTCGGACAGTTAACGCAAACTTTATGTTGCCTGCCAGGTGTAGGCCCTAAGACTGCCCAGCGCATGTCCTTTCATTTGTTGCAACGGGATCGCAACGGCGCAAAAATACTGGCTGAAACCTTAATTGAAGCCTTGGCAAAAATTGGACATTGCCAAGTCTGCCGCACCCTATCAGAACAAAATATCTGCCAGATTTGTGCGGATAAAGCCAGGGACAGCAGCTTGATTTGTATCGTTGAAAGCCCCGCCGATGTTTGGATTATTGACCAAGCCACCGTTTTTAAAGGCCATTATTTTGTCCTACATGGTCGGTTATCACCATTGGATGGCATAGGTCCTGACGAGCTTGGTCTTGACGTGTTGGAACAACGGATGTCAGTAGGGACAATCAAAGAGCTTATTCTCGCCACCAATTCAACCGTGGAAGGTGAAGCCACCGCATATTTTATTGGCGAGTTGGCAAGAAAGCACCAAGTCCAAGCCAGCCGGATCGCCCACGGTGTGCCGATGGGGGGGGAGCTAGAATTCATAGATAGCGGCACTTTGGCTCATGCGTTTAATGGGCGTAATGTGTTAGGTTGAGAACGGTTATTTTGGCTGCTGATGGGTTAATTTGAGAGCAAAAATGGCACGAAAGAAAACAAATAATGATTTGCCCTCTTTTGATCAACTTATTGTTCCAACAGTTAAGGCAATTCAAGAGCTGGGTGGCTCAGGTTCAATTGAAGAAATTAATAGCAAGGCCTATGTTATTGCTGAAATTTCCGATGAAATACTACAAATTTCACATGGCGAAGACGGTACAGTTAGTGAAGTTGACTATCGGCTCGCTTGGAGCAGAACTTACCTTAAAAAATTTGGCTTGCTTGAAAATTCGTCACGGGGTATTTGGGCTTTATCGAAGGCGGATATTGATGTAACTAAGCTCGACCATGTTGAAATTGTTAAAACTGTCAGAGACCAAAACAAATCTACACAATCACCAAAAATAACCGCCTCAGAAAAAATTGAACAGGAAGTCACTGCGGAAGTTGATAACACTGAGGAATGGAAAGAAAAACTGCTCAATGTGCTTTATGAGATAACACCCGCAGCATTTGAAAGACTTGCACAACGGATATTGAGAGAAAGCGGTTTCTTCCAAGTTGAAGTAACTGGAAAAGCGGGTGACGGTGGAATTGATGGAAAAGGAATTGTTAGGGTAAATGGCCTTTTAAGTTTCCATGTTGTCTTTCAATGCAAGCGTTATAAAGGTTCTGTAACACCCAGCCAAATAAGGGATTTTAGGGGCGCAATGCAAGGTCGGGCAGACAAAGGGCTTTTTATAACAACCGGAACATTCACAAGGGAAGCCATTAAAGAAGCAACCAGAGATGGTGCGCCACCTATTGACTTAATAGATGGTGAAACGCTTTGTGAGAAATTGAAAGAATTAAGGCTCGGTGTAGAAACAAAATTAATCGAGTCAGTTGAAATAAGAGACGATTGGTTTAAGGGGTTGTAAAATGGAGGAAAATGTATGACTGATTGCCTATTTTGCAAAATGGTTGCCGGAAACATTGAGCCGGATGTCGTATTTGAAAATGACCATATCCTCGCGTTCAGGGACATCAACCCGCAAGCACCCGTCCACATCCTCGTTATACCCAAGCGCCATATCACAACCTTAAATGACCTCGATGATGCCCAACTGGGTGGGAAAATCCTACAGGTGGCAACTACTTTAGCCAAGCAACAAGGTATTGCAGAGGAAGGTTACCGCACGGTATTCAATTGCAACAGTCATGGTGGCCAGGCCGTCTACCATCTGCATTTACATCTTTTGGGCGGTCGCCAAATGGCTTGGCCTCCAGGCTAGGTAATCATTCACTGGGCAAAACCATATCACCGTGAAGGTACGTCGAATCAACAAAGATAAAACAAAGAATATGCGGCACACCTTTGAACATCGATGCCAAAAACCAATTCCTCTTAGCGCTTTTTTAATTAGGCAAGCTAAGTATTTATTATCCGCTTTCTTACTGCTAGCCTTTGGTCTAGGTATCGGTGTAATCGGTTATCATGAATTTGAATCTATGAGCTGGCTGGATTCATTTCTCAATGCATCCATGATTCTGGGTGGCATGGGTCCGGTTGATGTGCTTCATACCCAGGCGGGTAAGTTATTTGCAGGCTTGTATGCGCTGTTTTCTGGTTTAATGTTTTTGGTGGCAGCAGGGCTTTTCTTTAGTCCGTTGGTGCATCGCTTACTGCATAAATTCCACTTTGAGGCTGATGGCAATGGAAACGATACCAAATAGTTTTACTAAAGACTTATAGTTCAGTAATCTATGTTGTCGAAATCTCTATCCTAGAGATGAAAACTTTGCAGTTTTTGTTCCTCCTAAAATACGGCGGCAAATTATTTTAAGATTCGCTATCCCTTGAGACATCAATAAATCCATGTATACCCCGTTTGGATTTAACTGCCAGCCAGTCTTTCAGATACCTTAATTCATCGGTTTCTTCCAAGTCATCCAGCGGTTGTTTGTTTTTTAGTAAACGAAATGCCGAGGCAAGTACATTGTAACGAACGCCAGTAATTCCAGCTCGCCGCAAACCTACCGTATTCAACTTATAGTGTTTAGCATAATGGCCGCCTATTAAGGTAAAGGGAATAACATCCATACTTAACCCCGTCGTGCCTTGCACGATCGCATAAGAACCAACCCGGCAAAATTGATGCGCCACCACGCCACCACCCATAAAGACCTTATCACCCACTTCTACAAAGCCGCCGATAGCGACATTGTTAGCAAAGATAGTACTATCGCCAATAATGCAATCGTGGGCTACGTGGCTATTATTCATAAAAAAACAGTCCGAGCCGATGCGCGTTTCGCAGTTTTCCTTGGCGGAGCGATGCGCGGTGAAGCCTTCCCGAAATACATTATTGTCGCCAATAATTAACCAGCTTACCGTTTCCGCCTTAAAGCTGGTGTCTTGTGGCAAATCGCCTAAGACCACATGCGGATGTAACACATTGCCTGTTCCCATTTTTACATAAGGCTGGACTACCGCATGTGCGCCTATCTGGCAGCCGTCACCAATTCCAACATCATTTTCCAGCACGGCAAAAGGCCCAACGATGATGTTGTCGCCCAGTTTTGCATTCGGGGCAATATAAGCGGTAGGGTGGATTTGTTGCGGCATGTTCTTGTTATCCTCGTGGATGATATTTGGTATGCAATTCTTTTAGCCGTTCGCGGGCAATATGGGTATAAATTTGTGTCGTCGATAAGTCCGAATGCCCTAACAACAACTGCACAACCCGCAAATCCGCGCCATGGTTTAATAAATGGGTGGCGAAGGCGTGACGTAAGGTGTGCGGCGATAGGGTTTTACTAATGCCCGCTTTCTTGGCGTGGCGCTTAATGATATGCCAGAACGCCTGCCGAGTCATGCTGTCCGCTCGGTTAGTGACGAAAACATAAGAGCATTGCCGCTCACCCAACAGGTTTTTTCTGGTTTCGTTAAGATAGTTTTCCAGCCAACTCATCGCTTCTTCACCGACGGGCACCAGCCGTTCTTTATTGCCCTTGCCGACAATCCTGACCACGCCTTGCCGTAAGCTAACCTGATCCAGTGTTAAATTAACCAGCTCTGATACCCTTAGTCCGGTTGCATACAACATTTCTAGCATGGTTTTATCGCGAAATCCCAAGGTATGGGCGGTTTCAGGCGCATTTAGGAGTAACTCCACATCTTCTTCCGTTAATGAGCTAGGTAACGGCCTGCCGATATGGGGGGATTCTATCAGCGCAGTCGGGTCAATGGTGATGTTATTTTCTCGAATGTAATAGCCGTAAAAGCGTCGTAAACTAGATAAAATGCGGGCGGAGGAACGGCTGCCGATACCTTCTTGATAACGGTTGGCAAGAAAGCTGGAGAGCACGCCTGTGTTAACGTCGAGCAACGATTTGTCTTTTAACCAAAGGGCAAAAATCCTAAGATCACTACCATAAGCGGAAAGGGTGTTTTCACTCAAGCCCTGTTCTACCCACACGGCATCCAGGAACTGATCGATTAATGCGGAGTTTTGCACGTTGCAGGAGTGTCCTAATATTTAATTTGTTTAAGCTATACAATTTAGTCCCTTCACCCTTGAGGGACGACTGCCAAGGATGGCGGAAGTGCGGTAGCAGGTATGGAATCTGCGCCGCTAAGGCTAGGATGAGGGGATTTTAAAATCATTTTTTATTCATATTCCCCTCACCCCAACCCTCTCCCTCAAGGAGAGGGGGACTGCTTTGTTATATTGGCGGCATCAGTTTCGTAAGCCAGTAACCTTTCTTTAATTTGCATATATTCGCCGTGACGATGACCGCTGTATCCGCCCATGCCGTTAACCGCAACCACGCGATGACAGGGGATAAGCAATGTATAAGGATTGGTGCGGCAAGCATTGCCGACCGCACGGGCGGCAGAGCCGATTTTTTTTGCCAAGCCGGAATAGGTCAAAGTTTCACCCAAAGGGATTTTCAACAATTCCGCCCAGACTTTATTTTGATGCGCCGTTCCTTGTTTTAACAATTTCACATTGACGGTTTGCTTCGGCTCAGGCCAGAAATCGACAGCGTGGTTGTCATTATTCATTGCTGCATCAGTAACTTGTGAAAAATCCCATTCGATGTTGGTAATCACATCTTGCCGACGATGGATTTTAATGGTGCAGACGGGCGTATGCAGCCTTTCGACTACTTCTACACCTTCGCAATTGTCTACCCAGGTGATGTTAATTGGCATACGTTACCTCCAAATCAAAAGTACAAAGTAGCGTGCGTTTTACGCACCAGTTTTGGTGCATATAATGCTCCCTATCTCGTTACAGATCTTTTTCAGGTATGGTTTGGATAACAGTTAAATTTTTTGCTTTTTGTAATATGTTTTCTATTTCTTTAACACTGTAGCCCTCCAAATGAATAACTTCATTTTCTTTGGTTTGAAGTATTATTTTTCTTGAGCTTTTATTTTTTAACCATTGAACAAGTACAGTTGCAAGTGCAGGGATCACTGATGCCCCACCTAGAGCTTTTATAATTTCTATTGTCTCGCTTGCGTTAACAACTGTACCTGGTGGGAAAAGGTTTTTTTCATAAAACTCAATATTGTTTTCTTTCAACATTTCGGCAAAACTTGACTTACTGTGTTTGGATACGTATGCACTAATTGAATTCATTATATTCCTACACTTTATTACCTGAAATTAGTAGCATTATCGATTGGCTTGAACAACCAATTGTTTAAAATCACTTTCCTTGATAATTCGAATATTAAAACCTTTTGCTATAAGCTGCTCTGCTTTCAAGTGTTTCGAACTCTTATCTTTGCCGGCTAATTTAGTTACATCCTGATCACCAACAACCAATAAAGTCGTTTTTTTGGTAACACTCGGATCAACGGTACATCCAATACGAACAGCAAGATCAGCGGCATCCCGACGAGGAATTTCTAATGCCCCTGTAAAAACCAAAATTTCTCCATACATTTCTCCTTCAGGATTACCATCTCTGTTGACGGTTAATCCGCTAGGATTTATTGGTTGGGACGTTTTTTTAAGCCAAGCATTAGTATCTAGCCCTGATTTGTTTATTGCTGCAATCAGAACTTGACCAGATGCTTTAGCATCTTCTAATGCATCATGATGTTTAAACTCGTAACCAATGATTTTACAAACATTCGCTAAACCGTATCCGCTCCAAGCACATTCTTCCCATGTACGACGCGCTACTCTTGCTGAATCGAGCCAAGTAGTTTCAATTGGAATAAGAGAATATTTTGCAAACGCTCGTTCGATTGATACCCGATCAAAATGTGTGTGACTAACAGATATTGAATTTGACAAAAAACGATTTAGCTCATCAACTATTTCTGGAAAAGTTGGAGCTTCAATTACATCATCTTCTGATATGCCATGAATATCAATATTAATAAAGTCAAAATAATCTTCTGGATCAATAAGTGATGACCATTGATCTATTAATTCGCCGTCCTTGTATTTGGCAATACCAATTTGACAAATAGATGCCATATCAGCATTTGCAGTTTCAACATCGATAGCGATAAATTCCATGTTTAACCCCTATTAGCATGAAAATGGACTAGGTTATACAAGTTACATATTCCTTATCATCCCACCCGCAAACTCGCTGCATTTAACTTCTGTCGCGCCTTCCATCAATCGGGCAAAGTCGTAAGTGACATGCTTGCTGGCTATGGTGGCATCCATGGCGTTGATGATGGTATCGGCGGCTTCCGTCCAGCCCATATAACGCAACATCATTTCACCGGACAATATCAACGAGCCGGGATTGACTTTATCTAGGTTGGCATATTTGGGCGCTGTTCCGTGCGTGGCTTCAAACACGGCAGTGCCGGTCTGGTAATTGATATTGCCGCCGGGGGCAATGCCGATACCGCCGACTTGCGCTGCCAGCGCATCTGACAGGTAGTCGCCGTTTAAATTCAGCGTGGCGATCACATCGAAGTCGGTTGGACGTGTCAAAACCTGCTGCAAGGTAATATCAGCAATAGCATCTTTAATTAGGATTTTGCCAGACGCTAATGCTACTTTTTGTTCGGCATTGGCGGCTTCTTCGCTTTGTGCAGCCTTGGTGCGTTCCCATTGATCCCAGGTGTAGGTTTGCGTAGGGTATTCCCGCTCGGCTAAACCATACGCCCAGTTGCGGAACGCGCCTTCGGTAAATTTCATGATGTTGCCCTTGTGGACAATCGTCACGCTTTTCCGTTGGTTGATAAGCGCATAATCAATCGCGGCGCGGACTAAGCGTTCCGTGCCTTCTTGCGAGACGGGCTTGATGCCGATACCGGACGTATCAGGAAAACGGATTTTGCCGAATTGTGCAGGGAAATTTTCCTTAAGCAGCTTCAAAAACAGCTTGGCTTCATCGCTACCTTGGGCAAATTCGATTCCGGCATAAATATCTTCGGTATTTTCCCGAAAAATCACCATATCGACTTGGTCAGGGCGTTTGACGGGCGAAGGCACACCTTTAAACCAACGTACTGGCCTTAAACATACATACAAATCAAGCAATTGCCGCAAAGCCACATTTAACGAGCGAATGCCGCCGCCTATCGGCGTAGTCAACGGGCCTTTAATGGAGACCAGAAATTCCCGGCAGATGTCGATGGTTTCATCCGGTAGCCAAGTGTTGAATAGCTCAAAGGATTTGCCTCCGGCATACACTTCCAGCCAGTGGATTTTACGCTCGCCGTTATAAGCCTTGTGGACTGCCGCATCCAACACCCGCACCGTGGCACGCCAGATGTCCGGCCCCGTGCCGTCGCCTTCTATATAAGGGATGATAGGGTTATCAGGCACAACCAGCTTGCCATTCTGTGAAGTTATTGGTTTGCCGTTAGGTGGTGGGATGATTTGGCTCATGTAAATTCCTGCTATTAATTGAATTATCCAGGGTGCTAACCAAGTTCAATCATAGCAAATGCGGACTGGTTTGTCCTAAATTGGCAGCAGGATTTTCAATGCCAACTTACGTTACGCAAGCCACACGAAAACCCCTGAAATAACAAAAAGTTATTAAATGTTTCCTTGATGATATTTTGAGGGTTTATTTTTCAAATATCCGAGAACCGTTAAAAAACTGAAATACCATTGAATTAGACAAAATAACTGCTGACGAGGGGTTGTTGGGTTATAAACTATGCTGCTTATCGATCTTCCCACACAATCCGAACGTCATTCAACCATTCTGTCAGATTCTCTTTATGCAGCACTGAAAACGGTATTCGCGTCACATCAAATTTAGCACCACGCAGTTTTTGCACAAGGTCATCCGCTCGCCGAAAATTCATTGAATGCACTAAAACGGGTACATCGGATGGCAGATGGCGAATAATAAATTGCAGCACATTGGTACCCGACAAAAATCGCTCTACCTCGGTGACGATTTGGTCTTGTAGATCATGGTCTAGCAAAAGACCAGCATAAGGGCTTTCGTCACTACGCTTTATAGTTTTAAGCAAGCCAATAGCCCTGCCAGCAGAGGATGCAACCACAAGGCGTACATCAGAAGGCAACCAGCTTTCAATAAGCCTGATACGCTCATGATTGTCCTCAATTAGGAGCAAGCGTAAAAACGGCAAGACTTGATTGATATTCCTACTATTTGCTTTAGCCACGGGTTTCCAGCTTATGCTTTTGGCGGTTACACAGGATTATTTCTAATTTTTTCGCTCAATTTTACTATTGCAGCAGAGTAATCCTACCAATTGCCTGTCATGGGACAGGCTTGGAGAAGCCGAACTCACCTTTCAGTTTCCCCAGCTATTGAGTATAGCTTTGCGGGATATCCGTAATCTGTACATCTTAAGGTTTAACGACGAGTCCGCCTTCCAGACTTCGACTTAGATTTACGCTTTGAAGTTGAGGTGATTTTATTGTCGACATCAGTATTAGCTTGATCAGTGTTTGCAAAACTTTGACCCTTTAGATTTTCCGCTATCTTGTCGAACAGTTTCTTCCTTAAATAACCTTCAACGTCCGCATTGCTTTCTTCGCGCGATAACAAGACAACTTGAACGGCTTGCAGCTTTACGTTCACCGTCACATCCGTTTTATTAGAAGCCTGTGGGTTAAAATTTACCGTATAGCTGTTTTTATAAGTCTTACCAAGAAAATAAGTGGCGGCTAAAGACAATTCTTTGGCATCAATCGTCCTAAGCTCAGTCACCATTATTCCAGAAGATTTATCCAATATCTTAAAGGTTTCATCTTCCACTAATGCCTTTTTAGCGGCATTCCATACCGCATCAACAGACGCATTGTACGCCTGGGATTTAGGCACTTGGGCTTCAGATTTAGGAATGTGCTTAATATTTGATGTACATCCAACCACCAAAAAAGCAGAAAAGAGTGTAGCCAAAACCAAGGCAGATGTTGTTGAGTTTTTTTGCATTATAGTTCCTTAAAAAAATGGTTTAAAAAGCTTTACTATTGATTTGGCCTTATGAAGCTTTAATTCCCGTTCGCCTTCGAGTGCATGGATGCAGGAGGTAGGGCAACGCAGGGAGCGGTTGCCGAGAGCCTGTACCGGCACTTCCGTTGGTCGTCGAAAGGTGTGTACTTCAACTAGCTCAGCATTTATTGTAATGATTTAATTAAACCGGACACTTCTAGAGACAGATTTATAATGTCATAAGAGGTGAACATGAATAATCAAACAAAGCGCCCCAATCCTAAATTCACATTAGAGTTTAAACAAGATGCCGTTAAGTTAGTCACTGAAAAAGGTTA
>CAMAVM010000019.1 GCA_945861705.1 Methylomagnum ishizawai | reverse complement strand
CCTGTTGCTGGGTAGAAAATGAACAGCTTTCGGTCGTTTAAAAAAAATCCAGAGTCGTCGATGTAAATACCATTACCGCTGTCATCATCAAATCTTGCTATATCAAAAATAGCGCAACCAATGATTTTTTGAATAGTTTTATAGTTTCCATCATATTTAACTTCAGTGATTGTTTGATTGTATGGGTCTATGAGAAAAGCTTTCATTATGTTTGTCCTATAAAAAATGTAATTTTTGTATTACTAATTAGTATAGGAACGGTTAGATTATTCTGTCCGTTCAGGCAAAAAATAGCCCCAATTGTTTAACTTAGCCTGCAAACGCAGTTTGTAAGTTGTGCAATTGGGGCTTAACCTCTATTGGGTTGGAGCTATAAAAGTTCCTTGGCTGATGCAAGTCTTTGCCCTAAAACTAGGGCTGGGGTGGGTATGAGCGCTAAATAATTTGGCTCAGAATTATTTGCACCTTTTGGTGAGAAATTTCACCTCAAGGCGACTAATCAATGAATTAGAATTAAATCAGCTTAAGAAGCTTCCACAATTTTTGTCCTATAAAAGGTATAGTAATAATTTGTAATTTTGATCAAATCATCAATTTTTGCGCAATTTAAAGTATACCCATTTATATGACCCCAAATTCCTCATCAACTAGCTTTACATCTAATTCCAAGGCTATGGGTGTGAGTTTGAGTGGTTTTGATAAAATAAAATCATATAGGTTTGATGACTTTAGCAGAGATTTTAATTGGTGCAATTATAGTTGCAGTTTTACCGGTGTCGGTATGCCGTCTGCGCGTTGAATTACGCTGTCTACCTTTGCCCAATCCACTGTGGCCTTATGGTGTTTGGCAATCTTACTTAATTCCTTCGAGACCTGCTTTTTTAGCTGGCGTTTGCTTGAAGACCATTTTTCCAAGGGTTCATTAGCTTCAAGATAGAGCATATCCTCATGCCATGCGGTCAAATAAGGGTCATGCACAATCCGCACGGGCGTTCCAACTGCGGTTTTCTTAAACATAACTTCTATATCTTCGGGATACATCTGCACACAGCCGTGGCTAATCTGCATTCCAATACCAAACGGCTTGTTTGTGCCGTGGATTAAATAACTGCCAATAGCCAAGCGCATAGCATAAAGCCCTAAGGGATTATCTGGGCCAGAACGCACCACACTGGGTAAATAATGCCCTTTTGCGGCATGTTCACGGTGTATGGACGGCGGTACATGCCAATCGGGATTGGGGGTTTTGATGGCAACACTGGTCATACCCATCGGAGTATTCCAGCCATCACGACCTATTCCAACTGGGTAGGTATAGACTTTATTACGTTGCTTTCTAGGGTAATAAAACATCCGCATATTAGCAACATTCAACACAATGCCTTTGTGGGGCGCATCGGGCAAAATGAATTGCAAAGGCAGGAGAACACGGCTGTTTGCCCTGGGTGTCCAGGCCGAAACTCCAGCGTTAGCGGCAGTTATATCGTTATAGCCCAAGCCGTAATTCCGTGCTATATCGGGCAAGGTATCGTCTTCGCGGGATTCTACTGCGGCTATCTCGCCTATCAGGGTTTGATCGCCGGACAGTTCAAACTCATGCTTATCAATATCAGATTGTAAGGGAACGCTAGGCTCTTCAAAAACATGGCGGTCATGTCCAGGAAAAAACTCAGATAGCGTTTGGCAACCGCTTAAGAGCATCACTGCTGCGAATAAGCTGATGAATAAATTCAGTTTTTTAGCATTCAACATATCGTATTCAATTTTAATGTGAGTCCACTTTCATAAGGATAAAAATACTACTGAAAATCCCTTTTGTTACTTATTAAAGCGTATTACGCCGAGCTGTTCAAGTGTAGTATATTGATGATTAAGAAAGCATTAAGGAGATTCTGAGCAAATTGATTTCCCTGTGGATTAAATCACACGGTCATAGATACTCCGCTTAAAGCCACCCCGCCTTCTTAAACCGCCGATACAAAATACCGCACACCAGCGCAATTGCAGTCAGTGCCGCTGGATAACCGTATTTCATCCGTAATTCCGGCATGACATCAAAGTTCATACCCCAGATACCAACAAATGCCGTGGCAACAGCGAATATACCCGCCCAGGCGGCGAGGCGTTTGGTGACTTCGCTTTCTTCTATCGTTACCATCGACAGGTTGACTTGGATCGCTGTGCCTATGGTTTCGCGCATGTTTTCTATGGAGGCATGAATGCGATTGAGATGATCGTAGACATCCCGAAAATATTCGCGGGTATTGGCGCAAACCGTTGGCACACGACCTCTGTGCAGCTTGCTGGTTTCTTCAATTAGGGGGGCGACCGCGTGTTTCAGCGTGGTGACTTTTCGCTTAAGTTCATACAGGCGTTCTATATTAGAACGCGCAGAACCTTTGATGAAGATTTGTTCTTCAATATCTTCAAGCTCAGACTCCAGCGCATCCAGTACGGGAAAGTAGCGATCAACCACCGCATCCATCAACGCATAAAACACGAAACCCGCGCCGTGGCTTAATAAATGCGGTTCGCGCTCGCACCGCGCACGTACACCCAGAAAGCCGTCATTGTTGCGATTCCGCACAGATAACACGAAGTTTAAGCCCACGAAAACATCAACTTCGCCGACGGTCACATCGTCGCCATCCATTTTCACCAAGTGCATCGCAGCAAATAGGGAATCGCCGTATTCTTCTATCTTAGGGCGCTGGTGGCTGTTCCAGGCATCTTCAACAGCAAGCGGATGTAGATCGAACTCTTCGCGCATTTTTTCCAGCTCTGCCAACTCGGCATCCAGCAAGGCAACCCAGACAAAGCAGTTAGGTATCAGTAAATAATCGCTGATTTCCTCAATGGTGATGTCCTTAAGTTTTTTGCCTTCTTGATAGGCAACGCAATTTATGAGCATGATGCTTCCTTTTGATGATTCTTTTAATATCGAATAGCTATAATGGGATGATTACAACAGCTTTTGATAGTAGCATGATGCTTAGATTTGCTCCATCCCTGAGAACCCCTGGTCTTTCTGATTCCATAATCGGAAAATATGCCTTACTCTATGAATAATCGCTGTTTTTCATCAAATCCTGGGAATGCTAATGCTTAAAACTCTTTATAGCAAAGTCACCAATGCCTTATTGACGGTATTGGTGTTCATCTATTTGGTCTTGGAAGAACTGGTTTGGGAACGGATTGCCGAACCGATCTATGCCTTTATCCGTGAACTGAAGATACTCCATAAGCTTGAAACTGTAATTCTGAGGCTTAACCGTTATACCTTATTAGTGTGTTTTCTGGCGTTGTTCGGCGCTGTTGAGCTATTGGGCATCTTCGCGATAGGCTTATTTGCCCAAGGTCAGGTACTGACAGCAACGATAATTTATGTCGGAAAAATCCCCATCGCTGCATTCACGTTTTGGTTGTTTCAAATCGCCAAAGACAAATTATTGACCTTCGCGTGGTTTAAGTTTTGTTACGAATGGTTATTAGCGCAGCTACATAAAATTAAGACCAGCACCATATACGTCAATATCAAAACCAAGATTACATCAATCAAAACCTGGTTTATAAGTCTATGGGCAAACGAAACAGTGCGCCGAGTTAAAGCTGTGTTGGGATTTAAGCAGCCATAACCACTTTTAACACCTTGTTTTAGAAATGATTAATACAAAAAAACTTCAAATCGTTCTAGCCAGCAATAATCCAGGCAAAATCAGGGAAATCCAGACATTGCTACCGGACTATTTGATTATCCCTCAATCCGAATTTATTCAGACGGAAGCAGAAGAAACGGGCGTAACGTTCGTTGAAAACGCCTTGTTAAAAGCCCGCCATGCGGCACAACACTCTCATTTGCCCGTACTTGCCGATGATTCTGGCTTGGCAGTGGATGCCTTAAACGGGGAGCCAGGAATCTATTCTGCCCGTTATGCCGGACAAGGTGCGAGCGATAAAGACAATAACGACAAATTGCTGCTGGAACTGGCAGGCGTTCCTTTTGAAGATCGCACCGCACGCTTTATTTGCGTCATCGTCATGCTGGAACACGCCGCCGACCCCGTACCACTTCTCGCCCAGGGAATTTGGGAAGGCAAAATCCTCATGCACCCACAAGGTGCAAACGGTTTTGGTTACGATCCCTTGTTTTGGGTGCATGGACATGATTGTTCTTCTGCCGAATTGCCGCCTGAGGCTAAAAATACGTTGAGCCATAGAGGAAAGGCACTCAGGCAATTAGCTTTGATGTTGCAAAAATAGATCGGGCGCAATGCCTTTCACTATTGCGCCTTACGGTCTTTCGCATTATTCATTTATTGTACAACAATAAGTACGGTACAATAATGCGGACTTATTTATAAAAGGTAATTTTTATGTTGGCGATTAGTTATTCCGATTTACGCAACAACTTGGCAAAAACGATAGACCGTGTGAACGAGGATCACTTGCCGATCTTGATTACTCGACAAAACGGCAAACCTGCTGTCTTGATGTCGCTGGAAGACTTTAATGCTTATGACGAAACGGCTTACCTGGTGGCAAGCCCTGCGAACAAAAAGGATTTGGAACAAGCAATAGCCGAAATTAAGGCGGGAAACGTGGTTTACCATGAATTGCTTGAGGATGATGAGTGAGATTGTGTTTTCGTGGCAAAGCGTGGGATCAGTATATGCACTGGCACGATACCGATAAGGCTCAGTTTAAACGCATCAACACGCTAATTAAGGATATTCGCCGAAATCCATTTACTGGTATCGGGATGCCTGAACCACTTAAACATGAACTTACAGGCTTTTGGTCTCGGCGGATCGATCTTGAACATCGGCTAGTTTATTTGGTAACGGAAACCGAAATTATAATCGCGCAATGTAGATACCATTATTGATTTTTTATCGTTCCCATACTCCAGCATCACTGCCCACAGTTAAGAAATACGGAATCAAAAAACATGTTTTTTGATTCCTTATAAACAGTGAATGCTGGAGTGCAAACCTAGGTTTGTTCTCTAGGTGAAAGAGGTCTCAACGCTTAACCGTGGGCAGTGATGCTGGAGTATGGAATCGATAAAATTCACCCCAACCTTTTCCTCACCAAAGCCAAAGGCACTAGACAACCCACCAAAACACAAGCCAATAGCATCGCACCCATAGTAGGTGTCCAGTTTACGGTATAACTATCCGCCCGAACCGGTTTGGTCAGCCCAGGTATGCTAGATAAGTCGCCATCACCGCCATCGACTTTAAGCTGGGATTTCATGCCTTTTTCCATGTGTTGTGGCAGTTCGCAATGCACTAGATAAGTTTTTTTCATAGCAGGCATAATTAAAGAAGCCTTTAACTCCCCTGCTCCGTAAAGCTCCAGATGGAACATGCCTTGAGGGTATAAATACCCAGGTAGGCCATGTATCATTAGCTGATGTCGGATGTCGTCGTCATTGATGAAAGTAACATTTACTCGCGCACAAGGCGGAACATCCCATTGCTGGTTATCGAATGCGTACATTTTGCCGTTAAACTTTTTGGCGTGTTTATGTCCAGCGCGAATGGTTATATCAACATCCTTGGATATTTTTGGGCAATCTTTGGGCAAGCGGTCAGTATTGGCATTCATAATCATGCCTTTTTCGTCCATCAGCATGTGATCGTGTTCCATCATGGCTGATGCAGCGGTAACAACGCCCATTGCTAGAATTAAGGTAATAACAAGGGCTTTCATGGCAATTGCTTCCATTTATAAACCATCATAAGCACGATAAGTAACCCAACAATCAACCCAATCAACAACCCAAAAATCACCAGCTTCTTAACATCTGGAGAAATAAGCCCCGCATCCCCCAACACCGCCGCAAAATCCCCTTGCTGCCAAAGCGGTTGTTTTTTGGCGTAGTAATCTTTGTCGAATACCTCACCCAGCAGTTGGTCGTGCATCTTAGGCATTCCTAACTCGTCAATCAGTGGTTTGTAAGCCAAGATTGCCATATTTCCGCCAGGCTCCATGCCATCGGTGGTGGTTCCGGTCGGTACGTGGTCATGGAACATCCACAAACCAGGACCGTAACTGTGCAAGCCATCGTTCGTGGTTTGCAAATTCAGGTCTAACCGTTGCGCCATTGTTATATCAAACACATCGCGCGTTATTTGTTGGCCTGGCTGTAACTCCACGCCATCCAATGCGGTAATCGTTGCCTTGTGTCCGTGAATATGGATAGCGACTTGCGATCGCTGGGCATTAACGATACGTAGCTTGATAGCTTCATTACCTTCCGTGACTATCATCGAATCCCGCAAGGTATAAGGAAAAGAATGCCCGTTGAGCAGGAAGTAATTCTCGAACGACTCGGTCATGTTGTAATCACGGCTCATGCTCTTTGCGATAAGTCTTGGATCGGTTGCAGACTGGATGATAGCTGCCAGTTTTTTGTCGATGGACTGATAAAGCAAATCATATTCCTGGCTGTAGGTTTTTTTCACCGCAACTGATGGATGGCGCACTTGTCCCGCGCCGACATTGAATGTTTGCACCCAGTTATTAGGCTGGTTTTCCTCGATAACAAACATACCGCTCAAACCCATCATCATGTGCTGTGCAGTTTGTACATGGCAATGATAAAACATCGTACCCGTATGCCGTGGCTGTATCTCGTAGGTGTGACTTTTGCCTGGAAAAACCGGATGCTCTTCCATGCCGTCGTTATCTTCGCCTTTAGAATTTTGCCAAGGATGATCGACCCCATGCAGGTGTATGGTGTGCGGCAAATAATGGGTATTTTCCAGCGTGATGAACACCTTATCGCCCTGCTCAACCCGTATGGTGGGGGAAGGTACGCGCAGGAAAGGTCGTGCCTCGCGTGAGCTAAAGTTTTTCAACGCCATACCACTCGATTTAGGCGCATAAGCCCAAAGCCCAGGCTGAATGCCTGGTGCGATATTGTAAGTGTTGATGAAATAATCACCATCTGGGCTAGCGCCATTGAACTCGACGACTTCCAGCTTGAGGTGGATAACATCAGGATCGCCGTCGTGGTCAACGTCTTCACCCAGAACCAGCGCATCTTGCGCCAGATTAGACTGCATCAAGGTAGCCATCGAAATATTGTTGGTACCCTTCACCGATGCCGCAATATCAAAAGGATTGTCCGGTTCGCAAGCTGGCGCGGCAGCAATCTCCACGCCATCAATTACCTGAGCTTGACGCCATTCGGGATGCTCATTAGAGCAAGGCATTTCGGTTTTAGTGGTATCCCCTTGTACACGGCTGTACGCCGTAGCAGGTGGATTAATTTCCGCTTTTTGTAACCAGCCAGGGGTAAACTGCACAGCAACCGCAATCAATACCAAAATCAGTATCGTCAGCGTTAGGTAAGGTTTTTTTATCATAATCCTAAAATTTTTAGCGATAGGACTATTCTAAAGGGCAGGCCGTTCAAAACCTAATTGCTTTCTTGAAACGCACATTAAAGCTATTCATCTTTAACTAAAACTAAGCTAACAATTCAAGAAATCTCTGAACAAGTTGATTCCGATCATGGTTCGACAAGCTCACCACGTACGGAATCAACACCTTACCGTTCGTCCTGAGCCTGTCGAAGGACTTAATCAGACTTTTCTCAAACGTGTTTTCATTTCCTGCTCAGGTCATACCACAAACTGCTTTACCAAGCACATCAACAACCCGATCTTGTTGCTCTTGTGCTAACCCTACCCACAAAGGCAAACGGATTAAACTCTCGGATTGTCGGTTGGTCATATCCAGTTCGCCATGCACCCGCCCGTAGCGTTGACCAGCGGGTGACGAATGCAACGGCACATAATGAAAGACAGCGTTAATTTCGTTATGTTTGAGTTCATTGATGTAATCCTTGGCCGAAGGGCCTGAGATGTATTCTGTGCCACCAGCTTGAACACATAGATCAGCTAGACGTTCTGTCTTTCCGTCAAGCAAGGAATAGTCACAAGAATTACTGATAACCGTCTTGATGCCTAAGTAATCGCACACAACTTCTATGAATCGGCGATTTAATCGGGAGAGATGTGCATAAGATTCAGCAAGATAGAGCGGCTCTAGCCATTCTGCTATGTCGTCAAAGTGTGGCGCACGGCGATAGTTGTGTACCAATGCTTTCCAATGAGCCGATGCCCATTCTGAGCCGTCAATCTCGGTCTCCCTAATTTTTTGATGGTACTTGCCCTTGACTTGTACCGGGATTGTCAGCCACTGCACTCCCTGTGGTGTCTTTATCTGGTTGCGATTGCGCCAATCTCGCCGTGTGTATTGCATGTCGTCATACAGGATGAACTCATCAACCGCAGCAATCATGTCGAAGTATCCTTTCCAGGGGATGTAGTTGGATTGCAAGATGGCAACTTTCTTCATTGCGTTTTCCTTTTTGCTCTGTAAATCTGATAGGCAGGATTTGGCGAATCGGGAAGTCGCTCAAAGTGATCCAAGATGTATTGATATATTAACGGGTGTGTGTTTCTAAATCGCAATTCATCACGCCCGTCAAGCGGAAAATCGAGAACCAAAGCAAAACTGGGACTTACTAATTTTATTCTTTCGATCTCGGCTTGCTCGAAGACCTGAGAGCGAGAGAATAGAGCATAAATATCCGACATCGGTGACTTGCGTTCTAACATAGCATACGCGCCCGGCCAAAAAGGCGTAGCGATGATACTTTGACCATTTGGAGCATATTGGTCAGCCAGCTTCCGCAGTAACCCAACGTCTTGCGCTGTGCTCGAATCAACCAAGAGATTATCACCGGAAATTTCGACATTCACACATTGCTTACTATCATAACATTGCCAACCAGGGTGAAATACGTGCATGACCCAACGGCTTGCCCCGCATAACATAATTTCGAGCGACCACTTGATCTTATCAGGCTGCGTAGCCATTAGAACCAGACAGCCAATCAGCAGCGGAAAAATGCCGTGAGCAAGATGACCAACATCAGCCCGTGAATACGCGTAGTGTGCATAAGGGAGAGCCAAGAATGATGCTGCTACCAAAACAGGTGAAACGTGTTTATTCCGAAATTTCTGCCAGACCACCCAGATGATAGACAGCACGCCAAAAACGAGGATTGCGATAAAAAATAAACCAACCAACACGTCACGAATCGCTTCGCCTAGCGGCACTGAGGCGAAGCTAACTTGCCAAGGCCAGGGTATTGGAAGTGGTAGGTTAGTCGTTTTAACTTCAAACAAAAAGGTGATGCTTTCCCAAAATGCAATAGCAAATCCAGGGATGAGCAATGTCATTAAAAGTAAGGGTGCAAAACCTGCTGCAACTCCTACTGCCCACAGCGAAAATCCCTTAATAAATCCTGACCCATCCACCCGTTTAATGCTTAACCAAAGTATTACCCCAATGCTGCTCACTACACCATACATACCGTGATTACGCCCAAAGATTGCTACAAGCCCTACGCACAATCCGGTAAAAAAGTAACGTCTGCCGGTCGGATTTTGGATAAGGTAAGTCAAGACAGCAATTAATAGAATGGATAGCGAAATATCAAATAGTTTGTGGCGAGGGAACATCCATACCACCAAGGTAATCGCCGACAACAACAGATAAAAGAAATTTTGTTTTTTTACTGTACGGGCAATCAGTAATAGCCCAACAAATAAACCTATCGCTTGGAATATTGCGACTGAAGCGCGTAGAGTCATGATGCCGTTATCGCCCCACAATCTCATGATGGTAGCCGACCAGTAGTAGCGCCCAGGATCGTAGGACATGAAGTCACGCATAGGCACTTCACCTAGCATTACACGCTGAGCGCCATACCAAAGGTAGCCTTCTCCCATAGGTTGAATCCCTTGTTACCCTGCCATACAAAAGACACGAATACAACAAAGGTGGCTAAAGCCAGAGTTTGTACGGGTAAGCTATTATTTTTCATTTATTTTTTATGCGGCGCTTACTTACTGGTAAAAAATATTGCTTATCCAACAGCGAGAGTTAATCAAAGGGTTCATGATAGCAAAAACTAGAGTGAAAGGAATGAAACGAGGCTAATCACTTAACACGGATGCCAGTCTTTCAAAAATGGTAAAAAGCCTTATTGAACCCCTCACCTTAGCTCTCCTAGGAAAAGGGGATCAGTTACTTTTCGACTGGAACATCTTGCTAATCAGGAATTTGTTTGATAATTCGGGTTATTATCAAGGCAGGGCATAAATTTTCAGCACTTTTCTGGCAGCATTCCCAAGTAGGGCGTGTAAACGATAAAATTTGTACCAGATGTCTATTAGGGCTAGGATAACTGAAACTATTGTGCGTACACTGGTAGTGGGTTAAATCTGCAACTTGATTGATAAGGCGGGGTGCAAACCTAGGTTTGTATTCCCTAAAATTACAGGTTTCACCCACTACCCGCACACTGACATCGTTATCAGATGAACCAAGCCGATACCCACTTGAAAACACAAGCAATACTCGAAATTGTAGAGCAAGAAGCAGGAAACTCTTGCATCCGCTTGTCTGGTGATTGGACGTTAAGCAACTTGGCGATAGAATCTGCGCTACAAAAGCACATCAAACAAGCCGCTGGTGATAGTAAGCTGCATTGGGATTTGCGTTCGGTAAATATACTGGACAGTGCTACCGCTTTATTGCTTTGGCAGGCATGGGGGCAATCTGTGCCTGTTGGACTAGAAATAAAGCCAGAACATCAGCGTCTGCTCGACAAATGGCAGTCCCAGGAAGTCCCTGCTCTTGATTCTCCTATCTTTTCTGTCGAACAAACAGCCGCTTACCTGTCACAAAGAATATGGGAAGCATTTGAACAACTATTGAATTTCATCGCTATCTTAGGTCAACTGGTTCTGGACAGCGTTAATTTACTGCGCCATCCGAGCGATATTCCCTGGTCGGAAATTTCCATCACCATTTATGATGCGGGGGTTCGGGCTTTAGGCATCACCGCGCTAGTCGGTTTTTTGATTGGTATCGTATTAAGTTATCTTTCCGCACTACAATTAAAACTGTTCGGAGCCGAAATTTATATTATTGATATTCTGGGCTTAAGTGTTATTCGTGAATTGGGGCCGTTGCTGGCTGCTATTCTGGTCGCAGGTCGTTCTGGTTCGGCGATGACGGCACAAATCGGCATTATGCGAGTTACTGAAGAATTGGACGCGCTATCGGCGATGGGCATTTCGCATTCCTTGCGGCTGGTTTTGCCAAAAGTGATCGCATTGACGGTATCTTTGCCATTGTTGAGTGTGTGGACTAGCGTAGCGGCATTGATCGGCGGCATGTTTTCGGCGCAGAATACTTTGGATATTAGCTATCAGCAATTTCTTTTAAAATTGCCAGATGCCGTGCCCTTGCTTAATGTATTTATCGGACTGGGCAAAAGTGCCGTATTCGGACTGATGATTGCCTTGATTGCTTGCCATTTCGGTTTTCGTATCAAGCCCAACACCGAAAGCCTGGGCAATGAGACGACAAATTCCGTGGTTGCGGCAATTACCGTGGTCATTATGGTAGATGCAGTTTTTGCTATTTTATTTATGGATGTGGGAATGCCGTGAGCGAGCCTTATGCAATACGACTGGAACATATCTGGACAAGTTTTGGGGACAAAGTTGTCCACAAAGACATTAACCTTGCCCTGCCCAAAGGGGAAATACTTGGCTTGGTGGGGGCTTCTGGCTGCGGTAAGACTGTATTATTACGGGAAATCATTGGTTTGCAAATCCCCAACAAAGGCGAGATATTTGTGATGGGGGAGTCATTGAAGACCATTTCAAGCAGCCACGGAAAGCGATTACGTAATCATTGCGGCGTGTTGTTCCAAAAAGGCGCATTATTCAGCGTGCTTAACGTTTTCGAGAATATTGCTTTTCCTTTGCGCGAACTGGGTGTCGAAGATGAGGAATTCATCAAGCGACTGGTATTTATGAATCTTGAAAACGTCGGCTTATCAGCTAAAGATGCGTGGCTTAAACCCGCAGATTTGTCGGGAGGTATGACCAAGCGCGTTGCCCTTGCCCGTACGCTGATTCTGGAACCAAGCCTGCTGTTGCTTGATGAGCCGACCTCAGGGCTTGATCCAATCTCCAGCCAGGATTTTGTTGATTTGTTGTCTGGGCTACATCAAGATCTTAAGTTTACGGTAATTTTAGTGACGCATGATCTGGATATATTACAGGACTTATGTACCCAGATCGCGGTACTGGCAGACCAGCAGTTAGTGGCTTTTGGTTCCCTGGCTAGTGTACTGGCTTGCCAACATCCGTTCGTTCAACGCTATTTTCATAATCAACGCGCCCAGCGCGTGTTCGGCTATCAAGCCCAAACCCAATCACAGACTCAACAAGGACAGCTAAATGGGTAGAAATAATCGCGCCTTGCTTACCGGCTTGTTTTTGGTCGTCCTGTTAACTGCAACCACAGGAGTCATTTATTGGCTGGGTAATCTGGAGCGGGAGCGGGATGTCTATACTATTTCAACCCAAGCTTCGGTCTCTGGGCTTAATCCTGAATCAACCGTGTTTTTTCGCGGTATTGCCGTAGGTAAGGTGCTGAATATCCGCTTTGATCCTGAAAATGCGGGAATTATTCTGGTCGGTATTGAAATCGATAAAAATATCGTCCTCACTAAAGGCGTGTATGCCACTCTGCATCTAAAAGGCGTGACCGGACTAACCCAACTGGAACTGGGAGATGCTGGAGAGATAACCGAAAAACTGCCGCCGGGCAATAACATTGCCAACCGTATTCCCTTAATGCAATCTGTTACCGACAGGCTGCTTAACTCTGGCGATGAATTGTTAAAAAAAGCCGACCACCTCATGATTCGCTTAAGCAGTTTATTGAATGAAGAAAATGAAAAGAATATCGTCGGTATACTCGCCAACCTGAAAACCTTGAGCGACAAATTGGCTGACCTGCAAAAAAGTGTTGAAAAAGCACTGGTAGGCATTCCCTCATTAACTACTGATGCACGAAAAACGCTTACCCATATTGATACCTTGGCTGGTGATTTACAAAATTTGAGCAAAGAGGCAAGAAATTTAAGTAAAAAAGTCAGTGTAGTTGCCGATACAGGTAGCGTTGCTGGCAACCAGTTAGTACAAACCACCTTGCCCAAGGTCAACCGATTACTGGCTGATCTCCAAGCGACGACAGAGCAGGTAAAAAAAGTGGCTAATATCTTAGAACACAACCCGCAATCGGTATTGCTAGGGCCAGAACAGCAAGAACCAGGGCCCGGTGAACCGGGCTTTGAGGAGCCAAAATGAAAACATTAATAACTGTCATGTTAATTCTAATTGCGAGCGGTTGTAGTATCTTTCCCCACCCTCGGCCATCGGCTGTGCATGATTTTGGTTACTCTATTTCGAATGCACCTTCCGAAATCAATACTTCAACCCAACAATCGCCGATTACCGTGGAAGCACCCAAATGGCTATCCGATAACCACATTCGCTATCGGCTGCTGTATTCAACGCCAACACAGGTAAGATTTTATTCACTGGATCGCTGGATAGCACCACCGCCAGAACTGTTTGAGCAACTGCTTAATGCCAGCGGTAAGCAGTGGCATAATCCCGTAACCATTCAGCTACAGGTTTTTGAACAACAATTTGATACGCTCGATAAGGCAAAAGTAGTCATGCACTTTACGGCTATCATCACTGCTGGTGATAAGGCTAAGGTCAACAAGCGAGATTTCCATTTGCAACTCCCCTGCCCTACGCCTGATGCCAAAGGTGCTGTTAGCGGTTTTACTCAGTTAACGAAACAAGCTGTTGATAAGATTCAGGCTTGGGTAGCGACGCAAAATCTTGCGTCTCCTCTTTAAATTCATGCCGGAATGACATTCTTGGATAATCGTCATTTATTCAGATAGTATTTATCAATCAAAATCAGTAGAATACGCCACCATGATTTTATTGGTGGTTAGAAGGATTTAATGAAAATACTCATTCTTGGGGCTGGAGTGACTGGCTCTGCCGTAGCCGCTGCCTTAGCCAGTGAAGAAAACGACATTATGGTCGTGGACTTTAAGCCGCTACTCCTGGATGCTTTGAAAGAGCGATTTGATATTGCCACCGTAGCGGGTAATGCCGCCCACCCCACCGTGCTAGAACAGGCGGGTATCCATGATACGGATATAGTGATAGCGGTTACGGACAGCGACGAGACTAATATGTTAGCCTGTCTCATCATCAACGCCTTGTACACCCGCCCCAAAACCATAGCCCGAGTACGGGCGATTGATTATCTCAAACACCCGCAGTTATTTGGCCCCCAGGGCATTCCTATCGACCATGTGATTAGTCCTGAGCAGATCGTGATGGAATCCATCCGTAATTTGATCGACTTTCCTGGCGTGTTACATATTTCCGATTTTGCGGGTGGGCTGGTGCGGTTATTTTCCGTAAAAGTCACCGAGCATGGATTTTTAACCGAGAAAAAAATCAAAACCCTGAGTGATCGTTTAGCCAATAAAAAGATTCGTGTGGTTGCCATTTTCCGTAAAGGTAAACCCTTGTTGGTTAATGGTCAGGCTATTATAGAAGCGGTGGACGAGGTCTTTATCGTAGCGCCTCGTGATGAAGTGCGTCGGGTTCTGAAAGAACTCAACAAACTGGAAGCTCCGCTTAAGCGCATCATTATTGCCGGCGGTGGACATATCGGTAAGCGACTTGGTCTCGCACTTGAAAACGACCACCAAGTTAAAATCATTGAGAAAGACCCAAGACGGGCAAAGAAAATATCCAATGAGCTGCTTAAATGTGTCATCTTGAAAGGTGATTGCGCTGATGAAACGCTGCTGCTGGACGAATCCATCGATAGCACCGACCTGTTTTGCGCCATTACTGAGAACGATGGTGTAAACATTATCTCTGCCGCACTCGCAAAAAGCCTGGGAGCGCGCAAAACTATCTGCTTGCTCAACCATATTTCCTACAGCAAATTGCTGCCCGGCACAGGTATTGATGTCGCTGTATTGCCCAACCAAGAAACTTTGGGCAGTATCTTGAAGCATGTCCGCAAAGGTGATGTCGCGCAAGTCAGCTCTTTATGTGGTGGCACTGCCGAAGCGATTGAGGCGGTCGCTCATGATAATGGCTCGTTTTCGGTCGTGGGTAAGCGCGTGGATACGATACATTTTCCGCCAGGCATTGTCCTCGGCGCATTGATTAGAGATAAGCAAGTCATCGAGATTCATCATGATACGGTGTTTGAAGAAAATGACCATGTGGTGATGTTTGCTATGGACAAAAAACTTGTTTCCACCATCGAGAAAAACTTCCAACCGCTGGGAAAATGATTTCGACACTTAATTTTAAGAACAAATGAGCAATTATGCAGACAAGCTGCAATCTAGTTTTGCTTTATTTTTTAAACGCTTCCCTTGATAAAATACACGGGGGCTAACGGTGTCTAGTCCGCTGTCACCCTGTAAATACGCCTGACTTGCATTATGACTTCCTTCCTAACCATCCTTCATATCTTCAGCGTAGTCATTATGGGCTACGGTGGCTTAATGTCGACCTGTTTGATGACTTCATTGATTTTCGATGACGGTGCCGCCACGGTTTTTTCCCAAAGCACATTCACTACTCTTTTGACCGGATGCTTATTATTTTTGTTGACCCGACGATCTCCCAAGAAGGTATCGAAACGGGCAGGGTTTGTGCTGGTAACACTGTGCTGGTCACTAGCATCGGTATTTTGTACTTTTCCGCTGCTACTATTTTTACCTGAACTGAGTTTTGTCGATGCTTATTTCGAGGTTATTTCCGGACTAACCACCACTGGTGCAACGGTACTCAGCGGTTTAGATCACTTGCCGATGTCCATCAATTTGTGGCGGCATGAATTGACGTGGTTTGGTGGCATAGGGATCATTGTTTTTGCTGTCGCCATTTTGCCTATTTTAGGCATTGGCGGTATGCAATTGCTTAAGTCAGAATCGCCAGGCGCAGTTAAAGAATCCGATTTACCACCACGCATTGCACAGACAGCAAAAGCCTTATGGTCAGCCTATGTAATCATTACCATTGTTTGTATCATCTGTTTACGCTTGGCTGGGATGAATTGGTTTGATGCAGTATGCCACGCGTTTGCAGCAATGAGTTTAGGCGGGTTTTCTACTCATGATGCCAGCGTTGGCTTCTTTGATTCCGTGTCCATCGAAATTGTGCTGACAACTTTTCAGCTACTGGCCGCGATGAATTTTGCCACACATTATTTAGCCCTTAAAAAGCACTCATTGAAGCCCTATACCAAAGATATAGAAGTACGAGGCGTGCTTTTTGTAGTGCTGGGTAGTTGTGTCATGTGTGCATTGGTATTGTGGCATCGCGGAACATATCCCGACTTTTTGACTGCATTGCGCCATGCCACATTTAATCTAGTCACTGTTGCAACCACATGTGGCTTTATGAGCCAGGACTTTAATCTTTGGCCTATTTTCGTACCGATGTGGATGCTGTTCTTGAGTTGTATTTCTGCTTCTTCTGGTTCTACGGGCGGAGGTATCCGCATGATAAGGACAATTATTTTAATGAAGCAGACACAGCTCGAGATGTTTAAATTCATTCACCCTTATGCCGTTAAGTCTATAAAAGTTGGGGATAACGCAATAAGTAACGATATTGTCACATCTGTAACTGGCTTCATTTTTCTGTATTTTATGTGCGTAATTGTTCTGGTATTTACGCTACTTCTAAGCGGCTTGGATTTCATTACGGCATTATCTGCAATAATTGCCACATTTAATAATATGGGGCCTGGGCTTAACCTAGTTGGCCCTGCAAGTAATTTTAGCGTTTTAAGTGATTTTCAAACTAACGTTTGCTCATTTGCGATGCTTTTGGGACGCGTACAGATTTTTTCCATCATCATCTTATTTGTGCCAGAGTTTTGGCGAAAATAAGCCCAGTAAAATCAAGCCGCATGACCATGACCATCAATCTGCGGCCAGGCAGTTAGTACAGCTTTAACAACAGTCGCAAGAGGAATCGCCAAAAATACGCCCCAAAAACCCCACAAGCCACCGAAGAACAAAATAGCAATAATAATGGCGATAGCATGTAAGTTGACGGCTTCCGAAAACAACACTGGAACCAGCACTACACCGTCCAAAGCTTGAATAATTGAGTAAGCAATAACGATATACATAAAGTGATCGTCGCTAAATCCCCATTGAAAATAGGCGACTAGCAATACTGGAAAGGTCACCAGCGTTGCACCAACGTAAGGGATAATCACCGATAAACCCATCAAAACCGACAGCAACATGGCGTAATTTAGCCCCATCGTTTCATAAGTTACAAAGCTTACTACCCACAGTATGAAAACTTCGGCAAACTTGCCGCGCACGTAATTGCTGATTTGCACTTCGATTTCTTCCCAAACCCGTACGCTTAAATGCCGATCTACGGGTAGGTATTGCAAGATCCAACCCGTCAAAATATTCTTATCTTTCAGGAAGAAGAACACCATCATCGGCACCAAAAATAAATACACCAGCGCACTGACCAAACCCACCACGGATGCTGCGGAAACAGTCAGTACATTCTGCCCGTAAACCAGCAACTCCTTTTGGATGGTGAACATGATTTCTTGGATTTTGCTTTCGTTAATAAACTGCGGATACATCTCCGGCAAACGCATTATCTGTGTTTGCACCCTGCTGATAAACGCAGGAATATGTTGAACTAATTCGACCGCTTGCTGGGTAATAATTGGCATCAAATAAAACAGCATGAAAACCAAACCCGCCATAAAAGCCGAAAATACCAGTGCTACCGCGATAAACCGAGGTGAACCCATACCTTCCAGCCGCTCAACCACGCCTTCCAAGAAATAAGCCAACACCACCGACACATACACTGGCTTTAGCAAATCGGACAGGAAATAGATGAGAACGAAGCTGACCAACAAGATACTTGCCAGCGCATACGCCTGGGAATTGGGCAAAAAACGGTTAAACCGTTCTTTCAAAAACCGTTTGTTAACAAAGTAAGGGTTGCTATCCATTGATGACGAGTTGTCGCTATGTGTATTGGTTGGCATTTTACCTCTATCTGGCTTTTTTAGGTTAAAGCATGTTTACTTTATGATTTAACAATGTTAAGTTAACAACGTTAATGTTTCTTTGTAGTAGCTTAAACCTGAGTTTTTGAAGGTCTTGTCGGCTTCATTGCTTTGAATCACTTGTATTTCGGAGTGACAAACCTAGGTTTGTCACTCCGCCCTAAAATCAAATTACAGATATAACCCGCTACCACTTATTTTTTATAATGCCGCCAAAAACCAAATCACCGGAAGACCGTGAAAAATTACGTACCCGTATTCTGGATGCAGCACGATATTTGTTTGTAGAGCGCGGCATCGAAGCCGTTTCTATGCGCGAGATAGCCAAACAAATCAATTACTCCGCCACCACTTTGTACCATCACTTCGCGGATAAAGAAGCCTTGTTGCAAGCGGTCTGTGACGAAGATTTTTTGGCGTTGGCAAGTGGTATGCGCGAAATCATGCAGATGCCAGACTTAATCGCCCGTATCCAAGCACTGAGTAGTGGCTATGCACAGTTTGCACTGCAACATCCTAATCATTATCGGCTGATGTTTATGACACCACGTACGCCCTGCAATCTGGATATTACTCAAATTCAGCAGGGCAACACCGAACAAGATGCTTACGCGCAGTTGAAATTGGTGGTGCAAGAAGCCTTCGATGCCGCTTTATTTCGAGCCGAGTTAACCGATGCTGAATTGATTGCCCAAACTTTGTGGGCAGGTATCCACGGTGCTTGCTCCCTTGAAATTGCACTTGGGCATGAAACCTGGATCAATTGGACAAACATCGAAGCACGGATAAAGTTGATACAGATCGCCATGTTACGTGGTTTGTTGCGGCAACCTGAAAGGCTTAGCTATATTAGGTTAAGGGCTGAATGAGGGCAGTAGAGGAGTGCAAAGCAAGCTTTGCCTGTGCCGAACAAGGGCAAAGCTTGCTTTGCACTCCAGAATAGGGCCTAACTTAACTATAACTTTATAAAGCATTCAACCTTATGAACATCAAACATCTTGGCTTCGTGTTATTACCGCTACTTAGTGCCTGCGAAAAACCCACAGAACAGCCCCCTCCCCCACGCCCCGCTTTAATCTTGGTCGTAGGAGCAAAAGCGGCGGTAACTGCTATGACCTTAGTGGGCGAAGTCCGTCCTCGCTTTGAGTCCAGCCAAGGCTTTAGGATCAATGGCAAAATCATTGAACGTAAGGTAGATGTAGGTGATCGAGTCAACAAAGGTCAAGTGCTTGCCCGTTTAGATGCCGCAGATACCAATCTAAGTGCAGCAGCGGCGCAGGCTGATGTGCGTTCGGCTGAAGCCAGTCGTAATTTGGCGGCAGCAGAAGTAGCACGTTATCGGCAATTGATTAGTAAACATTTCGTGTCTGCTTCCGCATTGGATATTAAGGAAGCTGAACTCAAATCCGCCACTGCTCGTCTAGCTCAAATAACCGCGCAAGCAAACGTATCCGGCAATCAAATGCAATACACCAACCTAACCGCAGACCGAGCTGGCGTAATCACGATGATCCAAGCCGAGCCAGGACAGGTAGTGGAAGCTGGCGACAAGATAGTGCAAATTGCCGATACCCAAACCATTGAAGTCCTGCTTGCTGTGCCGGAATCACGTATCTCCGAAGTGCAATTGAATGCCAAAGTTGTGCTAAAACTGTGGGCAGACCAGCAAACAATCTATTCCGGCATGGTTCGCGAGATTTCCCCGTCGGCAGATCCCGCTACCCGTGCGTTTAATGTGCGCGTTGCAATTCAAGATGCTGATGACGCCGTAAAGCTCGGCATGACAGCAAGAGTAAAATTCAATCCGCAGATTGCACAAGAAAGCGCTGGCTTTCTCATCCCCAGCAGCGCACTCACTGAAAACAATGGCAAAAAAACAGTCTGGGTGATTGATGCCAACAATAAGGCACAGTCGCGTACGGTAGAAACAGGTCAATTCGGTGAAGATGGTGTCTTGATTAGTAGCGGCTTGCAAACGGGTGAAAAAATTGCCATTGCAGGGGTGCATACCTTGATTAAAGACCAAGTAGTAAAACCCGTGCTTGAGCATGAGGCTATGCCATGAATGATCCGCAAGATAATACGCAAGATTCAGCAGATAAATTAGCACTAACCTCACGCTTTAATCTTTCCGATTGGGCGTTAAAACACCAAACCTTGGTCTTGTATTTGATGTTAGTCATCACCATTGCCGGCTTGGTTGCCTATACCAAACTGGGTCAATCCGAAGACCCACCTTTTACTTTTAAGGTGATGCTAGTGCATACCTCTTGGCCCGGTGCAAGCGCACAGGAAGTCGAGCAACAAGTCACCGACAAGCTGGAAAAGAAAATTCAAGAAGTCCCGCATCTTGATTTCACCCGAAGTTTTTCACGTCCAGGCGAGTCCATGATATTTATCATCATCAAAGATGATACTTTTTCCGAAGACATCCCTAACCTTTGGTATGAAGTCCGCAAAAAAGTCGGCGACATTCGCCACACCCTGCCACAAAGCATTGAAAGCCTTACGTTTAATGATGAATTTAGCGATGTCTACGGCAGCATGTATGCTTTGACGGGTGATGGTTTTGATTATGCGGCACTCAAAAAGCAAGCAGAAATGATTCGGTCAGAACTGCTCAAAATACCCGATGTCGCCAAAGTCGATTTTTTCGGCGAACAAAAACAGCGGCTGTTTATCGAGATTTCCAATGCCAAGCTCGTGACAATAGGCATCAGCACGTCTGAGCTTATCTCAACTTTACAAGCGCAAAATGCCGTGGTGCGTGGCGGCAGCTTTGATTCGGCAGACGAGCGCATCCGCATTGCCGTTACAGGTCGCTACAATAAACTGGACGATTTACGCGAACTGCGCTTACGCGCCAATAACCAGGATTTTCGTTTAGGTGATGTCACACGCATTTATCGCGGCTATGAAGACCCGCCACATGACCGCGTACGTTTTCAAGGTAAAGACAGCTTGCTACTGTGCGTGAGCATGAAAGATGGCGGTGATGTGATTGCGCTGGGTCATGATCTCGATAAGGCTATCGCCAACATTCAGCAACAATTGTTGGTCGGTTTAGAATTTAATACCGTCACATCACAACCAAAAATAGTGGCGAATTCCGTTAATGATTTCGTTAAATCCTTGCTGGAAGCTTTAGTCATCGTGCTGGGAGTCAGCCTACTTTCGTTAGGTTGGCGTAGTGGTATCGTCGTCGCCATTACCATTCCTGTCGTATTGGCAAGCACATTTTTAGTCATGTATCTCAATAACATAGGACTGCATAAGATTTCGCTGGGCGCATTAATCCTAGCCTTGGGCTTATTGGTAGATGATGCCATTATCGCCGTGGAAATGATGTCGTCCAAAATGGAGCAGGGCTGGGACAGAGCCAAAGCCGCATCTTATGCTTACACCTCAACAGCCATGCCAATGCTTACGGGTACGTTAGTCACTGTAGCTGGCTTTTTGCCGATTGCCACCGCTGCATCGGCTACTGGCGAATATACCCGATCTATATTTCAGGTGTCCGCCATTGCCTTAGTGATTTCCTGGTTTGCGGCGGTCATTTTTGTACCGTACTTGGGGTTTCACTTATTGCCCGATTACGCCCATGCACCGCAACCATCCAAATTCAGGCTATGGCTTAAAAATAGGCTGGGCTTGGTCGAGGCTGAAACAACCGACAATCACCATCATGATATTTATAACACCCCGTTTTATAAAACCTTTCGCGCAGTTGTCACGGCTTGTGTGCGATACCGAAAAACCGTTATTGCCATCACCTTAGCGTTGTTCGTCTTGTCGATTATTGGTTTTGGTAAGGTGCAACAACAATTTTTTCCTGATTCTACGCGTCTGGAATTGATCGTCGATTTACGCATGACCGAAGGCGCTTCCTACACGGCGACCGATGCACAGGCCAAAAAACTGGAGCAATGGCTGCATGACTGGAACAAAAAAAACACGGGGATTGAAAATTTTGTTGCGTATATCGGCTCAGGCGCCCCCCGCTTTTATTTACCCCTGGATGTGCAATTACCGCATCGCGGTTTTGGGCAATTTGTCATCTTGAGCAAAACCTTAACTGCGCGTGAAGCTTTACGTAAAGATCTGCTTGCCTTGTTTGAAAGCGATTTCCCTGCATTACGTGCATCCGTATTGCGCTTGGAGAACGGTCCGCCCGTGGGCTTTCCCGTGCAATTTAGGGTATCAGGGGCAGACATCCCGCAAATCCGCGCCATTGCAAACCAAGTTGACGGAATAATGCGTTCCAATAGCCATCTATTGAATGTGCAATTCGATTGGGAAGAACCCAGCAAAGTCGTTAAAGTCACTATAGATCAAGCCAAGGCAAGGTTGCTGGGGATTAGTTCAGTCGATATTGCCAACATCCTCAATGGCGCATTGCACGAGCTTTACATCACCGAGTTCAGGGAAGGCATAGAGCGCATCGACTTAGTTGCACGCGCTCCAGAACTTGAACGCACTCGCCTGTCGCATTTGCCTGATTTGATGATTAACACCAAAACAGGCGTAGGTGTACCATTGTCACAAATCGCAACAATTAGTTCCGAGTTTGAAGACGGCGTTATCTGGCGACGTAACCGTATGCCGTCGATTATCATCCGCGCCCATTTACAGGGCGATTTGCAAGCCCCGGTGGTATCGCAACAAATTGAAGACAAACTAACCGAAATCAAAGCCGCATTACCGCTCGGCGTAAACATAGAAACCGGCGGCGCGGTGGAAGAGTCTGCCAAAGGTGGCGCATCAGTAGCGGCAGGCTTTCCACTGTTTTTAATCGCCGTATTAACAATACTAATGGTACAACTCCAAAGTTTTTCGCGGGTATTTTTAGTGTTATTGACTGCACCGTTAGGTTTAATCGGCGTGACCGTCGCATTATTGCTGTTTGATAAGCCATTTGGTTTTGTCGCCATGCTCGGCACCATTGCGCTATCAGGCATGATAATGCGAAATTCCGTGATCTTAGTCGATCAAATCGACCAAGATAGATCTTCTGGACTTGAACCCTGGCAAGCAGTCGTCGAGTCAACCATACGCCGCTTTAGACCGATTGTATTGACCGCTGCGGCGGCTATTTTAGCGATGATACCGCTGACGCGCAGTGTATTTTTTGGCCCAATGGCGGTTGCTATTATGGGCGGTCTGGCGGTTGCCACGTTGTTGACCGTGCTGTTTTTACCAGCGTTGTATGCAGCATGGTTTAAGGTGGATGCACCCAAAATGGCTTAAAAACAAGCTATATAGTAAACTATACCCGTTGATAATCTAATTAAAACCCATGACAGCCACCGATAACGTACACCCAGAAGAAATCCACAAATTCGGCTCAATGGCGGAACGTTGGTGGGATGAACAAGGTGAATTCAAAACCTTGCACGACATCAATCCGCTACGATTGGAATTTATCCAGCGCTATGCTGCGCTTGAGGGACAACGGTATGTTGATGTCGGTTGCGGCGGTGGGATTTTAACTGAGGCACTGGCAAGGCACGGTGCTGATGCGACGGGTATTGATCTCAGTGAAGACTTAATTGATGTCGCTGACTTGCACGGGCTTGAATCAGGCATCAGCGTACATTATCAAAAAATCAGCGCAGAAGAACTGGCAAGCCAGCAACCCGAAAGTTTCGATCATGTCACCTGTATGGAAATGCTGGAACATGTTCCCAACCCAGGTTCCATCATCAATGCCTGCGCGACGTTAGTAAAGCCGGAAGGGATGGTGTTTTTCTCCACCCTTAACCGTAAGCCCAAAGCCTACGTGCTGGCGATTGTTGCTGCTGAACATCTGCTTAAAATGTTGCCCAAAGGCACCCACGATTACAAGACTTTCATCAAGCCGTCGGAGCTATGTCAATCTGCCCGCACTTGTGGGCTTGCCTTGCAAGGCATGGTAGGGATTGAGTACAACCCATTCACCAAGCAGTTTAGCCTAAGCAAAGATATTGATGTCAATTACATCGCCGCTTTTAAACGTGAAGATTAGTAAAGCTCTCAAACTTTCAATAATCCACACCTTATTCCGCCTCCTGTTTAATATTGAAAACGAACTGTTATGCCGTTAACTAATCACGTCATTTTGATTACTGGTGCAGGTGGCGGATTGGGAAGCACCGCAGCTTTAGCCTTAGCCAAGCAAGGTGCAACGATTATCTTATTGGATAAAAGCATTCCCAAGCTGGAAAAAGTTTATGATGCAATCAAAGCAGCAAATGCACCAGAACCTATCCTATATCCCTTCGATTTGGCAGGTGCCAATGAAGATGAATACCAGGAATTAGCCGATAAAATCGAGGGAAAATACGGTTCTTTGCAAGGTTTATTGCATTCTGCCGTGGAGTTCAGCAGCTACACTCCGTTAGCTTCACAAAGCACTAAAGATTGGGGGCATACCTTAAACGTCAACTTGAATGCCCCGTTTTTGTTAAGCCGTGTGTTGTTGCCCGTACTGCAAAAAAGCCAGATGGCAGCCATCGTATTCACTTCGGATTCTTCTGCACGTACTGCTGCGGCTTATTCAGGTGCTTATGGCGTATCTAAATTTGCGTTAGAAGGATTGGCACTTATCCTTGCCGAAGAAATGGAATCATCCCATAAGATTCGGGTCAATATTTTTGTTCCTGGTCCTGTTGATTCACCCTTACGGAAACGGGCTTATCCAGCGGAAGATAAGGCTAAATTGCCCACGATGGAATCTTTGTCTGCCGCTTATTTGTATTTGTTTGGCTCTCAAAGTAGTGGCGTGAACGGCCAGACAATTGATGCCAGAACCTTTCATTTATAACGAGTATTATGTCCGAAAGAGAAGATGTTGTTTTAACCCGTGATGTCAATGTCATCACCGTACCAGATGGCAATACCACCACCCTTAGCAAAGGTGAAATAGTGACCATACATCAGGCATTGGGCAATAGCTATACCGTCGTTACTGAACACGGCAGCATGGTACGTATTGCCAATGTCGATGCTGATGCCTTGGGTAAAGAGCATCACCAACTGCATACCTTGGTCACGGAAACCGATGCCGAAGCGGTGGAAAACAACTGCTGGGAAGTGATGAAAACCGTGTATGACCCTGAAATTCCAGTCAATATCGTCGATCTTGGGCTGGTATATTACTGTAATGTCAAACCATCAGAAACAAAGCCTGACCTGAATGATGTCCACGTCATCATGACACTGACCGCACCAGGTTGTGGTATGGGGCCAGTTATACAAGGTGATGTCGAAAAATGTATCCGCGCATTGCCAGGTGTAGGCAATGTGAATATTGAGGTGGTGCTAGATCCGCCTTGGTCGCGGGAGATGATGTCAGAAGTTGCCCAGTTGCAGCTTGGGCTTTATTAAATCCTGGATAATTCCAGCCCTAATTACGTTGAATAAAAAGGGCTGGATGTAACGAATTGATTTAAGCGTTTAGATTAAACTCTTAATGTCTTCTAGTTGCTTCATAGCCTTATCTAAGTGCTCCTCAATCCCTTTCATATCGTTTTTCTTAGCCATAGTCCTGGCTTTTTTAATGACTTCGTTGGTGCGTGAGCGTTCTCTGTCAACAACATCATTCGCATTCACGTCTTTGCCATAATCCATGCATTGTTTGATGAATTTGTAGACTTCTTCACCTGGTTTTCCTTCAGCGGCCGCAAGTTTAGCCTTCTTTAGCTCGCCAATCATCAAATCGATAGCATCCGCTGGCGCGTAAGAAACACGACCGGCATCGGATTCTGCCATAGCGACTGATGAAAAAGCCCCCATAGCCAAAGCAATCAGGGAAGAAAGTACGATTGTTTTTAAGTTTTTCATATTGGACTAATCCTCATTATGTAATGTATAGCGTTGTTTCGGTCAATTCTTAAAATTTACCGCGCGGGATTTTATCATATTTTGAAAATTTTACTTAATCTCTGCAAAAAATTTAGCAAAGAAATTTCAAGCCTCAAATTCAAATAATTAGCAGCGATCCAATGCTAATCCTTACCAAAAAGCATACAACGCCATAAAACTAAACCTAATTATTCATGCACAACCTAAAAAAACCTATATCCAACAAATATTTGATATGATGATATTTGCCAGCAATGCTGTTACTTTAATGATGATTCAATCTATTTAGTTACTGAGAAATACCATGCACAACAATAATAATAACTCCGTGGTTGTTAAATTTAAGCCGCAGAAACCCGCTCTCCAGTTAGGGCTGCTTGCACTGCTCTCTCTGTCAATTTTTAAAATTCCAAACATTCTGCTTGCCGTCAATAATGATTGGGGCAATGGTTTTCAACATCCCCTTCACGGATGGGATCACCTGCTAACCATGATCGCCGTAGGCATTTGGGCGGCGCAGCTACGTGGTGTGGCGATCTGGATGTTGCCGCTCACATTTGTCAGCGTAATGAGCCTTGGTGGTCTTGCCGGAGCAGCCAGCTTTGCTATACCCAGCGTGGAAATTATAATCTTGCTTTCCGGCTTGGTATTTAGTGTGTTCATCGTTCGCAAAGTCCGGTTTACGACTCGGATGAATGTCTTGATCGTCGCTTTTTTCGCCTTCTTTCATGGCTATGTGCATGGACAGGAAATATCAGCCTCAGCGAGTTTGATTTCTTACACGCTGGGTTTTGTTATCGCTACCTTGCTGTTACACGGTGCTGGGATTGCGGCTGCACGTTTGATGACCTTGTCTTTTGCCTTTTTTGTAGGCGGCAATGCTTATGCCCAAGAACCTGAAGTGACTACAACCGAATCAGCAGAAACCACCGTAGCCACTGAAAGCAACACCAGCAGTAAAGATTCAGTCGAACTTGAGGAAATGACCATTACCGAACGGGCAGATTCCCAAGTAGGTATCGCAGACAGCGCCTCGCAAGGTAACGTCGGACAAGCCCAGCTTAAATTTCGACCGATAACCCGACCGAGCGAAGTGCTAGAAACAGTACCAGGGCTAATCGCTACTCAACATAGCGGCGAAGGCAAAGCCAGCCAGTATTTTTTGCGCGGCTTTAACCTAGATCATGGCACTGACTTCCTCACCCAAGTTGATGGCGTACCCGTCAACCAATTGTCGCATTCGCATGGTCAGGGTTGGACAGACACTAATTTCCTTATCCCAGAATTGATCGAAACCCTGGATTATAAAAAAGGCAGCAACTACGCCGAAAATGGCGATTTTTCTAGCACTGGTTCTGCAAATATTCATTACTACAAAGAGCTGCCGCAAAATATTGCTAAATTTACTGGCGGCATGTTTGATTATTACCGTGGCATGGTTGCGGGTTCTCATAAACTGGGTGACGGCAATATTTTATATGGCGCTGAAAGCGTTTATAACAACGGTCCGTGGACAGTCGGCAATGATTACCTGAAATTCAACGGCATGTTGCGTTATAGCGAAGAGCATGGTGATCGTGGTTGGAGCATTACCAGTATGGCGACTAAATCCGATTGGTATTCGACTGATCAAATACCATTACAAGCCGTCAACCAGGGCAAACTTGATCGGTTTGGCACTATTGATCCTACCGATGGCGGCGATAGCCAACGTTATAGCTTAACGGGTGAATGGCATCGTCAGGATGCAGCAAGCGAAACCAAGTTGATGGCTTACGGAGTATATTCCAAGCTGCATTTGTTTTCTAACTTTACCTATTTTCTCGACAACCCTCCAGGATTTCCTACTGATCCCAATGGTTGCCGTAACCCCAATCCAGATGGCAATTGCGGTGACCAATTTGGTCAACCTGATGACCGCTGGACAACAGGTTTTAAAGGTAGCCATACCCTTTTCCATAAACTTGGCGATGCCGATTCAGAAACCACATTTGGTTTGCAAATACGAAACGATAACATTCAAAATGCACTGACCAAGACTAAGGCACAAGTTGAATATGGCGTTACCCGTCAAGACAATATCTGGGTAACGTCTATCAGCCCTTATGCAGAAAACAAAACCCGTTGGAATGACTGGTTTCGGACTAATGTGGGCGTACGCTTTGATAGCTTCCGTTTTGATGTCAGCAACAGCAATATCCCCCAAAATAACGGTGAACGCTATGATGGACTGGTCAGCCCAAAACTCGGTTTAATTTTTGGTCCTTGGGCAGATACTGAGTTTTATCTCAACGGTGGTCTTGGTTATCATAGTAATGATGCCCGTGGTATTAACACCCGCATCGACCCTGCCACCAACACCTCAGTAGAACGCGCTGATCCGCTGGTTCGTACTTATAGTGCGGAAGTGGGCATACGTTCAACATGGGTTAAAGGTTTACAAAGTACCCTATCGATTTGGTGGCTGGATATTGATTCAGAATTGCTGTTTGTCGGCGATGCCGGAACGACAGAAGCCAGCCGCCCAAGTCGTCGCTACGGCCTTGAATTTAACAACTATTACTCGCCTACCGACTGGTTAACCTTCGATGCAGATTTAAGTTTTTCCCACTCTCGCTTTCGCAATAATGTCATTGGAGAAGGAAATCACATACCGAATTCAGTAGAAACAGTTATTGCAGCAGGAGCAACTTTCCACGATGTCTATGGTGGTTTTTTCGGTGGCCCCAGAATGCGTTTCTTCGGCCCCCGCACCTTGATTGAAGATAACAGCAAGCGGTCAGAGTCAACATTGTTGGTGTCCGCCATGCTGGGTTATGAAGTTAACAAGAACCTGAGCTTTCAGGCCGAAGTATTCAATATTTTGAATCGTGAAGATGATGGCATTACTTATTACTATCAATCCAAACCTTTCATTAATGAACAGGCAAATAATGGAGATTTCCACTTCCATCCGGTTGAGCCAGTTAGCTTTCGTTTAGGCTTTACGGCGAAATTTTAGGTTTTTCTTGAAGTTATACGGGTGTCTACAATAGATGCCCGTATATAAGGATTTCTAAAGTTACTTTGTTCTCATTAATCCGCAATGCCTTTCCTGATTAGCAAGATACCTTTTGAATCTTTCAACAGCCGCCTTACTTGAGCCTTGAGCCTTGAGCCTTGAGCCTTGAGCCTTGAGCCTGAAATATTTTGCTTTACCCTCCATCAACAGTAAACTATCCCCCACCCAACATAAATTACTCAGAGATACGTTCATGCCACGCAGGGTTCTTATTATTTGCCATTTTCTTTTGATATGCTCCATTGCACTACCTAGCCGTGCCGATCAAGCAACCTTAAAACCCTTTGTCCCAGGCAGTTATCAACAACTACTGGATAGCAATGCCAATAAGCCTTTTATGCTGGTGATCTGGTCGATTACCTGTTCATCCTGCCTTAAAGATATGGCCTTATTGAACAAGTTGCACAAGGCCAACCCGAACATCAATATGATTATGCTGGCAACTGACGATGTAACGGCGACTGATGATATTCAGAAAATACTGGCGAAAAACGAACTAACCGGACTTGAAAACTGGCTGTTTGCCGACGAAAACCCACAAAAACTGCGTTACGAGATTGATCCAAAATGGTATGGGGAAATGCCACGCACTTATTTCCTCAACAAAAAGCATGAGCGGGAAGGTATCAGCGGGGTTTTGTCTCAAAAAGATTATGAAACTTACTTCAAGAAAACCCTCAATTGAACCACTATGCCCTCAGCAGTTTTTACACTTATGGGTTGGGGCAGAGACTGTGAAAGAATTAAATATTGGGGGTACAAACCTAGCTTTACGCCCACACCACATTGTTAACATCAAAGTCGTGTAAAAATATAACTATGATTTTCTGCACATTTTTACAATACTTTCACAGTCTCAGTAGCGTAACCCAACTTTTTCAACGAATTGCTGGGTTACGTTGCACTAACTCAGCCTACTTTGACTTCCTTCGGATATCCTTCCAAAAAACAACGTCTTTTCCCGCTTTATTGATGTATCTCGCTTCCTTAGCTCTCATTGGTTGCTCCTCTGAGCCACTTTTAAGCACTGCTGAACCCAAAAAAGTAACAGCCGAATCAACAACAATAACATCTTATTCAACATCAACCTTCGGGCTATACGACATTTCCACGTTTGATGTTTACGTGGACGATGACATTATCCATGTTATTGCAGGCGGCAAAGTTTCCGCCAAAGATAAGCAAATCAAGCTAAATTACACACGTTCTGAGGATGGTGGTCAAAATTGGTTAACGCCAGTAGCCCTAAGCAATCTTCCTGCAAGCATAAACAGCCGTGGCAATGATGTTCAGCTTGCCGCCAAAGGTAATCACCTGCTTGCCGTCTGGCAAACCAAGGGCGAACTGCCCAGCATGGGTTCTATGGCAAGTGCTTATTCCGAAGATAACGGCAAAACCTGGCAGCAAGGCGCTAATCCGGCGATTAACAATGAGGGCGACCAATCTCACATCGACCTGATTGCCGACCAGCATGGAGTGTTTCATGCTGTTTGGTTGGAAGATCCCGAAGAAAATGGCTACCAAAGCCTGCGTTACTCCCGATCCGTTGATTGGGGCAAGCATTGGGGACTAGCAACAACGTTAGATGATTCAACTTGCTCTTGTTGCTGGAATACACTTGCTTTGTCACCAGAAGGGGATCTGAACATACTCTACCGTGATATGAAACCCCGCGATATGGCTCTGCTGCAATCTTACGATGACGGCAAAACTTGGCGACATATTAGTACGGTAGGTGAGTTTGATTGGAAGTTTGATGGCTGCCCTCATGTGGGCGGTGCTTTGGCATACACGGGATCCAACAATACAAGGCAACTACATGGCTTAGTGTGGACAGGTGCGGAGGAGAAATCGGGCTTATATCACTTGATCTCCAAAAATAACGGCACAAACTGGTCAATCCCGAAAAAGATCGGTAACACGGCTATTCATGGCGATATTGCTGCGTTTGATGGAAACCTTGTCGCTTTGTGGGATGAAATGGAACCTGATGGAGCCAGCATTTTTTACGCAAAATCCGAGGATGACGGATTAACTTGGTCACCCGCAACACGATTAACCACTGCAAACAATGCCGCAACTCACCCCAGATTAGTTGTTACAAAACACGGACTGTTAGCCTTATGGACAGAAAAGCCCAGCAAACAAGCTGGAAAATTGGCATTGCAATTCACGCTATTATGTATCTGATGCACAAAATGATATAAATCATAGAGATATACCACACCCTGCCCCGGTAGCAGCTTGAGATTGATAGGGCTATAAATGGAAAAAATCAGCTCCGAAGGACTACTTAAATCATACTGCCATCATTAAACTTAGCGGCACCCTTAAACTTGTTGCCGTTGAGAGTAATTCAATTACTTCATGTTGTTTGTAATAACCATAAATTAACTATGGTATTATGGAGCATAAATAACTATGCACCACTAAAGCTTCAATTATTCTAAATGACGGTGATCGCCTTATACGCTAAGGAAAATGATAAATATGAAAATTACAAATTTATTACTAATTATTTCTGTATTTCAATTCCATCATGTAGTGCTAGCAGCTGATGAAAATTCACCCAGCGCGATAAAGCCATCTTTAGATAACGAGCAACAACGACTGTTGAGTTTGGGTACCAAGATTGCACAAAATGATATGGACGGCTTGAAAGCAGAAGCGATATCTTCAATTAACTCAGGTGCGGCAGGCGTAACAAAATCTTTTCTTGAGAAATACTTTCCTACTGTTGAAGTCTCATTAGATTTATTTGAAAGTAATAAACCAACATCCAGTCTGCTAATCCTAGCGCCCTTATCAAATCCAGATGATATAAAAAACACATTCTTCACGCAAAATAGTGTTTATCACCGAGACAATCGTACAACGGTAAATATGGGGTTGGGCTATCGTCGATTGGAATTGGATAACAAATTACTTCTAGGTGCTAATGCTTTTTATGACCATGAATTTCCTTATGATCATGGTCGAGCAAGTGTCGGGCTTGAGGCAAGAAGCACTGTCGGTGAAGTCAATTTCAATCATTACTGGGCAGCATCGGGATGGAAAAACGGTGCCAATAACTTACAAGAGCATGCCTTGGGTGGAACGGACGTAGAAGCTGGTGTCCCCCTGCCTTATATGAACTGGACTAAGTTATATGCCAGAGGTTTTATTTGGAATGCTTATAATGGCGCTGCCGATTTAAAGGGTAATGATATTTCACTGCGTGCGCAAGTTCCCCTTCTTCAGGGTTTGTCAATTGAGATTGGGCATAGAAACTTTAACAATTTGCCTAGCGAAGACTTCCTGAAAATCAGTTATAACCTAATGAGTATAATGAAACCACAAGAAGTTAAACCTTTATTAAGTCAAAATGCATATTCCCTAAGCTCGATGGAGAGTAAGCGTTATGACAAGGTTAGGCGAGAGAATTTAATTGTAAAGCAGAGTAGAAATACATCATTCACTGTTAATGTTGTGGGATATTAAAAATGAATAATAGACTTTTTTTCATGCTTATTTTATTCGCTGGTTGGATTGTCCCAAACTTAGCATGGTCTGCGGCCTGTAGCGTTAATGGTTCAGGGCAAATTACGGATACCGAATGGTGCGGACACGAACCCACCAACTATACCATGACGATCTACAAAATCGGACTTTGTACTTCTGAACCAACTTTGCCCCCAAATACCTCAACGGCAGCTGACCTTTCGATGTGCAGCACCGTTTTTGAAAGCACCACCGGCACGGAGGTCACCATCACCGACGGTGTGGGTACCGCGCCGAGCGGCACGTTTACACGCCCGCCCAATGGCGCCTACTCCCACGCGTATGCGGTCATCGCCCCAGTCTTCAAAATTCGTTCAAATATAACCTTCTCTGGATCGCGCACAGCAACTGGTGGGGCTGCGGGTGAAACTTCTGGGGCGGTATGCTGGTCGAAGACGCATACTGCATACAGTAGGACAGCAAGCAACAATTCGGGGGCAGTAGGTTGTGCTTCAACACTAGGTGCAACATTAGGAACAACCACCATCAACCAGAATAACTTTGGTGGCCAATCTGTCTCTTACACGGCAACAGCTTCCGTTCCGGGTGGCACGATGAGCGCTGTCTTAGCAACTTCCGATCTTAAGCTGGCCAGTGGCGCGGCTAACGACAGTTTTGGAACTATCACCCGGATTCTTGCCTCAACCCCTTTTGCAACATCAGCCACATTCGCGGATGCCAGTACTGGCATCAGTCTCCAGATTAAAACTTCGGAAGGCTCGTCGCTCAACATGAGTAATAGTGAAATCGGATTATTCGATTCAGGGCCTTTTGTCATGAAGATTGCTTCCGAATAACGGAAAACTGGATCACAAAAATAGCATCAAACAAAATGAGAACTTGCTGCCCCGAAGACATGGTTTTAAACTGCCACCACAAGGCTTTACGATTAGCCCCCCCTCCAGCAATCCCGTATATTATCGTAAATACAATTAATAACACTCTGCCATAATGCTTTACGATTAACCCATACCGCATTACATGTCATTGCAACACACGCCCACATGATGCGGTATGGTAATATCCAATTCCAAACCAGTGGTAGTCTTATCTACATTTTCTATAAACTGCTTTGCGTCCTGCAAAGAACTCAGCGATCCGCCTAACGAGTAGACGCAGTATACCGCCAAACCCAAGGTGATTCGCTCCTTCCAGGATTTAGTTAAATGTACAAATGTACTCACTAATTTAACCCACTGCTTAAGACCTAGCATTACTAGGCTTACTGCGCCACCGATCAAAACCCATCGTATTCCTGATGTAATTGGTATTGACCACCACCACACACCTAGACCAATAACTACACTACTAGTAGACCATACGGCGATAGCTGGGATCGCGAGCACCTGCACCCAAGGGTCGTCACAATCATCTTGTAGTTGCGAATACCATCCTTTTATTTCTTTTAAACCTAGCATGCTATATACCTCTTATAAAAATTAATTAAGTTCCTGTAAGCCATATTCTTACTAAGTAGGATCCGACTGGATCCTACTTAGTATAGGCAACTAACTCTTACCGTTTTCATATAAACATATCAGCACCAGAACATACGTATGCCATTGATTTAATTGGGAAATAATGATTGAATGGTAGCTGGGTTTTGGGTAGAATTACTGTCATTCAGTCATTGCACCTCCTCCTCTTTATGGCCGCACACTTTTTGTTAAAACCAGAAGCCATTCCACTTACACTGGAAGCTGTAACGATCCTAAGCGATGAACAATCACGCTTACTCCTAGCCCAAATACGATGGGGAAGTGCTGATAAGCAGGTCTGCCCCAGTTGTGCTGTCGTGGATAGCCATCACAACATACGCACACGTAAACAATGGCGCTGCAAGCATTGTTACCACACCTTTTCCGTTACATCAGGCACACCGTTTGCCGACCATAAAATTAGCTGTCGCAAGCTACTCATTGCTATCTTCGCTTTCATCATCAACCACAAAGGCCTGGCAGCCTTAGCCCTACGGCGTATTATTGGTGGACAGTATCGGACATCATTCACGCTATTACACAAGATGCGAGAAGCTATCATGATGGATATGCCTACTGCGCAACTCAGTGGTGTAGTGGAAATTGATGGAGGTCACTTCTCGGGTAAGAAGCGTAAAGGTCGCACCCTCACTAAACCTGTGATGCTGCCTAAAGATAAAACTCAGGTGCCGGCCAAATACAGCACTCAACAACGCGACAAAATTAAATCCCATGAATTCCCTCATCATCCAAATCGACGCATCGTGATCGCGCTACGGGAAACGTCTTCGCAAAAGTCAGGGAACTTCAACCCACATACCGGTAAAGAAAGGGGCATGGGTGCAACCAGAACAATCGTGGCGGTCTGTCGATCAGAAAACACAACAGATATTGAGGCATTAGTGCATAAGCACGTGGCAAAGAATTCGATAATCAGAAGTGATGAACTCACTGCTTACGGTAACTTAAAGTATCAGGGATACGGCCATGAGACGGTCAATCACTCTAAGGAATTCTCTACGGATACGGGTGTTAATCAGAATCAGGCGGAGTCATTCTTTTCCAGGATGCGTCGTGCGTGTATCGGCATTTATCATCGCATCACCCCCAGGTATATGCTGGATTACTCTGCTGAGATTGCCTGGCGTGAGGATGTGAGAAGACGTAATACAAGCAATCAATTACAAATGCTAGTGAGGTGCGTATTTAGTTCAGGAGTTTCACCGGACTGGTCTAATTATTGCCGAGGGAATAAACGCAAAGTTGAATTGCTGTTTCAGGGTTGATTGTCAGTAGCATGATGAACCCATTGCCAACGCCCTTGCTGAGATCCTTCTAGGCAAGGCATGCGAATCACAGCACCCCGTTTACTAAATAAATTGAGAGGCCCTGTAATTGCATTGCGAGTCGCCCGACGTTCAGCTAGGGTATTGTAAGGATAGCCATATAACTTGACTATGTACTGAACCAATTCACCTGTTGTAATTGGTCCATCAATACTTTTCAGCACTCTAATCAATTCACGTGTAAGCGAACCTAGCGGTTGGTCTGTCTTACGAGGTGTTTCTTTAATCTTGCGTATGTCATCAAGATTGATAGCTGATAATTCCTCAATCTTTTTCCCCAGCACTTCCCGGTAATCGTTAGCCTCGTTAACGGCAGTTACCGCAGCTTCATACTCAACCCGCAGATCTTCAGCTTTCTTTTGCAGTCGGAGTAGGGATCCACCTACATACGCATGTTCTTTGATGAGTCTATTTAATTTAATACCGAGATTAGAAGCCATTCGCACATGACAGCATAAATTTAGTCAGTTGTCATGTGCGTCAGAGACATAATAGCGGCAATTCATTGAATGAAGATAACTTAATAACGCCGATCAAACTAGAACAAACGGTATCTGAAATTTTCCCTGAAATTGCGCGTAATCTGTAATGTTTAGCGATGTAGGTTCAATCTGTCATTGGAATTATCATTAACCAACAACTCCTTTTGCTTGCAAATCAGCATGATAGGATGACCGCACCATCGGCGCACTGGCGACTTGTTTAAAACCCATTGCCTTTGCAATCTTGCCGTATTCGTCAAACTCGGCGGGGGTAATGTAGGCTTTGACGGGGAGATGGGCTTTGCTGGGTTGTAAGTATTGCCCCAAGGTCAACATGGAGCAGCCATGTGCCAGCAAATCCTGCATGACTTGGTGGACTTCTGTTTTTCCTTCTCCTACTCCCAACATCAAACCAGATTTGGTGGGAACAGTTGGTTGGACTTCGTGAAATTGCTTGAGCAGATTCAACGAGCCTTGGTAATCGGAACCTGGACGGACTTGTTTATACAGTCTGGGTACGGTTTCCAGGTTGTGGTTGAATACATCGCACGGCTCATTTGCCAGGATAGCAACCGCTTTGTCGATGCGTCCACGAAAGTCAGGTACCAGGATTTCTATTTTAGTGCCAGGTGTTTGTTGACGAATTTGCTTGATGCAATCGGCAAAATGCCCTGCCCCGCCGTCGCGTAAATCATCCCGATCAACCGAGGTAATGACGACGTATTTGAGTGCCATCGCTTTTATGGCATTCGCCAAATGCTGCGGCTCTTCCTTATCAAGCGGTAGTGGTTTGCCGTGTGCGACATCGCAAAATGGGCAGCGGCGGGTACACAGGTCGCCCATAATCATGAAGGTTGCCGTGCCGTGCTGAAAGCATTCCGCTAAATTGGGACAGGCGGCTTCTTCGCAGACGGTATGCAACTTATGTTCGCGGAGCAGTTGTTTGACGCGGGTGATTTCGTCGCTGGCGGTTATTTTGATGCGTATCCAGTCCGGTTTACGTAAAACTGTTTCGGGCTGCTCGACTTTGATCGGAATACGCGCCAATTTTTCCGCATTGCGTTGGTGCGATTCGGGTGTGAACCGCGAAGGTGCTTGATTATTCATAGCTTAAGTGATGTGTTAATCGCATTAACCACAGGAATGGCAAGATCAGCCGTGCTGATATTAACACCAAAATCCGCCAATTGTGTTACTCGTAAATCCTTAAAACCACAAGTATTGATATGATTGAATGGTGATAAGTCCATGTTATTGTTTAGACTTATGCCATGATAACTCGCGTTGTTTTTGATGCGTATGCCGATGGAACCGATTTTTTTGTCATTGACGTAAACGCCTGGTGCTTCGGGTTTGGCAACGGCGGCTATGTCGAATTGCGCTAAGGTTGTAATCATAGCCTGCTCCAAAAGCGTCACTAATTGCCGTATTCCAAGTTTCAAACGCTTGATGTCGAGTAAGGTATAAACCACCAATTGTCCTGGCCCATGGTAGGTCACTTGTCCGCCCCTGTCGCACTGGATGACAGGTATGTCGCCAGGGTTCAACAGGTGTTCCGTTTTACCATTCAACCCCAAAGTGTAAACGGGTAGGTGTTCCAAAATCCAGACTTCATCGTTTGTTTCGTCCGTGCGTTTTTGGGTGAATTGCTGCATATCTTGCCAGATGGTTTCGTAAGGTTGCAAGCCAAGTTCACGGATTATCAATGGTTTTGCCTAAAGGCCAAAGAGCTTCGACAGAACTTTCCTGAGTGTATCGAAGGGTTTCAGTTCAATTATCAAGCTGGGAGTAGAAAGCTGTTACGTGTCTTTACAAAGCCATTAAAACCAGCGGATGATCTGTTAAATCTTGATAGATTGCATCCAGTTGTTGTTTACTGGACGCTTCTATCAGGACAGTTACCGCCAGATAATTGCCATCTTTACTCGGTCTGGTAGTTACTGCCTTTTCGTTATCGGGTACGTGACGACGGACAATTTCAATGACCAGTAAATCAAACTCAAAATCACTTTTGCCCATTGCTTTAATGGCAAACTGGCAAGGAAATTCAAAATTGGTTTCCTCGCTCACCGTAAAGACTTTTTGTGTTCCTGGAAAAGTTTGTAAAACATTTTCCAAAGCGACCCTGGTTTGCCGTCTGCAATCTTTTCAGAATCCAGTTCAACTACAGGGATGATTTCGCGGGTGGAGCTGGTTATCCATATTTCGTCCGCTTTCTTTAAATCATCCATAGAAATGGCCTGTTCGCGGCAAGGAATGTTATTTTTTCTGGCGATCTCTAAAATTACATCTCGCGTTATTCCTGGCAAAATTGCAGGACTTTTAGGTGGTGTCATCAACACACCGCCGATTACGACAAACACATTGCTGGCTGCACCTTCAGTCAAATATCCGTCTTTGAATAAGATTGCCTCAGCGCAGTCATGGTCTATGGCTTCCTGCCTAAGCAGAACGTTGGCTAATAAGGTGATTGCCTTGGTATGGCACAGCTTCCAACGGCTATCTTCCATGCTGAGTGCTTTGACACCGTTATCTGGATCAGCGTGCGGAGTAATGCCGGACACCATCGCAAACACGGTAGCCGTGACATGTTGGGGAAACGCATGGTCTCTTTTGGGCGCAACACCACGGGTAATCTGGAGATAAACGGATTGATCTTCGCCATGCTTAAGCAATGGGGCAAGTAAGTTGCGCCATTGCTCATGGCTATGTGGATTCTGCAAGCGGATGGATTTTAAGCTGTTATCAAGGCGTTCCAGGTGATCTTCAAGACGGAATAAATGCCCGAAATAGGCTGGGATGACCTCATAAACACCATCACCAAACAAAAAACCCCTGTCCATAACCGAGATTTTGGCATCAGCTAACGGTAAGTATTGACCATTTAGGTAAACGATTTCATTACCCATTGTTTTTCTTTATCATCATTAGCACGCTATCATAAAGCCGTCTGAATATGCCGCCTTTTTCGACTTCATTAAGTGCGATTAAGTCTTTGGTAGTCAGTAACTCATCTTTAAGCTTGACAGTCACTGAGCCTAATTTATCACCTGCTTTTACGGGCGCAATAATCTGTTTATCAACATTAATAGAGGCTTTCAATTCATTATAACGGCGACGCGGAATGGTGACGTAAAGATCCTCAGCCAAACCCAATGCTATATTTTCAGTAGCACCTTTCCAGATTCTGGCTTCGTTTATTGATTTTCTGCCCTCGTAAAGACGATGCGATTCAAAAAAACGAAATCCGTAATTAAGTAGAGTTTGGTTTTCGTTAGCCCGTGCAACCATGCTTTCGGTACCCATGACTATCGAAATTAGGCGCATTCCGCTACGTAACGCAGAAGCAACCAAGCAATAACCCGCTTCCTCAGTATGTCCGGTTTTTACGCCATCTACCGAGTCATCACGCCCCAACAGCATGTTACGATTTTGCTGGGTAATTTTGTTGTAGGTGAATTCTTTTTGCGAAAACCAGGGGTAGAACTCAGGAAATTCTTTGATTAGTGCTGTGGTGAGTATGCCGAGATCCCGTGCGGAGGTGTAATGTTTCTCGCCGGGAAGACCGTCGCTGTTTTCGAAATGACTATTGGTCATACCCAAACGGGTAGCGTGTTGGTTCATCAATTCTGCAAAAGTGGCTTCGTTACCTGCCACATGCTCTGCTAATGCGACGCTGGCATCATTGCCAGATTGGATAATGACACCTTTAAGCAAGTCTACAACCTTAACTTGATCGTTGACCTTAACAAACATCTTTGAACCGCTGGTTTTCCAAGCATTCTGGCTGATAGTTACCAAATCTTCCAGATGTAAGTGACCGTTTTTGATTTCTTTGAAAACAACGTAAACCGTCAGGATTTTGGTAAGACTGGCGGGAGCCAGTTTTGCATCTGCATTGTTTTCTGCGAGGACTTTGCCGGTATTGTAATCTTGCAGAATGTAACTGCTGGCGGCAATGGTGGGCGCAGAAGGCGTGAGTATTTCAGCTTCTTCGGCGTTGACCTTTACAAAGGTAAAGAATAGAAATAGAAATAGAAATAAAATGCGATAAGTGAGAAAACTTTTCAGATAAGTCATGTATTAAGCATGGTTTCGGTAAAAACGATGCCTAATTATACCATGCGTTAATCTAATTTTGTCTGCTTGCAGTGACTATCTGAGGGTCTTTAATACCGATTTTTGCCAATTGGTCACTTAGTATTTCAGCATTTTGTGTGGATTTGATAGGTCCCATTTGGACTTTATACAAGGTGTTTTTTCTGTGCTTTGTAGCGTGGATGATGGGTTCTGGCATATTATGTGCGGAAATTTTATCCTGCAATTTTAGTGCCTTGCTTTCGCTACCAAAACTACCGACTTGAAAATACACTTTTTTATTTTGACTTTCGGCGGCTTTCTGGATTTGCGGCAGAGCTTGCATTTGTGAGATAGCTTTGATTTCTACTTTCCCAGTTCCCTCGCTTTGAATACCTATTTTTTTGGCGGCAGCATAGGATAAATCCAACAGTCTATTGCCTACGAAAGGTCCTCTGTCGTTTATGCGAACGACCACGGTTTTGTTATTTTCCAGGTTAGTTACTTGGGCGTAAGACGGAATAGGTAAGGTTTTATGAGCGGCAGTCATCTCATACATATCGAATATTTCGCCAGTTGCCGTTTTTTTGCCTTGAAATCCAGGTCCATACCAAGAAGCAACGCCTTTTTTGAGATAACGGGCAATTCGTGGCAACCAGCTTTCTTTTTGCGCGGTTTCAGTACTGTTATCGACATCTCTCGCATCCAGTGGAGAATTCTTGCTCAACTCGATAATTGAGTGATGTCTGGCTTGGTATTTTGTTTGGTTAGGCAATTCAAGGGCTACCAAAGCGGCTTTGGGCGGTGAAGCTTGGTGGGAGATAAACGGTGTTGGTACTGGGGTTTCACTGGTTTTTATCTGATTACTGGAACAACTACTAAGTACCAGGACGAGTGGTAAGGTTATGATTTTGTTCATATGGGAGGGAAACTCTTGAATTAGAAATGGCAAGGCTTAACTGATAAACAGCCATTGCATAGAGAGGACTGTGGTTGTAGCGGGTAATCACATAAAAATTGTTTGATGTTGCCCATAATTCTTCGCCGTTCTCTTGTTCAAAAGCGATAATTTTCGCTTTTTTGGTTGAAAGTAAAGGTGTACTTATGTTTGGGTTTGTTCGATTAGACTTGATTAATCTTAAATCTTCCTTAAGAAAGGAAAGCTTTTGGTGCGTTTTTTGACTACTTACTCCCAATGGAAAGGCGATAGCTTGACCTGATTGCCAACCGTGTTTAGCAAAATAATTGGCAATACTGGCAATGACATCTTTTGAGTTATGCCAAATATCTCGACGGTTATCTCCATTAAAATCAATGGAGTAATTACGATAGCTACTCGGCATAAATTGTGGTATTCCCATTGCGCCTGCATAAGAACCTGTGGGTATTAAGGGATCGATATGTTCTTCTTTACAAAGTAATAAAAAATTTTCCAATTCGCTACGAAAAAATTGGCTACGGGGTGGATATGCAAAGGTAAGTGTGGATAAGGCATCAATCACCCGATAATTACCGGTATGCTGCCCATATTGCGTTTCAACGCCGATAATGGCGACGATAATTGCCGCAGATACGCCGGTATGTTTTTCGACTGCCGCCAAGGTTTCGGCGTTTTCGTGCCAGAATTGCACTCCCGCCTTAATTCGGGGTTGTTTCAGGAATATTTTGCGGTATTTGTACCAAGGCATAGCTTCTGAGGGCTTTGAGATTTTTTGGATAATCTCAGCTTTCAGTTCAACCTGCTTGAATAATTCTACAAGTTCAGTTTCATTAAATTGATGCTTAGTCACCATTTGTCTGATAAAACCGTCAACCGTTTCCTGATTTTTGACTGGATTGGTACAAGACAATAGTACAAAACAAGCGGAAATTAGCTCTAATTTAACTAAAAATCCTTTAAATTTCATGCCATTAATGAGGAATAAGTTTCTTATGGGTATGGATAGACATCAGAATACCAAAACCCGCCAATAAGGTAACAACCGAGGTACCACCATAGCTAATCATAGGTAAAGGTACACCAACAACGGGTAGAACTCCAATAACCATGCCTATATTGACGAATACATAGACAAAAAAGGTGAACGCCAGACTGCCCGCTAACAAGCGACTGTAGGTATCTTGGGCTTGTGATGCTATATATAGGCAACGACCAATAACCAAAAGATAGAGCGCGATAAGTCCGAGACAGCCAAACAGCCCGAACTCTTCGGCAAATACAGCAAAAATGAAATCGGTCGAGCTTTCCGGTAGAAATTCCAGCTCCGACTGTTTGCTGCCCAACCAACCTTTACCGTAGATGCCGCCTGAGCCTATGGCAATTTTAGATTGAATAATATGGTAGCCCCTGCCCAAGGGATCGGCTTCTGGGTCTAAAAGCGTGATGATGCGGGCGCGCTGGTAATCATGAAGAAAATAATGCCAGACAATGGGTGCTAATGCTGACAGCGAGGCAATAATAGCCAAAATAAAGCGCCAGGATAATCCTGCAAAAAATAACACCGCCGCGCCAGAACTCGCGACCAAGATCGCCGTACCTAAATCAGGTTGTTTGGCTATTAATAGCGTAGGTATCAGGATTAAGATACCTGAGATCAAGAGTTGTTGCGGTTTTATGGGCAACGCATGGTCGGCAAGATACCAAGCGATCATCATAGGGGTGGTGATTTTTATCATTTCCGACGGTTGAAAACGAAAAACACCAAGATCTAGCCAGCGTTGTGCACCCTTGCCGATATGTCCCATAATCAATACAGCAACAAGCAAAGCAATACCCATACCAAATAGCAGTGCTGAATAACGTTTGAATTGATAAGGATTAATGTGTGCCAGCACTGTCATCAGTAAGTAAGCCAAACCAACTCGAAAAGCTTGTCGTACCAATAGCCCTATTTCCTGACTTCCGGCACTGTAAAGTATGATAAAACTCAGTAATGAAATTAGCAGCAGGATGATAAATAAAGGAATATCAATATGCAGCTTGCCGAGTATGCGCTCGGTGAGCGTGGGCGTATGGAATTGTTCACGGCGGGACTCACTGTTCATGGCTGTGCATTTTGCTTATCGCGCAAATATTGTTTGATAACCTTGGCGGCAATGGGTGCTGCTACCGATCCACCATGACCGCCATTTTCGGCAATCACCGCAACGGCAATCTTTGGGTTATCGGCAGGTGCGAACGATATAAACAAGGCATGATCGCGTTGTTTAAAATCGATTTGATGTTCGTTATAACTGGCATTTTGCTTGATGTTAATCACTTGCGCGGTGCCGGTTTTACCGGCGATTTGATAGTTAATATCTAGCCCTATGCTTCTAGCAGTCCCTCGATTACTGTGGACGACATTCACCATCGCAGCAATGATGGTCTTAATATTAGCGGATTTTAACGCAATAGTGGATTTTGGAATGCTTGCACTGGGACTGCGGGTGGACTCTGCAACCAGCTTATCAACCAAATGTGGTGTCACAACTTTACCATTATTCGCTAAAGTGGCAGTGGCTTTAGCAAGCTGTAGTGGCGTAACTTGATGATAACCTTGTCCAATACCTGTAATGACCGTTTCACCTGGAAACCAGGCTTGACCTTTTTTTGCCATTTTCCATTCCCTAGAAGGCAATAATCCCGCTTTTTCTCCCATCAAGTCGATACCTGTTTTTTCGCCAAAACCAAATTGTTGCAAAAAACTGTGAATACGGTCTATACCTAATATGCCTGCCAAGCGATAAAAATAGACATCACAAGACTGGGTGATGCCCTCGCTGACATTGACCGAACCATGACCGCCTTTCCGCCAGTCCCGATAATGGTGGCTGTCATTGGGTAACTGGTAATAGCCAGGGCAAAAAAGTTGCTGCCTTGCGCCGACTGCATCATATTCCAGCCCCGCCAATGCCATAAACGGTTTGATGGTTGAGCCGGGCGGATATAAGCCACGTAAAGCGCGATTATACAGAGGCTGGTCGGGTGAGGCATTCAAGGCTTGATAAGCACTATTGCTAATTCCAACCACAAAGGGATTAGGATCAAAACCTGGCCGACTGACGAAAGTCAACACGCCCCCTGTCTCGATTTCGATAGCGACAACCGCGCCATTGTACTTTTCTAGCGCATCGTATGCAGTCTTTTGCAATTCTATGTCTAAGCTCAAATGGAGATTAGCTCCAGCTACTGGATCGACTTCCTTAAGTGTTTTTAATGGGCGACCTTGGACATTGACTTCTATTTCTGAATAGCCTGTAGTCCCGTGCAGCACTGATTCATAAGCACTTTCTATTCCCAATTTGCCGATAAACGTGGAGCCTCGGTATTCAGCGAGTGGTAATTCTTTCATGTCCTCTTCGTTAATACGTCCGACATAACCAACCACATGGGCGGCCAACTCACCATACGGATAGTTTCTCGACTGGCGAACTTGGACATCAGTGCCATGATAAAAAGGTCTAACGACTGCAAATTTTGCCACTTCTTCGTCAGTCATGTTGGTCAGCAGAGGAATGCTCGTAAAATGCTTTTGTCTTTTCCTAAGCTTTTGAAACTGCTCTATTTTTTCACCAGGAATGTCAAGCAGAGTTTTCAACTTTATCAACGTGTCATCCAAATCGCTGATTTGTTCTGGAATAAGTTCCAGGGTGTACGTTTGAGTGTTTTCTGCAAGAATATTGCCGCGTTTGTCGTAGATAATGCCTCGTGAAGGGACAGTGGGCTCGATTTTGATGCTGTTTTCTTTAGCTAAGGTCGCATAATGCTGATGACCGGCGACTTGCAGATAAACCAGCCGAATAACAAGACCAGCCGTCAATAACAGGATAATAATAAAAGCAGAGATGATGCGCGCCAGAAACTGATAGCTTTCTTCTGGGTTGTCTTTATAGGTTAAATTACGGGGCATCGAAAAGGTGTCCAGCGCAAATTAATCGGTTTTGATGGGTTTTGCTAAGCGGACAAAACGTAATACGGTATAAACCAAGGGCCAGCAGAGTGTGCCAACAAAAACAGGCAACCAAAAAGTGGGCTTTAACTGTGCGGTATCTTGAATGTTTTTGATGAAAAAGAGCAGCAGTTGCGATAACAATAAACAAAAAAAGATGAATAGTGCTTGTTGAATAAACGGTAATTGGCGCAACCGCCTGTGCAACGACAAACAAAGGTAGATCACTAACGCATAAGCCAAGGCATATTGACCAAATAGTCGCCCAGTCAATACATCGGTAAGCAAGCCGAATGTCCAGGCGTGAAAAACACCGACGCGTTCAGGCACGGCAAGTGACCAGTAGATGAGCGTCAACAGCACCCAGTCTGGGTTATAAACAGCAAACATCGCAGGTAATGGTGCTATTTTTAAGCACATTGCCAGTACGAGAGTGAAGATAATACGACCAAAGCCATAACTGTTATTCATGGGTATTCTCCTCTACACCAGTTTGCGAGGGTGCTTGCATAGGCGCAAGGGAAACCGGTTCTTTGTCGCTCCATACAATCATCAACTCCCTATTGCGATCAAGTAATGCTTTTGGCGTTGCGGTAATCTGCTGGCTGGCAGGTGGCGTGAAGGTATCAACTACCGCAACTGGATAGCCTTGCGGAAACGTTCCGCCTAAACCCGATGTGATTAATAAATCCCCAGGGCGAACATCAGCATTATCCGGTAAAAACGGCAATTTAAGCCGATTTAATTCGCCACTGCCAACCGCAATAGTCAGTAGTCCATTACGATTGACCTGTACCGGGATGGCATGATTTGGGTCAGTGATTAGCATGATTTCTGAGCTGTTAGGTAAGGCCCGAAAAACCTGTCCCACGATACCGTTGGCATCAACCACGGCCTGTTGGGTATGTACACCAAAACGGGTACCTTTGTTAACCACCACGATATTTTCGTAAGGAGGAACGATATTGACTGATAACAACTCAGTGACTAACACTTGCTCACCCAGCTTAAAAGAATTTTCCAGTAAGGCACGTAGCCGGATATTTTCTTGTTCCAACGCTTCAAATTTGAGCAGACGGATTTGGTTGAGGAGCTGCGTGTTACGCAGTTTTTTGTTATCTTCCTTTAAAGTCGCATTCGTGCTGAATGAATTACTGATTCGATTCGCGGTTTCCGAAGGCAGATCAACGAGATATTTAATGGGATCGACAAGCAAGGATAGCGCAGCGCGAACCGGATCCAGACGTGGACTGATATGTTCAACCATCAATAGCGCGATTGAGACCACGACTGCGATGAACAGACGCACATGGATTGATGGGCCTTCGGCAAATAACAGTTTTATAGCGGAGGTCTCTTATCAGTTTAAAAGTGGGCGGCAAAGGCGAACGTTATTACTTTACCCAAAGCATGTGGGCGGTCAAAATAGTTTCAGCGACCACCCATAGTATAAGTCTTTTGTCAGATAAACAGCCTATTCAAAGGAATAAGCAGACATGCCTTTTTTATCAATCATTTCTAACACCATACCACCTCCTCTCGCCACACAGGTCAAGGGGTCATCGGCGATATGTACCGGTAAGCCGGTTTCTTCGGTAATCAGGCGGTCAATGTCTTTTAACAAAGCACCACCCCCAGTCAAATAAATACCACGGCTGGCGACATCAGAACCCAGTTCAGGCGGCGTTTGCTCCAGCGCAAATTTTACGGCGCTAATGATGCCTGCTAAGGGATCTTGCAAGGCTTCAAGGATTTCGTTGCTGTTTAATGCAAAGCTGCGTGGTACGCCTTCTGCCAGATTACGGCCCCTGACTTCGATTTCCCTGACTTCACTGCCAGGATACGCCGTGCCAATTTCAATTTTAATTTTTTCGGCGGTTGCTTCACCGATTAACGTGCCGTAATTCCTGCGGACATAATTGATGATAGCTTCATCAAAGCGGTCGCCACCGATGCGGACTGAGTTGGAATAAACGATGCCGTTGATTGAGATGATGGCAACTTCGGATGTACCACCACCAATATCCAACACCATCGAACCGCTGGGTTCATCGACAGGCAAACCCGCACCAATCGCAGCAGACATCGGTTCTTCAATCAAAAACACTTCCCGTGCACCGGCCATTGATGCGGATTCCCTAATAGCGCGACGTTCGACCTGGGTTGATCCACAGGGTACACAGATCAAAATACGTGGACTAGGACGTAACAATTTGCTTTTGTGGACTTTTTCAATGAAATATCGCAGCATTCTTTCCGTAACGGCAAAGTCGGCAATCACGCCGTCTTTTAAGGGTCGAATGGCGGTGATGTTGCCTGGCGTACGCCCCAGCATCATTTTTGCCTCAGTACCTACAGCAGCAATGCTTTTGGTGCCGCGTACTTTGTCTTCCTTGATGGCTACCACGGATGGTTCGTTAAGGACTATGCCCTGTCCGGGAATATATATAAGGGTGTTGGCGGTACCAAGATCAATCGAGAGATCGTTTGAGAAAAGGCCGCGAAATCTTTTGAACATTTTTTACCTGAGTCCAGAGAAAAGGGGAATTAAACCGTCATACTTTATCAATCAAGCGGGTATTCGGGCAAGTTATAAAGTATTATAGTTTACGACTTTGGTTTTAATAGGGTAGAAAATGACCTTAACAGCAGACGATGTAAAGAAGATTGCCCATTTGGCGCGACTTGGCATTAATCAACAGAATATAGCATCATACACGAAAGATTTATCGGGCATGTTGCAGCTTATGACGCAAATGAGTGAAACCAATACTGATGGCGTTTTGCCGATGGCACATCCTATGGATCAAACCCAGCGCTTACGGGCTGATGAAGTTACCGAGAATAATAATCGCAATAATTTTCAGGCTATTGCGCCCCAAATTGAGGACGGTCTTTATCTTGTTCCTAAAGTTATTGAGTGAAAGGATCTCGCGTGCATACTAAATCAATCAAAGAGTTAGCCGAAGGCTTACGATCCGGCGAATTTTCCAGCGTAGAATTGACGCAATCGTTTTTGACACGTATCAAGCAGCACCAATCATTAAATTGCTTTATCTCTGTTACTGAAGATCTTGCCTTGCATGCTGCAAAACAAGCGGATGGGCGGATTGCCAAAGGCGATACCAGCTTGCTGACTGGCATCCCGATTGCCCAGAAAGATATTTTTTGTACGCAGGGCGTAAAAACTACTTGCGGCTCCAAGATGCTGGACAATTTTGTCGCCCCTTATAATGCGACAGTCGTAGAAAAACTGAATGCCGCCGGTGCGGTTATGCTGGGCAAACTCAACATGGACGAATTCGCGATGGGTTCATCCAATGAAACCAGCTATTACGGCGCAGTCAGGAATCCCTGGCAAACGGATTCAGTTCCCGGTGGCTCGTCGGGCGGTTCGGCTGCCGCAGTTGCAGCGCGCTTGGCCGTTTGTGCAACGGGGACGGATACGGGCGGATCAATCCGGCAACCAGCGGCACATTGCGGCATTACTGGCTTGAAACCGACGTATGGTCGCGTGTCCCGCTATGGCATGATCGCTTATGCGTCCAGCTTAGATCAAGGTGGGCCAATGGCGCGTAGTGCCGCGGATTGCGCCGTCCTGTTACAAACGATGGCCGGCTTTGACGGGAAAGACTCAACCAGCGTCGATTTACCCGTGCCGGATTACCAAGCTGGCTTGAATGCCAACCTTAACGGCTTAAAAATCGGTTTGCCAAAAGAATTTTTTGGGGATGGCTTAAATAGCAACGTGGCGGCAGTTATCGAACTAGCCATTAAGGAATACCAAAAACTGGGCGCGACCGTAAAAGAAGTCTCCATGCCGAACCTCAAACTGGCGATACCCGCCTATTACGTGATTGCACCTGCCGAATGCTCCGCTAACTTGTCACGTTTCGATGGGGTACGGTTTGGTTATCGCTGCGCCAATCCACAGGATTTGACGGATTTATACACCCGTTCCCGTGGCGAAGGCTTCGGCAAGGAAGTCAAACGCCGCATCTTGATGGGCACTTACGCCTTATCGGCAGGTTATTACGATGCGTACTATATCAAGGCGCAAAAAATCCGGCGGCTAATCAGTGAGGATTTCAAGAAATCCCTGGCTGACGTTGATGTCATCATGGGGCCGGTTACGCCCAGTACGGCGTTCGGTATCGGCGAGAAGATTGGAAACCCGATTGAAATGTACTTGTCAGACATTTATACCATCGCCATCAACTTGGCAGGTTTGCCCGCCATGTCCATTCCCGCTGGCTTTGCGGAAGGCAAACCCGTGGGCTTGCAAGTGATTGGTAATTATTTTGCGGAAGACAAGTTATTGAACATCGCGCATCAATATCAGCAAGCCACCGATTGGCATCAACAGATTCCCAAAGGGTTTGAATAGGAATAGCACATGGGACATCATCAAGAACACGAATGGGAAACCGTTATCGGGCTGGAAATCCATACCCAACTGGCGACCCAATCCAAAATATTTTCCGGTGCGGCGACTGCTTATGGTGCTGAACCCAACACCCAAGCCTGTGCAGTTGATTTAGGCTTGCCCGGCGTACTGCCCGTGTTGAACGGGCAAGCGGTCTCGATGGCGGTGAAATTCGGCTTGGCAATTGAAGCCGAAATTGCCCCGCATTCAGTCTTCGCCCGTAAAAACTACTTTTATCCCGATTTGCCTAAAGGTTACCAAATCAGCCAGTTTGAATTGCCTATTGTCGGCAAAGGTCATTTGGATATCGATGTGGACGGCACGACCAAACGCATCGGCATTACCCGCGCCCATCTGGAAGAAGATGCCGGAAAATCGCTGCACGAGAGCTTTCACGGCATGAGCGGCATCGACCTCAACCGCGCCGGTACGCCGCTGTTGGAAATTGTCTCCGAGCCGGAAATGCGTTCGGCGAAAGAAGCCGTCGCTTATATGCGGAAAATTCACGAGCTGGTGCGTTACCTGGGTATTTGCGACGGCAATATGCAGGAAGGCTCGTTCCGTTGCGATGCCAATGTCTCGGTGCGGCCTAAAGGGCAAGAGGAATTCGGTACAAGGGCTGAAATCAAGAACATCAACTCGTTTAAATTTGTCGAAAAAGCCATCAATCATGAGGTCGAACGGCAGATTGAGTTGATCGAAAACGGTGGCAAAGTCGTCCAGGAAACTCGGCTTTATGATGCCAATAAAGACGAAACCCGCTCCATGCGGAGCAAGGAAGAAGCCAATGATTACCGCTATTTCCCAGATCCTGATTTATTGCCAGTGCATATCAGCGAGGAATTCAAAGAGCAAATCAAGGGGCAGTTACCGGAATTGCCGGATGCCAAAAAGCTAAGGTTTAAAGGACAGTATCAACTGGACGATGAGAATGCAGTAATACTCACAGCTTCACGGCAGTTAGCGGATTATTTTGAAGCCTTGGTAAAAGAATCGACCTGTGAGGCCAAGCTATGCGCTAATTGGATAACTGGCGATCTTGTAGCTGTTCTAAACAAAGCTGACTTAGACATTACGCAATCCCCAGTGAACTATCAGCGTTTGGCGGGTCTATTATTGCGGATAAGCGATGATACGATTTCCGGCAAAATCGCCAAGCAAGTATTTGAAGCAATGTGGAATTCAACCGCCACTGCGGATGACATCATTGCTGAAAAAGGCCTGAAACAAATCACCGATACCGGTGCAATCGAAGCTATCATTGATAAAATCATCGCCGACAACCCTGACCAAGTGGAACAATACCTCAGCGGTAAAGATAAGGTGTTCGGTTTTTTTGTCGGACAAGTCATGAAAGACATGCAAGGCAAGGCGAACCCTGCCGAAGTCAATAAGATGCTGAAAATTAAACTAAAATGACCCAGGCCAGCCCGTTCCCACGCCCTGCGTCCCTACCATTAAGTTTAGAAATACGGAGTCAAAAAACATGTTTTTTGATTCCTTATAAGCAGCGAATGCCGGAGTGCAAACCTGGGTTTGTACTCCAGGTGAAATAGGTCTCGCTTAACTGTGGGCAGTGACGCAGGGCGTGGGAAATAAGAAATACTGATAATGTAGAACACAACCCAACGGAGGAATCATGCACGAAATGCCCAAAAAGCTGCTCAACTACTTCCTGATAGGGATTTTGGCGGTTATACCAATTGTAGTTGTAATCCAGATCATCCTGTTCATCAAAAGCCTACTAATGGGCATATTCGGCATGGTTCATGGCTATGCCGACAGCTATTTTTATACCTTCGTGTTCTTCATTATCAGTTTTTTTGTGCTGGTCTACATCGGGCATAAAATCGTCAAAAAAGGCCGTCCTCTGCTTATTACTGCGTTTGAGCAGATTATCGACAGAATTCCTTTCCTGAACACCATTTACCGAGTGATAACAAAAGTGATCTCCTTGTTTACCAGCGACAATAGCTCTATTGCCAAGGAAGTCGTCTATGTCGAGTACCCCAAAGACGGCATTTGGGTGCCCGCCTATGTCACTAACCGCTACGAAAACAAAGTGGTGTTGTTTATCCCGACCTCACCCAACCCCACATCCGGCTTTACCGTGATCGTCGATAAATCGAAAGTGGTCGAGTCGGACATGGACATAGAAGATGCCACAAGCTTTATCGTGAGTGTCGGGGTTGATTACGACAAAGCCAAAGAAATGCTTAAGTTGCCTTAAACACGCACAATATTCTGATAAACAATATGCCTAAAATTCTCGCTTTTTCCGGCAGTTCTAGGAAAGAATCCTTCAATCAAAAACTGGTGCAGATTGCCGCACATGGCGCACAGCAAGCTGGCGCGGATATTACCGTCGTTAATCTGGCAGATTATCCTATGCCTATTTTCAACCAAGACCTTGAAATGGCGGAAGGAATGCCAAAATCAGCGCGAGCATTCAAAGAACTGTTGATAAACCATGATGGTTTCCTAATCGCTTCTCCAGAATACAACAGCGCGTTCAGCCCCTTGCTTAAAAATGCTATCGACTGGGCTTCGCGACGAGAAGGTGACGAAGCACCACTGTTAGCTTTTCGGGGTAAGGTTGCCGTGATTATGGCGGCCTCTCCAGGTGCGTTGGGTGGATTGCGGGGCTTGGTGTTTTTACGGATGTTGTTGGCTAATATTGGCATTATCGTGTTGCCTGAACAACTCGCGGTAGCTCAAGCTGACAAGTCGTTTGCTGATGAGGGGCATTTGTTAGATGAAAGCAAGCAAGACACAGTCCTCAAGCTGGGTGCTTCATTAGCTCAACATTTACAAAAACTCAAATAATTGCTTTTCATCGACCGGGTTAAACGCTATAACAATCAGTCTTTTATAAAACACAGAAAACCCAGGTACACGAGCAAAAGCTCTGTCCGTTAACAAGAGGAACTTATGCGGAATCTAAACCTTATACCCGCAGTCATTATTGCCACAATCGCTATTTCGATAGTCCTGTTTATCGCCTTCCATTTCGTATTCCTCGATTTGTTTGTCGATTTATGGTGGTTTCAGGCAATAAAACTGGAGCATTATTTTTGGTTGCGGTTGCTGTACAAATTTTTCCTGTCCGGCGCAGTGACCCTGCTTTTTTTCACGATTTTCTTTTTTCATTTCTGGATCGCATCCCGTTACCTTGGCTTAAATCCGCAGGAAGAAGCCCTGAGTAATTTTGATACCAACGTAAAATTTCAAAAATTTTCAGAAAAGTTCCTGTATGGTTCTGCAAAAATCTATACCCCTGTTGCATTGATATTGGCTATCTTCATCGCCATACCCTTCTACAACCAATGGGAGACGACCTTACTTTACTTTTTTGGCGGTCGGTCAGGCGTTACGGAATCGGTTTATGGCAATGACATCAGTTTTTACTTGCTGTCTTACCCCATCTACAAGCTAATCCAGCCGGAACTATTAAGCACGGCCACCTTGATATTTGTGATGGTGGGTGCTTTGTATTGGCTGGAACACATATTTGTTCCCAACCAAAATAAAGAATTTCATCCTGGCGCAAAAATACATCTGGGCATTCTAATGGGCTTCGTGGTTCTTTTTGTTGTGTGGGGCTTTTTATTACATCGGTTTTCCCTGTTATATACCGACGTTCACGAACCCGTATTTTACGGCCCCGGCACGATTGAAATCCGTTACCAATTGCCTTTGATCTGGCTGGGAATAATTTCTTTCCTGGCGATGGCGACTATTGCAGGGGTATTCATTTTTTCAGAGCAGCACCGGAGCAAGACACCTTTTTTAATCGCGCTGGCGACGTTTCTCGTTATTTGGGGATTACCACATCTTGATTTTATTCCCCATTTTATTGAAAGATATATTGTTAACCCGAACCCTGTAAGAACTGAAAAACCCTTTATACAACACAATATTGATGCCACTCTTGATGCGTATGACTTAAAAAATATCAACACCGTTGATTTGCCAGTAAAACTGAACGCCGCTGAGGATATTACTACTTGGGGCAGCCAAAAACGTTTCGAAAATATCCCTGTATGGGATAGGGAACATCTCATCAGCAGCTACAAACAGTTACAGGAAATAAGGCCGTACTACCAATTTATAAACCTTGACGAGGATAGGTACTATATTCTTGACCACACACGGCAAGTCAATCTGGCCGCAAGGGAGATTAACATCTCAAAACTGCCAGATGCCGCACAGAATTGGGAGAACACGCATTTGCGTTACAGCCACGGCTATGGCGCGGTGGTTACTTCTGCTGCCCAGGATGCGGATAAACCCTTGGTCTGGTATTTACGCGATCTGAACATGTCTTCGTCGGCAGGGCTTGATGTCAAGTTCCCTGACATCTACTACGGTGAGGGCGAGTACGGTTACGTCATCGTGCCTAATAAGCTAAAAATTGCCGATATTTCCGGCAGTAACTTAGGTGAGGATCCTGGAATTTCCAAAGCTTACCACGGTGAAGGCGGGATACAGATAAATTCATTATTCAGAAAGGCACTGTTGGCGATCTATCTGAAAGAAGAAAAAATCTTCTTTTCAACCAATATCACCGATGAGAGCAAAATTAAGATTAACAGGAATATCGCCGACCGCATTAATAAGCTTACGCCATTTTTACACCTGGATAATGACCCATATCTGGTCGTGGACAAGGACAGGTTCTATTGGATTCTGGATGCATATACCCTATCGGACAAATATCCGGTCGCAAAACCGCAAGAATTCGAGTTTGGCAAAGACAAACACCGCTTTAATTACATCCGCAATTCGGTCAAGGTCATCGTCGATGCTTACGATGGTGATGTTGATTATTATATTTCTGATCCATCCGATGCCATTATCCAAGCCTTCGATAGCGCATATCCGGGCCTGTTTAAAAACCTGAATGAGATGCCTGAAGAGTTACGCAAACATCTGCGCTATCCGCGTGATCTTTATCAGTTGCAGATGAACGTATTTGCCAAATACCATCAACAAACCCCCGAAGCATTTTATGAGCAAGGTGAAACCTGGCAATTTGCCACTGTGCGCGACAATCCTGTCATGCCGTATTACCAGACTATGGATTTCGGCAATTGCACCGACAAGGAAGAATTCGTCCTGATTAACCCCATGACCCCCGTCAACCGCGACAACCTCAGCATGATCGGCGTGGCTGGGGTGATGGATAAAACCAAATGCGGCGTTAATTACAAACCGGGAATTACCGTCTATAAATTAGGCAAAGACGTACAAGTTAACGGTCCAGCGCAAGTTGAAGCTTTAATCAATCAAGATCCTGAAATATCAGCAAATTTCACTCTCTGGGGGCAATCTGGTTCTACCGTCGAAATGGGCCGTATGATTATCCTGCCGATGGGCAATACGATCTTGTACGTGCAGCCCATTTACCTGACTTCAACCAAAACCAAAATTCCTGAATTGAGCCGAGTCATCGTAGCCATAGGTAACAGGGTGGTCATGGATACGACACTTTGGTCGGCTTTCAACCGGCTAAAGCAATATTATCTTAAAGATGCTGCTGAAGTTAAAGAGACAGGCGCGGCCAAGGCGATTGTTAAGCCGGATGGTCAGTAAGGATAGGTTACGCGTCGCCTAAGTGGCGCTTGGCGGGATCAGAAATTTAAAAACATACATTCCATTCATTTGCTCCATAAGATACGCCGCTCGCTTTCAAAAATAGACTAAACTTGTGCTACTTATGAAGTGAGACCTTTGCACGACCTCAAGCCCCAAAATGGGTAAAATAAGCCTTTATTCAAGTTCGAGCAATAGCCTATGTCCTGGAAGAACCTAGCCCAAACCAGTTTAAGCGATGCCCTTGTCAAACACCACGAAGCCTTGGAGGAATTGGAC
>CAMAVM010000018.1 GCA_945861705.1 Methylomagnum ishizawai | reverse complement strand
CAATGGCAAGAATGGTAAGGCTATCGCCTGCGCCGCTATGCGTAAACTCATTCATCTTAGCTTTGCTATCTTGAAATCAGGCGAACCTTTTGATCCTCTTTTCGCAGTAAAATAAGCCTTGACACTTGGGTTTTAAGACGGTATCTACGGGTTGTCAGGTGCATTCCATGCACCAAAAACGACAAATGCACTGCTTATGAAATTGGTATTATTAGTCAAATACCGATATTTTGGTGCGTAGAACGCACCTTAAAGCAATCCCCTAAGCCGATAAACCAACTCCAACGCCTGTTTAGGGCTTAGCTCGTCAGGGTTAACATCCTCAAGCAACGTAATAGCCGGATGACTTTCTTGGTTGGCGAATAAATCCAGTTGGTTCGTGCCTGATTCTGCCTGTTGTTCAATATAGGCTTTATCTTCCAGATGCCTGAGTTTTGTTTTGGCTTTCTCGATAACCGACCGTGGCACACCCGCCAATGAAGCGACTTGTAAGCCGTAACTTTGGTTGGCGGGACCGTCCTTGACCGCATGGAGGAAGATGATCTTGTCTCCATGCTCCATCGCATCCAGATGGACGTTAGCGATAATTTTTTGCTCGTCAGCCAATGTCGTGAGTTCAAAATAATGGGTGGCGAACAAAGTAAAGGCTTTGGTTTCCTTGGCGAGATAATCGGCACACGCCCAAGCTAATGAAAGCCCATCGAAGGTGCTGGTGCCACGGCCTATTTCGTCCATCAGGATAAGGCTGTTGGCTGTTGCATTGTGTAAAATATTGGCAGTTTCAGACATTTCCACCATAAAAGTCGAGCGGCCACTTGCCAAATCATCTGATGCGCCGATGCGAGTGAAAATCTTGTCGATAGGGCCGCAAATCAGGTTAAGGGCGGGTACGTAACAGCCTATATGCGCGATTAGCACAATCAACGCAGTTTGACGCATGTAGGTCGATTTTCCGCCCATGTTCGGGCCGGTAATCACCAGCATCCGGCGTTTATTGGATAAAGCCAAATCATTGGCGACAAACGGCATATCTGATACCTGCTCGACTACCAGATGCCGCCCGCCTTCTATATGGATTCCAGCCCTGTCACTTAGTGTTGGTTGCGATAAATTCAACGTGTAAGAGCGATCGGCAAAGTTGGTTAGCACGTCCAGTTCCGCCAAGGCGGCGGCACATTGTTGCAAAGGCAGTAAGTCCAATGAAATTCGGGTCAGTAGCTCGTCATACAAGGCTTTCTCGAAAGCCAACGATTTTTCTTTAGCACTGAGGACTTTATCCTCAAAGGCTTTTAATTCCTCAGTAATATAGCGTTCCGCACCTTTTAGGGTTTGCTTTCGAGTGTAATGGGGCGGGATTTTACTGGCATGAGTGTGGGAAATCTCGATATAGTAGCCATGCACACGATTGTAATTGACTTTAAGCGTGTTGATACCCGTTGCCAGCCTTTCCCTGCTTTCCATATCGAGCAGGTATTGGTCGGCATTTTGGCTTAAGTTCCTGAGTTCATCCAGTTCTTGGTTGTAACCTGTCGCTATCACGCCACCATCACGAATCAATACGGGTGGATTTTCGACGATAGCCTGTTGTAATAACGACAATAGCTGCGGATGTTCGCCGATGTCTTGCAGCAATAAAGTCAGGTGAGGGTTGTCACAAATACCCAGTACGCTTTGCAAGTCGGGCAAAACAGCCAACGTATTACGCAGCACCAACAAATCGCGTGGACGGGCAGATTTCAAGGCAATCCGGGAACTAATCCGTTCGATGTCACCCACTCGACGTAAGTGAATTTGCACGTCTTTGTACAGCTTGCCATCGAGCAAGCTGGCGATACAGGCATAGCGGTGTTTGAGAACCGTATGGTCACGCAATGGCCTGTTAAGCCAACGCCTTAAACAACGGCTACCCATTGCAGTTGTGGTTTTATCCAGTACGCCCAGTAAGGTAAATTCTGTTTGTCCCGTCGGGTGAAAGTCCAGCTCCAAATTACGGCGGCTGGCGGCATCCAGAGCTATGCTGTCGCTGCTGCTTTCCGTGCTAATGCCTTGAATATGCGGCAATGCGCTTTGTTGCGTATCTTTAATGTATTGAAGTAATGCGCCAGCAGCGGCGATGGCGGCAGGTAAATTATCACAGCCGTAACCTTTAAGATCTAACGCGTTGAATTGCTTCAATACCAGTAATCGGGCGCTTTCCGGCTCAAAATGCCAAGGTGGTCGTCTGCATAAGCCGCCGCGTTGTTTCAGGCTTAAAGGAAGTATCCAGCCTTCGCTGAATAACAATTCTGCCGGATTAAGTCGTCCGATTTCACTCAGCAACTGGTCTTCGCTATCAACTTGTTGCAACACAAAGCGTCCACTGGTTACATCCAGACTGGCTATGCCGTATTTGCTGTCAAAACCACACACGGCAACCAGCAAATTATCCTTACGGTCTTCCAGCAAGGCATCATCAGTGACAGTGCCAGGAGTGACAATTCGCACAACCTTCCTATCAACTGGGCCTTTACTGGTTGCCGGATCGCCGATTTGTTCGCAAATCGCCACCGATTCGCCATGCCGTAATAGTTTGGCAAGATAGCCTTCAGCGGCATGGTAGGGGATACCTGCCATCGCAATCGGCACACCTGCTGATTGACCACGGCTGGTTAAAGTAATATCGAGAATTTGCGAGGCTATTTTCGCATCATCGTAAAACAACTCATAAAAGTCACCCATGCGATAAAACAGGAGGGTATCGGGATGTTCCGCCTTGATACGTAAAAATTGTTGCATCATTGGCGTGTTCGGGTTGGCGGCCTTTTGCTCTATACTCATGAGCCTATTTTATCTGAACTCCAGGGAGTCTACACATGGATAATGCGTTATTTGAACTGGCAGAACGATTAGGGCAAAGCTTAAAAGCTAAAAGCTACAAAATTGCCACGGCGGAATCCTGCACGGGCGGCTGGATAGCGCAAGCCATTACTGAAGTGCCGGGCAGTTCCACTTGGTTTGACCGTGGCTTTATCACCTACAGCAACAGCGCAAAAGTGCAAATGCTGGATGTAAGCCCACAAACTTTAGAGCAGCACGGCGCAGTCAGTGCAGAAACCGCATTACAAATGGTGGCGGGAGCTTTGGTTAACAGTGAGGCAGATTGGGCGGTTGCAGTCACGGGCATAGCAGGACCTGATGGCGGCAGTGCAGAAAAACCCGTCGGAACAGTTTATGTCGCATGGCAAGACAAAGCTGGACATGCAAAAGTTGAAAGGCTGCAACTGTCGGGAAACCGCCATCAAATCAGAAAACAGACTGTTATCAGGGCAATTGAGGGCAGCATTAGGGATTAATAGCAAAAGTTTCCGTATAAGTACTGCCTTTTTTGCACACATCTCGTGCCGTTGGACTTTCACAGGAGGTATCGGAAATCTCGGCTTTTAAGATGCCAGCTTCATCAGGAACAAAGTAAAATCGAAGGTTGGGGTCAGAGCTGATTGCGATGTCGGTTTTTGCAATCAATATCGGTTTATCGTTAAATGAAACCTTCATTTGTTCAACAAAATGGGATTTTTTGATGAATCGTGATACTTGATCCATCTGCATACCACTTAAGTTAGGATGACTTATCAAAAGTTGCACCAGCGTGGGTTCTTTGGTTTTAATGCCATCATCCAAACGGAATTTCATTTTGCCTAGACGCTGCATGGCGGCATCTAAGTCCGCGCCTACAGGTGCAGAACAACCGCCGCTGGCTTTAACGTATTTCTTCGACATATACAATTTGCCATCATTCATTTCAGCAATCGCGCGGATATAACTGTAGGTGTTGACCCGAATTCGCAGCGCAAGGTCGGCTTTGCCACTGTGTGGGCTGAATTCAAATTCGCCGACGAAAGGGAAGGGGTTTTTATCGACCAATACCAGTATTTTCTTGATATAGCTGGAATCTGTTTGTTTGATTTTGGTGTTGATTTTTAATGGCACCAGAGCAGGATCTTCCGCTCTAACGGGGGCATCCAATTCAATGATGTTAGTCGATTCTTCAATTGACTTGCCCGAAAAATACTGGTTTTTTAAGGTATTGTCCCACTCGTTTTCGTTTTGGGTTTCAGCATGTAACAGCGCGGGTACTACCAGTAAAGCCAGTATGGATGACCTAAAAAATATTTTAAATAGCATGGTTATTCCTCCGTAGTGAGGACTATTTTAGCAAGGTAGGGCGAAATAACGTAATGTATTCCGCCGTTTGCAATATCGTTTTTCTGTGGTTACCTGTTATGAACTCAAAAGTGACAAATACTCGTCTTCACTGACGATTGCAACGCCATTTTCCTTGGCGGCTGAAATTTTTGCTATACCTACATCAGCACCTGTTACCAATAGATCAGTTTTTCCGGTGACGGAAGTGCCCACTTTTGCGCCTAAGCGTTTGGCTTCTTTAATCATATCGTCGCGTTTGCCGTGTACCATTGTGCCAGTGAAAACAAGGGTTTTTCCGGCAATAGGGCTGGATTTTTGCTGTTGTTCGGTAATCAAAGGCGTTTGGATTAGATTGAAACCTAAACTATAGATTTTCATAAAATCTTTTTTAATCAGCATCAAACATTCGACTACTGCGGTAGCGGTTTTTTCGGCAAAACCTTCGATGAGGATGATGTCCGCTATGCTTAATTCAAATATATCCAATAGTTGATGATGCTGTAGCAAGCGTTCGCAATTGCCCAAACCCATGCGGTAAATGCCGAATGCGCCTAGGAAACGCCAGTCTTCTATGGCTTCGGTGCGGCTGCGTTGGAGTTGGTCTAGCAGGTTTTTGGCAAGCTGGTTTTTTCCGTCCTGGCTGCGAAAACCCGTGTCGATCAATTGCTCCAAGGTAAGTTGATAGACTGCATAAACTGAATTAACACCATTGGCATGAAGTTTTTCGATGGTCTTCTGTCCAAAACCGTCATTATTGGCAAGCGTCCTGAAAAAATGTTCGATGGTGTTTTCAATTTGTGCTGGACATTGGCTGGTGTTTAGGCAGTAAAGATAATCGCCATCCCACACTAGGTTGCTTCCGCAACTGGGGCAATGTTCGGGGATTTGCGGTGGCTGCGGCGTTATCACCCGTTCGATTTTAGGGATAACCATGCCGCTACGGGTCAATTCGATCAGCGTTCCTACACCTATGCCTTGTTCCTTGACCATGCCGTAATGGTGTGCGGTGGCGCGGGAGATCATTGCGCCACTTAAACGGGTGGGTTCGAGTTCGGCGACCGGATTAACTCGACCTGAGCGTGAAGTTTGTGGCGTGACTTTTAATACGATGACTTGCGCGGTCTCTGCATTGCTTTTGTAAGCAATTTGCCAGCGATGGTGGTGGCGGGTTGCACCTAAGTGTTGCTTGATGCGGTCATCTGTAACTTCAAAGACAACACCATCAACATCGTAATCGACTAAGGTGTGTACTTTGGCGATGATAGCTTCATAATCTGAGGCTAATTCGGTGGCTGAACCTTGCCAGTCCGGTAGTTCGCAAAAGGGGTAAAATACGGCGGCGTGGTTTTGTATGGCTTCCAAGGCATGAGGTTCCAGCTCTTTTTCCTTGATGACGCTGGCTTGGAAATTACGGGCGTTTTCAAAGGTGTCCGCTAAATGGGTATTGAAGTACGTTTGGTTGACGACGATTTCACCCGCACCCAGCCCACGTTTACCGCTGCCGCCGACGATCATGCCGCGTTCAAATACGCGGGTAATGTCCGTGCCTTTGCGACCATCACCACGGGTGTAAAGGATTTTGCCGTCGTCGAAAGCGGCGAAACCGTCTAGCTTGGGGGTTGCTCGGAATATCAAGGTTTCTGGGTTGATTTCTAATTCCAGTGCGGCTTTCTCAATATTAGACAGCCATTTTTCGATGCTGCTTTTGGTGTAGGCTTTTTCGGTGGACAGCATCCGCTGTGGTAAGGCGACTGTTTTGCCAGCAAACGCTTTTTCGGCTTCTACTGCATGTAGGTAAGGATGGTCGGGGTGTCGTCTTTCCAATTCAGCCAGAAAGATTGAATCGTAAACCTTATCAGAAATAAGCGGCTCGCCGCTACGGTATAAGGAGTTGCAGGTTTGCAGGAATACCAGCAATTCTTCATCAGACAAATCGCTAATTTGCGTTTGTTTAGCGATTGTTTCTAATCTTTCTGGTCGTATGCTGAGTGATAACTGCTTTGATTTGCTGATGATTTCCAGTTGGGCAGCACTAAGCATCGGCTCATTACAAGCTTAACAAGATTGCCTGGATAGTGGCTTCGGTGAGTGGTTGCCGTTGGTGATCCCAGATTACGCCATCAAGTTCTTTTGCCACGGTTTTGATGGTGTCCACAAAATCTTCAAATACGGTTTGGGCATCTTCCAATTCTCGGTGCTGGAGGTAAAACACGATGCCAGGGCAATTAAATGCCATCAGGTCTTCGGCTTCTGGAAATGTACCAGGTTCAACCATGCAGGCGACACCAAAATCGACATCACCGTGTTTGTTGATGCGTTCATATACCTTCAAATCGCCGTATTCAAGCCCCACCATTTGGAACGCGAGTACTAAATCAACACCATTAAAGCCTTCGTCAGCATCCGCTACCACACCAAACTGGATAATGTCAGGGATAGCAAGGCGCGTGTCGGATTCTATGTCGTCATCGTCGAAGTTTTTGTTGAAACCCTCATTGAACTCATTGCTCCAATCGGATTCTTCTTCCTCATCAAGTGTGCGCGTTGCTGATCCCATTGGGATGATGTCAAATTCATCGCGTTCAGGGTGAATTTTTAATGATGGATCAATTGCGGCAGGTGAAGAGCCGATTGCTTGCTCGTTTTCAAAAACGTCCTCGTCTTGCTCCGTACTTCGACCTTTTATATAGCCCCACAAAATCATGCCGATAATGACCAGCAAGCCAGTGGCTATGATGACGATTCTTAAAAGTTCTTTATCCATTAGTGTTCCGCCAGACTGACTGCTTCATCAATATCAACCGCTACCATACGAGATACGCCAGGTTCTTTCATGGTAACACCTGCGAGCTGCTTCGCAATTTCCATAGTGACTTTATTGTGGGAAATATACAAGAATTGTATAGATTGTGACATATCTTCCACCATTTGTGAAAATCGAACAACATTCGCATCATCCAGCGGCGCATCGACTTCATCCAGCAAACAAAAAGGCGCTGGATTTAGCTCAAAAATTGAGAACACCAAGGCTACTGCTGTTAGTGCTTTTTCACCACCCGATAGCAAATGAATGGAACTATTGCGCTTACCGGGCGGCCTGGCAATGATGTTTACGCCTGATTCCAGTAGGTCGTCTTCAGTCAATTGCAGATAAGCTTGCCCACCACCAAATAATCTGGGGAATTTTTCTTGCAAGCCTGCGTTAATTTTATCGAAAGTTTCTTGAAAACGCAGCTTACTTTCTTTGTCGATTTTGCTGATGGCTTGATCTAAGGTGTCCAAGGCTTCCGTGAGATCGGCATGTTGTTCATTGAGAAAGTTCATCCGTTCTGATTGTGCCTGGAATTCTTCGATAGCGGTCAGGTTTATTGTTCCCAAGCGTTCGATTTGCCCAGTCAATTCATCAACTTTGCGTTTCCAGATAGGTTCTTCAGCATCTTCAGGTAGGGTTTTAAGTACGTCTTCGGCATTGGCATCAACTTCTTTAAGCTGCTCGTTGACGGTTTGCTGACGGACTATGCTTTCTTGCAACTCCATTCGCAGGGCGTATAAAACCTCTTTTTGTTTCTCTAAATCCCTTTCTGTACGAGCCTGTTGTTCTGATAATTGTGTTATTTGTGCTTCGATTTCTTCTAATAACTGACGTTGCGTTTTTAATTGTGCTTCCAAAGCTTGTTTATTGATAGCAAGGTGTTCTAGCTGCTTTTTTTCATCATCAATGGGTGCAAGCGTTTGTTCTAATTTGCTTTTAAGTTCAGATATTCGGGTTAACGCCTGCTGCTGTTGCAGTTGTAAGCGTTCAATCTGTTTGCCGGTCAAGGTTTCTGATGAGCGTAGCGATTCCAGTTTTGCCTTGATGCTGTAAACCTGCTGCTTGGCTTCATTGGCGGATTGTTCAGCTTGATGCAACTGACTTTGCAAGTCTTGATTGATGCCTTCCAGATTTTGACGGATGTCTTCCTGCGTTACGATTACAGTTTCGGCTTCGCTCAATAACGATTTAGCCTCTGCTAGTTTTTCAGCATTTTCTGATAATTCGTCAATTAGCTGGTTTTGTTCGTTGTTGATGTGTTCTAAGCGGCGTTGTTGTTGCTCAAGACGCGCCGAAAAAGCACTAGCTCCTGCCTGTTTTTGGGAGAGTTCTGTACCTAATATTGTATGCTGTTGTTGAATGGATTCGCGGTTGCCTTCCACTTCTTTCAAGCGTTGTTCGGCAGTTTGCAACTGATCTTCAACGGTTTCTATTGCAATGTGCAACTCTTGTTGCCGTTGCTTCAATGTGCGTAAGTCTTTCTCGCGTTGTAACACGCCGGATTTGCTGTCTTTATTGTTCTTAATACTTATCCAACTTGGGCCAAACCAACTGCCATCTTGGGTAATGATTGATTCATGCGCTTTAAGTTGTAAGGATAATGTTCTGGCTGATTCGATATTTTCAGCGCAATAAATGCCTGATAGCAGGGCGTTTAGATTCCAAGGTGCATTAACTTTATCCTGTAAGCGAAGCATTGCAGCATTTGATTCGGCAGAAACTTGGTTATCGGTTTCAAATAAACTTAATGAACTATCGTTGAGTTGATGCAGTTCAGGGATAAGCGGATTGACATTATCGGTGCATATTGCTTCAAGATTGCTGCCTAAAACCGTTTCAACCGCATTTTCCCAGTCGGACGCGACTTCCAGGTGTTCCGCTAAACGCTGGTTATTTGCCAATCCCATTTGGTCTAACCAAACACCTAACTTCTTGTTATCCTTGCCCATTGCATGTTGCTGTAGCAATTCCAGGGAGGTAGTTTTGCCCTTGACGTGCTGGATTTCAGAACGATGGGTATGCAATTCATTTTGAGATTGCTTGATCTGCTCTCGTAACTCGTTGATTTGTTGCCGACGTTGTTCCAATTGTGAATGGAGATCGACACGTTGGTTTTCTAATATGTCGATGGTTTCTGCCAGTGCTTCGATTTCACTTTGGAATTCATTTGCAGAAAGTTCACTGCTTTCGCCGTGCAACTTGTCCAGTCGGACTTGCAATTGCTGGTTCTGGCTGTCTAATTGGCTTATTTTTAGCCGCTGAATCTCCGCTTGTTCACGGTATTTAGCACTTTCTGTGCGGTAAGTTTCCCATTGAGCTTGCCAGGTGTTTTTTTGCTGTTGATATTCGCGGTAACGCTGTGCGGTTTCCTGTTCGCGTTCATCGGAAGTTTCTAACGTGGCTTCTGCTTCCAGAATGGCCTGTTTTATGGATTCTAATGCCAGTAAATCCGCTTCAATTTCATTTTTGGAATGATCGGCTTGCTCTTGAGATCTTTTGATTTCCAGCAAGGCTTGTTCGTGGCTGGTTTCAGTAAATTTGATGGTTTGCTCTAGGCTGCTGACTTCAGCAACTGCCGTGTAGTAATCTGCTTGAGTTTTATCCAAAGATTGTTGCTGGATTTTGTAATCGCTGCGCTTGGTGTCAATTGTTGTGTTTAGGTCGCGCAGTTGCTCAAACAAACGGTTATGTTCCAGTGCCACTTCTTGTAGCTTGGTTTCCATGTCTTTGGCAGCTTGATGGTAAAGATTCCAACGCATTGCCAATAATTCCAGTTTGAATTGGCGTTCTTCCTTTTTTAATTCGGTATATTTTTCGGCTTTTTCCGCTTGCTTTTGCAGGTGCTTGATTTGCTTATCGACTTCATCACGCAAATCATCCAGCCGCTCCAGGTTTTCCCGCGTGTGTTTCATGCGGGTTTCGGTTTCGCTGCGGCGTTCCTTGTATTTAGAGATACCTGCCGCTTCTTCGATATGGACGCGCAACTCATCGGGCTTGGCTTCCACCATACGTGAAATCGTGCCTTGCTCGATGATCGCGTAGCTTCTGGAACCTAAGCCCGTGCCTAAAAATATATCGGTAATGTCTTTGCGGCGGCATCTTGCGCCATTGAGCAGGTACAAAGACTGCCCATCTCGGCTAACTTGGCGTTTGATGGCGATTTGATTGTACTGGGCATATTCGCCGCCGATCTTGCCTTCGCTGTTGTCAAACACCAACTCGACAGACGCAGTGCTGACGGGCTTTCGCGTAGAAGAGCCATTGAAGATGACATCCGCCATGCTACCGCCGCGCAAATGCTTGGCGGAACTTTCACCCATGACCCAGCGTATCGCGTCGATGATGTTGGATTTGCCACAACCATTAGGCCCGACAATAGCTGTTAGGTTGCCATGTATGGGGATAACCGTTGGATCAACAAAAGACTTAAAGCCTGAAAGTTTGATTTTTTCCAGTTTCATTACTGGTAGAATAGCCTGTTAACTGATTTGAACAACGCGGTATTATAACGATTATGACAACTAAACCAAGCAAAGACCTGGAGACTTTCCCCAACCCGCAGCCAGGGCGGGATTTTACGATACGGATTACCATTCCTGAGTTTACTTGCCTGTGTCCGAAGACCGGGCAGCCTGATTTTGCCACGATAAGCATCGAGTATGTTCCTGACAGTTTATGCGTTGAACTGAAGGCGTTAAAACTTTATATGTGGTCATTCCGCGATGAAGGCGCATTCCACGAAGCCGTCACCAATGAGATGCTCAACCATATCGTCAATGCTATTGCCCCTAACTTCATGCGGATTCGCGCTGAGTTTAACGTACGTGGCGGCATTTACACCACCGTGATCGCCGAGCATAAGAATCCTGATTGGAAAGCGCCGGATTTAGTTAATCTTCCCTAATTTTCTACCGAATACAAGCATGAACTTCAAAGACGCATTAACGACATTGCCGCAATACATTTACCCTCAGCATACCTTATCCAAGCTGATGAGCTACATTACGCATTCGGAAAACAAAGCCCTCAAGAACTGGTGTATCACCACGATTATCAAGCATTATGGTGTAAATATGGAGGAGGCTAATGAGCAAAATCTGGATGAGTTCAAAAGCTTTAACCATTTCTTTACTCGCGAGCTAAAACCAGAAGCCAGACCTTTAACCCAGGTTAATAACGCCGTCGCTTGCCCTGCTGATGGCGCAGTCAGCCAAGCCGGTAAGATTGAAGACGGCAATATCTTTCAAGCCAAAGGCATGTCATTTACTGCTGTGGATTTATTGGGTGGCGATGTGGAACGTGCCAAACCCTTTGAAGACGGCGTATTTACCACGATTTACCTGTCACCTAAAGATTACCACCGCCTGCACATGCCACTTACGGGAACATTAAGGGAAATGGTGCATATTCCAGGCAAGCTGTTCAGCGTAAACACCGCAACTACGCGTTCAGTTCCTGGTCTATTTGCCAGAAATGAACGCGTTGCTGCCATATTCGATACCGAAGCAGGGCCGATGGCTTTGGTGTTGGTGGGTGCCATTTTCGTCTCCAGCATCGAAACCGTTTGGCATGGCGTAGTCACACCGCCCACCGCTCCATCTGTGCAAACTTGGTATTACGATAAGAAACCCATTACCTTGAAAAAAGGTGAAGAAATGGGGCGGTTTAATATGGGTTCAACGATTATAGTCTTGTTCGGCAAAGATAAAGTGCAGTGGGATAGTGAATTTAAGGCTGACCAACTGGTTAATTTGGGGACGAAGATTGGTGCGTTGGTCGCTAATCTTGATGAAGTAAAGTAGACTACGTTTACGCACCCAATAAGGTGCATGGAATGCACCTTACACGACTTTATAAGCGTTAAAATAGTGGAGTATAAACCTAGGTTTGTAGCTAAATTATATTTTAAAATCAAATAGCTATAAAAACACCTTAGCAGGTCGGTGCATTTTGCCCCGTGCTGAGGCGCGCCCTTCTAGGGGATACCTTACGGTTGATTAATAAGAACAACGTCAATCACATTCATCCTGCACGAGACTTTCATCTTCCTGCTTTGGATTTTCATCTTGTTGCTCTGGTTTTTCGACTTTGAACAACTCGGTGAGCAGGTCAATTTGAGCCGTCAACTGAGGAATAGCAGGAATTTTCCAGTCTTTTCCGATGATACCGGATAGCAAATTACTTAACCACGGACGGTTTGATTGCGCTTGTTGAATAATCATTTTGTAGGATTCTTCATCCTTAAAAACTGCAAAACCGTCTAGCCATACCTCAATTGATTCTGTTTCGCCGAAAAGTGTTGCTTGAACGTATACTTTGCGTGCTTCGAGGTCAAAATTAAAATCGGTTAATTCCGCAATCCCCTTAAGCTTACTGTTTGCCACCCACATAATCATCTTATTGGGTGTCCACTTTATTGCCGTCTTTATTAAACTGATAGTAACGCTCATTTGTTGCCTGCATCGGGTATGGTAAAAACGGTAATTTTAACCGTTCTTTGCTTGGGACGGTAAACACAATCTAAAAGGCGAGCTTGCTAATAGGTTCTGCCAAGTTGGAAACCGTTTGCCATTCAACCTTACAGCATCAAAAGTCTTCGTACCTATTTCGCAGATTTACTTGATCTATTGGTTCATTACCTGGGTTTATTTCGCGTAAATCTGTGAAAAAGAGGTAAAATTTTTTCATTATTTAATTAATGTAAAACCTTTCATTATTGGTCTATAATCATGTTTCATTGGAATTTTTATAGCGGGTTCTATCATGGCTGCTGTATTAGAAGAAAAAACATTTCGGAGTTTACGGGAAGTAGCGGTGCTGGTTTTTTTTGCTGGCGCATTATTTTTCCTGATTTCTCTGTTCACCTACAGCAACGAAGATGCGGGCTGGACGCACAGTAGCACAGTGCAGACGGTCACTAATGCCGGTGGGGTAGTCGGCGCATGGTTAGCAGACTTTTGTTTCAGCTTTTTTGGCGTGGTGGCGTACCTTTTGCCTTTAGTGATTATACGTCATGCCTACTTTGCATATATCCTCAACAAAGAAAGCCGCAAGAAAACGACGCTAGCCTTGCATTGGCTAGGTTCTGTCATCGTTATTATCTCCAGTGCGGCTTTATTTTATCTGCATGTTTTAAGAATCAGCGTGGAACTCCCTGGCAATACAGGCGGCATTATTGGTCAGGAAATCGGCGATGGCTTGCTGCTATTGTGCGGCAATTCCGGCGCGACTGTGCTGCTGATTGCGTCATTTTTGGCGGGTGTTACCCTTGCTACGCAATTGTCGTGGTTAACAATATTGGATTTAATCGGAAAATACTCAGTTCTATTGGTAGATGTCGTGGGAAATAGTGTGCTTCGTTTCTGGGAATTGGTGAGCAATCGCCCCAGACCTGCCATTGTGTCTGGATTTGCCGAGCAGAAATTAGAGGCGTATTTTAAACCGGTTTTTTCACCAGAAAAACCTGCAACAACAGCTTCATCACCGTCAATGCCTGCATCTAGCTCTAGCACGACGAAAAAACCTACGTCAGAGCTTAAATTACCTACCTTGCCCTCGTCGATTTTTAGCCCTGTTGAAACAGCCGTTAAACAACCGCAAAAACAGGCGCGCCCTACGCATTCGCCAGACACCAATGGCGAAGTTTTACCGGGTCTGACTCTCCTTGATAATAGGGATACCCGCGTAAAAGGCTATACCCAAAGCGACTTGGAAGAAATGTCGCGCTTGGTGGAAGATATTCTCGCCGATTTTAACGTGTCGGTAGAAGTCGTAGGCTTCCTGCCCGGCCCTGTCATTACCCGCTTTGAATTGCAACCTGCGGCTGGCGTTAAGGTGAGCCGCATCAGCAGCTTGTCCAAAGACTTGGCGAGGGCGTTGTCCGTCACCAGCGTGCGTATCGTCGAAGTCATTCCTGGCAAGTCGGTTATCGGTCTGGAAATCCCTAACCGTGAACGGGAAATGGTGACCTTGCGTGAATTACTGGCATCACGCACGTTTGAAAAATCAACTTCCTTGCTAACTCTGGCAATGGGCAAGGACATTTCAGGACAACCCCTGATGGCTGATTTGGGCAAAATGCCCCACGCACTGGTCGCCGGAACAACAGGTTCTGGTAAATCCGTCGGCATCAATTCCATGATCTTAAGCTTGCTTTATAAGGCTACGCCGGAACAAGTGCGGATGATTATGATCGACCCGAAAATGCTGGAACTATCCGTTTATGAAGGCATTCCGCATTTGTTGACCCCAGTGGTCACAGACATGAAAGAAGCCCAAAATGCGCTGCGTTGGGCAGTGGCGGAAATGGAACGGCGTTACAAGCTAATGTCCAAAATGGGCGTGAGAAACCTAGCTGGCTTCAACCAATTGATTGAAGATGCCGCCGCCAATGGCAAAACCATTCGTGACCCTATCTTCCAAATGCTAAACCCACTAGCGGAAGGCGAAGAATTTCCGACACTCGAAACCCTTCCCAGCATCGTCATCGTCATTGACGAATTGGCCGACATGATGATGATCGTCGGCAAAAAAGTGGAAGAATTGATTGCCCGTCTCGCACAAAAAGCCCGTGCCGCTGGCATCCACCTGATCTTGGCAACCCAACGCCCGTCGGTCGATGTCTTGACCGGACTGATCAAGGCTAACATCCCCACCCGTATTTCCTTTCAGGTTTCATCCCGTATTGATTCGCGCACCATACTCGACCAAGGCGGCGCGGAAGCCTTGTTAGGCAATGGCGATATGCTGTTTTTGCCTTCCGGCACTAGCATCCCGATTCGCGCACATGGTGCTTTTGTGGACGACAACGAAGTGCATCGTGTCGTCGAATTTTTAAAACAGACTGCGCCACCGAATTACCTTTCTGAAATCACCAGCGAAAGCTTTGAAAACAGCGATGGTTTCGGTACATCTGGCGGTGGTTACAGCAGCGATCCTGAATCCGACAGCTTATATGATCAAGCCGTGGAATTCGTCACGCAATCCCGTAAAGCCTCCATCTCCAGCCTACAACGGCGATTTAAGGTTGGCTATAACCGCGCCGCCACAATGATAGAAGACATGGAAGCCGCTGGCGTGGTAACTCCAGCAGAAACTAACGGCACACGCATGGTGTTAGCACCACCGCCGATGCGGGATTAAGCGTGTCATACGCGGTAATTGGTATTGTGCTGGTGATACTTTCAACAGTACTTAGCCTGCTAACCCTCAAATTCAAATCAGCCGAGCAACCCAAGCAAGTCAAAATCATCCTGTTTGGCTTGTACTTCTGGGGCTTCATTTTTCTGCAACTGGCTGTGTGTGCCGTGATTTATTACTTCCAAAAACAATAAGCAGATGGAAAAGTGGGTAGCTTTCGCATTAATTTCAATGATCTTTGCCGGATTTACCTCGGTAATCGCCAAAATGGGCTTGGTCGGTATCTCCGGCGAACTCGGCCTTACCATCCGTACCTTATTTGTCAGCCTATTCGTATTGGGCTTTGCAGCCATTGCCGTACCATTGAATGACTTTTCATTGCTCAACCGGACGAATATTATTTGGCTAAGTCTATCCGCCCTTACCACCACGCTATCGTGGATTTTTTACTATAAGGCACTGAAATTGGGTGATGTGGCAACCGTCGCATTAATCGACAAAGGCAGCGTCGTGGTCGCCATCTTGCTCGCATGGCTGTTGCTTAAAGAAGTGATTACGCTACGTATTCTTATTGGTGGGGCTTTGATTGTTGGGGGGTTGTTGGTGATGGTTAAGAAGCCATAAGTTTGGTAAGTTTGGTATGATGAGTGCCGAACAAAGACAAGTATTTCAATATACAGGAGAAATATCATGAAAACCAAACTTTTTATTTCCATAGTCGTTCTACTCTTTTCGCAGGCTATAACCCTCAGCAAAGCCGCGACACCTCCGCCGAATCCTACCCAAAGTGATCCAAATGGCAATACCGCAGGAGGTACTAGCGTATTATTAAATATAACGCCAATTGATGCTTTTCCTGATTTTCGCAGAGATCTTGGGAATACCGGATTTGGGTTTCAAGCACTCTATGCAAATTCGGGAGGATCTGGTAACACCGCCGTAGGTTCGCAAGCTCTCTGGCGTAATATCGGTGGTAATAGCAATACAGCTATCGGTGCTAATACAATCTCGCTCATCACGGCAGGTAGCGAAAACACTGTATTAGGTGCTGGAGCTGGCAGTAATTTAACTTCCGGTAGTAATAACCTTTACCTTAGCAATCTAGGGGTATCTAGTGAATCAGCAACCGTCCGTATTGGTGGTTCAAAACAAAAACGTATATTTATTGCTGGCATACGCGGTAAAAAGACTGGAAAGGGTAATGCTGTGCCTGTAATGATAGACAGCAAAGGGCAGCTAGGTACTATAAATTCATCAGAACGGTTCAAGAAAGACATTCATGATATGACCGATGCCAGCCATCGCCTATTAGAATTGCGCCCAGGTCACCTATCGCTACAAGGAGGAAAATGACGATGGCTCAAACCCCTTGGAATACGGTTTGATCGCCGAGGAAGTCGCCAAAATTTACCCTGACTTGGTAGCTTACGGCGCGGACGGTAAAATTGAGACTGTGCAGTACCACAAATTGACCCCGATGTTAGTCAATGAAGTCAAACGGTTAAGCACCTTACTGCAATCTGAAAAAGATAAGAATGTGTCTCAAACTAGAGAAATTTCAGAATTAAAAACGCAATCTCAAAAAATTGCTTTACTAGAAAGCAGACTTCAAACGCAGAACCAAGAAACTGCCTATCTGAAGCAACAAATGATAACCTTGCAAACGCAAGCTAAATCTCTTGAAGCCTTAACAACACGGCTATCCCGTATTGAAGCCACAAAGGTCTTGGGTATGGTCGAATAAAATAGCGAATTTCGCAGATCGTAGGCCGGCTTTCGTACCTCAACCCAGCCTACGAACGAATTGGCAAAATGCCCCATCCGACATAAAGTGATATAATTTCAGGCTTGAATTAATCAACGCCCTGCAACATCACACACCTCCATGCAAGAAATAAACCCCATCAAAAACCATATCGCTGACCTGAAAAGCCGTGGCGACGCGCTTAGGAGGTATCTTTGACTTTGACAACAAGAGCGAACGCCTCGTTGAAGTTTTAAGGGAGCTAGAAAACCCGAAAATCTGGGATAACCCCGAACAAGCGCAAGCCTTAGGCAAAGAACGCGGGCAACTGGAAATTGTCGTCAATACCATCCGCGACTTGGAGCAAGGTTTGGCCGATGCCGAAGAATTGCTGGCGATGGCGGTCGAAGAAAACGATGAAGCCACGGTTGACACCGTTGTCGATGATCTGGCTGACTTTGAAAAACGCGTTGCCGACCTGGAATTCCGGCGCATGTTTTCCGGTGAAATGGATGCCAACAATGCGTTTTTGGACATCCAATCCGGCTCCGGCGGCACGGAAGCGCAAGACTGGGCCTCCATGATCGAGCGGATGTATCTGCGCTGGGGTGAAGCCAAAGGCTTTAAAACCGAATTGATTGAAGAATCGCCCGGTGATGTCGCGGGAATCAAAAGTGCCACCATCAAATTTGAAGGCGATTACGCCTTTGGCTGGTTACGTACGGAAACGGGTGTCCATCGTTTGGTGCGTAAATCGCCCTTTGATTCCGGCAACCGCCGCCATACCTCGTTTGCTTCCGTATTTGTCTCGCCGGAAATTAATGACGATATTGATATAGACCTAAACCCTGCCGATATCCGCGTGGATGTTTACCGCGCCAGTGGCGCAGGTGGACAGCACGTCAACAAAACCGAATCCGCTGTACGTATGACCCACAACCCGACCGGAATTGTCGTGCAATGCCAAAGTGACCGTTCCCAGCACAGAAACCGTGATACCGCGATGCAGCAGTTGAAAGCAAAACTGTATGAGCTGGAAATGCGTAAGCGCAGCGAAAGCTCACAGGCATTGGAAGATTCCAAGTCAGATATTGGTTGGGGCAGCCAAATTCGTTCTTACGTGCTGGATCAATCACGGATTAAGGATTTACGTACCAATGTTGAAACTGGCAATACCCAGGCTGTTTTGGACGGATCTTTAGATCAGTTTATTGAAGCGAGCTTGAAGAGTGGGCTATAACATGAAAGTGATAAGTCTTTTTTCTGGTGCAGGAGGCATGGACATTGGCTTTGAAAAAGCGGGCTTTGAAATTGCTGTCGCAGTAGAACAAGACCCATCATGTTGCAACACGCTAAAACTTAATAGACCCAATTTGAAAGTAATACAAGGGGATATTTCTGGAATTGAAGCAGCGCATATTCTAAAAGAAGCGGACTTAACTCCCCTTGAACCCGCCTTAGTCATAGGCGGCCCCCCATGCCAGTCGTTTAGTTTGGCTGGAAAAAGACTTGGGATGGGCGACAAACGTGGCATGTTAATCCTCGAATTCGTCAGGATTGTTCATGAAACTTTGCCGAAAGCGTTTGTTATGGAAAATGTTCAAGGCATGATGAATTGGGAAAACGGTAAGGCACTTGAAACAGTGTTGAATGAGTTCAGAGACCCAGTAATCTATAACGGTAAAGAGTATAGCTATGATGTTAGCTACCACGTCCTCAACGCAGCTGATTACGGTGTTGCTCAGTTTCGGGAAAGACTTTTTATCGTTGGTAATAGATTGAAAAAGAATTTTACTTTTCCCTATCCAACACACGGAGCGAAAGAGTTAGCAGGTTCAGATATGTTTGGTAATAAAAATCTGCCCTATAGAACAACATGGGACGCTATAGGAGGGCTTCCCGATGCAGATGAGCCGTCCGAAACGGCAAAACGAGTTTCACAAACCATAAAGGGGCGTATCGAAAAACATGGTTATTAAAAATCATCAAATGACTTCTCATTCACCTACAACATTAGAAAAAATCATATCTGTGCCCATAGGCGAAAAACTTTCAACGCAGCAAAAAACCTTTGGTTCAACCTACAGACGGCTAGACCCTAACATCCCTTCGCCAACGGTAACACGTAGTGGTTATCGTGACTTTATTCATCCTTACGAGGATAGAATGTTAACGGTTAGAGAACTGGCTTGTTTGCAATCGTTTCCGTTGGATTGGGAATTTACCGGGGTAAGGTTAGATTCCTATAGCAGCAAAAGAATCACCACCATGACGCAATTTGGTCAAGTCGGTAACGCTGTCCCCCCAGGGCTTGCTTTCGTGGTTGCTAAATCGATAAAAGAACAATTTTTTATGGATGTTGAAGTTGAATAAACATGTAAAAAATCCTATAGACTTACAAACCACTTATGATGAGACTAAAAGTGGTTTTTTATCTATTGCAATCAGGAAAAGCAAAGAAGCATGTTTTTACATTGAAAAAGCCAAAGCCTTTAAAAAAATTGTTTCCGATTATAGCGATCCCAACGAGTTAATTAAAATTGGCAATATTAAAGACAGCCTTTGTGAAGCCGCAGGTGTTTCAACGAAAGCACGGGCATATCTAAAACCAAAAGACATAGAACTTATTCTTAGTGAATTTAGCGAGGAATTTTTGATCCACGCAGGAATTAACTTTGTTGATGAGCTTGTTAGCAGATACCTGCTTACACTAGGGGATGCCCTTGGTGGGAGAATGCGAAATATCGTAGGTAGCATTGCAAACGAAAAATTGACACAACATATAATCGCCACTCTCCAAGTTAGAAATTATCCATTTTCTTACTTTGATAAACGGGCAATCAAGTGGCTTGACGGAATATCGTTTAGGACAGAAATTAGCCCTGATGTAAAAGCTATCCGCTGGATCAACAACAACCAAACTAGACTTTTATATTACGATTTGACCGTACCAATTGTTAAAAAAAATATCGATATAGTTGTTTTTAACAATGATGATGTAAACATTACCCATACAGAAAAATTTAAGGCATTCAAAAACAACCCATCCAACTACTTAATTTTAGGTGAACTAAAGGGTGGGATTGATCCAGCGGGAGCCGATGAGCATTGGAAAACAGCAAGTGCCGCTTTAAACAGAATTAGGGCTTCGTTCTTGAAAGAAAATATCAATATTTTTACTGTATTCATCGGGGCAGCAATTGAAGCCGCAATGGCTAAAGAAATTTATAACCAGTGCATCTCAGGTGAACTAACTAATTGCGCCAATTTGACAAAAGACGACCAGTTAATTGAGGTCTGCGATTGGCTGGTATGCAAATGAATATAATCATATAAATCAATTTCACAACCTAAACAAAATGTCAGAAATCCAACAAGACGAACAAGAACAAATTCGCCAACGTCGCAGCAAACTCAATGAGTTACGCGAAAACGGTGGTATAGCCTTCCCTACCGATTTCCGCCGCAATGTGGTGGCGGGTGAACTGTCGGCGGAATATGGCGAAAAATCCAAGGAAGAACTCGAAGCCGAACCGTTACGCGTGAAAATCGCCGGACGTATCATGACCCGCCGCATCATGGGCAAAGCCAGCTTTGTGCATATTCAAGATATGTCAGGCAAGATTCAGCTTTATGTGACCCGCGACACCCTTCCCGAAGGCTTTTACAACGAGCAATTCAAAAAGTGGGATATTGGCGACATCATCGGTGCAGAAGGGGTGTTGTTTCGTACCCAAACTGGCGAACTTAGTATTAAGGTCGATGACATCAGGCTGCTCACTAAAGCCCTGCGCCCACTGCCGGAAAAATTTCACGGTATCGCCGACCAGGAGATCAAATACCGCCAGCGTTATCTCGACTTAATCATGAGCGATGACACCCGTAACACTTTCCTTATACGCTCGAAGATTGTCGCTCATATCCGCCAATTCTTGATCGAACGGCAGTTTTTGGAAGTGGAAACGCCCATGATGCAAGTCATCCCTGGTGGTGCTACCGCTCGTCCATTTATTACCCATCATAATGCGTTGGACATGGACATCTTCCTGCGTATCGCGCCGGAATTGTATTTAAAACGCTTGGTGGTTGGTGGTTTTGAGCGGGTATTTGAAATCAACCGAAATTTCCGCAATGAAGGGCTGTCCACACGGCACAACCCTGAATTCACTATGCTGGAATTCTACCAAGCTTATGCCGAATACCATGACTTGATGGATTTGACTGAGGAAATGTTGCGCGGTATCGCACAAGAAGTCGTAGGTCATTCCATTATTGACTACCAAGGCGAACAGTACGATTTCGGCAAGCCGTTTGACCGGATGACCGTGGTGGAATCCATCCTGCATTTCAATCCCGGCGTTACCTTAGAGCAAATCAGCACCCGTGATGGCGCGGTAAAAATCGCCACTGACTTGAAGATTCCGGTAAAAGACAGCTATGGTTTGGGTAAAATACAAATCGAAATTTTTGAAAAAACCGTCGAAAGCAAGTTGATGAACCCGACTTTCATCACCGCTTATCCGGTGGAAGTCTCGCCACTGGCGCGACGTAACGATAACGATCCGCACGTAACCGACCGCTTTGAATTTTTCGTCGGTGGGCGCGAAATCGCCAACGGTTTCACCGAACTAAACGATGCCGAAGACCAAGCGGCGCGTTTTCAGCAACAGGTACAAGATAAAGAAGCAGGTGACGATGAAGCCATGCACTTCGATGCCGACTACATCACCGCCCTGGAACACGGAATGCCGCCAACCGCAGGCGAAGGTATCGGTATTGACCGCTTGGTGATGTTATTTACCGATTCGCCGTCGATTCGGGATGTGTTGTTGTTCCCGCACATGCGACCTAAGGGTTAAGCAAAAAGTTAATCTTATGAGGGCTATCACCGCTGGGCATAAGCATACTTGATATTACACTGCATTTGCGTAATATGATCAATACTGTACAAACTACTGGGGCTTACTTATTTTTGCCCCAGGTTTTTGAGTATTTCCTTCAAAGGCACAAGATTCATCGTAATCCTGAACAACACAGCATTATTCTCTAACAAACCGTAACAGTTATAGCTTCTAAGCTGAATGTTGGTTTGATTCAATGTGTGATTGCGGGATTCTGGTAATTGTTTGACCAGAATATGCAATGTGTCATTATTTTTAAGCTGACCGACAAACTGGCGATCGACCGAAATTTCGTGCGATGTGTATACCATCGGGTTGAGTTTAAAGTCGTGGTTTTCCAATTGCGCTTTTTCCAGCAAAGCACCTGATGACAAGCTGCATGGGAAAATTTCAGGATAATTAGCTACTTGTGTTAATTCATCAAAATAATCCGATTGTTCGGCAAAAGAGCCGGACAGAAAGTTTTTGACCGAACCGTTATTCAGGTATTTCCGTTTGAGAAAGTAATCCGTGCCAGGAATAATGCTACGGTCAGGGATTTCGTTAAGATCAGGTAAGCCATCTAGTTGAGTATCTGCCAAAAATAACGGCACTTGCGTTTCCTTTTTAAACCCCAGCAACACGGTTTTACCGTCGGATTTCATGGAAATGCGATTGGCAAGCGTTAGATTAGGGATAGTGTTAATCAGTGTCTTTTTAATGTCCAGAAAGACAGGGACTCTAGGCCTGACGGCGTTAACAAAAGTAATCTGATAATTGCTGAACCGTAGCTTGTTCTCGGCAATCACCTTATTTTCATGATGCGCTTCCCGATACAGGCGCATTTGGTATTCAATCAGGGTATTGAGCTGATAGCCCAAAACAATAGGGCCTCTAAACGGATTATGGGTAATCTGTAACCATTTGTGCTTATCGTGGAACAAGTTAAAGTCATCGGATGCATTTCGCGCTACTTCGATATGAATTTGCTCGAAAGTGAAAGGTTCGTTACTCATAGTTAGCTTAGTCGCAACATGATTAGGCGTTAGCACAACTCAGGATTAAACCGAGATTGTAACCAAAACGCCGTAATATTGTGCATAAATCAGGTGATTTCAAGCTTCACTTGGCTATAAGCAACCACCCTGCTCACAAAACCAGCCTAATAAATTGTCCGAAAAAGAGGGATTATTGTCATTGTGACTGCAAAATAACAGCGCACAATTACCTTTAACAATAACCATCAAATCGGCTATATACCCTCCTTAAGTAGGGCGAAAATAGCTGTTTTTGCTGTTATTCTGGTACGCAGCAGTAATCGGATAGTGAATATATCACTAAATTCAAGTGGAAATAGTAACAGACTAAATACTATGTAATTGCATACACTTTAGTTTAACAAGTCAGATAATCTGTGAAATCACGGCAATCGTCGGGCAGGGATGATTATGAATAATAACGATAATAAAAAATCAGCAAAACTCTGGACACATCAGTTGTTCAAACAAACTTGCACATCGAAAACTGCGCTGAATAGTAAAACCTATTTTGCCCATCGCTATCATGAAGATGATGCTGGACTGGCGAAAATTCCATTCAGTGCATTTTTTTCTGATGGTGGCGAATATCAGGATAATCTGAAAGCTGATACAGCTAACTCTCTAGCGTTTGTCGAACATGGCTCAGTGTTATCGGAAGGCAATCTGGATGCTGATGAATTTGCTCAATCCAAGAGTAAAAATGGGTCGCTAGCGTCAGTTAACGGGTTTGATATGGCAAGCAGTGTCGCAGAAAGTACGCAATTCACCGTGTTGAATTGCTATGACGAAACCAGTGATACCAAGACTTTCCGGCTCGGCAGGCTTGATGGGCAGGTGTTTGATTATCTGCCAGGTCAATATATTACGCTGTCTGTGGTCATCTCAGGGCAGGAACACAAACGTTCCTATAGTCTGGCTTCTACATCTTCCCATCCAGGCATTCTGGAGATTACGGTAAAAAAATCGCCGAATGGTGTGGTTTCCAATTGGCTTAACGATCATCTAAAAGTTGGTGACACCCTCAATGTAAAAGGACCTTACGGAAAATTCAGTTGTGCAAAGCGCAACCCCCCAAAAATCCTATTTTTGGCGGCAGGTAGCGGCATAGTGCCGATTATGTCCATGTTGCGTTGGCTTGCCGATACCGAGGCGCAGGTTGATGTCACGCTATTGCTGTCGTTTCAAACCTTCTACGACATCATCTATTGCCAAGAACTTAATTTGATCGCCGCTCACCATAAAAACATCAAATTATTTATCACCTTGACAAAAGAACCGAGTGTACTCAATCAATGGACGGGCTTATTGGGGCGTATTAACGAAAAAATGCTTAATGCGCTGGTGTCGGATTTGCCAGAACGGGCAGTTTATTTGTGTGGACCAGATGCCTTCATGGAAGACTGCAAATATTATTTGCAGAAGCTGAAACTGCCAGCAGAACACCTGTTTTGTGAAAGCTTTACCGTCAACAGTCCACAAGTAATAGAACAAACAAAAGACCAAGCTTCCGCTCAAACATCCATTATTGGTCGCCCATCGAGAAGCACAACTGGAAGCTATCGGATCAGATTTGCCAAATCCGGTAAAACCATTGTTGCCGATGGCAGTGTTTCACTGCTCGAACTCGCGGAAAAATCTGGAGTTTCCATAGATCACGAATGTCGTGCCGGTAACTGCGGAGAGTGCATGGTCAAATGCCTGAAAGGTAGCGTTGAAATGACCGAGCAAGCGGAAATCGCCAATTTCGATAGAAAGAAAGGCTGGGTTTATGCTTGCTGTGCCTATCCGTCTTCCAATGCTGTGTTAGATGTGTAAGCAGGTATTGTAAGCACTCGGTTAAATAATAAAGGAGAACAACATGTTCCGATTATTTAAAGCCAAACCAAGAATTGTGCCGTCTTCTGTAGCTCCGCTCACCTTACTTCCAGGGTCTGAAGGTGAGCATTTTTTACAACAAAAATATGGCACTATGCAACGTGCATTACGTTTTTACGACAAGCAAGTATTAAATTATCTATCGCCGGTCATGAAAGAATTCATCGCTCGGCAAGAAGTGCTGTTTATAGCCACGTCGGACAAACACGGCGATTGCGATTGTTCCTTCCGTTTCGGCAAGCCGGGTTTTGTTAGGACACTTAACGATAACTATCTGGTGTATCCAGAATATCGCGGTAATGGTGTGATGGCAAGCCAAGGCAATATCACCGAAAACCCGCATATTGGCATGATTTTCGTAGATTTTTTTGCCAGCACCGTTGGGCTGCATGTGAACGGCAAAGCAAAAATTGTCGAAAATGACGATTTGCTGAAATACCGCAAAGAATTGTCTAAAGATGTCATTGACGAGCTGAAAGCCGAGGGCAGGTTTCGCCCAGAACGCTGGATAATGGTCGAGATAGAAGAAGCCTATATCCATTGCTCCAAACACATTCCTCTGCTCAAAAAAGCGGAAAAAGACATTACCTGGGGTACCGATGATGACGGACTAAAACGCAGTGATTTTTTTGCCTTGCAGGATATTCCACTTTATCAAAGAATCGGCGGTGAAGCGGCGATTCAAGCCATTGCCGAAGCGGTTACACGGAAGTTGTTGCTAGATGAGCAGCTAAGTCCGTTGATTAATGAAATCAATCTCCAAAAACTGTTGGATAAGCAAAAACATTTCCTAAAGACCGTATTTGGTGCTTATGAGGAAAAACAAGATTTGCCAGAAAATCTACGCGAACTTTATCGACAACAAAGCAATTCGCGCATGAGTGATGAGCTTTTGGATATGGCGTTAGTCCACCTAAAAGCTACCTTGGTCGAATTGGATGTACCTGAGCATGAAATTACTCAGCTGATGACGAATTTGTCGAAGAAAAGTAAGTCATGAATTCGGTACGAGACGTTTCTAAATCCAGTATTTTCATATAGTTGTTGGGTTTAGCAAACCAGCCTACAACTTGGCAAAACAAGCTAAAAGTTTGTCCGAAAAAGAGGGGTTATTGTCATTGTGTCTGCAATAAAAAAGCGCAGAATAACTGCTAAGTTTACCCACTGGAGCTTGTTATGAATCACGTCAAGCCTACCTACACTCAGCAACATCGGCATATTGCGATGTTAACGTATCCAGACTGCATGTTGATAGATGTATGCGGCCCGATGGATGTGTTTAATTTTGCCAATCATGCCTTGCGAATGCTGGGTCGGATTTCACCGTCCGAAATTGCTTATACATTGACTATTGTTGCTGAAAAAAGCGGGCCAGTTAAAACATCGTCAGGAATTTGTATTGTTGCCGATAAAGGCTACGAAGATCTGGATGAGGGCGTTGATACCTTACTGGTAACGGGATCGGCATCTGTCGATTCAGCCGTGCAAGTGTCGATTCAGCCGTGCAAGATACCAAAATGCGGGCGTGGTTAATGCACATGATGCCCAAAGTAAGAAGGATGGGTTCTATTTGTTCAGGTGCTTTGGTACTTGCGGAAAGCGGCCTGCTGAATGGCCGCAAAGCGACTACCCATTGGTTGTATTGTGATGAAATGGCGAAGAAATATCAAAATATCCGGGTTGAACCCGATAAGATATTTGTCCGTGATGGCAATATGTACACTTCCGGCGGCGTTACCGCTGGCATTGATTTGGTCTTGAGTTTGGTCGAAGAAGATTGGGGTTGGGAAATTGCTGCGGGAGTGGCGCGTGCAATGTTAATTTTTATGCGCCGTCCCGGTGGGCAATCGCAGTTTAGTAGCTACGTGTTCAATGAAGCAAAAACCCGTAAAGATTTTCGTGATTTACAGGCATGGATAGTCAGTAATCCACAAGCCGACTTAGGTGTTGAACAATTGGCTGAACGAATGGCTATGAGTCCACGTAATTTTTCCAGGCTGTTCTGTCAGGAAATTGGTGTGACACCGGCTAAATTTGTCGAAGGAATTCGCCTGGAGGCTGCCAGGAATATGATGTTACAAACTGATTTGCCCATGGAAAGTGTCGCTACCAATTGTGGTTTCACCAATGCGGAACAGATGCGGCGGACATTTCAACGCTTGTTGAAGACGACACCGCAAGAGCATCGGGCATATTTTAAGATAGCAGGATAACGTTTTGCATCATTCCTGCGCGGTTTCGTAAGTTGGGGCAGCAATGATTACAAGGAAAGTATCGTTTTAAAAATGAAATTGTTTTTTCACCGTTTTATAAGGAGAAATGTATGTCCAGTTACAACACAATGTTTAAGTTAAGTATTAAGGAAGTTGATTTGATTGAATCTTCAATCCGGTCTCAAATCAGCCAGTTCTCGCGTTTAGATGCTACCGAGACACACAGCGTAGCCGTAGATAGCCATAAACGCATTATTGAATTGATGCACGTCATGGGTACGTTACACAATCAGAAGATTTGGTATGGTCAGGTTCATCACACCGGTGTTCCTATGGGATAAGGCAAAAGTATTGTTAAAACATCATCATTAAAATAGCCCATTAAGGAACAATGCACCATGAAAATATTATTACTTTCATCAGCTTACAACGGCTTAACGCAACGAGTCCACATTGAGCTTTTGCAATGTGGACATACTGTCTCCATTGAAGTCGCTATTAATGAGCAAACCATGCTGGAAGGTGTGCAATTGTTTAAGCCTGACATCATCATCTGCCCGTTTTTAAAGCATAGAATCCCAGAAAGTATATGGCGGCATTATGTCTGCGTAGTCGTGCATCCAGGCATTAAAGGTGATCGTGGCGCATCATCCATTGATTGGGCGATCCAAAACCAGGAAGCGGAATGGGGTGTGACTGCATTACAAGCCGCCGCTGAAATGGATGCAGGTGATATTTGGGCAACCGCAACTTTTAAAATGCGTCCCGACACCAAAAGCAGTGTCTACTCCGTAGAAGTTACCGAGGCGGCGGTCAAGGTGGTATTGCAAACGCTAGACCGCTTTCAGGATGCCTGCTTTAAACCAGAACCCCTGGATTACAACAATCCTGATGTACATGGACAACTGCGACCTAACATGCAGCAACAAGATCGTCGCATAGATTGGCAGGTTGATTCTACCGATACCATCCTGGATAAGATACGCGCTGCCGATGGCAGTCCTGGTGTTGTTGATACTCTATTTGGCAATGACTATTATCTCTACGGCGCGACCAGGGAAATTACCTTAGGGGAAAGCCATCTGGGTGATCCTGGTGAGTTGCTTGCCACCCGATTAGGCGCAATATGTCGCGCTACAAGCGATGGTGCAATCTGGTTGTCGCACCTTAAACGCAAGGCCACAAATGGCGATAAACCGACCCTTAAATTACCGGCCGCAATGGTTTTGGGCGAGAAGATAAAAGATCTGCCGGAAATTCCGATTAGCATCTACCACAGCACACCCAACACCTTCAGGGAAATCTGGTACGAAGAGAAAAATTCGGTCGGATATTTGCATTTTGATTTTCATAATGGCGCGATGAGTACCGAACAATGCTTGCGCTTACGTGATGCAGTCATTGAGGTACGCAATCGTCCAACACGGGTATTGGTGTTGATAGGGGGAAGGTCTACCTGGTCAAATGGTGTCCATCTCAACGTTATCGAAGCGGCAGACAATCCCGCCGAGGAGTCTTGGCATAATATTAATGCGATTGATGACCTTATCTTGGCTATTCTCAATACCACGACCAAAATAACCGTTGCTGCGGTTCATGGCAATGCCGGAGCAGGTGGCGTACCGTTTGCACTGGCTTGCGATAAGGTGTGTGTGCGATCAGGCGCGGTATTTAACTGCCATTACAAAAGCATGGGTTTGTATGGCTCAGAATACTGGACGTATAGCTTACCTAAACGGGTCGGCTACGAAAAATCCCTTGAAATAACAGAAGGTTGTCTGCCTATGGGTATGCAAGAAGCCAAGCAAATCGGCTTGATTGATTTCATCATACCTGAGCTGTTAACTGCTTTTGATAACAAAGTGGAGATCATGGTTGAAACCCTTGCCCAAAGCAATAATTACGAAAAAATACTGGAGAGCAAAGTGCTAAGGCGTAGCCATGATGAATTTATCAAGCCGTTAAAGGTTTATCGCCAGGAAGAATTAAGGCACATGCGGGAAGATTTCTATAAAGCGAATTCGCCTTATCATCCCGCCCGGAAACAATTTGTGTATAAGATGCCAGCAACGGAAACGCCGGAACGCTTGGCACACCATCGACAATTTGATCGCAACGATAATAGTGTTTTGTCACTAAGGGAAAGAAATGGCAGCCCAGTTGCTTTAATACAAAGCGTGAACTAAAAAAAGGATGGATGGGGCATAAAAAAACTCCCAGGCTAAAAAAGCACTGGGAGTGTCAAATCAAACACATCAGGAGGATTCAATGTTTGTGGGGGTATGCCAGAACTGGCATAATAAGTTGAGCCGCAGGTTGAAAACTTATCGCTAGGATGGCTACAAGTCAACGTGACGGCAAAACAAAATTACACTGGATGAAAGCCCTGGTAGTCCATTATGTACATCGGGCTTGGTCATTCAGCTTAAGTCGCTCGTTAAGTAATGATTTAGGAGGTAAAAACAAAAATAAACAACTTGGTGCATAGTATATATAAGTCTTTATTGGTTAACAATGTGGCTATTAAGTAATGAATAGTTTCTTATAAAGAAACTATATGCGCTTGCCAGCCAAACAACCGCGCAAAGCGTTTGTTGTTCAATAAACAGTTTAATTGTTATACTCACACAGTGTAATCTACAATCTAACTTGCATAAGAAATGCGGAGTCTACGCATGATTGATGTGAGCATACGAAATGTAGACTTTGGTGGCAATACCAACCTGTGCGGGAAAATATGACGGCTAAACATTCCAGACCCACTTCACCCCACCTACAAGTTTATAAATTGCCGCTGACCGGCCTTATTTCTATCTCGCACCGCATTACCGGTGTCCTGCTGTCCGTAGGGTTGCTGCTGGTTGTCACGCTTTTTTGTGCGATTTCACAAGGCGCGGATAGTTATGCCGCCATGCAAAGCGTGTTTAACGTCTGGTTGGTAAAATTGATTTACTGGGGATTTATTTACGCGCTGTTCTTTCACTTATGTCACGGCGTTCGGCATTTATTTTGGGATATTGGCGGAGGCTTCGCGCCAGATAAACTAAATTGGTATGCCAAAATTGAATTAGCAGTGGCGTTTGCACTCACTTTAGCCACTTGGATTTTCATTTAGCCCATGATGAATAAACTAGCCATATTTGCAAAAGGTGCAGCAACATCGGCGACTCGGCACTGGTTGATGCAGCGTGTTACGGCAATCATCCTGATCCCATTAACTTTTCGTCTTATCGTTTTCCTCAATCTGTGTATGACTGCGCCGTATCAGGAAACCGTGGCGTGGTTGAAGTCGCCGTTAAATACGATCTGCATCGAGGTTTGGTTGCTTGCCGTTTGCTATCACTCGGCAATAGGTTTACAAGTCGTCATTGAAGATTATGTTGCCAATCAAGAACGTCAAGTTAAGTTAATTAAAGCAATCAATCTGAGTTTTCTATTTTTGGCTGTTGCGGCATTATTTTTTATCTTTCGCATTATGTAACCCATAAAACTTATCAGGACGACGCATGGCTAGCGATTACAAGATTACCGAACACGAATACGATGTCATCGTGGTCGGAGCAGGCGGAGCAGGATTGCGCGCAACATTAGGGATGGCTGAAAGAGGTTTAAGCACGGCCTGTCTCACCAAAGTGTTCCCAACCCGCAGCCATACCGTCGCTGCCCAAGGTGGTATTAGCGCCGCACTCGGCAATATGGGTGAAGACGATTGGCGTTTCCACATGTACGACACCATTAAAGGTTCGGATTGGTTGGGCGACCAAGATGCCATCGAATATATGTGCAAGGAAGCCATTCCCGCCGTCATCGAACTCGAACACTACGGCGTCCCGTTTTCCAGGCGCGAAGACGGCAAGATTTATCAACGCGCTTTTGGTGGCATGACCACGCATTATGGCAAAGGCCAAGCCCAGCGTACTTGTGCGGCGGCAGATAAGACAGGCCATGCCATTCTGCATACTTTGTACCAACAATCCTTAAAACATAATGCGTTGTTCTTTATTGAATACATTGTGTTGGACTTGATTATGCAGGACGGCGAATGCCGTGGTGTGCTGGCATGGTGCCTGGATGATGGTTCGCTACACTTATTCAAAGCCCACATGACCGTTTTGGCAACGGGTGGATATGGACGCACTTACTTTTCTTGCACATCCGCACATACTGTTACAGGTGACGGCAATGCGATGATATTGCGTGCGGGTTTGCCCTTGCAGGATATGGAATTTATCCAATTCCATCCCACTGGCATTTATGGCGCGGGTTGTTTAATCACCGAAGGTGCAAGAGGAGAGGGTGGTTATTTGACGAACTCCGAAGGCGAAAAGTTTATGGCGCGTTATGCGCCTCATGCGAAAGACCTTGCCTCACGCGATGTGGTCAGCCGAGCTATCCAAATTGAAATTAACGAAGGCCGAGGGCTGGGCGAACACAAAGACTACGTTCACTTACACATTGAACATCTTGATCCAACTGTTATCCATGAACGTTTGCCTGGCATTGCCGAAACATCAAAGATATTTGCCGGAGTCGATGTCACCAAAGACCCAATTCCGGTACTTCCCACCGTGCATTACAATATGGGTGGTATCCCGACCAATTATAAGGCAGAAGTCGTGACGTTGGCGGACGGCAATCCCGATAAAGTCGTTCCAGGTTTGATGGCGATAGGTGAAGCGGCCTGCGTCTCAGTGCATGGTGCTAACCGTTTGGGTTCCAACTCCTTACTGGATTTAATCGTATTTGGGCGTTCTGCCGCAATCCGCGCTGCTGAGATCATCAAACCGAAAACGAAACACAAGCCTTTGGCAAAGACCGCTTGTGATAAGGCATTAGCTCGTTTCGATAAGTTTCGACATGCCAATGGCAATCATCCTACCGCAGAGATTCGCTTGAATATGCAAAAAACCATGCAAAACAAAGCGGCGGTGTTCCGAACACAAAAAACAATGGACGAAGGCATAACCATGATGAAAGACATCATGCAATCATTGGGCGATGTCAAAGTCACCGACAAGTCATTGATCTGGAATACCGATCTGGTCGAAACCCTGGAGTTGGATAATTTACTGTGCCAAGCGATGGTGTCAATTTCTGCCGCCGGTAATCGCCAGGAAAGCAGGGGCGGTCATGCACGGGAAGACTTCCCTAAGCGCGACGATGTCAACTGGATGAAACATACCTTGACGTGGTTAGATAAAGATAAGGTCACGTTCGGCTACCGTCCCGTACATTTGTATACATTAACGGATGAAGTCGAGGTGGTCATGCCGAAAGAGAGGGTCTACTAATGGCTGAATTTACCCTGCCCAAAAATTCTGTCGTGGCTAAAGGCAAAACCTTTACAGCGCAAGAAGGCACGAAAAACATCCGCCGATTTGAAATCTACCGATGGGATCCTGACACAGGCGAAAACCCGCGCATCGACATTTACGAACTGGATGCCGACCTGTGCGGAACAAAGGTATTGGATGGCATCATCCATATTAAAAGCGAAATCGACAGTACCTTAACATTCAGGCGTTCCTGCCGCGAAGGGGTTTGCGGCTCTTGCGCCATGAACGTCAATGGCAAGAATTCGCTGGCGTGTACCAAGGCGATTAGCGATTATCCCGATACCATCAAGATTTACCCGCTGCCGCATTTGGATGTTGTCAAAGATTTAGTGCCGGACATGACTCATTTTTATGCCCAATATGCAGAAATAAAACCCTGGTTAACTGCCAATACCACACCCCCTGCAACAGAACGTTTACAAAGCAAAGAAGAGCGCGACAAACTGGATGGCTTGTATGACTGCGTATTATGCGCCTGTTGCTCCACCAGTTGCCCCAGCTATTGGTGGAATAGCGAGAAGTACCTGGGCCCTGCGGTCTTGTTGCAGGCCTATCGTTGGTTGGTCGATAGCCGCGATGAAAACACCGAAGAGCGGCTAAACCAGCTTGACGATGCTTATAAATTGTACCGCTGCCACACCATCATGAACTGCACCGATACTTGTCCTAAAGGATTGAACCCTGCCAAAGCCATCGCGGAAACCAAAAAACTTTTGGTTCAGCGGAAAGCGTAATCGGCATTTTCTATGGACGAGTTGGCAAAATTGAGGTGGCAATGTCGAAGAGGTTCTAAAGAACTGGATTTGCTGCTAATTCATTATCTTGAAACGCGCTATCCGATTGCCGACAAAGAAGAAAAAGCCCGTTTTGCCGAAATACTAAAACTGGATGATGCCGAGTTAATGATGCAACGAGATGTTTATTGGAGTTGCCCACCTCAAAAATAGGTCATATTTTAACCTGACAATCGTTAAACTCAGCTTGAGCTTATTCGCTCAAGCATCAACATAGCTAGAGCTGGTACACTACCGACTCTTATTCCAGCTTATAGAAAGATCATGACCATTCAATGGTATCCAGGCCACATGCACAAGGCGGGGCGAGAGATTAAAGAAACTCTTGTTCAAGTCGATGTGGCGATTGAAATCCTGGATGCGCGGATTCCGTTTAGCAGTGAAAATCCCATGTTGGCGAGGTTGCGGGGCGACAAGCCGTGCATCAAGGTGCTGAACAAAAGTGACCTTGCCAATCCCGACATCACGCAGCGTTGGCAAACCTACCTGGAACAGCAGAAAGGCGTAAAAACGCTGGCGTTGTCCATGGATCAGGCTGATAAAATCAAACAACTGACTGATCTTTGCCGCAAACTTGCCCCAGCGGATAAAAGCGAAGGTAAGCTCATAAATGCCCTGATTATGGGCATTCCAAACGTTGGTAAGTCTACATTAATCAATGTGTTAGCAGGCAAAACCATCGCAAAAACTGGGGACGAACCCGCCGTCACCAAACATCAGCAGCGTATAGCAATTGGCGATAACGTGGTCTTACTGGATACGCCGGGTATGCTCTGGCCGAATCTGGAAAATAAAAATACCGGTTATCGCTTGGCAGTCACGGGAGCCATCAAAGATACGGCAATTAGCCATGACGATATTGCTTTTTTTCTGCTGGAGTATTTGTTAGAAAAATATCCAGACATGCTAAAAACTCGCTTCCAGCTTGATAGTTTGCCAGCCACCGCACAGGAATTGATAGCCATTATTGGAAAACAGCGGGGATGCCTACGCGCAGGTGGATTAATTGATGTAGACAGGGTTGCTAAAATTCTATTGAACGAATTGCGTTCAGGCACACTTGGGCGAATCAGCTTGGAAACGCCAGAAATGATGGAAGTAGAATTGGTAGAACTGGCGGTGATTCAGCAGATAAAGGCCGAAAAAAAACAGCAGCGCAAAGCCAAAAAATAGTAATGATATGTTTTAATCTATTGAATTAAAACATTTATTATTTTATGCTCTCCGAGCTTACCCCTTTATATTCGCCTAATCTTGTTGTTATCAGCAAATTGCCTATAATCAACACAGTTAAAATTTGTTGGAATCCAAGTCATGACCGAAGTAGAAAGACGACAATCGCCCCGATTTAATCCGCAAGGCTTAAAAGCCAATATTATCTTCGAACCACCACATGAGCCTGCTAACCTGCAAGGTGAGGTTGTCGATATAAGTCATACAGGTGTTAAAATCAAATTAAATTCGCCAGCCGCCGCTGGTTTGAATGGCAAGGTCAAGATACAACTTTTTTTACCTGAATCAGGCATCCCGTTCTCCATTAGCGGAATCCTTAAATACCACAATAATTCCGATGAATTAGGACTTCATTACATGGATTGTCCGGTCGTAGAAGCGTTAGACAGCTTTATGTTTGAGTGTGTCAAGTTGTCAAAAACTTGAAAAATATCAATAAATTAGAGTGAAATACATTGGGTGTTTCGCCAAGAATGTCGGAACACGGCTAACGCCGCTTTATTTACGGGTTATCAAAAACCCAAGCAATTATCTGGAGTACATACCATGAGCAAAGAACAAAAAAGTAACACAGAAGACAAGAAAAAACCTGCCCTGAGTCCGAAAGAAAAGAAAGCGGCTAAGAAATCCAAGAAGGATTCTAAGGGTTAATAAAGTTTGTAGGCGGTTGTATATAATAAGTTTTATGGGAATGCGTAGGGCGGAAACTGGCAGGTGTTCCACCTAAAACATCGGAACAAGGCTAACGCCGCTTCCGACTTGCCGAACTATAAGCGAAATCGACTTTTGTTCAGAAATGATGAATTTTGCATATTTTCGATAAGTTCCCTAATTTAATACGTCGCTCAGAATAGCTACTGGCTTGAATATTGCGCTGTACACCTAGTGGTACAAGTTTAGCTTCGACGTTATATACATCGAACGCCCCGTTCACAGCAAATGCGAGCCGATATTCATTCTGCCATGAAAATGACGAAAGCTTAGAAAGTGCAATCTTCTCAGGTAATGCCCAATCAATAATTGGTGGCTCATATGGTTTGTAGTACTTCACTAGGCTATATTCCAAGTGCTTATTTTTTATGGATGGCCTTCGATTTAAAGCATTTTGGATTAAACCAATAAACAACATTGGTTTCAGTATTTCAATACAAGATTTTGCTTCAAATTTCTCGGCAAGAATTCCGCTACAGGTTGTGCTTAAGCAGTAGACGAATATGTCATCTTCTTTTGCAATCGATTCGAAAGTATGTGCTAATGGTATTTCTTCACCAGTATCAACTTTTGTGATTTTCAAGCCATCAATTGGCAGATGTATTTTGGTTCCTTCGTATTCATCTCTTCGCACATTTTTGTCCTCAAAGTCTCGGTAGTAAGACAATGGCCGAAATAATATTTCTCCACGTTTTATAAACGATTCGACGTATTCTTCAGAGCTATAGCGAAAGAGACTTTGTTCGACTGTGTTTTAACGTGTTTGCTTAAAACGGTTTCACCACCGCTAAAATAACAATCGCAATCAAAAACAGCACCGGCACTTCATTCATCCAGCGGTAAAAAACATGCCCGTGCTGGTTGCGGTCGTATTTGAAATCCAGTAGCCACTTGCCGCAGATAATATGGTAAATAAATAGTACAGCCAATAAGCCCAGCTTGGCATGTAGCCAGCCACTGCTGCCATAAACATCCCAGGCATAACTGGCGAGCATCCAGATCCCGAAGACAAAGGTCAAGATCATGCCCGGTGTCATGATGCCGAAATAGAGCTTTCGTTCCATCACTTTAAAACGCTCAATACTGATCGCGTCGTCGCTCATGGCGTGGTAAACAAATAAGCGTGGCAGGTAAAACAACCCAGCAAACCAGGTCACCATAAAAATCAAATGTAAGGCTTTTAACCAGAGCATAATTTATCCTTTGAGTAAATGTTGAATGCGGTTTTGCATATCTGTTAGCTCAAATGCACCAACGACACGTTTTGCAACCGTGCCATCACCACCAATCAGCAACGTCGTCGGGGTTGCCCACACCCGACCAAATGCCCTGGCATGTTCCGAGCTAAGATCAAGCACAACAGGATAAGGCAATTTACGTTCCTTGGTCATGGCGACAACTTGATTCGGAGGATCATAAGCCATTGCAATCGCAATGATTTCAAGCCCTTGCGGATGAAACTGCTGATACAAAGCAAGTAAATGAGGGATTTCCTTGATGCAGCTAGGGCAATTCGTCGCCCAAAACGTGATGAGGACGGGCTTTCCCTGCAAGTCTTGCAATGCCAAATGCTTCCCGGTAATCGTGGTAAAAGTTGTCTTTGGTGTAAAAGTATATTTCTCGCTTCTCGCCATCCATAAGGCAAGCGCGATCAACGCTATCAACATGAATCCTCTTAGCCACGGATTGGTTTTAACACGTTGTAAGTTCACATCTAACATATCCCGATTATACCAAAGCTGGTAAACTATTGGATTTTTAGCGTCTTTTCTTTTGGTTTTTAACATACATGAAAAAAATCCTTATTTCCGACAAATTGGCAGAAGCCGGCATCAACTATTTAAACGAACAAGCCGAGTCCGGCATTAAAATTCACATCGAAACCGGCCTTGATGAAGAAGGGCTGTGTAACATCATCGGCGAATACGATGCCTTATTGATTCGCAGTGATACCAAAGTCACCAAAAAAGTGCTGGAAGCCGCCAAAAACCTGAAATTAATCGGCCGCGCTGGGATCGGTGTAGATAACGTCGACATTCCCATGGCAACCGAAATGGGCGTGATCGTTATGAACACCCCTGACGCCAATGCCACCACCACGGCGGAATTGGCGATTGCCCACATGATGTCGTTGAGCCGTCGTTTGCCCGCTGCTGACCGTTCCGTACGCGCCGGCAAATGGGATCGTACGTTGGTTGGTGCGGAAATCGCCCATAAAACCTTGGGTATCGTCGGTTTTGGAACGATAGGCCGGATCGCTTCTACACGTGGGTTAGGTTTAAGAATGGACGTGATTGCATACGATCCGTTTGTTGCCCCAGAAATATACGCAGAATACGGTGTTGAGTCTGTCAGCCTCGACGATTTGGTCAGCCGCGCCGACTACATCACCTTGCATTGCCCATTAATCGAAAAAACCAAAAACCTCATCGGTGCAGCGCAGTTTGCCAAAATGAAAAAAGGCGCTCGTATTATCAATTGCGCCCGTGGCGGCTTAATTGACGAAAAAGCCTTGTACGATGCACTTAAAAACGGCCAATGCGCGGGTGCAGCGCTCGACGTTTATGAAAACGAACCGCCAGCCGGATCGCCATTGTTGGAATTGGAAAACATCGTGTTTACCCCTCACTTAGGCGCATCAACGTCAGAAGCGCAAGTGGCGGTGAGTGTTGAAATCGCACGGCAAGCGGTGTTGTTCTTGAGAACGGGCGAAGCGGTTAATGCGCTCAATTTGCCAAGAGTATCGGCAGAAGATCTCAATAAGTCGCATGATTTTATGAATTTAGCCACAAAATTAGGCAAAATATTGGCTGGATTAGCCAACCAGCCTATCACAAAAATAGAAGTGGCGTTATACGGCAAAGCGGCTGATGCGGCGGTGCGTCCAGTTTCGGTTGCCGCCCTGATTGGGGTGTTGAGCGGTCAGGTTTCCGCTCCCGTCAATCGCGTGAATGCCGAAAATATTGCCAAGCGTCAAGGCATTGCCTTGGTTGAGTCGGTTTCACAAGACTCGCCAGATTACGTATCACTTATCAAGGTAACTGCACATTGTGCCGATCAAAGCATCTCGCTTTCTGGTGCTTTACTCGGTGGTCGCCAGCCGCGTCTGGTTTGCATTAACCATTTTGATATTGAAGTCGTGCCAGAAGGCACATTGATCGTTACCCGTCATGACGATAGGCCAGGCGTTATTTCCCAGATCAGTTCGGTTTTGGGCAATGCCAATATCAATATCACCCGTATGCAAGTGAGTACGGTAGATGTCAAAGACCAGGCAATGGCGGTTATTAGTGTGTCAGAGCCAGTGTCCGATGCCATCATGCAGCAAATTTGCAATCTCACTCCCGTGTGCAATGCCAAGCAAATTAGCCTATGAGCTATGACGTAATCTGCTTTGATTGCGATAGCACCTTAAGCAAGATAGAGGGTATAGACGAGCTGGCGCGACGAGCAGGTTGTTTTGATGCAATGGCTAAACTGACCGATTTAGCCATGAACGGTGAACTGCCGCTGGAAGCCGTGTATGGCAAACGCCTGGAAACTATCAAGCCGGATAAAACTAGTATCGATTGGGTAGCCGACTTGTACATAAAAGAAATCGTTAATGGTGTAACAGAGGTGTTCGCCTCATTGTCGGCACGCGGCAAAGAAATTCATATCATTAGCGGCGGTTTACGGCAGGCAATTCTACCTTTGGCAAAATTCTTAGGATTACCGGAAGACCATGTCCATGCGGTCGATATAGTTTTTAAGGATGACGGCAGTTATCGCGGCTATAACGAAAAATCCCCGCTAGCACGATCAGGCGGCAAATCTGAAATTTGCAAGCAATTGTTGAATGGCAAGCAATCTCTGGTATTAATTGGCGATGGCAAAACCGACATGGAAGCCAAGCAACCTGGGGTGACGGTGATTGGTTTTGGTGGGGTTTGTGATCGTCAGATTGTGCGCGAAGTTGCCGATTATTTTATTGCCGAAACTGATTTAAAAGCGATTCTTCCTTTAATCTTATGATTTTATTTAGATGTTTTGAGGGACTCATTTCATGCTATCGCTCAATTGTCGAGTAATTCTTTTATCCTTCAATGGTATTTTATCGACTCCAGAGCATTGTGAGCCTAGTGAAAACTATTGGGAATTAATTGGCGAACGCGGAACCGTAATAGAAAAAGTCAACGAGAGAGGTCGAGTTCTCGTCAAGTTTGACAATACTGTATCTGATCTTGGTCTTCAGTGTCACAATCCTATTCCGAATAGCTTGTATATACTTGAAACGGATCTTAAAAAAGCTTAAACAACTTACTCGAAAAACACGAAATATTTTTATCGCTCCCACACTCAGTGACACTGTCATTAAGTTAAGCAATGCGGAGTCAAAAAACATGTTTTTTGATTCCTTATAAACAGTGAATGCCGACGCGCAAACCTAGGTTTGCACTCCAAGTTAACGATGTCTCAACGCTTAATTTATTAGCAGTGTCACGGAGCGTGGGAATAACGAAGGATCATTAATAGGACGAAATAGTCGCGTAGGCTGCATTCCATGCACCAAACACGGCTGATGGTGCGTACAACGCACACTACGAATTGAAAATATTATCTTAAACATCAGAAATACACAGAGAGAAAAGTAACAATGGCTGGACACAGTAAATGGGCTAACATCAAACACAGGAAAGCCGGGCAAGATGCCAAGCGCGGCAAAATCTTTACCAAAGTGCTGCGTGAAATCACCGTCGCTGTAAAGACCAGCGGGGCGGATGCCGCCAGCAATCCCGCCTTACGTACCGCAATTGACAAGGCGCTGGGCAATAACATGAAGCGTGACACCATCGACACCGCCATCAAAAAAGCCTCCGGTGCATTGGAAGGCGCAAATTACGAAAACGTCCGCTATGAAGGCTACGGCCCAGGCGGTACGGCGGTGATTGTCGATTGCCTGACCGACAACCGCAACCGCACCGTCGGCGAAGTCCGCCACGCCTTCACCAAAGCCGGCGGCAACTTGGGTACGGATGGCTCCGTGGCTTATCTATTCAACAAATTAGGCATCCTCAGTTATGCGCCCAGCGTGGACGAAGATGCCCTGATGGAAGCCGCGCTGGAAGCAGGCGCAGAGGATGTAGTCACTTATGATGATGGTTCTGTAGATGTGATGACAACACCGGAAACTTATCTTTCTGTTAAAGAAGCCTTGGTTACAGCGGGATTCGAGCCGGATAACGCCGAAGTCACGATGCAAGCAGCAATCCAAGCTGAGTTGGATGCCGAAACCGCCGAGAAAATGATGCGCCTGATTGACCGTCTGGAAGACCTGGATGACGTGCAGAATGTCTATTCCAATGCGGATATTAGTGATGAGATTATGGAAGGGTTGGAGTAAACCAAAAAACAAGTTAAACAATCACAGCATATCGTTCCCACGCTCCAGCGTGGGAACGCAACCCCAGACGCTCCAGCGTCCAGTCCAATAATACAACCGACAAATGGGAAGAAGCCGTTACACCATAACCGAACCCGATAAGCCACACTTTATGACCTGTACCGTAGTAGAATGGTTGCCTGTTTTTACACGCCCGGACACGGTAGAAATCTTGCTGGATTGTTGGCGTTACCAACGGGAAAACGAAGGCTTAAAACTCTACGGTTACGTCATCTTAGAAAACCATTTACACTTTATCGCCCAGGCAAAAAATTTAAACAAATGCGTGAGTAGTTTCAAATCGTTTACTGCCCGGAAGATTATCGACTATCTTAAGCTACAGAAAGCAGAGATGTTGTTGACACGATTGCGTTTTGCCAAACAAGCCCACAAGCAGGATAGGGAATATCAATTTTGGCAGGAGGGCGTACATGCCGAACTGATATTTAGCGAGACGATGATGCGCGAAAAGTTGGACTACATCCATGCCAATCCCGTAAAACGCGGTTATGTAAACCTGCCAGAACATTGGCGCTATTCGAGTGCGAGTAATTACGCGGGGCAAGTCGGCTTGATGGAAATAGATGTTTGGTGAGACGTGACGCTGGAGCGTCCAGGGCTGCATTCCCACGCCGGAGCGTGGGAACGATGAATTTTAGTTAGCCCTCAATCGATAGGGCTTTAGGGTGCGAATTCAATATGCAAAATGGAGATTGATAATATGGGTTTAATGAAATGGCTCACAATTAGGCAAGAGAATAATAAGACAAAGGAAAAAGTAAGGCTTTTTCGAATAATGATCCGGGACCATATCAATGAGTATCTTTACAATGGGGAGGGCAGATTACTCTCTAATCATACCGAAGAATTCAAGCAATACTTAATTGATGAACTTGAACGCATGATTCAGGAAATTAATACCGCCGATTTTCCAATACTCGCGCTTCGAAAACTATTGTCATCGCTAGTTTTATCATTTGCATCCTATATGGTTCTTGCATTAACTGAAGAAGAAAAAAAAGCAATGGAGGATTATGCAGAAGTCCCATGGATTAGTGGACAGCTATACCATAACTTGCCAGCTATAAGTGAATATTCTGAGGAACTCAAGAAAGCTCGCTGGGATGGCAATATCGCGGACGATGATCTACACGATTATTGTTATGCGCAAGGAAGGAAACTATTGTTTTACGCCAATGGGTTGCATTATTTTCGAGTGGTTTTTGACGACACAGCAGGAGACAAAGATTGGTTTAGACCACTAATTGTCGCTAATATGATTTGGTGGGAAAATCAATACCGCTTCCTCACGGACATGGAGAACCTGGGGCTGGACATCGTCTTAGGAACGACATATAGCGAATTTGGTAAGTTTGTATATTCAGGAATTAAAAGCCCATTCTATGAGTTTGTTATGTTTTGGGATAAAGTTACGAAGGAACTTGGTTTTCCTGGGCAACACCATTTTCTTCCGGATAGACCAGGATACAATTCAAGCCCGTAGATATAAGGTCGGGTTAGCATTAGCGTACCTCGACATAAGCCAAAATAAACGAGTCCATTCATGACAGCGAATTACAAAGATAACAACGAATTAACAGAGGAAGAAGTTGAACAAGCTTGCGGTATATTGCAAGCTCCAAAGCATGTCACATTGGAGCAAATGGACAAAGCATTAAATTAAGAGTCCCAACCTGTCAAAACCAAAAGTCGGTTTACGCTAATGCTAACCCAACCTACAATGATTAATGCGAATATTAGGCATAGACCCCGGCTCAAGATTGACAGGCTATGGCGTTATTGAAGAATCCCCGCGCGGCTTTCAATATATCGCCAGTGGTAGCATTCGGGTGACGGCGGATTATTTCCCTGATCGGCTTAAGCAGATATTTAAAGGTTTATTGGAAGTGGTGGAACGCTATCAGCCGGAGCAAATGGCTATCGAGCAAGTGTTTATGCACATCAATGCGGATTCCGCCCTAAAACTGGGGCAAGCGCGTGGTGCGGCGATTTGCGCGGTGCAGGCGGCTGGGTTGCCGGTGTTTGAATATTCCGCCAAGCAGGTTAAACAAGCCGTGGTCGGGAAAGGTAATGCGGCAAAGACGCAAGTTCAGCACATGGTGAAAATTCTGTTAAATATCCAAGGCGAAATGCAGATTGATGCCAGCGATGCCTTGGGCATTTGTATCTGCCATGCTCATCATCAGCAAACGGCACTGCGCTTACAAAAAGGTTTAGGGTTGTGATCGGATTTTTGCGCGGTAAACTGATCCACAAAGCGCCGCCCGTATTATTATTGGATGTGCAAGGCGTGGGTTACGAAGTGGAAGCGCCGATGACGACGTTTTATAACCTGCCCGCTATCGGCGTTGAAATCCTGTTGCACACGCATTTAGTGGTGCGCGAGGATGCCCATATTTTATTCGGTTTTTCGACCGAGGCCGACCGGACGATGTTCAGGACGTTGATTAAGGTAAACGGTGTGGGCCCCAAGTTGGCGTTAACGATATTGTCCGGCCAGACTGCTGAAGAATTCCATCGCTGCATCCATAACAACGACACCCAAGCCTTGGTGCGTTTGCCGGGCGTAGGCAAAAAAACCGCAGAACGCCTAGTGATAGAAATGCGTGACCGCTTGCCGGATTTGGGGGATTCGTCCCTATCTAGTATAGAGGCAGTCAGCTCGGTTATGAATATCTCAAATTCTAGCCCCAAGCAGGAAGCCATCAGCGCCTTATGTTCATTAGGCTATAAGCCTTTGGATGCGGCTAAAATGGTGCAAAATATCGCAGTTGAAGGCAAAAGTTGTGAGGATATTATCAGGCTGGCGTTGCAAAGGGCTTCTAAATGATGAGTGCGGTGAGATGATACGGAGCGTAGCGATATGATCGAGAGTGACCGCATGATCAGCGGCCGCAGCCACCCTGACGAAGAACGGCAAGACCGCGCAATCCGCCCTAAACGCCTAGTGGATTATGTGGGACAACAAGAGCTGCGTACCCAAATGGAAATCTTTATCCAGGCGGCGACCGCTCGGCAAGAGGCCTTGGATCATGTGCTGATTTTCGGTCCACCAGGACTGGGTAAAACCACGTTAGCCAATATCATCGCCACGGAAATGTGTGTTAATATTCGCCAAACTTCGGGGCCGGTGCTGGAAAAAGCGGGTGATTTGGCGGCTTTACTCACCAATCTTGAAGCCCATGATGTGCTGTTTATTGATGAAATTCATCGCTTGAGCCCTGCGGTTGAAGAAATCCTGTATCCGGCGATGGAGGACTATCAACTGGATTTGATGATAGGCGAAGGCCCCGCTGCCCGGTCAATCAAGCTGGATTTGCCGCCGTTTACCTTAGTCGGTGCGACCACACGGGCAGGCTTGCTGACTTCACCATTACGGGATCGTTTTGGTATCGTCCAACGCTTGGAATTCTATACGATTGATGAGTTAGCCAGCATCGCCATGCGTTCAGCTAATGTGCTGGGGATTAGCATGGAGCCGCAGGGCGCTTATGAAATCGCCAGACGTTCCCGTGGTACGCCGCGTATCGCTAACCGCTTGTTGCGGCGAGTGCGTGATTATGCGGAAGTTAAGGCGAGTGGCGTTATAACAGAAATTATTTCTGTTCAGGCTCTGGACATGTTGCGTGTGGATACTAACGGTTTTGATGCCCTCGACCGTAAATTATTGATGGCGATGATAGACAATTTTTCCGGCGGGCCGGTCGGTCTTGATACCTTAGCGGCGGCAATTAATGAAGAGCGCGGCACCATCGAAGACGTTTTGGAACCGTATCTCTTGCAACAAGGCTTTATCATGCGGACACCACGAGGACGCGTGGTAACGCAGCAAGCGTATTTGCATTTTGGCTTAAAACCGCCGAAAAGCATGGGCGTTTCCGAGGATTTGTTTGAATAAACCGTTTATCTGGCCTGTCCGCGTCTATTATGAAGATACCGATGCTGGTGGCGTGGTGTTTTATGCCAATTATTTAAAATACATGGAACGGGCAAGGACTGAGTTGCTTAGGGCTAAGGGCTTCGAGCAGGATGAATTGATGGTAAATGAAGGCATCATCTTTGCTGTGCGGTCATTACAGATTGAATACATTAAACCAGCCCACTTCAATCATCTACTGCAAGTGAGCGCGGAAATTAAAAACACAAAAAAGGCCAGTCTTGAATTTTCCCAGAAAATTACCCATGATAACAATCTGTTAGTAACATCCGAAGTACGTATTGCCTGTTTAGACGTAATTACCATGAAACCAAGGGCTATTCCCCAAAATTTATTAGAGCAATTTAATTTAGAGCAAAAAACGCATGAATACTGATTTATCCATTTTCCATTTAATATTGGAAGCCAGCTTTGTCGTCCAATTTGTCATGCTGATACTGATCGTAGCATCCGTGGCATCGTGGACTTTCATATTTTCCAAGCGCAAGGAACTTAGCCGCGCAATACAAATCACAGACGAATTTGAAGGTGAATTCTGGTCAGGTACGGCATTGGCTGATCTTTACAGAAAACTGGCGGCAAAAGATTTTGAACCCGAAGGCATAGAAAAAATATTTCTGGCTGGCTACAAAGAGTTTTCACGGATGCGCCAAACCGGAACCGTCGAGCCGATGGTGCAAGTGGAAAGCGCCCAACGCGCCATGCGGATTGAGTTGTCGAGAGAACTTGATCGCCTAGATGAGCATTTGGCCTTTCTGGCAACAGTGGGTTCAACCAGCCCATACGTCGGCTTATTTGGCACCGTATGGGGCATCATGAATTCCTTTATGTCATTAAGCACGGTTAAACAGGCAACCTTGGCGCAGGTTGCGCCGGGTATTGCAGAAGCCTTGATCGCAACGGCAATCGGTTTATTTGCCGCGATTCCTGCGGTGGTCGCCTATAACCGTTTTTCTACGCGTTTGGATAGCTTAACGGGTCGGTACGAATTGTTTGTCGAAGAATTCGTCGTATTGCTGCAAAGACAGGCACATATGAAATGAGGAAAAATAAGCGCAGAAAGCCGATGGCGGAAATCAACGTCGTCCCATATATTGATGTGACCTTGGTGTTGTTGATTATTTTTATGATTACTACGCCCATGCTGCAAACGGGGGTGGACGTTGACTTGCCGAAAGCCGAGTCGGCAAACGTTGAACAAAAAGAAGGGCAGCCGCCTTTAATCATCTCTATCAATAAGGAACACCAGTACTTTATTGATCATGGCGATGGCAAGCAACCGGTTCCGGTGCAGCCCGAGGAAATCAACGAAAAGGTGACGGAAGTCCTAAGCAGTAACAAAAGCCCACAAGTGTTGATTAAAGCGGATAAAACTGTTGACTATGGTTCTGTGGTGACGGTGATGGCCTCACTTAAAAATGCAGGCATACCCAATGTAGGGTTAATGACCCAGCCGGAAGACGACCAATAAGATATAAATGGATAGTCAAAAAAAGCTTACCCAGGCATTCATCTTAGCCTTGGTTTTCCATCTTATTTTGCTGGGGTTGTTCGCCTTAAGTGCGCTTTATAAGCCGAAAGCGGAACTGCCGCAGCCGGAATCAGACATCATTCATGCCACGATTGTAGAAGAAACCCAAGCACCCGTAAAAATCAAGCCTGTCGAAAAAGCCAAGCCGATAGCAGAACAAAAACAGGAAAAAGAACAAGCAGTTGTAACTAAAAAAGCCGAAGAAAAACAAGCGGAACTGCTTAAACAAAAAGCAGCAGAGGTAGCCCAGGCGAAAGCAGAAGCCAAGAAAGAAGCGGCTGAAAAGGCTCAAGCCGAAGCAAAAAAACTTGAGGCTGTTGAAGCGAAAAAAGAAGCTGCGAAAAAAGCAGAGGTAAAAAAAGAAGAAACAGCTAAAGCTGCCGCCGATAAAAAAGCCGAAGCAAAAAAACAGGAAGCGGCAAAAGCCAAGGAAGAAACTAAAAAAGCGGTTGTTGAAGCCAAAGCAGAAGCAGCTGCCAAAGAAAAAGCTGAAGCGAAAAAAGCCGCAGATACGGAAGCAAAACAAGCTGCTGAGGAAAAGGCCGAAGCGAAAAAACTTAAGGTCGCTGAAACCAAACAATTAGAAGCTGCCCAAAAAGCAGAGGCCAAGAAAAAAGAAGCCGCTAAAGCGGAATCTGCCGCTGAAGCAAAAGCCGAAGCAAAAAAACTGGAAGCAGTAAAAGCTAAAGAAGAAGCCAAAAAAGCCGCTGCTGAGGCCAAAGCGGATGCAGCCGCCAAAGAAAAGGCTGATGCGAAAAAAGCCGCAGCAGCAGAAGCTAAAAAAGCAGCCGTTGCCGAAGCAAAGGCTAAAGCCGCCGCAGAAGCCAAGGCGGAGACCGCTGCGAACGCCAAGGCAGAAGCAGCGGCTCAGGCAAAAGCGGACGCAAAAATAGCCGCAGCGGCGGAAGCTAAAAAAGCAGCCGCTGCCGAAGCAAAAGCTAACGCCGCCGCAGAAGCCAAAGCTGAAGCGGCTGCTGATGCAAAAAAAGCGGCTGAAGCCGCAGCAAAAAAAGAAGCCGCAGCAAAGCGTATTGCTGAATTAGCAGCCGCAGAAAACGCCAAATTAGAAGCTGCTGCACAAGCCAAAGCAGAAGCGGCAAGAGCCAGTGCCGCATCAAATGCAGCCGAAATCGAAAAATACCGAAGGCTTATCTCCGAGAAAGTTCACCGGAATTGGATTGCACCGCCAGGCTCTTCCGGTTCAAGATGTACGGTAAAAGTCAGGCTAACTTCCGATGGCACAGTGATGGACTCGACGGTTAACTGCAACGGAAATGAACTGTTTTCCCGTTCGGTAGAAAACGCCATCAACCGGGCATCGCCGCTGCCCGTTCCATCGGATACAAGCCTAGCTAAAGTATTCAGATCATTTACATTTAATTTTAATGCTAGAAATTAACCTTAACTATTGATAATATCTTATTGATATTCATGATATATTAATGTTAGCAAGATATAATGATTAGCGTAGTTGGTTAAATCTGTAACTTGATTATGGGGCGGAGTGACAAACCTAGGTTTGTCACTCCGAAATACAAGCGACTCAAAAGGATGAAGCTGACAAGACCTTGAAAAAAAACAGATTTAACCCATTAGAAATAATTATAACGATTGTATTTCAGACTTTAGGTTTAACGAGGTAGAAACGTGAATTTCCTTAAAAAAATCCTGATGCTTGGCATGTTAGTGGCTTTCGCACCGCTTAGTCAGGCCGAATTGACTATAGACATCACCGAAAGCTCTGATAGTGGCACTCCTGTCGCTGTTGTGCCATTTGCATCATCCGGCGCACCTGTGGATGTCAGCTCGGTAATTAATGCTGATCTGGCGCGTAGCGGCTATTTCAAAATGTTGGCGGAACAGACTATGCGGAGCAGACCGAGTTCTGCTTCTGCTGTCCAATTCCCTGAATGGCAGGCATTAAACCAAAATTATCTGGTGGTGGGCCAGGTTGGTGGCGGCGCTGGCGGTCAATACAATGTGCAATTTCAGTTGCTGGATGTGCTGAAAAGCAGCCAATTGCTTGGTTATCAGATGAATTCATCTGCTGCTGACTTACGCCGGACTGCCCACCAAATTGCAGACATGATCTTTGAAAAATTGACGGGCAAAAAAGGCGCGTTTAGTGGTCGGATCGCTTACGTAACTAACAACAAGCAGCAAAGTCAGCTCCAAGTAGCAGATACTGACGGCTTTAACCCACAAACTATCGCCAGCTCGCAAGAGCCTTTGATGTCGCCATCCTGGTCACCCGATAAAAGCAAAATGGCTTATGTGTCCTTTGAACGAAAGACTGCCGCGATTTACGTGCAGATTTTGGCAACCGGGCAACGGAAGCGCGTGGCGGAATTCCCTGGCATCAACGGTGCTCCGGCATGGTCTCCCGACGGCAACAAACTGGCGTTGACCTTATCCAAAGACGGCAGCCCTGACATTTACACGCTCAACCTTATGACAGGCGCATTGACCAAACTGACCAAAAGCTATTCCATAGACACTGAACCCGTCTGGTCGCCCGATGGCGGAAGCATCGTGTTCACCTCAGATCGTGGTGGCAAACCGCAACTGTATAAGGTTTCCAGCACTGGCGGAGGGGAAACAAGAATAACCTTTTCAGGCGATTATAATGCCCGTGCCAGTTTTTCTCCCGATGGCAAAAGTATTGCGATGGTGCATGGCAATGGCGGCGATTACCGCATTGGCGTGATGGATGTAGGCAGCAAGTCAATCAACGTGTTGACGACAGGCCCTGCCGATGAATCACCCAGTTTTGCGCCGAATGGCACGATGGTTTTGTATGCGACCAAAAAAGGCGGCACGGCTTACTTATCCGCCGTGTCTTTAGATGGTAAAATGCAGCAAAAACTGGCTTTCAGTAATGGTGGCGTACGCGAACCTGCTTGGGCACCCTAAACGGCTCGTCGAAATTACCTAAACCGATCAACAACTCAGGAACAAAGACTATGAAATTAAACAAATTATTATGGGTTTTACTGGTGGCAATATTCGCCTTATCCGGTTGCAGTGAAGACGAAGCAACGGACGGCCTTAATGCCGGACAAAATGCTGCCAGCGGCATTAACGACGCTTCAACCAGCGGATTGAATGGTGCTTCAACCTTATCAGGAATGGCTGGAGCGGGTTATACCGGCGTAACCGGCAATAATTCTTTCCTCGGCCCTGAATTCACTGATCCTAATAATCCCCTATCCAGAAGTACGATTTATTTCATGCTGGATAGCAGTGAAGTCCAACCGGATTTTATCCAAGTCATCAATGCCCATGCGAAATATTTGGTTGCCCATCCTAACCAAAAATTGACACTGGAAGGTCATGCGGATGAACGCGGTTCACCCGAATATAACATTGCCCTGGGCGACCAACGTGCAAAAGCAGTCGCAGGAATGATGAAAGCCCAAGGGGTTTCCGATGGTCAATTGACCTTGATTAGTTACGGCGAAGAAAAACCGGCCGTATTTGGCAGTGACGAAGGTTCTTACGAGCGCAATCGTCGTGCTGAATTGTCTTATCAGAGGTAAGCCTTGATGAATGCACGAATTGCATTGTTTCTATGCGCTTGCAGCGTTGCTTGTGCTGAGTTGCCTCCTGTTGTTGATAAATCGACCAATCCGGCACTGAATGCAGCCAAACCACCCGCATCATTGGCTTCAGATTACGAGATGATGAAGCGGATAGAGCAAATGCAAGCTGAAGTGCAGCAGCTTACGGGCAAGGTCGAAGAGCAAGCCTCTCAAATTGAGGAGCTAAAAAAGCAACAAAAAACCATGTTCACTGATTTCGATGATCGGATTCAAAGCATCGAAAATAAATCCGGTACAGGTCAACCATCGGCAGAAACTCCGGCGGATTCAGGCACAGGCGCAACAGAACCCTCAGCGCCTGCGGCTACCGACGACCCGACAAGTGCCGTGCAACCGCAAGATAATCCATCCGAAGCCGCCACACCTTCATCGGCTGCTCCGGGCTTGGCCGCACCCGCGCAGTCTTCAGATGTTAGTCCATCCCAAGTTTCTGATGTTGAAAAACAGGAATATCAACAAGCATACGATGACCTCAGAAATGGCCGGACAGCCCAGGCCATCACAGCATTCAATGCTTATATCGCTAATCATCCAGGGAGCGGTTACGCAAGCAACGCCCAATATTGGTTAGGCGAAGCCCACAGAGTTGACCAGGATAATGTTTCCGCCCGAAAAGCGTTCAACGATGTGGTGGTAACCTATCCTAACTCTGCAAAAGTCCCTGATGCCTTGTTGAAACTGGGCTATATCGAAATGGAAGAAAAAAATCCGGCAAAAGCCCGTGAATATTTGACGCGAGTGACCACCGAATTTGCCAGTTCCAGAGCCGCAGGGTTGGCGCAAAAGAAGTTGCTTCTGCTTGATGGAAGCCCACAGTAATTGTGAGTTCACTGCGGATAACGGAAATCTTTTACTCTCTGCAAGGGGAGTCAAGCACCGTCGGCATTCCCACCGTTTTCATCAGGCTTACCGGTTGCCCGTTACGATGCGGTTATTGTGATACCGAATACGCTTTTACGGGCGGCGAAAAAAAAACCATCGACGACATTATTGCCGAAGTTGATAGTTACCGCGCACGTTATGTCACCGTCACTGGAGGGGAACCGCTCGCGCAGCCTTCTTGTCTGGAATTGATGACAAGGTTGCTTGATCTGGGTTACACCGTATCGCTCGAAACCAGCGGCGCTATTGATGTCTCAACCGTTGATCCTCGCGTCATCAAGGTGATGGATCTTAAAACACCCAGTTCTGGTGAATTAAGTAAAAATCTCTATCAAAATATCCAGTACCTGACCAAAAATGACCAAGTCAAATTCGTTATCGGTAATGAAGAAGATTACAACTGGTCTAAGCAAACAATATCCGATTACGAATTGCCAGATTGTTGTGAAGTGCTATTTTCGCCCGTCATGGGACAGCAAAATCCAACCGAATTAGCCAATAAAATCCTGGAAGACAGGTTGCCTGTGCGCTTCCAAATACAGCTCCATAAATTGCTTTGGGACGATGCCCGAGGCAAATAACCTATATGTCCAAAAAAGCCATCATCCTCTTATCTGGCGGGTTAGATTCCATCACCGTACTGGCTCTCGCCCAGCAACAGGGATTTGATTGCTACGCCCTCAGTTTCGATTACGGGCAACGACATAACGCAGAACTCAAGGCTGCTAGTGAGATAGCTCAGGCTTATCAAGTAAAAGATCACAAAATTGTCAAACTTGGGTTGGGTTCTATCGGCGGTTCAGCCCTAACCGATGATAACATCCAAGTCCCCAACCAACTCCAAGATGGCATACCAGTCACTTACGTACCCGCGAGAAACACCATATTCCTCGCCTTTGCCTTAGGATGGGCGGAAGTGCTAAAAATAAGGGATATTTTCATCGGCGTTAACGCAGTCGATTATTCGGGTTATCCCGATTGCAGGCCAGAATTCATCAAAGCTTTCCAACAACTTGCTGACCTTGCCACCAAAGCAGGGGTTGAGGGCGAACATTTCACCATCCACACTCCGCTTATCGACTTAAGCAAAGCAGAAATTATCAAGTTAGGTGTTAACCTTGGAGTTGATTATGCCCAGACTGTCTCGTGCTATTCTGCCGATGAGCAGGGTAGGGCTTGTAGAGTTTGCGATGCTTGCCGACTAAGATTGCAAGGCTTTACCGAATCGGGTGTGCAAGATCCAACCCGTTACCAACAATAGACCGCAATCGGTCAAAACACCTGAGATCAGGTGTTTTTCGTGGTGAAATGTAATCAAAATGAATGCTCAACCTAAAATAAATCCACTCGATCAATTAACGTTCGATAATCGCTTCGTTAGCGAGCTACCTGCTGACCAGGAAACCCGCAATTATCCCAGACAGGTATTGGGTGCGTGTTATTCACATGTATTGCCGACTAAAGTGACGAAGCCAGTAACGGTAGCTCATGCCAAAGAAGTCGCCGCTTTAGTGGGTTTGTCAGAATCTGATTGCCAGACTGATGATTTTTCTCAAGTATTTGCCGGAAATCGCTTGGCTGTGGGCATGGAGTCGTTTGCTATGTGCTACGGTGGTCATCAGTTTGGTCATTGGGCGGGGCAATTAGGTGATGGTCGAGCGATTAATTTAGGTGATGTGATAAATCGACAAGGTCAACGCTGGGCATTGCAACTTAAAGGCGCAGGGCTTACACCTTACTCCAGGATGGCTGATGGCTTGGCGGTTTTGCGTTCATCAGTGCGGGAATTCCTGTGTAGCGAGGCTATGTTCCATTTAGGTGTGCCGACCACGCGGGCGTTGAGTTTGGTAACAACCGGTGAGCAGGTAGTTAGAGACATGTTCTATAACGGCAATCCAAAAGCTGAACCTGGAGCGGTAGTCTGCCGTGTTGCACCTTCGTTTATTCGGTTTGGCAGTTTTCAAATCCATGCGGCTCGAGGCGATCTGGATGTACTCAAAAAATTGGCAGATTACACCATAAATACCCACTTCCCGCATCTGGGCAAACCTTCTCCTGATGTTTACGTCACCTGGTTTGAAGAAGTTTGCCGAACGACTGCTGAAATGATTGTTCACTGGCAACGGGTCGGCTTTGTGCATGGCGTGATGAACACGGACAATATGTCAATTCTTGGATTAACCATTGATTATGGGCCTTATGGCTGGCTGGAAAACTACGATCCTGACTGGACACCCAATACCACCGACAAGGCAGAACGGCGGTATCGCTTTAGCAATCAACCGGCCTGTGCATTTTGGAATTTGGGGCAATTAGCTAATGCCATTTATCCGCTGGTTGGGCAAGTTGAGTCTTTGCAGCAAGCTTTGAACGTGTTCACACAGGTATTTGGCGAGCAATGGCAGCTTATGATGTGCAAGAAACTAGGCTTAAGTCGGTTTGATTCAGACCAAGATGATGCCTTATTTGCCGAGCTACTGGCTGTGCTGCAAATGGTTGAAACCGATATGACGCTATTTTTTCGTCAACTTGCCGAGGTCGATTTAGGTAAAGATACGCTCGAAAACAGCAATATTGAAGAGCTTATAGCACCGCTTACAGAAGCTTATTACCTGCCAGAACAGCTTACGCCAGAATATATCTCGTGCTTGCTTGCTTGGCTAAAACGCTATAATCAGCACTTAATTCAGGATGGTATTCCCCACGAAATTCGGCGTGAACGTATGAATCGGGTTAATCCCAAATATGTGTTACGTAACTACATGGCGCAAATTGCCATAGATAAAGCGGAGCAGGGTGACTTTGCCTTGATTGCGGAATTGCTGGAACTACTGCGCCATCCCTACGATGAACAGCCAGAAAAAGCACAATATGCTGCCAAACGACCGGATTGGGCGCGGCAGCGGGCGGGTTGTTCGATGTTGTCGTGTAGTTCGTAAGCTGTTGATAAAAAAAGTTATACCCAGTCTATTTGCATACCCGAAAGGCTTAAAAATTCAGTTTAAGCGAAGCTAAACGTGCATTTTAGATTAAATACCCAGCCATAAAGCCAACATTGCTCGAAAAAACAAGTTACTAAGCAAGTTTTATAATGTTGACTATAATCAGTAACGTTGATTATGATAACGACAGACGACGTTAGAAACTAACTTGGGGACTTCAAATTGCAGAAGCTGGGGTATGACAAGCCGACTTTTGGCACTATTCTTGCGATTGTTGTTATTTTTGCTGCTTTTTCTCCCGTTGCCACAGCCACAGAGGTAGTCGTCAACAAATCAGTGTCCACTTCGGGGTATTCCAAAGCGGACATCAGCGCTATCTTCACCATGCAAAAAAGACGTTGGTCAAATAACAGGCAAATTAAGGTTTATACACTGCCTGATAGCAACCCGCTTCATAAAGATTTTGTCAAAAATAACCTTAACATGTTGATTTATCATGTAAGAAAGGTTTGGGACAGAATGACATATTCTGGCACAGGAGCTGCACCGATTGAGCTTGAATCCGAACAGGAGATGATTGAAAAAATCGCAACTACACCTGATTCCATTGGCTATATAAATAGCAAACCAGACAATGAAAACATTCGCTCATTTGACTATCAATAAGCCGTCTTTTTTCGGGCTTTATCTTCTGGGTACGCCTGTGCATGTTCGTTGTGAAGGCGAGGCAAAATTTTTGAAGCGGATTAGCCGAGTCGGGCAATTGTTGACAGCTTGTTTGTTTATCATTTATTACAGCACAAGCGTTGTGGCAGAATCCACGTTGCTACCCGATGAAGTCCAAATTCACGGCTTTTTAACCCAAGGCTTTTTTCATTCTTCTGATAATAATGTCTATGGGCAAAGTGATGATGGGATTAGCCCGGGCTTAACTGAAATTGGTCTTAACCTGAGCTATCAACCTTGGGATAGATTGCGTTTTGCAGCACAAGGGCTTTATCGACGGGCAGGTGCTGTCGATAGTGGTAGTGTAAGGCTGGATTATGGTTTGGCCGATTTAACGCTGTTAGAACATGATAGTGGCAAGCTGGGTCTTCGTGGTGGGCGTATCAAAATACCGTTTGGTTTATATAATGAAACGCGAGATGTGGCCTTTACCCATCCAACCATCTTACTACCCCAAGGTATTTATTTTGATCGCTCAAGATCGCTATTGATTTCAGCAGATGGTGGCTCATTTTATGCGGAACAACGCACCGATTTTGGCGATTTTAATTTCAAGTTTAATGTTGGCAAGCCATCTAATGATTTGAATGAAATTAAAGCCGTGGTTCTGGCTAAACAAGCGGCACAAGGCACTTTTGACACGAAACCCGCCATCGCCACCCAACTGAATTATGAGATAAATGGTGGTGAATATGTGTTTGCAGTCAGTTATATGGATCTGACATTCGACTTTAATCCCGCATTAAGTGAAAAAGACATTCCCCAAAATCGTACCCATATACAGCCTTTATTGTTTTCTGCCCAATATAATGGCGAAAAAATTACCTTAACGGGCGAGTACGAATACCGTTGGAATACCTTCGGACGATTTGCGTCCCAGGGCGGTGGCAAATTTGTTTCAGAAAGTTGGTATGTCGAGGGTAGCTACCGTATTTTACCGGAGCTACAAGCCACGGTACGCTTTGATACGATTTCAATGGATATAACGGATAGAAACGGCGACACTGCGGCATTACTGGGTTTCCAAAGGCATACCGCCTTTGCATCAGATTGGGTATTTGGTTTACGCTGGGACATCACGCCATCCTGGATGGTAAGGGCTGATTATACGCGGGTACATGGCACTGCTTGGTTACCTCAGGCAGATAATCCCGATCCCAATAAAACCAAGCAGGATTGGAATCTGTATGGTTTGCAATTGTCCTTCAAGTTTTAGCTAAGATGGGAAAAAATAGCCTATTTTTCAGTTTACGATGGAAATTAGCTATCCTGTTTGGCATTGTATTTCTGGTTTTGCAAACAGTATTTGCGTTTGTTTCATATTTGAATGCTCAGGATAATTTTGAAAATGATCGAAAAAATATCCAAAACAGCCATATCAACATTGCAGAAACCTTAACAAAAGATTCGTTTTCGGTACTAGAACAATTTGCAGAACTGATTTCGGTCGTCAATAATCCCTCATCACATAGTTCAAAAGAGCAGAATCGTGGTGTTTCATCAATGGATGAAAACTGGTCGCGTTGGCAATTAATCTGGGATATGGAAAATATCGTCTTGTTTGATAAGCAAGGCACACGGATTAAGTCCTGGGGTGACCAGTTGATTGATTCAGATGCCACTGTGCAACGTGTTCTGAAAAATGAATTGCCGGAACATCAGATTTTTTGCCCAGACAACTGTTTTCAGCAGGTGATTATTCCGGTGATGGGAAAGGCAGATATTTCCGGTGGCATCAGCGTGATTCGACCTTTTTCTGATGTCATTATTAAATATAACGCAGCAACGCGTTCGGATATCGGTATCTTAATCGCTGATAATAAAGCTGAAATTTCTCAGGGAAGTCGATGGAAATATAAATTGTCGGGCATGACCCAACCGGAAAAAAACCAACCTATTTTCGAGTTTATTTCCAAACACCACAGCATTGATGCCTTTTTTAATGGCAGCAAAAGAATAGAATTCAATAACTCGGTGTATGAAGTGCGGGTGCTACCCATACAGCAAGCGGAGGCAAGCAAAGCACCGCCGTATTTTCTCTTCGTAGACGACATAACAGCCGATCTTAAGCACCTTAGTAGCGATCTTAAACGGGTCTGGTTATATGGTTTTATAGGCTTATTGGCTTCATTGTTGTTGATTTTGCTGGCCTTGCATATTGCCTTACGGCGTATTTCGCGGCTTTCTAGGGCGTTGCCGCTATTATCAAAGAACCACTTTAGTCAATTCAGGAAGCAAATAGTCGTAAAAAACAGCACTAATTTGGGTTATGACGAACTGGATAAGCTCAGTTTTACGGCCTTAAACTTGGCCGCCCAGCTTGAACATTTTGAGCAGGAAATGCGCGGTCATACCTTTAATATATTGGAGAAAAGCCAGGAGTTAGCGAAAGAACGTGATTTTATCCGACAGTTGGTTGAGCTGGCTCCCATCATTATCATCATCCAAAAGCTTAACGGGATTATTTTAACGATAAATCATGCCGGCGTTGATGGTCTGGAAACCGAGAGCAGCACCATTATCGGGAAAGTATTCGATATTTTTCTACCAGAATCCGATCAGGAACACCTGAGCAAATTAAATCGTTTACGGTCTGGCGAATACGGCGACCAAGTTCAATTGGATGGGTTGTTATTGACTGAGGCAGGAAAGCTTCGGGACATTTCCTGGCTGCACAAGTTAATGCCATCCAAAGAACATGGTGACGAAATGGTCATATTGACTTTGGGCATGGATATTAGCGAACGCAAAATCGCAGAAGCCCGAAATATCAGGATGGCGTATTACGATTATCTGACGGGTTTAGGTAATCGGCGGAAATTTCATGAGGAATTCGCCCCAAAATTAGCCTCTGCCGAACGTTACGGTTATCAGCTTGCTCTGTTTTATCTGGATTTGGATCGATTTAAAGAAATTAATGACACCAGTGGTCATGATGCAGGCGATAGCTTTCTTAAGATGGTCGCCAATGCCTTGAAGGAAACCATTCGTTCCACAGATTTATTGTGCCGAGTAGGTGGCGACGAGTTTGCTTTGCTAATGCCTAGTGCCGATATGGTGGGCGTGGAGCATATTGCCAAAAAAATCAATACCGTGCTAAAAGCGCAGACTTTTAACAGTAGCGGGAAAACTTATGCGGCCAGTGCCAGTATCGGTGTGGCGGTATTTCCATTACACGGTGCGACGGTTAATGAGTTGATGGCAAATGCTGATTTAGCTATGTATCAAGCTAAAGAATTAGGTCGAGGGCAGCACCATTTGTTCAATCCAGAATACGATTATCGAAGCAAGGCAAACCAGACCGTACGCTGGCGCACCATTTTAGATGATGCCATTGCCAATGATAAGTTTGTGTTGTTTTATCAACCTATACTGAATATAAAATCCAACAAAATCAGCCACTATGAATGCCTGATTCGGTTGCAACAAGATGATGGCCCGATGCTAATGCCATCGGATTTTGTGTTTCGGGCGGAAGAATTGGGTTTAATTAGCAAAATTGACCGGATCGTATTAAAAAAAGCCGTAGAGCAGCATCTTGAGTTTAATCGGCAAGGTAAGGAATATAAACTCAGCGTAAACATATCCAAACGTTCATTCGATGATCCAACTATTTTTGAAGATTTTGCTGTGCTATTCAGTAACCCAGATGTTGATCAAAAACGAATCATTTTTGAAATAACGGATACTGCCGCCGTTTCCAATTATCAATCAACGAATGTGTTGATTAACCAAATTAGAGGGCTGGGTTGCGTACTCGCGCTGAATGATTTTGGGGTTGAATATCCTTCGCTACATTATTTAAAAAATGCACCGGTTGATTACGTAAAAATCGACGGCTCCCTCATCCGACATCTCGACAAAAACAATGATGACCGCGTTTTTGTTAAAGCGTTAATCGAATTGGCTCAAGCATTTGGTAAAAAAACAGTTGCTGAGTTCGTGGAGAGTGAAGATATTTTGACTATTCTCAGGGAGTTAGGCATAGATTACGCACAGGGTTATCACATAGGTAAACCCAAGGCGATGGAATAGCCGTGCCAAGGTTTCTGAACGTGTTCTGCTGTATTACAATACCTGCTAATCCTTCCGAGTTAATCTTACCAAGACTGCCGCACTAACGCAGGTTGTCTTGTGGATACCTAAATCCTATGAAAAAATTAAAATGTGCTGTCATTGGTGCAGGTTATCTGGGCAAATTTCACGCCCAGAAATATGCCTCATTGCCAGATTGTGAGCTAGTTGCCGTCGTTGATGTCGATGAAGCCGTCGCTATTAGCGTAGCTGCTACTAACGGCGCAAAGGCCTATACAGACTATAAGCAGATTCTGGGAGAAGTGGATGCAGTTAGCATCGTCGTTCCAACTACTTACCATCATGCCGTTGCCAAGGACTTTCTGGCTGCGGGGGCGCATGTGTTGGTCGAAAAACCGATAACAGTGACGGTTGCCGAAGCGGATGACCTGATTGCTATTGCCAAAGAAAAAAATCTGGTTTTGCAGGTTGGACACCTAGAACGGTTTAATCCAGCCGTTTTGGGCTTAGAAAAGGACGAAAAACCGTTGTTTATCGAATCCCACCGCCTGTCGCCCTTTAATCCCCGTGCCAACGATGTCAGCGTTGTACTGGACTTGATGATCCATGATATTGATATCATCTTGGCTTTGGTGGATTCGGAACTGGAACGCATTGATGCCAGCGGCACGGCCGTCCTGACGCAAGGCACGGACATTGCTAATGCGCGGTTATTGTTCGCCAACGGCTGCGTCGCCAATGTCACCGCCAGCCGGATCAGCATGAAAATGGAACGCAAAATGCGGATGTTCAGGCCAAGTTCTTATGTGTCAGTGGATTTCCAGAACCGCGTGTTGACCAAACATAAAACCGGCACAAAAGAAATGTTCCCCGGCATTCCCGAGATCGTCACCGAAGAATCCGTATTTGAAAGCGGCGATGCCTTGCTGGATGAAATCAGGCATTTCATCAACTGCATCCAAACGGGCGATAATCCCCTGGTTTCTGGGGAAGCGGGACGTAGGGCGTTGGAAACGGCGATTAAAATTACGCAGTTATTGGGTGAAAAGTAAGTTTTGTAGGGCGGGTTAGCCGCGCAAACGCACTATTGCCAAAGCAATTGTCAGTGTTCATGCGCGGCGTAACCCGCCGAATAGGGTAACGGCGATATGGCGGATTACGACGCGCGGATAACCTTTACATCTATTTAATTCCAGTGGGTTGCGCGTCTAATCCGCCCTACGGCTCTGAATTGCCGATATCCTTGAATCATACCCTGGCCTTGCAAGATTTGCCTTGGTACCACAAAGACCCGTTTGACCGACTGCTGGTGGCACAAGCAATGGTCGCCCAGATTCCTTTGTTGAGTTCAGACGGACAGCTTTCAGCTTATGGGATTGAAAGGCTTTGGTAATTGAATTTATGTAGATACCGTCTTAAAACCCAAGTGTCAAGGCTTATTTTACTGCGAAAAGAGGATCAAAAGGTTCGCCTGATTTCAAGATAGCAAAGCTAAGATGAATGAGTTTACGCATAGCGGCGCAGGCGATAGCCTTACCATTCTTGCCATTG
>CAMAVM010000017.1 GCA_945861705.1 Methylomagnum ishizawai | reverse complement strand
CGCCGACCATAAGATTAGCTACCGTAAGCTACTCATTGCATTCTTTTGTTTCATCATTAACCATAAGGGCCAGGCCGCACTGGCACTACGTAGAATTATTGGGGGACAGTATCGGACTTCATTTACGCTATTACACAAGATACGTGAGTCGCTTATTCTGAATATGTATACCGCGCAACTTAGTGGTGTCGTAGAAATCGATGGCGGACACTTCTCAGGTAAGAAGCGTAAAGGTCGCACACTCACTAAACCGGAAGTGCTGGCTAAAGATAAGACACAGGTGCCAGCCAAATATAGAGCGCAACATCGCGATAAGATTAAATCGTACGAAAACCCGTACCATCCGAATAGGCGAATCATTATTACACTTAGAGAAGTTTCTTCACAAAAATCAGGTAACTTCAATCCACATACCGGTAAAGAAAAAGGTATAGGTGCCATTAAAACAATAGTGGCGGTATGCCGATCAGAAAACGGAGCGGATATCGAGGCCTTGGTGCATAAGTACGTAGCAAAGAATTCGATGATCAGAAGTGATGAACTACCTGCTTACGGTAATCTAAAGTATCAAGGGTATGGCCATGAGACGGTTAATCACTCTAAGGAGTTTTCAACAGATAAGGGTGTTAATCAGAACCAGGCGGAGTCCTATTTCTCAAGGTTACGTCGCGCTTGTATCGGCGTCTTCCATCGCATGACACCTAAACACATGTTAGCCTATGCTGTAGAAATGGGTTGGCGTGAGGATGTGCGTAGGCTAAGCACAAGCGAGCAATTACAGATGTTGCTTAGGTGTGTGTTCAGGTCTGGCGTTTCACCTGACTGGTCTAATTATTGTCGGGGCAATAATCGCAAAGTTGAATTACTGTTTCAGGGTTGATTGTCAGTAGTATGGTGAACCCATTGCCAGAGACCTTGTTTAGAGCCTTCTATGGATGGAAGCCGAATTACAGCGCCATGTTTTTTGAATATATTTAGGGGCCCTCGAACCATTTCTCTGGCACGGGTCCGGTCACTAACTGAGATTAATGGATACCCGAACTTTTCAGCCATATATTGAACAAGTTCTCCTGAGGACATGGGCTGGTCTGAATTTTTCAAAACCCTAACTAACTCTCGTCTAACGCTTCCGTGCTCGCCATTCATTGTACGGGGCTTGGCTCTGATGTGCCGTATGTCGTCAAGATCGATGGCAGACAACTCCTCAATCTTAACTCCCAGTTCAGCCAACTGATCGGCAGCTTCGTTAACGGCAGCTATTGCAGCCGTATACTCGTACCTCAGTTCTTCAGCTATCTGTTGAAGTTTGGGTAGGGCGCCACCTAAATACGCATGTTTTTTGATGAGTTTATTTAACTTAATACCGAGTAAAGTAGCCATCTGCACATGACAGCATATATTTAGTTAGTTGTCATGTGCGTCAGAGACATAATAGCGTTCCATTCTATCAAAATTAGGTATCGGTAGCGCAGAAGCTGCTGAAACAGAAGCCCCAGCAGCAACCCAAACCCCAACGGGTTTTGCTCCTGCGGCTGCGGCGATTAGTGAAGTCGATGTCGTCGCCAAGCTGGAGGGCATGGCAGCCTCCCATCCAGAAAAACTCAACTGGAAAACGTCGATAGTCGATATGTTAAAGCTGTTAGGGCTGGATAGCAGCTTGTCCTCCCGTAAAGAACTGGCTGCTGAACTGGGCTGCCCAGCAGACAAAATGGGTGACTCCGCCCAAATGAATATGTGGCTGCACAAAACCGTCCTCCAAAAACTCGCCCAAAACGGCGGTAATATTCCGAAAGAGTTGCTGGACTGATAAAAAATCGCTTGGGTGTCGCCAACCCCTTGCATTCGTTGATAATTGTTATTCTGTTGGGGTGCATTCGTCACCCCAACGAAATGTACTGAGGGTGGGAGATTCTAAAACGGCATCACTACCCATCGCCGGTTAGCAATTATCTATGCAATGCATCAAATCAAAGTATTCCATAGAAGACTCGATAAAAAAATCACGCTTTATCGGCTTGATCGCGCCTTGTTTGAATGAAGCTGAGGTCGGCGATAGTCTCAAGCAATGCCATCTCGACCATCCTAATGCCAGTCATATCGTTTTTGCTTATCGCATCAAAACCGCTAACGGCTTTATCAGTCGTTTTAACGATGCAGGTGAACCCAGCGGAACTGCCGGAAAACCGATTTTCCAACATTTGGAAGGCAAAGAGTTAATCAATGTCTTGCTGGTCGTGATCCGCTACTTTGGCGGCATCAAACTGGGTGCAGGCGGATTAACTCGCGCCTACAGCAATACCGCTAAACGAGTTATCGAAAGTGCTGAGTTACATCGCTTTATCGAATTGGTGGAACGGCGATTGACACTGGATTACAAACAACTACCCGCGTTTGAGCATCAATTGAACAAAATGGACGGCGAAATTATCAATCAAAATTTCGCTGAACAGATTCACCTCACCATTCAGTTGCCGAAAGATAATCTAATTGCTTTATCAGAACAGTTTAGCGGATTGCTTTTGCTATAACCTTCATGTCCTTTCAAAAATATTCTTGTATGACACAAACATAAACGTCGATGTCAGCACATACAAAACCGGTGTCAGCCACGGTGTTATTTCCGTACACAATAGCGCCTCAAATACGAGAAATGCCAGGGTTTTGTAGTACGCTTGCTTTTGTTTTGCGGACTCTTGTCTGCCCACTTCCTTAGCTTGGCTCCAGCTATAATCCTTAAACAACATCAAGGGATAACTGTACCAACTGGCAAAAGTGGCGAGCATCAATAAGGTGAAGATCAGGGAGATATTGGCATAGCCATATAGCCAAATAGCCAGTTCACGACTGTCTCTGCCTCTTAGGTTTTGGGATGTGTACTGCCAATCGAAGAAAAAGTAGCTAATCATTTCTGCTTGACCATTGAGAATATTGGCTAGCGCAGAGAATATAAACCAGCACAGGACAATCATAAGCCCCATGATAATAGCTAAGGGCAAACTTTTCTTAATAGCCCATACAAACCCGACTGAACCGGTGTCCGAATGTTTCATATCGATATATTTTGCTACGCCGACACCCACAAACAGGGAAACGACGGCAGAAAAAATCCCCAACGCATAAGAAACCCTACCGACACATAAAATTATCGCCACAAACAGGATATAAACCACCCAAATCCAAGGGTCACGGCGAATAAACAATAGGCATTTCCTTAACCAATCGCTAAATTTTGTTTTGTTATATATGCTCACAATGTAATCCTGCTAATTCCTACGGCTTTACGTAATTTCTGGATAAAGGGGCTGCTAATTGCTCGTGCTTTTCTCGCGCCTTCCAGTAATTGTTCTTCAATATGGTCGGGTTTTTCCATCAAGGCATCGTATTGTTCCCGTGCTGGCGCAATCTGCTCGTTAACATGCTCAAACAGCACCTGCTTCATTTCACCCCAGCCTATACCTTCTGCATAGCGTTGACGGATTTGTTCGACTTCATCCGTCGTAGCAAAGGACTGATAAATACTAAACAAAGTGCAACCGTCGGTTTGTTTAGGTTCACCTGGTTCCAAGGAATTCGTTTTGATCTTGTTAATCAGTTTCTTCAGCTTCTTCTCAGGCTCGAATAAGGGGATTGTGTTGTTGTAACTTTTGCTCATTTTGCGACCATCAAGCCCTGATAAGGTCGCGCCCTTCTCATCTAGCACGGCTTCGGGTAGCGTGAAATGTTCGCCGTAAATATGATTGAATCTCCCTGCAATATCCCTTGCCATTTCAATATGTTGCACTTGATCTCTGCCGACAGGCACCTTATTGGCGTTAAACATTAATATATCCGCCGCCATCAACACGGGATAGCTGAACAAACCCATCGTAATGCCTTTATCGGGATCGCTCTCGCCGCCTTGTTCGTTATCGGCAACGGCGGCCTTATAAGCATGAGATCGGTTCATCAAGCCCTTGGCAGTCACGCAAGTCAACATCCAAGTCAATTCCAGAATTTCAGGAACGTCTGACTGGCGATAAAAAACCGCATTATTGGTATCTAAACCCAATGCCAACCAAGTTGCCGCAATTTCCAGGCTAGATCGCCGCACTCGCTCCGGTTCTTGGCATTTAATTAAGGCGTGGTAATCAGCCAGAAAATAAAAAGGCTGTGCGTTTTGATCCTTACTGGCTGCGATGGCAGGTCTTATTGCGCCGACATAATTGCCCAAATGCGGGGTTCCAGTGGTGGTAATGCCTGTTAATATGATTGCTTTGTTCATGTGTTTTTCTTTTATTGCTTTATTATTTTTCTACCAGAAAATTTAGACTTTATCAAAACTTTGCCTGTATTTCAGTTTAACAGCTCTTACATTCAACTCAAGTGCAATTCATTTTTTAAACCATCATCAAGAGACCAAGATACCAGATTGAGCCATTAAAGAAAGCCAGTCACCCACAAAATAGGATAGCGAGGATAATCTGCGTGTGCCAACCTTGAAATGATATTGAATTTTTAGAGCTCCTTACATTTAAACCTAAATTAGCCTACAATTTAAACGTTGCGCGTTCAATCGAGTTGGTTTTTTACCTACCCATCCATGTTCTGCGTAAACCACCCATTTAATTGGTATCTAGTTAAAGAAATATTGCCTAATTGTGGGTTTCAGTTTAGCATTCTGGGATGGTCTAACCCTTGGTTTTTGTCGATTGCCTACCCCATAAGCGACTCATAACTTGCCATGACCTAACTCAAGCAGGTTAGTCACTGGGCATTCTAGCTCCATATTTAACGCACTAAATCGATTTACAAAGTAATTAGGATAACGTAGTGAACTTAGAAACACTCCTTGGAATAAATTTTTTTGCTACCGAAAACCTGCCTTTGCTAATCGCATTTTTAAGCATCCTTGTGCTTATCTTATTAGCCAGGATAATGACTAAAAAATCGGCAGGCAAAACTGAACTCGGCGATTATGAAAGCAATTCCACAGCCAAACCCAAGCTTATTATTGAAGCCGGAAGAGCCGACCGCCAATACTGGAAAGACCTCTGGCGATACCGCGAATTATTTTATTTTCTAGCGTGGCGCGATATTCTGGTGCGTTACAAACAAACCGTGATTGGTATCCTCTGGGCACTCATTAGACCGCTATTAACGATGGTCGTATTCACCATAATTTTTGGCAAACTGGCTAAACTGCCCTCCAACGATGTGCCTTATCCCATCCTCGTATTTGCCGCCATGTTGCCCTGGCAGTTTTTTGCCAATGCCTTGTCAGAATGCAGTAACAGCTTGATTAGCAATTCTAATCTGGTCTCTAAGGTCTATTTTCCGCGTTTAATCGTACCTGCCAGTGCCGTAGTTGTCAGTTTTATCGATTTTTTGATTTCTTCTACTATTCTGATCGCATTGATGATCTGGTATAAATTTGTACCCACATGGGGCATGCTGATGCTGCCATTCTTAATCATGCTGGCGTTTGCCGCCGCACTGGGTGGTGGGCTGTGGTTTTCCGCACTTAACATCAAATACCGCGATTTTCGTTTTATTGTTCCCTTTGTCGTGCAATTCGGCTTATATGTATCGCCAGTTGGCTTTAGCAGCGCTATTGTCCCTGAACAATGGCGGTTATTGTATTCGCTAAACCCTATGGTAGGCGTGATAGACGGTTTCCGTTGGGCTATTTTAGGACAAAACACGGCAATGTACTGGCCAGGATTTATGCTCTCTATTGGAATTGTATTGTTACTGCTGATTAGTGGGATTTGGCATTTTCGTAATACAGAACGCACTTTCGCGGATATTATTTAACCATGTCTAACCCTATCATTAAGGTCGAGAACCTCAGCAAAAAATACGTCATTAGTCATCAAACCAGTGGTCGAAACAGACATGGCACATTACGTGATGCTATTACTGATGGCTTTAAGTCAGTCGGCAAACGTTTTACAAAACAATCAAACACTGCTGACCCAGAACACGAAGATTTTTGGGCACTTAACGACGTGTCCTTTGAAATAAATCAAGGCGACCGAGTTGGCATCATAGGGCGTAACGGCGCAGGCAAATCGACCTTACTTAAAATCTTGAGCCGCATAACCGAACCAACCCGTGGCAGAATTACTATTGAAGGTCGTGTAGCCAGCCTGCTGGAAGTTGGCACCGGCTTTCATGCCGAACTTTCCGGTAGAGAAAATATCTTTCTCAACGGCGCAATCCTGGGTATGAGCAAAGTCGAAATCAAACGCAAGTTTGATGAAATTGTTGCTTTTTCAGAAGTGGAAAAATTCCTCTATACCCCCGTAAAACGCTACTCGTCGGGCATGTATGTAAGATTGGCATTTGCTGTAGCTGCACATTTAGAACCTGAGATTTTAATTGTGGATGAAGTGTTGGCAGTTGGTGATGCACAATTCCAAAAAAAATGCCTGGGTAAAATGGAAGATGTAAGCAAGGAAGGGCGTACCATTTTATTTGTCAGCCACAATATGGCGGTGGTGCAGGCATTGTGTGATCGAGGCATATTTCTCACACAAGGCAGTGTATCCAATAATGATTCTATTAGTAATACTGTGAATGCGTATTTAACATCGTTAGAACAAGCTAAAGATGATAATTTACTGCATCGAACTGACCGCCGTGGTGGTGGCAAAGTGCGTGTTTCACGAGTAACTTTACATAGAGCTAAAGAGGGCAGTGGCAATACAGAGAGTCTATTTCAAGTGGGAGACCCCGTAAAAATTAAAATTGATTTTGAAGGCGATTGTCTTGGTCTTGAATGCCGTTTCACTATTTATGAGCAACAAGGACAAGCAATTGCAACATTTAGCAGCGCAGATCGTAGTGAACTGGACAGCCCCTCCAAACAATCAAGCGGTTTTTTTGTTTGTGATTTGGAAGAGCTGCTGTTAATGCCGGGTCGATATAGAATTAATGTGGCGTTATCAGGTAATCATGCGTTACAGGATCATCTTGAAGGAGCGGCTTTTTTTGATGTAGAACAGGGTACTGTGCGAGGGCGTCCCGTGCTTCCCAATTCCTATGGCTACGTCCACTTTCCGCACCGCTGGTCAGAAATATAGAACGAAAACACGGATCTCGTACGCCATTTAGCGCATTCTTGGCTCTTCTTTTCGTTTTAATTTACCTTGTTTAGGAAAAGATAACGATGTTTCAACGACTTAAAGTGATTTTAAAGGACCTGTTTCAATCTGAAGTGCCAAGCTCACTATCGCGGTTGGATCATAAGGAAATTGAATTAATATCCCGTATTCGATCAAATAATTTAACCTATTTGACTGAAAAGAAACTCGCCAGCATTGCTGACACCTGCAAAGCAATTGTTCAAAGCGGTTTACCAGGCACTTTTATCGAAGCTGGATGCGCTCTAGGAGGGTCAGCGATAAATGACATCATCTTGATCAGAAATAATATCCACCCAAGCCAAGGTAGCAGCACTTGCTTGAAACGAAAATGCCGCCATTGCCAAACTTAAAACAACTAATAATTTTTTCATGATATATCTCTCCAAAAATAGATAACAAGTTCTAAAATATTGATTTGCAACTCAGCCATCTTTTATTGGTAAAGACCTGTAGCTTTCCGACCCTACTTCGCAGTAAGTGTAGCCCTGTGGAACGATGAATCGTTGTTCAACTTCACTCTAAGCTCCTTGAAATCCATCTTGTCCTTTTTTGTTCTGGTTAAGTTTTTTAATCTTGGGGATAGCATAAAGGTTTATAACTGTATTTCATATACGTACGATTACCTAGTCACACCAGTTTTTGGATTACAAACCTGTCCCAGAGCTAGTGGGCAAATAGCCACAAAAAAAGGGAGGCAAGCCTCCCTTTCTTAAAAACCGTTAGCGTTTAAGCTTAGGCTTTCTTGCGGCGTGAAAGTCCTGTCAAGCCCATCAAAGCAGAACCGAATAACCAGACTGCAGCAGGGATTGGGGTTTCAACACTTAATGCATAACTGGGTTGACCCAAAGGTGCTGTTCCGAACAAATGTAATGTATATTCACCTGCTCCCAAAACATCACGCCATATCGCTCCATTAACACCAATCGATGCCACAAGAGCATTGGTACTGTCAAGTAATTCCGCAGTCAACCATGATGCTAATCCAGGCAAAGACGAAACACCAACTTGAACTTGGCTAAAAGCAGACAACATAAAAGTCCAATTGTCATCAACTAAACTTCCTGGTAGCACTGGATTCCCAGCAGGATTCCTAGCACCATAAAGACTACCAGGATTTACCTGTATAGCTGTAGCACCTACAGGAGTTGAAACCCAATTCAATGTAGCAGCACTTGCTTGAAACGAGAACGCTGCCATTGCCAAACTTAAAACAACTAATAATTTTTTCATATAAGTCTCTCCAAAAAATAATAACAAGTTATAAAAAATAAAAATTTGCAACTCAGCCATCTTTAATTGTAAAGACCTGTAGCTTTCCGACCCCACCTCGCAGTGAGTGTAGCTATGCGGCATAGAGGGGGATCCACGATGCCACTTCCTTAAAGCTCCCTAAAAATATACTTGTCCTTTTTGTTGCTGGTTAAGTTCTTAACCTTGGGGATAGATTAAAGCTTTGTAAATGTGTTTCATATACGTACGATTACCTAGTCACCCCACTAAAACTCCTTAATGCTGCTTGTCCTTGCTCTTCCTTGGTTAAGTATTTAACTTGGATATAGGTTAAAGGTTTGCAGACCCATTGAATATACGTACGATTACCTAGTTACCCCAGTTTTTTACGGTGATATCCAAAACTAACATCCCGCTATTTTTCTCTAATCTTGAATTCCAAAATCACAGAATCTAACTACTTTTCATCTTTTTTAGTCTTGTACCTACCGCTAAACTCCTTAACTTTGGTTCTAGTTTATTAAATCCGTCTAATAAGAATATCCATATACTTCTCTAGCCCCATCCTAAAATCTAAGAACCCTGTTCCACTCCATTTATCAGGCAAATCCATTGTTTTCCTTAATCTTGCCTGTATCTTGTCAATAACAAGATATCCTTGAATCCTTAACTTATTTACTGCCTTGCATCCGTGCTGCCTTGCGGCTGGTTCTTTAGATTCGGGGCTACTATATCGCCTAGTCATTTGTAAAAATATCCGTATAAACACCTAGTCTCAGTGTGTTGGCTTTTTTCGCAACTCAAACAGCCCTAATACTTTTAGTCCTAGGTAGGTATTACAAGATAAAATATTGCTTTATCTACCTCTATAACCCAGCAAAACCATCCATGCTTGCCAGCCTGATCCGATTTTCCATACGCTATTACGGCGTTGTGATTGCCATTGCCACGTTAATATTGCTGGTTGGCGGTTACCGTTTTGCGACGGCGGGGCTGGATATTTTTCCTGAATTCTCGCCCAAGCAGGTCATTATCCAGACGGAATCGCCAGGGCTTTCTTCCGAGCAAGTTGAGCTGTTAGTGACCCAGCAGGTTGAACTGGCGGTCAGCGGAGTGATTGGACTGCAATCCGTGCGTTCGGAGTCGATTCAGGGTTTGTCGATCATTACCGCTACCTTCCCAGAAAACAGCGACATTTACCGCAATCGGCAGCTTATCAATGAACGGCTGGCGAATTTATCGACACACGTACCAAACGGTATTGCGCCCATCGTCTTGCCCTTATCCTCTTCTTCCTCCACGGTATTGACCTTGGGACTAAGCTCGGAACGCGTTGATCTGATGGCATTACGCAGCCTGGTTGATTGGACGATTGTCCCCCGCCTTCTCGCTGTTCCGGGCATTGCCGATGTCAATGTGTTTGGTGGCGACATCAAGCAACTGCAAATACAGGTCGATCCTGTGCAACTGCAACGCTTTGGCCTTTCCTTGGATGAAATTATCCAAGCGGCTACATTAGCGGCAAACATCCAAGGCAGCGGTTTTATCGAGAACCTTAACCAGCGTTTTACTGTACAGGTGACAGGATTACCGACCACGCCCGAACAATTTTCGAAAGTCATCGTCAAGCGCGATAAAGGTGCCAACATCACGCTAGGTGAAGTGGCGACCATCATCTATGCGCCTAAACCAGCGATTGGTGCGGCACAGATCATGGACAAGCCGGGCATTGTCATCATGGTGATCGCCCAGTATGGGGCCAATACCTTATCGGTTTCCAAATCGCTGGAAAACGTGTTAGAGGAGATTACCCCTACCCTTAGCAAGCAAGCCATCAACTTTTACCCGCATTTATTTCGCCCTGCCGACTATATCGAACGGTCAATAAGCAACCTGTCCAGGCATCTGTTGATCGGTGGCTTGTTTGTGTTGATTATCCTGTACTTGTTCCTATTTAACGTCCGCGCCGCCATTATTTCTGCATTGGCGATCCCTGTTTCCTTATTAGGTGCAGTGATAGTGCTGCTGGAGGCGGGTGTCAACCTCAATATCATGGTATTGGGCGGCTTGGCGATTGCATTGGGTGAAGTCGTCGATGATGCGATTATCGATACCGAAAACATTTTCCGAAGGCTGCGGGAAAATCGCTTATTGCCCCAACCTTTGCCCATAGACGACGTGATTAACGCCGCATCGCTGGAAGTGCGCGGCTCTGTCGTCTATGCCAGCTTTATCGTGGCGTTGGTGTTTGTGCCGTTATTGACCTTGGATGGCGTAGCGGGACGGTTGTTTGCACCGCTCGGTTATTCTTATATATTGGCTATCTTACTGTCTTTGCTGGTTGCGTTGACTTTAACCCCCGCACTTTGCCATGCCCTATTAGGCCGTTATGATCTGGATACGACAGAACCGCCGTTGATAAAAGTCCTCAAAAATTTCTACGGGAAATGGCTGCTAGCGGCAAATAGACATTTCAAGCCGATCTTAATAATAAGCATCGTCACTTGCTTAACAGGCTTATTGGCTTTCTTTACGCTCGACCACAAATTCCTGCCCGAATTGCGCGAAGGCCATTATATCGTCCACACCGCCAGCATTCCTGGCACTTCATTGGCGGAATCCATCCGCATTGGCAGCCAACTTACCCAACAATTCATGGCGATTCCGGGTGTGGAATCGGTATCACAATGGGCGGGACGAGCAGAACGCGGAGCCGATACCTACGGTAGCCATTACAGCGAATACGAAATTCGGCTGAAACCGAATTCAGGGGCAGGACAACAAGCGATATTAGACGGGCTTAGAAGCATCTTGGGCAAATTTCCAGGCATTGGCTTTGAAGCCAATACTTTTTTGATCGAGCGCGTGGATGAAACTATCTCCGGTTACACATCGCCTGTGGTCGTCAATATTTTCGGCAACGATTTGAATACACTTGATGGAAAAGCGCAGGCTGTTGCCGAAATCATCAAAGCTATTCCAGGTGCGAGTAATGTCCAGGTACGTTCGCCGCCAGGCACACCGTTTGTGCAGGTGCATTTGAATATGAATCAACTTACTACTTGGGGAGTAACGCCGGAACAAGTCATGCTTTGTTTGCAAAGCGCGTATGAAACGACCGTGGTGGGCAAGCTGTTTGAGGGGAATAAGGTATTTGATATTGCCGTCACCTTGTTGCCACAACAAAAGACGAATATCTTACCCATCAGTGACTTACCCATCAAAACCCTGGATGGAACTATCATACGATTGGCGCAAGTCGCTGACATCAAGCCTAACACCGGACGTTACAATATCCTGCGCCAGAATTCACAGCGCAAACAAACCATCACCGCCAATATCGTTGATGGCGATATGGACAATTTTATGCAAACACTGAAATCCCGTGTATTCAAGGAAATCGCTTTTACGGCGGATACCTATCCTGAGTTTACCGGCACAGCCGTCGAGCAAGCAAAGGCGCGTACCAAACTCATCCTGCACTCCTTGTTGGCTGGTGCTGGTGTGTTGATACTAATAACTATAGCCATCGGCAATCTTCGGCAGGTATTGCTCACCCTCGCCAACCTGCCTTTTGCGCTTATCGGAGGCATCGCGGCGGTTATCCTGACCGGAGCGCCTTTATCAGTGGGTTCTATTGTGGGTTTTATTACCTTATTCGGCATCACTGTACGTAACAGCATCATGCTATTGTCGCACTGCCAGTATTTGGTCGATCACGAAGGCAAAACCTGGCATCTTGAAACCATCACCTTGGCCGCGCAAGAACGCTTGCCGTCCATTTTAATGACCGCCCTGGTCACCGCCTTAGCCATGTTCCCGATTGCCTTCAGCAGTGACAATCCGGGCTCAGAAATCATGGGGCCAATGGCGGCAATTATCATCGGTGGCTTATTTTCTTCTACCTTGCTGAATTTGTTGCTGTTGCCGTGTATGCTGCTGCACTATGGAAAACGCTGAATTTTCACATTAAGATTTACATCGAACCAAACTTATCTATACCCATCCCAATAAGCACTCATCGTTACCTTCTCCAAAGGGAGAGTAATCCAAAATCCCGTTCGCCCTTCACTCTTACTTTCCAGCTAACAACATAAATTTCTGCCATATAGGTATTCGTACTTAGGTATTCGTACTTAGGTATTCGTACGAATATTTTTTAATTTTCTAACTCCGTAAAATTTACCCATGCTTAATGAAAAAGCTTACGCGGAAATTAAATGCGATCAACATCGCACTTAAAGATCCAGCATCGTAAGCAGACCTCAAAGAGTAAATGACATAGCCGCAATTTAATGCCAAGAAGGCAGTTTTTTGAGGCTGATATTTGGCTTAGGTAGATTTTATGCCTATTCATTCAACTCGGAGTTAAAAATGAAACACCTATTATTTATTGCAATATTGTTAAGTTCTTTTGGGGTTAATGCGGCAAATTTTTCGTTTACTGGCAATTTAGATCATGATGACGATTTTAGAACATTTAGTTTTACTGTTGATTCAACCAGTGATGTAACTATTCGTACATCATCATATGCAGCCGGTGGGTTTGATCCTTTACTTGTGCTTTTCGATAGTACTGGAACTTGGATAAGCATGAACGATGATATCAGTACTGATGATGGACTGTATGACTCGCTGATAACCTGGAATCTTGATGCCGGCAATTACATTGTCGCTTTAGCACAATTTGGTACTGATTTAACCCAAAGCCCAACCCTAAAGGAAATTGTGTGGTCTACCTTTTATGAAGGTTTTGATGATCTCACCAGCTTTTATGCATTAGACATCAACAATGTATCGTCTGCATCTATATTAAACAATAATGTCTCATCCGTCCCCGTCCCAGCCGCCGTATGGTTATTTGGTTCTGCTTTAATGGGGTTACTGGGCATGAGAAAAAAATCTCATACAGCAACTGTTTAGTCCCTTCGGTTACATAGCTTTATCGTACAGATCCAGTCATATTTACCGATATAACTGGATACCTTACTGATAAAGCCTGCAAACCGTTAGATTTAGAACTCAGCCATTACACACTCACATTTGTATCATTTAATGGTATTTATTTTTTGGAGAACGCCATGAAAATACGATTATTTTTAATCACTACACTGCTACTGGCTTGTTTTACCACAGCAACGTTTGCGTCAAACTTTAAGCATCAGGCTTTTGGTCAAAATCATAACTCTGGACACAACCAAAGTTGGAGTCAGCCAGTATCGACTCAGTTTGGACAGCACCATAACCCTGTCGACCATGAGGTTAAATATACTAACTATGATGTCAAAAACCTCAGCGAAATTAAAGATCGCTACGATACCATTCCTAAATTGTGCAAAAAGAAGGATGGTGGTGAGGATGAAGAAAACGACGACGATGAAGAGGAAGAGGAAAACGACGAAGTCAGTAATGTTCCTGTCCCTGCTGCGCTTTGGTTATTTGGCTCCGGTTTGCTCGGATTACTTGGCGTTAAGCGTAAATCTTAATAAGCTGATTTTAATAATGAGCTAATGATCTCTATTACCTTACGGAAACCGGTATACCCCCTCCCCTAACGATATAACTAGGGCGAGGGGCTTCATATAACAACTTTAATGTAATGAATGTTATCTATTAGGGTTGCCAAGAACTGTACAAAAAACCTAGTTTTAAAAAACAGCTTGATATAGGTATTCGTACGTATTTTCTTACATTTTAAATTCATTAAAATAGAGCCATCAATAATTAATAAAGCTTTTAAGAAGACTTTACGCACTAAAACAATGCCGTTGTGCGCCACAATGATTATTGATGTAACAAAGCCACACTTGTTGAAAAACAAGGTCGGAAAACTTCAGGTCTTAGGGATGATTATCGAAGATAGCTGGGTTGCATAGTGTTTTTAACTGATGTTTTAAGGAGTTTTTATGAAAAGGCAATACTATTTCCTCGCAACTATTATACTGGGGCTTTTTTCTTCAGTAAGTTCAGCAGCAACACAAAGTTTTTGGGCAACAACCAGCCAAAGTGATACCGCTTGGGCACCAAAATTTTTAAATGAAGGTGGTTCAAAAACATTTAATATCAATTACAGCAGCTTATACAATTTGGGAAATAATCTGACAATTAATTCTGCTAAATTGTGGCTTTTGGCTGTGGATGATTATTATGGAAATCATTGCTCAGAACAGGGGGGAACAAGCTCTCATTGTAACGATGATACCAATAGACGTACGCAACAAGATCCCCTAGAACAAGCAAAAATCGTTAACATTGAAGGTATACCAGGCATCTACGGCAGCCCAATTGAAATTAATGAGTTCAAATGGTATGACCTAAACATTAACGTAGCAAACTACTTATCAATTGTTGATGGTCAATTTAGTGCTACTGTTAAAGCTGCTTGTGGCGATTTTTGGTACAAAAATGCGAAACTTGTAGTTGATTATGATCTTAAGCCTGTGCCAGTTCCTGCAGCAATCTGGTTATTTGGTTCAGCTTTGATGGGTTTAACAGGTATGAAACGTAAGTCTATTCGGCGTAACGTAGCAGCATAAACTTTTCAAATTATTCAAGCAGAATTACTTTTATTCGTTTGCTAAAACACACCCAGCTTGGTTATTATGACCAAGCTGGGTTTTTTTATGTGAACAGCCTTAACAATTAGTTAACCGTAAAACTCTCACCGCAACCACACTCACCCGTGACATTCGGGTTATTAAACTGAAACGCTTCATTAATGCCTTCCCTGCGATAATCGAGTTGTATGCCGTCAATAAACGGCAGGTCATTTTGTTGCACGATGACCTTCACCCCGAAATCTTCAAAAACTGCGTCATCGTCCGCTACGGCATCAGAATAATCCAAGATATAGGCATAACCGGAACAACCGGATTTTCTGACACCCAGTTTTAAACCCACACCCTTGCCGCGTTTTTCCAACTGTCTTGTAATCTGACGAGCCGCGCTTTCTGTTAATGATACTGCCATAAACCACCTCTAGCCTGGGATTACCAGGGCTTGTAATAAATTAGTAAATTCGATAATTTCCGCTTCCGTATTCGTTTTTCCTAAACTGATACGGATTGCACTTTTAGCAAGTTCTGATGCTACGCCCATTGCTGCCAACACTGGACTTGGCTTACCGCCACCACTGGCACAGGCGGAACCGCTGGATACCGCTATGCCTTTCTGGTCGAGCTTCATGAGCAACATTTCACCATCCATTCCCTCAATTCCAAATTGCACAGTATTCGGCAATCTTTGTGCTTCTTTTGCAAAAATGGAAATGCCAGGAATAGCCGTTAAGCGATCTTCCAATAGATTTCTTAGCTTTAGCAAATGTGCCGCACGTTGGGCAAGTTCTGCACCCGCAAGTTCCGCCGCTTTACCAAAGCCTATTATGGCGGGACTATTTTCCGTCCCTGCCCTAAATCCTTGCTCTTGTCCACCGCCCAAAAACAGTGCTTTTAAGCTAACTTCTTTGTCAAAAATTAATGCGCCACAACCTTTAGGCCCATAAATTTTATGGCTGGATATGGTCATCATGTTCACACCCAACTCATTATAGAGTACCGTAATTTTACCCAAAGCTTGCACGGCATCAGTGTGAACGAGAATGCCCTTATCTCTTAGCTGTTGTGCATAACGGGCAATATCCTGAATAACGCCTGTCTCGTTATTTGCTAGCATAATGGAAACCAGATAAGGATGGTATTGTAGGGTTTCATCAATCGCATCTTGGCTAACAAGCCCATTACGATCAACGCCAATTAACTTCAATTCGTGACCTAACCTAGCCAGATTGTCGGCTGGTTCGCTAATGGAAGTGTGTTCAATAGCAGAAATTGCTAATTTGGCTTGAGGTTTTATAGCTGTCAAAGCAAGATTGTTAGCTTCCGTACCACCACTGGTAAAGATAAGCTGCGTGGGCTGCGCCCCAACTAACGCGGCTATTTGCTCCCTGGCTGAATCAATCGCGCTCCTAACCAGCCTTCCGTGCCGATATAAACTGGAAGGATTACCATAAAACGTCGTCAAGAACGGCAGCATGGCTTCAAGCACCCGATCATCAATTGGGGTGGTGGCATTATGATCAAAATAGATCATTTTCCCGTATCGTCCCTGCCTTGTTCCTTTGTATTTGGATTATTTGTTGGACATTTTGGTGCTGGCGTTTGGCTACTTCCTGTACATGTTGCTTTTCCAGCAATTCTGCGAGACTAATGTCTTTTAAATAATCCCTGATTTGTGTGCTTAAACCTGTCCACAAATCGTGCGTCAAACACGCCTGATCGCCTTGGCAATTGGATTTTCCTCCGCAACGTGTGGCATCAATTTGTTCGTCAACGGCGGCAATTATATCCGCAACGCTAATTTCACTCTCCTTAAGGCATAGCTGATAACCCCCACCCGGCCCACGCACCCCTTGCACCATACCCGCACGGCGTAAACAGGCAAAAAGTTGCTCCAAGTACGATAACGAAATAGTTTGCCGTGCTGCGATTTCATTCAAGGTAACCGCCCTATCCCTGCCATGAAATGCCAAGTCAAGCACGCTGTTACCGCATATCTGCCTCTTGTGGTTAAACGCACACACATCCCCAACAGTCACTCAATAATCCCAGCACTATACTTAAGCCTTTGTAATAGTCAACCCTTATGCTTTTAGCTACGGGGATGAGCAGTGTGTTTACAATCTGAAGTGAGATTTTCTCGCTCCCAAGCCCATCGCTATGCTTGTTCCCAAGCTGGGGCTTGGGAACGAGCATAGAACGGAACTTAGGAATCAGGATTAACCTAACATCGCCGTCCTTCACCATGCCCGCACTATCTCGATCAACCCTTCCTGCCCAGCATAATTCCGTGCGCTTGAATAACGCCAATGCTCCGGCAAATCGACATAGCCGCGTTTTACTGGATTTTGATGGATATAATCCAGCTTTTGCCGCATTACCTCTTCGGATTCAATTAATTGCGGATGATTGCCTTCTTCCCAGACCTGGTAAGTGCTTTCCGTTTTGTGCGTGCGTTTAAACAATGCCAGCAGCTCCAGTATATTCGCAGCCTGGCGCTGCTCCAGAAAAGCGATGATCTGCTTGGCGCTGTAGGCTTTAAACCGCTGCATATCCCGGCTTAAATCCGTCGATGCGGCAATAAGATGCAAGTGGTTTTCCAGGATGACGTAGCCGTAGATCTGGAACTCAGCCTCCCGCTGCAAAAACCGCCAGGAATCCAGCACGATATCCACTACCTCCGTGCGCGTGAACAGCGGTTGCCAACGGTTAACCGTTGCCGTCATGAAATGCGGATAGTCCTTGTTTAAAATGCGGTAACGGCTTCTTGGCATGTGATTATCTTACGCTAGTTTAATGCTCGTTCACAATCTCCAGATTACGCTCGTTCCCAAGCTCCGGCTTGGGAATGCTATTTTTGGAAGCTCTGGCTTCCTTTATTAATGCTTGAAGCTAGAGCTTCCAAGGTGTGTGTTCCCAAGCTGGAGCTTGGGAACAAGCATTCTATATTTAAGCATAAATCAAGCCCGCAAAAAGCCTAACTCAAACACTTGCGGTTGCAGTTTGTCGCTCAAAGTTTTGTATGCCGTTTCAAACGGCTTAAAATCAATGGCTACGTTATCGCCGCTGGCATTACGCGCTTTGAGCGCATTGCGAATTTGATACCAGCCCACATCGGCGCGGTTCAACTTCAATTCATCACGGACGCTACGCACGTCGGTTTCGGCGAAATACGCTTGCCATAACACTCGTCCGGCATCCAAGACCGCCTGTGCTTCTAGGGAAATGCTGGAGTGCGGCGACATGTCGCCGCGTGCAGCGTGCGTAGACGCTGCTTGCGTAGACGTGTCTACGCACTCCACCTGCTTGGCTTGCAACGCCGCCAGGTATTGCACCATAAAGTCAGATTCAAAACGGTCTGGCGCGTTGACTTCCGTCTCGGTATAAGGGATGAAGTGGTTGACGATGTTCCATTTCTTGCCGTTCCATTCAAGGTCGTTGGCGCTGGCTGTTAAGTTGCTGCCATTAAACAACATCCAAATTAAGCAGTCGGTTTTGAATTCATCGGATAATGGCTTAGTAGGCTGTAAAAACTGGTCGCGGTCGTTGAGCCAAGTTTGCCTTATGACGCGGCGAACTGTAAAGACAATCGCAACTTGCCAAAGAGTTTCAGGCGTGACGTAAAAACCACATCCATTGCTATAAACTGAAGACAACAATCCTGTTTGATTCGCATTTTGTACGTCGCCACCTTTGCACAAAAAATAACCAATTGAATTTTCACACCATGCGGTCACTTTTGCTTTAGCCATTTGTGGATGAATTGCATTTTTTAACGTCTAAATGAAGACAAATGCTATGTTTTTAATGACAATAAAGAAATACTGAATGCAGACAACGCAGGAACAGTGCCACCGCCCTGTATTGACTACCTACATCTTTGTAGGCAGTCCCAGTGATTTTTTGGGGATTTTAGATGTTACCTTATGCAAACGCGCTTAACTTAATGGCATCAAACACGATTTATTTCGATCAAGGCATCAAAGCACCCTGCAACAAGCTCATGGTAGTAGAACCACCCTGACCTTGTACGTATTGCAAGATGACGGGGATGAACTGGCTCATCATGCCGGAATCCATGCCCAAGCTCTGAAATGAACTTGCCAATGCGGCCATATTACCCAGACTGCTACCGCCACCTAGAGCACTAGCTGCACTGCCAATAAGGCTACCAGATCCACCCAAGGCAGGTGCTGCTGAGAGTAATTGCGACATCCCTGGTACAGCTTGGCTGACTTGACCGAAACTGGATGGACTCATGCTTTGTTGAGCCATGGAAAAGATAGAACCTGCACCGCCAGTTGCCTGTTGCTGCGTAATTCCTAGCTGCTGAACCAGAATGCCTACCAAACTAGGTGCTTGGGCAGTCGCAGGTGTTGCACCAGCAATACTACCGACCGTGCTTGCAGCAGTTCCAACTGACGGTAATTGTCCTGCTACCGTACCCATAGAGGGTGTTACAACCGCAGGGAGTTGGCTGGACATCGTACTTGCTGGCAAGCTTGCACCGCCTGTTTGTACCGCGTTCTGTGGCATAGAAGCACATCCTGTGAGTGTTGCCAACACAATAGTTGCCATAGTTGCAAATGTTTTCATTAATAGAACTCCTTGAAGTTGATATTGAGTTTGAGTTAGAAAAACTGAATTGCAACGACATTAATCATTGCTCTTTACTATTTATCGAACAGGTAATACTTCTTAGAACCTGTTCAAGATCTACCGCACCATCACAGTCGAGTAAAATACACAGGAAATATTAACCGTGTAAGTCGGGAATGAACGTTAGCACATCAGTTTAGATGTAGCAAACTTTGCCTTAGGCTTTCGGCGGCACATAGCCCTGTGGCATGTCGTCGTTGCCTTCAAACAAAAATTTATTCCTTTCCTCTGCTAAATAAGCCCTAGCATGAGGATCATAACTCGCCAATTTATTTTCATTGATTAACATGGTCTGCCTACTTAGCCAATCTTTCCAGACTTGCTTGGATATTTTCTCAAATATTTCCTGACCTTTCGCGCCAGGAAAAGGTGGCTCGTCCAAACCTTCGGCTTCTTTGCCTAATTTCACGCAGTTAATTAATCGGGTCATTTTTGTTCTCCTTTGAAGTGTTGTTGCAATAGCAGTTTAATAGGTGCAGAAAGCCCTAGTTGCTTGATTTGTTGGTTGTTATACCAGTTAACTCGATCATTTTCCTGGATAAAGTCCATTGTGCTATTCGTTTCGATAACTAATGGGGTGTAATCCAAGTGGTAATGCGAAAAGGTATGTCGTTGCTGATTACCGGATTTTCGATGGTCTATAGCAATGTTATTGAGGTTACACCAATTCTCAGCATCATCCTCACTGGCAAACTCCGGCAAACTCCATAGCCCACCCCAGATACCGGTAGGTGGTCTTTTTTCCAGCATAACCTGTTGATTATTGTGTAATAGCAAAAATATCAATTGCTTGACGGGCAATTTTTTTGTCATTCTTCGCGTTGGTAAATCAGCTACCGTTTCAGTTTTCCATGCTAAACAAGCCGTCGCAAGCGGGCATTCTTCACAAGACGGTTTACTTCGTGTACAGACAGTCGCGCCTAAATCCATCATGGCTTGGGTGTAATCAGCCACTCGCTCATCAGGTGTAAACCTAGCGCTGATTTCCCAAAGCTGCTTAATGACCTGGCTGTTGCCCGTCAAACCTGAGATTGCCTTATATCGCGCTAATACTCGTTTTACATTACCATCAAGGATAGGGTGGCTTTTGTTGAAAGCAATGCTTAAAACAGCTCCGGCTGTCGATAGACCTATGCCCGGCAACGCCATGAGACCATCCAAAGTATCGGGGAACTGACCTTGCTCACCGATAATCCGCGCCGCTTTGTGCAAGTTTCGCGCACGGGCATAATAACCCAAACCCGACCACATCTGTAACACCTCATCAATCGGAGCTTGCGCCAGACTTTCAACATCGGGAAACTTGGCAATGAATGTCCGGAAATACGGGATGACCGTGGCAACTTGAGTTTGTTGGAGCATAATCTCAGAAAGCCAAACCCGATAAGGGCTAATATTTTGTTGCCAAGGTAAATCTTTGCGACCATGTTGGTCAAACCATGCCAACACGTTTTGCTGAAATGTTGCGGGATTCATGACTGGTACTTATTCCTGCTAGAAAATCTTTTTCAGCAGATCACCGACTCCACCAGGACCAAGTTTCTTATCCAGCTTATCCATTAATTTATCAATTTTTACTTTGTTTTTATCCAGAAAGTGTTCGATTTTTGCCTTGTTTTTATCGGTTAATAATGCGGCCACATCCAGTGTGTAGGTCGGCTTGCTAAATGTCCCGCTTATATGAATGCCGATAGGCGTGTCGTGAACTTGTTCAGGCGTGGTGGCGGTGGCTTCCGCTTTAAGCAGTTTGGTCAATATATTGTAATCCACACCCTCGGTATTAAGGTTGACACTGCCTTTACCCGTGCTGCGTAATTTTGCGGTATTGGCAATAAGGTCATGATTTTGCAGCAAGCCTTTGCTGATGGTCGCCGTGCCTTTGATTTCGGAAAAATTGGTTTGGTCGTGCTGTGAATCTACGCGTAACGCGCCACCTTTGACCAGTTGTTTACCGTTTTCAAGCATTTTTTGCAGATTGAAGCCCTTTATAAAACCGTCTTTTAAAAAAAAATTGACCTTACCTGTAAGGTTTGAGCTGATTTCTTTTAGCTGACTGCCTTGTCCGTGCAATTGGGTTGATAAAGTAACAATACCGCCCAACTTCGCTTCCCCTTTGATGGCTTTTAGCAAAGGTTCAAGGTGAATATTGGTTAATTTTTCATCCAACGCTAAAGTCGATTTTTCTGTACGTGCATCAATATTAAGATTCCCTGAATAACTACCCTGATAAAACTGCTTCGCTGTTTGCTCGACTTTAACGATGCCTTTTTTTGAACTGAGGGTTAAGTGCAGGTCTTGTAAGGTCATCTTATTGAATGTCATTTTACCCAACGCCAGCTTACCTTCTGCATCGAGCTTTCTAAGCCAGTCCAGCGGCAAGCTAAAAGTCCCCGCCGCAATAGCCATACCAGGGCTTACTATGGGTTTGCTTGCTTTTTCTAACGGCGCTAAATAACGGTCAACATCAATCGCGTCCACAACAGCATCAAACAAAATCGCAGGGTTGGTAAAATCTTTAATCGTCACAGAACCCGTGCCGTGGCTGTTATCCAAGGTGACATCCAGATTCGTCAATTCAACTTGGTCAGGATTCGCCTGAAAAAGAAAGCTTGCGCCTAGATTGGTCAGGGATTTGGGATCGCTCATGGGGGGAGGAGCAATATCCCATTGTTTCATAACTACGCTAGGATTGAATGGAGCTGCAACGACTGATCCCTGAAAAGTTGGTTTATCTAAGAACTGCTCGCCAGTGATATCGGCGGCAAGCTTAAGATCACCAGATTGCAGTTGCAAACCCGAAAACTTAAGCGTTTGTTGGGTAACATTGACGGCTGCATTGGGTGCGGTAATCGTGACGGCTAATGACTGACCAGACTTTAATTTAACAGCATCTAGCCATTCCAAATGGCTATCGATAAACACAAAATTATCCAGTTTTTCATCAACACGCAAAGCAGTGGTTAATTTTACGTCTCCAGCAAACTTTACCGCCTCACCGGAAACAGCCATCGCCAAATCGATTTTTACTGGCTCGTCAAAGGTAAACTTATCGGCTGTGAATTGGATGTTTTTTAGTTCTAACCGTCCCCCAGTTTGTTGATTATCCCAATTCACCTGGGCGTTATTTATAGCAATGCCACCGACAGTCAGTGCGGCCAGCGCGGATTGGGGTTGGATATTTTGGTTATCGGGCTTAGCTGCGGTTGTAGGAGTATCAGACGATGCTGATGAGTTGAGTGCAACTAAATCAGCCCAATTACTTACACCTTGCTTATCCTTAACCAAATTTAACGTCAAACCTTCTAAAGTGATGGTGTTTACTTCGATTTTCTGCGACAACAGAGGCAACAACTTAACGTTGATGTCGCTTTTAGCAACGGTAATAAATGGCAGCTCTTGAAATCCCAGCTTGTTGCTAATCACCATTTTTTCAGTCTTCAAGCCTACCCAAGGGAATACGGACACCGTAATATCACCCTCAAACTCGACATCACGTCCGACCTTATTTTTAATCAAAGCTGCAATGTCGGTTTTATAGTCATTGGGATCAACAAGAAAAGGTATAAGACAAACAGCGATGGCGAGGACAAGTAGCAATACCGAGAAGCCAGCTAACAAATATTTGGTCATTTTTCTCACAAGTTATTTCCGGTTTTGACTGGTAAAGTTGAGGTAATATAAATAATCTTATGAAGATAAGGAAATAGGATAACAAGCAAGTGAATAAATTCATTAATGGTTGTAAAATTCAGGCTGTCCACAGAACTTTAATAAATTTGTCATATTACTTTTAAAGAGGAGAGAACATGTTACTTTTAGCAAAACTGGCCGCACTCGGCATCGGTATATGGTTTTATATGACGGCAGATAAGGTGGGCGAGCCACCAGCAAAATGGGTGATAATTGGGCTAATCGGCTACTTGATTACTTGGTTTCTGGTGGATTTGACGTTGGTTAAAGCATTAACAGCGGCAGTAGCTAAAAAAAGCACGGCAATAATTGTTGTTACCCAAATACCTGCCTTGTTCGGTCTAGTTGCCGCTTATTTTATTAGAAAGAAATTACTGAGTAATCTCAACACCAACAACTGAATTATCAAAACGCATTGCTTTAAAGCAATGCGTCATTTGATTTTCTGATTGTTTACAGCTTATCTGCGTTTTTATCTAAATATTCAGCAACGCCGGCAGGGCTGGCATTCATGCCGGCATCACCTTTATTCCAGCCCGCTGGGCAGACTTCACCGTGTTCTTCATGGAATTGCAAGGCATCAATCATACGTAGCAACTCATCCATGTTACGGCCTAGCGGCAAGTCATTGACGACTTGATGGCGAACAACGCCGTTTTTGTCGATCAGAAAAGTGCCACGATAAGCAACGCCGGGTGGTACTGCCTCAACGTCATAGCCTTTGCAAATGCTATGGGTCATATCGGCTGCCATTGTGTAGCGGACAGGACCAATACCGCCTTTATTGACTGGAGTATTGCGCCAGGCATTATGGGTAAAATGGGAATCTATAGACACTGCAATCACCTCAACACCACGGCTAGTAAATTCAGCCATGCGGTGATCCAGAGCAATCAGTTCGCTAGGGCAGACAAAAGTAAAGTCCAGCGGATAGAAGAACACAACAGCATATTTGCCGCTGGTCGCTGAAGAAAAACTAAATGAATCAACGATTTCTCCACTTCCCAAAACGGCTGGAACGGTGAAATCAGGGGCTTGTTTACCGACTAGAACGCTCATCAAATATCTCCAGGTTATATAAAAAAACAAAGGGGTAAAACTGTGCCGACCACCTTTCAGCGCATATCGCTAAAGGGATATGTCGGTCATTTTACACCAGATTGGTCATCAATTGTCTTGACATACAAAATTCGCTTGCATTTCTTTACACTTAAGCGATAATTTGTAATCGTAAGCTTACAAATTTAGCGATTGCCTTTCTTTCCCCAAAAAAGAACTCCGGCATAGCAACATAACTTTAATGTTACTTGGTTTATTTATTTTTGAGATTGTAGTATGACAAAAGTTAAGCATGTCACAGAACCCGATGTGTTCGGTTATCAGGTTCGGATCGTTAGGCGCGGCAAAGAAAGTAGCCGTTATTTTTCCCATAAGCTATGGGGGAACAAAGCCAAATCCTTAAAAGCTGCCGTCACTTGGCGTGACCAAATGTTAATTGCACTTAAGGGTAGCAAAACACGTTTTCTCAAACCGCCAAAAAATAAAACCACCACGGGTGTTACCGGGGTTTCTAGGACGATTAAATTCGATCATCGGAAAAACAAAAGCTACCTTTGCTATACCGTGTTTTGGGTAGATAACGGAAAATCCAGAAACAAAACTTTCCAGGTAGGTAACGTAGAAATTGTTACCGCCGACGATGAATTACATGCCTTCCGTACCGCCCGTTTGTTTAGAAGCTGCTACGAACATGCCATAGACAATGACCTTCCCTTCCATGACGAAACCTTTGCTGGCTGGAAAAAAGTACGTATCTACGAAAATGAGAATCTAAAGGCGGTATAAGCTGTTGTAGCTAGAACCTAAAGACCTCCCGTTAGGCAATTGCCGCTTATTTATTTAGTTTGAAGCTGAATTTTGGGTTTCTTTGCGTTCAACGGCAACACCGTCAGATACTTCAGGTTTAAAAAGCTATTGACTGTGTGATGATTTTTTTTGGATTATTGATTGAAATCATTTGCGATCCAACAATACGAGTCCATCGGTTACATGAGGGCTTTGTTTAAGCGACACCAGTATCCATATAAATCAAAAATAACTGGCATTGATCCAAAAATGCACGGCAATGCTGGCAATATAACCCAGCAAGATGACTGGCATCCAGCGCAAGTGGTAGCCGAAGGTATAGCCTTCTTTGATCTGGCCCAACAAGCCGACTCCTGGTGCCGAACCAATCGCCAACAAACTACCCCCAACGCCAAGCGTTAAGGTAAGCAGTAACCACTGGCCATGTTGCAAGTCAGGATGCATATTCAACACCGCAAACATCAGCGTACCGTTATCGATAAATGCCGATGACAAACCGATGATGATATTGGCATTTGTCGGGTGGTTTTGCCCGTATAAAAACTGTGCAATCGCATCAAGGTAGCCGATAAAACTCAAAGCTCCGATAATCATCATCGCGCCATAAAAAAATAACAGCGTATCCCATTCCACATTGCCTATATTCTTATAAATATCAAAGTCTTGTTTTTCATTCTCGACGGGAACGTCCACACCAAAAAATTTGTAGGCATACGCAAATGGGCTTTCTTGATTTTTTACCGTCTGGGTCAGATAAAAACTGAAAAACTGTAACAGCGCCAAGCCCGCCATCATGCCGGCGGCGGGCGGAAGCTCAAGATACACATTAGCCCAAACTGTAATAATAAGCGTCACCGCGAAAAGCAATAAAATCCGTTTACTTCCGCGCCTAAGGTTTATTGCCCGGCTTGATGCGGCTGGGGTATCTTTAGGGACAAAGAAGTGCATGATGATTGCAGGGACTAAAAAATTGACCAGGCAAGGAAGTGCCAAAGCAAAGAACTCTGCGAATTTCAGGATTTTATTCTGCCAGACAAACAATGTTGAGATACCGCCCAAGGGGCTGAATGTTCCCCCAGCATTGACCGCCACAACGATATTGACACAAGCAATGCCGATGAACTGCTGCTTATTTTTGCCAACTGCCGTCGCCACCGCACCCATTAACAAACCCACCGCAAGACCGCTGACCACGGTGGAAAGTACGAACGCCAGAAAACCGGTGATCCAAAACAACTGCCGGTAACTGAATTGCTTGTTCAGCAGCCAAATCCGCAATCCGTCGAAAATACCGCGCTCTTCCATAGCGTTCAGGTAAGTCATTGAGACCAGGATGAACAACAGCAATTCGATATAAGCGAGCAAATTGCTTTCAAAGGCTACCGCAGCCACCTTGGCTTGTCCGTTCAGGGCATAGTAAATACAGATTGCAAACCAGATGATAGCTGCCCCTAAAACCATCGGTTTGGACTTACGTAATTCAATGACTTCTTCCGACATGGCAGCCACGTATGCCAAGACCGTAAACAGGACAGAAAGATAACCGACAATATGATGGGTTAGATCAAAATGGGCAGTTGCACCCGTTCCTGAAACTTCGCCCGCAAATACGGCGCTTGGTAAAAACAATAACGCGATAATTAACAGGATGCAGTTCACAGGATTCCCCAAATTAAGATGAATGATAAAAACGCAATCTGCATTTAGAGTCCATGATTTTGATTATTTGGAATTTGCCCGAATATTACACCAAAACTGATAGGCCAAAGGCAACAGCGAGATCACAACGATACTTAAAATGACGAGTTCAAAATTCCGCTTCACGATGTCGAGATTACCGAATTGATAGCCCAGCGTGATAAGTCCACCCACCCATAAACATGCGCCCGCGATACAAAAAAGCAGGTAACGTGGATAGTGCATATTACCTGCCCCCGCCACAAAAGGGGCAATCGTCCTGATTATCGGTATGAAGCGGGCAATAATGACAGTCTTACCGCCATGTTTATCATAATAAGCTTCTGTGTGGTCGATATATTCACGCTTGAAAAAACCTATTTTTTCCCGTGCTTTGATTTTAGTCCCGAAAAATCTGCCGATAACGTAATTGAGGTTATCACCCATTAAAGCCGCGCTGATTAAAAGCGCAATCAAAAGATACACATCCAACTGTCCGGTGCTTGCTCCCAGTGCGCCAACGGCGAATAGCAGGGAATCGCCCGGCAATAAGGGCATAACCACCAGGCCGGTTTCACAAAAAATAATCAGGAATAGTATGGCGTAAGTTAGCGTACCGTAATGTGCCAGAATAGCGGCGAGATGGGTGTTGAGGTGGATAAAAAAATCAAGGAATTGTGCCAATAAGTCCATAATCGCCAAGTTTTAAACCTTAAATATGATGATAAGAGGATACACTATTCTTCTACCGTCACGAACGCAATTTTAGCGATTCCTGCATGTTGCACGGTAGCCATAAGCTCCGCGATTTTTTTGTAAATCACGGCTTGGTCGGCATATAAATGCACAGCAACTTCCTTGTTTTTGACTAGCTCATTCTTCAAGACAGTTTCCAATGCAGGTAGATTTTCGATAGCTAGTTTATTGAGCGTTATCAACCCTTGTGCGTCGATGGCAAGCTGCAACGGTTGCTCGTTTATATTCGCCGTAGTCTCGGCAGTTTTCGGTAACGTCACGTGTACGGATTGCGTTAGCAATGGCGCAGTTATCAGGAGGATAATGACCAACACCAGCATGACATCAACGAGCGGCGTGACGTTAATCTCGCTCATTGCACTATCGTTTTCAGATTGCGGTTTAAAAGCCATGTTTACTCCTTCTTGCCTTGGGTGTCCGCACTTAAGGCAACGTGTATAAAACTGACCACGAAATTTTCTAATCCGGCGCGATGTACTTTCATTCGGCGCAAGAAAAAATTGTACGCCAGTACGGCTGGCACGGCGACCGCTATGCCGATGGCGGTGGCGACCAGCGCATCGCCAATCGGGCCTGCAACCACATCCAGGCTCGTCGATCCGCTTGCAGTAATCTCGTGCATGGCGTGCATAATGCCCAAGACCGTCCCGAACAAGCCGACAAATGGCGCGGTGCTGCCGATGCTCGCCAGTACCGTCAGACCGCTTTCCATAAAGTGCAGTTCTTCCTGCAATTGCACGGACAAGGCGTGTTCCAGCAAATCACTCGGCGCACCGCGAAACTTAAGGCTCTTGGCTGCGGATTGCCGACTTTCCGACAACCACGCCAAACCTTGCTGGGCAATTCGTGCCAATGGCCCCCGGAATTTGTTTGTGGGCATAGCCTCTGCTTCAGCCAGTGATTCGGTTTCCCAAAATGCGCTGTCAAAACGTCGGTTCAAATAGCTGTTTCTTGAGAACTGCCAAGATTTAAAAACAATGAGTGTCCAGGTCACTACCGAAAAAGCCAGTAATACATATAAAGTCCCGTCTACAACGGCGGCGGGGGAACTATGATAGAGCATTAGGATTTCCTTCTTTGGTTATTCAACATAATAATTACAGCGGTTACGACAGTAACGGCCTGTATTGATTCAAGACGCTTAAACTGCCATTAATTTGCTATCTTAAATCTGGACACTTTTAACCCTTTTTGGGTAACGGCTGTACCGTTAACTATTTTGGGTTTGAATTTACAGTTCTTGGTAGCATCCAAAGCCGCATCGTCAAAAATACCGGGAGGTTGTGCGCCGACAACTTTCGCATTTGCCACGACTCCCGCTACGCTGATGGTCACTTCGATCTTAACCCAGCCTTCAATATGACGGCTCATGGCTCGCATAGGATATTTCGGCTTGGGGCATCCCAATTCGACAATCCCCGAACTGGCTGCTTTGCCGTTGCCACTTTTTGTTGCCTTATTCGGTGATCCTGACACTGGGGTTTCCGATTTTGGGACGGAATTGGAAGGTGACGGTTGCGCTGAAGCCGGTTCATCGGTTACAAGCTGCGGTTTTGGTATCTCTCCCTGTTTATGGATAACCGGCTCTTTCTTCTTGACGGGTGGCTTGACGACCTTCTTTTTCGGGGGAATTTTTTTGGGCGGCGCAGGTGGTGCAGCTTCAGCTTTTGGGCTAGACTCAGAAAGCAACGCCACTTCCATAACTTTTAGCGGCTCCGTCACGTTCTCATTTTCGGTGGGTTGTAACAACAAAACAACCACCCATAAATGCACCAATAGCACCAGAACAGCCAATAAGCCAACGATAGGGCGATGATGTATTTCGCCAGTCAGCGCTTCAAAGAGAGGGGATTTTATTTGCACTATCGTTATCTTAACGTAAGTCCATATTATCGTTAATCATGGAATCTTTATAATGGGCTTAAGCCAAGCAGAACCGCAACCAGGTATTTATTGTGTCGGTTAAACATAGCGAATACCAGTAATCATAATATTTTTGGAGACCACCTTGTTGTGGACTTGTATAAAAATTGTTTGTTGAATCATGATTCAGGGGCTTCCAATTCGCCATTTTACACTAAAGGGAAATTGGGTGAATTTAAGATTTTAGTTAACTATTCAGCGAGAGGTTAGTGGGTTAAACCTGTATTTTTTTGATGCACTTGTCGGCTTCATGCTTGTGAGTCGCGTGTATTTTGGAGTGGCAAACCTAGGTTTGCCACTCCGCTCTATCAATCAAGTTACAGATTTAACCCACTACCCAGTAAGAGAATCAGCCCCTTCTCCCCCTGGAAAGGCTTTTTTAGGCAAACATATTAGCCTTATTCCAGCAACTGAAAATACTTAAACGTAGCTGCTTTTTTATTAAAAGTGAACACCTGTTGGCAATTTAAAACCTTTGCAGAATGTGCAATCAATAAGTCGGCAAGCCCTAGTTTTACATCGTGAGCCGAGCCGATAAAACCCTGGATCGCCGTTTGCCCTTCAAACTTCAACACAGGCATGAGCAAAAGCTGGTTAATGGCCGAGACAATATCTTCATCCGCTATGTCGTAAATGGACTGCAAAACCCATACCGTTTCCAGCACGACCAGTAACGGCACAAACAACGCCTCTTGCTTTTCTTCCGCTTGCTTAAAAAGCCGGTAAACCACAGATGCCTGATGGTCATCGTCCTTTACCAGAAAGCGCACCAATACGTTGGTGTCCAAGGCCATCACTGGAAACTGTCCCGTAGTTTTTGCCTGATGGCGGCATCCATGTCCTCAACGCTAACCGCAACCTTGCCCGGCTTATGCAACACGCCAAAAACGTCATCCACCTTTTTAGTAATCGGCTTAAGTAATACTTCATTTTTATCGGTAATAACAAACTCAATTTTATCACTAGCATGTAATCCCATAAAATCCCTTATGTTTTTAGGAATTGTGACTTGGCCTTTGCTGGTTAATGTCGTTTGTTGCATCCTAACTCCTTACTATTTTGTATAAGCATTACTTTATAGTAAGAATTAATTTAGTCTCAGTCAAGCCCTCATCTATGCCCAGTTCCTCTGCGGACGTGGCAACCCGTAAGATGCGCCAAATGTAGGATGTGCCGAGGCACGAGGCGCATCAATCGAGAACACGAACGATGCGCTTCCCTTCGTTCAGCACATCCTACAACCCTACAACCGCCAGCCTAACTTTCTTTTTGATCGGGTCTGTCCAGGCAATAAAAACTTCGTTACCTATTTTTTCCAGGCCCAGGTAATTACTAGGCCATCGCGCAAAACTACCGCGAAAAACCGTTTTTCGCTCAGTTATATCGCCGCCAGGAGTCACCCGCGCCACCAGCAATTCTTCTTCAGAGCCAGCATTGCTGCGCCACGTCACCATTGCTGAACCATCATCCAGCAATAACGCTTTCCCGAAACCAATGGCATGGTCATCTACGACAATGGGTGATTTGAAGGCGTTGCCGTCAGATGCAAAACTAAGCCGAAGCGTACCTTTGCCGTCTCCGGCGCTGAACCAGGCGACAACAGCCTGCCCGTCGGACAGATCCACGGATGGGCCATTGCTGGGGCAGCCATTGATTACCCAATGATCGTCATGTACCGGAGCCGCATGTGTTACGCCGTCATTGTTCCAGCGCACCGCGCCAATATCACGGACTTCCCCTTTAAGATGATCCCGATAAACTGTCAAAAGCTCATCGTTTGCAACATCGGTATTAACGCTACAGCAGGAACAGATATCATTGTCCAAGGTAATTTCTTTGCCCACTTGCCTAGCTTTATCCAGCACAGCAGCCATTAATTGGTAGCGACTGGTTTTATTGGGGCTGGTTTCATCTTCATCATGGTTGACGTGCCTACTATCTGTCCACACCAGCGCTAAACCCGCATCTGGTAGTGGCGTAAGCGACATTTGGGCATCGTAAATGCGGGCTTGCTCGCCGTAGGGTTTTAAGGGTGCAGTCCACGTTTGCCCACCATCCTTTGAATGTGCCAAATAAATATCGGCGGCATAAGGGTCTTTCTCGTTTTTTACCGACTTCATCCATGCCGCAGTCAACGAGCCATCGCTCATTCCCAGTACGACTGGTGAGGCGGCAAGTTTGCTGTCCGTAATGATTACGGTCTGCGTTGGCAACCAGGCAGCGTTGTCGTAAACGGCAAAGCGCACGGTATTTTTTTGTCCCTTGGTTTCCACCCAGCTTACAATCAACTTATCGTCGGACGTATGAGCCAAATGATGATGTTGATTAATGCCCACCGCCGGAATCGTTAACTCCCGCACCTGAAGTTTTTCTGCAACACGGGCAGTCTGGCAGCCCTGGCAAAGCAGAAGGCTGGCTACCGCCATTATTTTAATTATAAGTAACTTCATATCTCGTCCTCTCTGTGTATATGCATAAACTCTTCACCGAATCAGTCAGCGTTTCATTCTTATTGTAATGTTCCCACAGTTAAGAGAAAAAACGTCATCTCGGCAATCCCTGCCGGAATGACGGCTTAACTTAATGGCAGCAAGTAGCCCGTATGAAGTGCAACGTAATACGGGAAATCGAAGCCACGAAATCCCAGATTCCGTAAGCATCATCCAGGCTACTCACTAATCGCCTACGCTAAATTAGTTTCGACATATAGAATTCATTTGCGAATTTCCCGCCAACAAACATAGAATCCCGTTTGATTCCTTCCCCCTCAAAACCAAATTTTTCGTAAAGCGCAATGGCTCGCTGATTGTGCGCCATTACTGTTAATTCCAATCGATGCATTTTATTATCTTTAGCCCATGATTCGAGATTAGACAGCAATTGCTGGGCTGTGCCTTTTCCCCAATACTCCTTTAACACACCGATGATGATATAACAGCAATGGCGGTTACGGTTTGCAATACCTCCGATACCGACTACAAAGCCGATAAACTTATGTTCATATTCCGCCACAAACATCGCTTTTGAAGGTGAATGTTCAATTTCCTTCAAAAAACTTTCCTGCTGTTCAACTGTTTGATTTCTCTCTTTAGGTTCAAACAACATAAGTTCTGTTTCCTCATCGATTTGCGCGATCAAATCCACCAGACTTTTGGCATCTGTCAATTTTGCTTTCCTCACAAGGAAAGACTGTTTGTTATTTAACAATATTTGTCTCTCATACTTAAATAAGAAAGCCAAAAAATGTTTGGTTGGCAAACATCAGGCAGTCCAACCTACAATGCTAATACTCAACCCGAATAGACCCAATCGCCGTCAGCGGCGCACCGGGGGCAATGCCTAACCGAGAGGTTACATTGGAATCCGGGTCGGTCGATTCGTAGTAGTCCTTATCTAACAGGTTACGGATATTGAACTGGGTGGTGATCTTGGTTGCCCCCACCTTCATTTTATAAGCTGCAAAGGCATCCATACGGACATAACCGGGCAATTGGAAACTGTTGGCAAAATCGCCTTGCCGCGCCCCAGCAGCAACGCCACCCACGCCGAAACTAAAGCCATTTTGTGACTCATAACCATTGACATCATACTTGACCCACAAGCTGCCTGAGTGTTCAGGAACGTTCGGCATCCTGTTTCCGGCGGTATCGCCACCGTGATCTACAAGTACCCTTGCATCAGTGAAGGCATAGCTACCGATCAGGCTCACTTGATCCGTAATCTGCCCAGTTACATCCAATTCAATACCTTGGCTGCGTTGCTTATTGGCGATCTTGTCAAAAAGGAAAGCTGTAGAATTATCAGGTACAAGGATATTATCCTTGGTCAAATGATAATACGCCAATGTTGCAAGCAGCCGATCATCAAATAGCTGGGTTTTTAAGCCCGCTTCAAACTGCTCGCCCCTTTGTGGATCAAAAGTTGATCCGTCATCAGCCGGGGCATTATTGGCATTGAACGAGGTCGTCCAATTACCATAAACCCCTAGCTCTTTAATGGGTTGGTAAAGTATGCCCACCCGTGGGCTAAAGCCCTCATCTTTATTTGATGGCAAGGTGGCTTCAGCAATGTCAAAAGACCCCTTATAAGATGTTCCTGTGTCTGCCCAATCATAACGCCCACCCCCCATTATATGGAGTTTGTCCCAAAGCGTGATGTGGTCTTGAAAATAAGCGCCGTACCATTCGTTATTAGCAAAAAGAAAATCGGACCCAGCACAGGTAGAGCATGGATGAGATAATGTGTCACTAATAAGTGTCGGATTGATCCCATAGCTTGGCGATGGATTAAAAATATTAATATCAAGAGCTGGATTTGGGATTTCGTATTCACCAAAGTAATGATATTTCTGAGTAGACTTAAAATAGTCAAAGCCCACTAGGACTTCATGTTTGGAAAACCCTAACTTGAACTTTCCGGTCAAATCAAGGTTCGTAGCATAGTTTTCACTATCGGTTTCCTGACCAAAAATATTACGTCTGAGAGTTCCATCCGGTAGTAAGGCTGCTTCACTGGGGCCGAAAGTGGGAGCCGGGTTGACGAAACTGGAAAACTCATTGTTAAAGCCTGCAAGAAAACGGTTATGTATCGCCCAATCGTCGTTAAAGCGATGGTTAATTTCTGTGCTGACCATCGTGTGAGAAACATGATCTGTAAGGCTGTTCGGGTCATCAAGCGACCGACTGATGGGTATCGGTGCAGGGCGATTACCCACTGCCGGGATGCCAAGATCCGCCTGAAAATCTTGGTCTGAACCTTCGACACTCAACGTCAGGTCGGTACTGTCGGTTGGCCTCCATGTGACACTGGGATTGACCATAACCCGATCGTTAAAAACAAAATCCCTGAATGAACTATTGTTTTGGTAAGTACCGGTAAAACGGTACGCTAACGATTTATCATCTGTCACAGCCCCCGTGGCATCCCATTGGGTACGGTAATAATCATAAGAGCCAAACTGTTGCTCTAGCGAATAATAAGGGGTGTCGAGCGGTTTCTTGGTGGTGATGTTAACTAAGCCGCCGGGTTCAATACGACCAAACAGGACAGCCGCAGGGCCTTTGAGTACGTCGATGCTTTGCAAATTGCCAGCATCAAATTCAGTTGGGAAGCCATCGGCGTTAGCCAATAATCCATTCCGGTACACCCTGTTATTGCGGAAACCACGAATAATAAAGCCATTGCCATACCCCAATGTTGGTTGCGCCCTTACACCGCTGACGTTTTCCAAGGCATCCTTAACCCGTGTCGTTTTCTGGTCGTCCATCACTGCCCTTGGCACAACTTGCACAGAAACTGGGGTATCGAAAATAGGCGTGTCGGTCTTGGTCGCTGTCGAACTATTCAATGTCGTGTAGGTTTTGTTTTTTTCGTCGGTTTTTCCGGTGATGGTGATTTCCGACAATTCAACCGCGCCAGATGAAGATTGCGCTTGCTGCTTGCCGTCTGCTTTTTCTGCCGTTTGGATTACGTTGCTGTCCTCTGCCTCCAAGGCAGCTGCCTGGGTTACGCCTGCCAGGGCAAGCGTAATCGCCAAACTGAGATGTTTTATTTTTACTGTCTTCACATTGAAACCCCTGTTATGAATTATTGTTATAAATACAAAAAATGGCTGAAATGTGTGTCATAAATTTCAAGCTCAATCGATTACTAAAGCAATAACCATGCCATAACTATTTATAATATTGATTTATAACATTATTATTTTATTTAATGGATTTAAAGTCAGCAAAGGCTGACAAATAGCCAAAAACTGTGTCATATCACCCACTTTTCGTGAAAACTGCGTGATATGACACAGTTTAATTATTATTTATATTAAAAACATGAGGTTATACTTTAATAAACAACCAAAAACCGGCAAAAAAGGGCGTTTTCCCAAATATTGGGTAAAAAGTGTGTGATATGCCACATTTCTAAATTTTACTTGTAAAAATCTGGGCAATTTTGGCGGGTATTATTGATTTAACACCTGCCGGGCAAGGCATGTTACCAATGCTGTAAAGTTAAGAGATAGCGTTCCTTCCCTCTTGGGGATACCTGTTGAGGATGCAGGGTAAGTAAGGCAACGTAGGACGACAAACTGCTCCTGCGTTTGCTGCATTCAGAAAATCCTGTACTTCAGCGGTTGCCGAGAAGTCGGGGATGAAGGGGGATATAAGCCTTTTCCCTGTGTTAATTCTCCTCACCCCAACCCTCTCCAACAGGAGAGCGCGTTTACTTCCTTAACTTGACGGCATTGTGCGCAAACTCTGTAACTTAGTTATTAGAAGTGCTGGCCCCGTTCGAGGCCTGAAACCGTCGGAAGACCACAATACTCAGGCAAGTTCAGCCCGAATGGTTTCAAACTTTATCGAGCCAAATCAATAATGATGCCTGGCAAGTTTCCTCGCGCATTTATTAATTCAACCCAGTACTTCAAATCCACTAGCTTCTAGTGGTATATTGCAACCATGAACAAGCGCAGTAATAATAATCGGGAGTTACACAATGAATACTGAAGGCGTCGATGAGTCTAAACGCCAGTTTTTAACGTCGGCCTTAACCGTCGTTGGCGCTGTCGGCACAGGCTATTTAGCCGTCCCTTTTCTTGCCCAAATGCAACCCAGTGTTAAAGCGATGGCGGCTGGCGCACCGGTGGAGGTTGATCTGAGCAAAATGGAACCTGGGCAATTAATTAGGGTCGCTTGGAGAGGCAAACCGGTTTGGATTCTCAATAGAACCAAAGCCGTACTTGAAACTTTAAAGACATTGGAAGACCAGCTTAGTGATCCTCATTCCCGCGACTCCATTCAGCCAACTACCAGTAAGAACTCCTTACGCGCCATCAAACCTGAGATTTTTGTTGCCGTCGGCTTATGTACGCATTTTGGTTGTTCGCCAACATTTCGTCCAGAAATAGCCCCAAATGATCTCGGCGCGGAATGGAAAGGTGGTTTTTTCTGCCCTTGTCATGGCTCCCGATTTGATTTGGCTGGTCGTGTGTATCGTGGAGTACCCGCTCCAACCAATCTTGAAATACCGCCACATCACTATGTAAAAGACACGCTGCTCGTCATCGGTGAAACTACAGAAGGAAAAGCCGCATGAAAACCAATCGTATCACTGAGTGCAGTAACTGGGTTTTAGCACGCTTTCCGCTATCCAAGCTCTGGAATGAACACATGGCGCATTACTACGCGCCTAAAAACTTTAATTTCTGGTATTTCTTTGGCTCTTTGGCTTTGCTGGTTTTGGTTAATCAGTTTGTGACTGGCATTTTGCTAACCATGAATTATAAACCGGACGCAAAGCTGGCTTTCGATTCGGTCGAGTACATCATGCGCGATGTCAATTGGGGCTGGCTCGTTCGCTATATGCACTCAACGGGTGCATCGGCGTTCTTTATTGTCGTTTACCTGCACATGTTTCGAGGATTGATTTACGGCTCTTACAAACAGCCCAGGGAGTTGATCTGGATTTTCGGTATGCTACTGTTCCTGGCGCTAATGGCCGAAGCGTTCATGGGCTATTTGTTACCTTGGGGGCAGATGTCCTACTGGGGAGCACAAGTTATCATTTCATTATTCAGCGCTATACCGTTCGTTGGTGATGATTTATCACTGTGGATACGTGGCGATTATGTGGTTTCAGACGCAACGTTGAATCGATTTTTCGCTTTCCATGTCATTGCCGTGCCGTTGGTTTTGGTGATGCTGGTTTTTCTTCATATAGTTGCGCTACATGAAGTTGGCTCCAATAATCCGGATGGTATAGAAATCAAAAAGACCAAAGATGCGAATGGGATTCCGCTGGACGGCATTCCTTTCCACCCTTACTACACCGTCAAAGACCTTGTAGGCGTGGGGGTGTTTTTGATTTTCTTCGCAACCATTATTTTTTACCTGCCTGAAGTGGGCGGTTTTTTCCTTGAGTCCGACAATTTTATTCCAGCCGACCCACTAAGAACACCTGAACATATTGCCCCGCTTTGGTATTTCACCCCGTTTTATGCGATTCTTAGGGCGATACCGGATAAATTTGCCGGTGTAATTGCCATGTTTGGCTCCATCGCAGTGCTGTTTATATTGCCTTGGTTAGATCGTAGCCCTATCAAATCGGTACGCTATCGTGGTGGCATCTTTAAAAAAGCGCTATTCGTCCTTGTGGTCAGCTTTGTCGCTTTGGGATATCTGGGAACGCAACCGGTAACTCCGACTGGAACCATTTTTTCACGCATATTTACTTTGGGCTACTTTGGTTTCTTCCTATTGATGCCGATTTATAGCCGTTGGGAAAAAGCTAAACCTTTGCCGACACGGTTAACAGAACAACCCACAATAGAAGATCACATACCGGCTCTAAAGGAAGTGTTTGACGAAATGACTGTGCTAAAACCCGTCACCAATCCAGACGATATGAAGTCTTTTTATGGTTCTACCGTGTTAAGAAGACGGCCTAATCCAAAGGGAATTCTCAGGGTTGTGAGCCGAGTGGCAAAAAAAATAAAAGCGAGCCTCGATTAATATGAAAAATATTTTTATCACGATCTTATTATTGGCATTGTCTTTTGGTGTGCTTGCCGAAGAAAACGCCCATCTCCAACACGCAAAGATCAATCCTACCGACAGTGAATCGTTACAACGTGGTGCTAAACATTTTGTGACGTATTGTCTGGGTTGTCATTCCATAAAGCACATACGCTACCAGCGGATGTCTTTGGACTTCGGTATTGACGATAAAAAAGTGTTGTCCGATATTGCGCCTCAAGGCGCGACTATCTATCAACAGATGAACACCGCGATGAATGCTCATGATTCAGAAAAATGGTTTGGTATTCAACCACCCGATTTATCGCTGGCTGCCCGTTCCCGTAGTGCAGACTGGATCTATAGCTACTTAAAAAGCTTTTACGCTGACCCAAAAAAACCATTAGGAACCAATAACTTAATATTTAAGGATGTCGGTATGCCCAATGTCTTTTGGCAGCTACAAGGCGAACAAAAAGCCACATTCAAAACCGTCGATGGCAAACAAGAAATAGAAAGCCTAGCCGTTAATGTCCCTGGTGCGTTATCAGAACAAGAATTTGATGCGATGGTCAACGATCTCGTGAACTTCCTGGTTTATGTCGGCGAACCCATTAAGCTGGAAAGGGAACGTATGGGTAAGTATGTGCTATTTTTCCTGAGCATGTTCTTACTCCTCGCCTATTTGCTCAAAAAAGAATACTGGAAAGACGTACACTAACTAACGCCTTCTTAAGGAACAAGGATGTTTCTATTGCCAGCATCATAATCACCATATCAACAAGGAAACGGTAGCAAACTTGTCTTCCATGCTATAATGCCGCCATTTTAACCGCCCCGCTCGCTTACAAGAGGTTGTTATTTGTGGCAAATATTTTTTCCCGTAGATCCGTCATGACGCTTTTCTCCACACCCACTTGCCCAATGAGCCATTCTGCCCGTTTCGTCTTGCACGAGAAGGCTATTGTTGCTGAAATTGAATATTACGATCCGAACGATCCGCCAGAAGAATTGCTTGAACTCAATCCCACAGGTGTATCGCCAACCTTAGTTGAACGCGATCTGGTGCTTTACGACTCGCGTATCATCATGGAATATCTGGATGAACGCTTTCCGCACCCACCGCTACATCAAATGGATCCGGTCTCACGCGCCAATGCCAGGATGATAATCAAGCGCATCGACCAAGATTGGTATCCTTTACTGGATGAAATATTAGTGTCTGGCGACAAAAAATCTGGACGTGCAAAAAAGCAGCTTAGGGAAAGTTTAATCGCAGCAGCACCTATTTTTGCCGACAGACCCTTTTTTATGAGTGAAGAATTCTCCCTGATAGACTGCGTTCTTGCACCTTTGCTTTGGCGTTTACCTTCAGTCGGGATTGATGTCATCACACCCAATGATGCTATCACCAACTATACCAAACGCATTTTTGGCAGGTCTGCTTTCAAAAGCAGCCTCAGCGAAGATGAAAAAGAGATGGCCGAACTACCTAAATGACTTCGCTCAAACCGTATTTGATTCGTTCCGTCTACGAATGGATTGTTGATAATGACTTAACACCCCATCTTCTGGTCAATGCGGAAATCAACAAAGGCAACTTGCCGACAAATTACATCGAAGACGGCAAGATTATCCTGAATATGCGTCCTCAAGCCATAGCCGCGCTTTCCCTTGGCAACGAATTCATCGAGTTTAATGCCAAATTTAGCGGCAAACCCATGCAAATTGCCGCATCTGTGAATGCGGTCATGGCTATTTACGCCAAGGAAAACGGCAAGGGCTTAGTTTTCGACCAAGAAAACAACGACAACGAACCGCCACCTGTGCAAACACCACCTAACAAACCGAGTTTGAGGGTAGTTAAGTGAGAGCTTAGGTGTTGGGCTGCCTACAGGGATGTGGGGTTCAGCAAGAGTGGAGCTTATTTATTAACGCAACAGCATTGGTTCGTAATATAGAGTGAAAACCTAAGTGTTCATCAATGATACTGGGCTTTGTACTTCGACAACTTATAATTAGCCTTGCTCACTTGACTGCCTTAGATAATATTATTTTCTCTCATCATCAAACAATTCATTAACTTGACTGGTGAAATGTCCTTTTGCCAGGCGGGTCAATAGCTTATCGCCTATTTTTATTTGCTTAGTCGATCTAATGATTTGCCCAGAAGCCTGCTCCGTAACCAGCGCATAACCACGATTTAAAGTAGCTAACGGACTTACTGCATGTAAGGTTTGACTGGTGTTGAGTAAGTGTTGTTTGCTGTGTTTCAGGCAAGCGTTTGTTGCCGAAACCAAACGTTCGCTAAGATAAGCTTGCTGCTGTTGTTTGCGCCGAATAGCTGATATTGGCGTTTGTTGCCATAACCGAGCGGTTTGAGTTTCGACGATTCTCCGGTTATGTGCCAATCTTAACTGCACCGCTTTTTTTAGATTTAATTCCAGTTCAGCCAAGCGTTGTTGGTTGCGGCTTAGTTTTTGCTGGGGATGTTGTTGTTGCAAGCGTCCGACTAGCCAGTCTACTTTTTGCTGCTGCTGTCTAAGTAGACGCTGTAAGTGTTGTTGTAGCTGTGTTTCTAATTCATTGAATTTATATAACCATTGTTGTTGATCTGGCGTAGCGTGTTCGGCTGCGGCTGATGGTGTTGCGGCACGTAGATCGGCAACAAAATCCGCGATTGTGACATCGGTTTCATGCCCAACACCGGAAATAACCGGAATCTGGCTGGCGTAAATTGCCCTGGCAACTATTTCCTCATTGAACGCCCACAAGTCTTCCAGCGAGCCGCCACCTCTGGCAAGTATCAACACATCGCATTGTTTAAGGCTGTTAGCCGTGGCAATCGCCTTGGCGATTTCAACCTTAGCATTCTCGCCTTGAACGGCAACGGGATAAATGATGACGGGGACGGCGGCAAACCGTCGCCGCAAGACCGTCAAAATATCGCGGATGGCGGCACCCGATGGCGAAGTGATAACACCAATCGCTTTAGGCAGAAGGGGTAAGTCTTTTTTGTTTATCGTCGAAAACAACCCTTCTTCGGACAATTTGAGTTTGAGCGCATCAAATGCCCGTCGTAATACGCCATCACCCGCTTCTTCTAGGTATTCTACGATTAGCTGGTAATCGCCACGGGGTTCGTACAGGCTAACTTGCGCTTTGACGACCACCTGTTTGCCATTTTCTGGTTTGAATGACTGCCTGCGTTGACCACGGAACATCGCGCAACGTACCTGAGCGTTGGCATCCTTTAACGTAAAATAACAATGCCCGGATGAGGGGATGCTGAGGTTGGAGATTTCGCCTTCGACAAAAATCGAGAAAAAATGCTCCCCAAGCAAAGCCCCGGTTTCGCGGTTGAGCTGGCTGACAGTGTAGATTATTTGCGGCACGAGAGGTATGGCTTAAGGATATGGTGTTAATCGTAACTTGTCCTGCTATTTTGCTTATCTGCAAGCTCCCGATAATGGCTACGAAAATACAGTAAAGGCTCACCAGAGCGGCAATTCGCTTCCTGTACCTCGCCGATGACAACCCAATGCGTTCCCGCTCGGACTTTTTCTACAACCTTACATTCCATCGACATAATACTGTCATCTAAGATAGGTACACCAGTGCTGCCGATATGCCAAGCAGCATTGGCAAAGCGTTCTTCCTGGCTACTACCACCGGAAAAATTATTGGAAACATCCTGCTGATTAACATTCAAAATATTCACCGCAAAACGCTGGTTTTGGTCGATATTCTCCCCAGTATCGGCGGATTGGTTAACGCAAACTAAAATTTGTGGTGGCTCGGCGGAAACGCTGGAAAAAGCCGTCACTGTCATGCCGCGCATACCGTATTTTTCTGAGTGCGAAGTGACCACAGCAACGCCGCTCGCCCACAATTGTAAGGCTTTTTTAAAATCTTCCGAACCTACCACCATTCATTGCTCCAGTTTTTGCTGATGCTTGGTATTCCGTTGCCTTAATAGAGAAGCCCCGAAATCCAATATTTTATTTAATTAAGGGCAATATGGTACAACACCCGCGAAATGCAGGTTAATTATTCAACGCAAAAATGCACAGCTTATGTAAGGCGAATTGTTAGGCAGATTATTCTTCCGATTGTAAGCGTTGGATCTGGCGGTCATGGACACGCGAAAACAGCACTAAGGCCGTGGTCGCACCGATGAGCGCAAACAACATATCGGATTGCGTATCCCACGAATCGCCCTGTGTACCCAGGAATTCATCAGCGCCTTGACCTAGGATAAGCGCAGAAACCCACTCGATCAATTCGTAACTGGCGCTGATAGCAAGGATGATGCAAATGATGATAAACCTGAGCATCTTCCTTCCATGTACGTATTCACCACGAATAAGGATTTCACGGGCAACAAGCGCAGGGACAAAACCTTGAAAGAAATGACCAATCTTATCGTAGGGATTACGGCTAAGGTCGAGCCAATCGGCAATCTCAAAACCAAGTGGAACCCGCGCATACGTATACGCCCCTCCAACCATCAGCACACAGGCATGGATGAAGATGAAGCCGTAGACCAAGGTGGTCAGCGGGAAACGACGATAAGTCGCCCACAGGACGGGCAACGCAACGATTATAGGGAATACTTCTAATGCCCATGTTGTGTGGTCATAGGGATCAGCACCGGACAACCCCAACAACGGCACTACGACGAATGAAGATAATAAGAGTGGTTTTGGGCGTTGAATTGACATATTTGAGATGGATTATTTGTTTGCGATTTTATCAAGTTGCTTATGGGAAGGAAATCCTTTTACAGATTTCAAGACAGAACCCGTAAGATTGCGCTAAGTGTAGGGTGTGCCGAGGCACGAGGCGCATCAATCCACTAATGATTTAATCTGTTATATTGGTTTTAAAACATCAACGACAAATTGAGTGCAAAATATCTTGAAGCTTGCCCCGTCCCCCAGAACACGTAGTATTCTTCGAGAAACCTACTATAAATCAGTGCCGTCACTAATCCGCAGCTTTTTTCGGGGCAAGCGTCGTGATGCCGTTTTCCAGCAAGCCATGCAGCAGTTCCTGCAAGACCCTGGTGCTTGTGCATCCCCTGGGAATCCGATTCTCACTGACTTGATCTACGGTTGGGGAAATGAAGCCTGGAGCGCCATGGATGAATACCTTGCCAGTTGCATAGATTATGCGCTTAAGTCAAACGGGCCGATATTGGAATGCGGCTCTGGGTTGTCCACCATCCTGCTAGGAGCCATCGCCAAAAGGCAAGGTCAACGTCATTGGGTACTTGAACATAAACCTGCATGGGCGACAAAAGTGCAACATCATTTAAATAATTACCAGCTAGATTCCGTCGTCTGTACAAAACCTCTCAAGGATTATGGTGATTTTTGTTGGTACGATGTCCCGTTAGATAGGATGCCAGACAATTTTTTCTTGGTCGTGTGTGATGGCCCTCCCAGAAGAACCAAGGGAGGAAGGTATGGGTTGGTCCCAACCATGAGAGAACGATTGAAATCAGGCTGCGTCATCTTATTGGACGACGCTTATAGGGAAGCAGAGCTTAAAATCGCAAAAAGATGGGGGGCAGAACTAGATACGTCATTTGCTATCCAAGGTATTTCAAAGCCTTACATTAAAATGGTCGTGACTTAACAGCTAAAGCCCAGGTCACGCCAACTACTTCCGCGTCTCCTGTCATGCTAATCACATGTAGTCGAGTATAGGCTAATAATTTAGGGGGCATTGATTGGGTAGTGGGTTAAACGTGTATTTTTTAATGAACTTGTCGGCTTCATGCCTGTGAGTCGCGTGTATTTTGGAGTGACAAACCTAGGTTTGTCACTCCGCCCTATATCAAGTTACAGGTTTAACCTACTACCATTGATTGGATTCGGATAAAATAAAGGAAACTCTGAACTTGTGATTCCATTCATGGTTCGACGAACGCAATCAACCAGTTACCGTTCGTCCTGAGCTTGTCGAAGGAAGCTCGCACCACGGGCACTTCCGTTGGTCGTCGAAAGGCTTAATCAGAGCTTCCTGAACCTATTTACCTGATGTGATAAAAACATGACTAAAACCATCCGTGTCGAACGAAAAAGCGGCGAGGCGCTGATTGATTATATTCCCGAATTGGCACGATTAAGAATCGAAGTGTTCCGGGATTTTCCTTATTTGTACGATGGTACGCTGGATTATGAGAAAAAATACCTACAGACTTACATTGACCACCCTGAAAGCGTGATTGTGCTGGCTTTTGACGGCGATAAGATTGTCGGCGCGTCTACCGCCATCCCGATGAAGTATGAAACGGACGAACTGAAAAAGCCGTTTCTTGATAATGGATATGATTTAAGTGAAGTGTTTTATTGCAGTGAATCCGTGCTGAATAAGGCTTACCGTGGTTTGGGTTTAGGTGTCCGGTTCTTCGAGGAACGGGAAGCCCATGCGGAGGAGTTAGGCGGCTTTAAGCATATTACTTTTTGTTGCGTCGAGCGTCCGGTCGATCACCCAAGACGACCTGTAGATTACATTCCATTGGACAAATTCTGGAATAAGCGGGGTTATGTCAAGCATCCTGAACTGAAAACCACTTATCTCTGGAAAGATTTGGATGATGAAGATGAGACCGCAAAACCAATGACATTCTGGCTGAAACATGAAAGTTAAAGTCGCATCAGCCCAATACGACATCAGCTTTCTGGAAAGTTGGCAGGATTACCGGAACAAAACCGAACGTTGGGTTGCTGAGGCGGCACAGCAAGATGCACGGATATTGCTGTTTCCAGAATACGCCAGCATGGAGCTGGCTTCCTTATTCGGCAAAGCGGTTTATTCATCTTTAAGTAAGCAGCTCGCCTCTATGCAGTCAGTGCATGAGGATTATCTTGGCTTGTTCAAGACTTTGGCGCAGCAGCATGGGTGCATTATCCAGTCAGGTAGCTTTCCGGTAGAAATCGAGACTGGCATTTATCATAATCGTGCGTATCTTTTTATGCCGGATGGCAAAGTTGATTACCAGGATAAGCTGATGATGACACGCTTTGAAAACGAGCAATGGTTTATTAAAGGCGGCTCGGAACTAAAATGCTTTGACACCGAGTACGGCAAAATCGCGATTAACATTTGTTATGACAGCGAATTCCCCCTGCTGGCGAGAAAGCAGGTGGAAATGGGTGCAAACCTGATCCTGGTACCCAGTTGCACCGATACCTTGGCTGGGTATCATCGCGTCAAAATCGGTTGTCAAGCCAGGGCGTTGGAAAACCAGTGTTACGTCGTGCAATCTTGCCTGGTCGGCAATGCGCCTTGGTCAGAAGCGGTTGATGTCAATATCGGTGCGGCGGGAATTTATACTCCCGTTGATCGCGGTTTCCCTGATAACGGAGTGCTGGTTGCTGGCGAATTGAATGCGGTGCAATGGGTGTACGGTGAGATCTCGCTAGATTCGTGCGAGGTGGTGCGAGAGCAAGGTCAAGTTTTTAATTACCGAGATTGGTCTTTGCAAAACACCTTGGTTTAATTCAAGGCTGGGTTCAGGTACGAAACTCAGCGTTTTCATATGGGTAGCTGGGTTTATCGAAGAACGCAGGATAATCGGCAAGCTATTGATTCTGCTAATGCTTCGACAGGGACTCCTTGACTGAATCCACTTCCAACAATTTTAAAAAATCCTCAGCGGGTATCGGGCGGCTGAATAAAAATCCCTGGAATAGGTGGCATTGATGCTGTTCCAGAAATTCAAATTGGGCATCGTTTTCAATGCCTTCGGCGACTGTCTCCATGCCCAGGCCATTGGCGAGGGCAAGAATAGACTTAACGATAGCCCGGCTGCTCTCCTCCGATTCAAGATGGCGAACGAACGATTGGTCGATCTTAAGGACATCGAGCGGCAGTTCTTTAAGATAGGATAGGGACGAAAAACCAGTCCCGAAATCGTCCATAGACAGACTAAGCCCAAGGCTTTTAAGGTCGTGCATTCGCTCAATGCAGGTCTTGGGATCTCCGATAGCCACGGATTCTGTTAGTTCCAGCTCAATAAAGTGAGGGTTCACCCCCGTTTTGGAGAGTATTTCCGCAACCTTATCTACCAGTTCAGGACGCTTAAACTCAATGCCCGAAAGGTTGACAGAAACGCGCACAGGCCCCAAGCCTCGGTCGTGGCACGCTTTGACCCACAAGCACGTCTGCTCAAGAACCCATTGCCCAATCTCGACGATCAGGCCAGTTTGCTCCGCCAGAGGGATGAATTTCGCCGGCGATATTATTCCCATTTCGGCATGTTGCCAGCGGACTAATGCCTCCGCCCCAACGATTCGTCGATTCAAATCAACCTTGGGCTGGTAGTAGACCCGAAGCTCTTCCCTGGCAATCGCACCACGCAGTTCCTGTTCCAGTTTGATGTTTTCCAGTGCAGCCGCATTCAGTTCGGGAGAATAAAATCGAAAATTGGCGCGACCTTCGTCCTTGGCGTGGTACATGGCGGCATCCGCATTCTTGAGCAAATCCTGGGCGTTGTCGGCATCACTGGGGAATACGGCGATCCCTAGGCTTGCCGAGAAAGTCATGGGATGGCCTGCAACCACCAAGGTTTGGTTAAGGGAGGCCAGAATTTTTTCGGCGATGCTGCTCACCAGCGACATCGGGTTATGGTGGTTATGGAGATCGGTAATGACGATGACGAATTCGTCCCCGCCAATCCTGACGACCAAGTCGGTTTCCCTGACGCAATTGACAAAAATCCGCGAAACCAGTGTCAGGAGTTCGTCGCCTGCCGTGTGTCCTAAAGAGTCATTGACAGTCTTGAAGCGATCCAAGTCGATAAAAAACACGGCAAGCTGGGTGCCGTCGCGCTTGGCGCGAGCCAACTCCTGTGCCAAGCGATCATTGAGGACTAACCGATTGGGTAGCCCTGTCAGGGAGTCATAGTGCGCTTGCTGGTAAAGTTTCTCTTCCCATGCGGCATTGGAGAGGGCAACGGCGATGCGGTCACCAAAATTTCTCGCCGCACTGCGTGACTCCGGTGGGATAGGGTTGGGTGCTTGATAGCCAAGGCAAATCATCGACGATAATGTTCCGTTCACAACAATCGGAATAATCAAGAACCGCCAACTGTCCATATCCCCGAAGATTTGAAGGTAAGCCGACAACTTCCCATCAGTGCTGGTCTCGATCACATCATTTTGCAATGCAAGCAAGTCCAGGACATCTTGCATGTTCAGTTTAATTGGCCCGGTCTTGATTTCGGTGTCCTGTCCGGTTCGCCGGGTATGGATGTCGCTCACATGGTAAGTCTCGGGGTCAATCTTGGCGATGGAAATCAAGTCGCAAAACAGGATGCTGGGCAGGCGGCTCAAGGCGGTTTCGATTATGTCATCGGCGTTTAACGATGACAGGATATGGCGGTCGATTTCCGCCATAGTGGACAGGATATCGAATTGGCTACGCAGGCGACGGGTCATTTCGTTAAACGAGTCGGCCAACGCTTCAAATTCATCTCGGCTGTCGATGTTCACGCGGCTGCTAAAATCGCCGTCTGCAATCCTGATGGTCGCAGCCTTCAAGCGTTCGAGCGGGGTTAAATACTTTGTTATCAACTTAGTGCTTAAATAGGCTACGATAAGAACAGTAAGCAAGATAACTGGCGGATAAAAGCGCTAAATTGCTGGATGGCTGCGAAAGCCAATGTTTCTGGTTGCGCTAAAATGATGGTCAGGTCGGAAGCGGAAAAATGATCCTTGACAGGGACGGTTCTAAAATTGCCCACATAGATTGTGTCCGCATGTAACCAGGAGAAATGCCCACTGTTGGTTTGCGGGAACTTAACGATGACCTCGGACGGGAACTTGAAACTTGGATCCGAAGCAAACATCAATCGGGCAGATTCATCTATTACCCATAGTTGATTTGGTTCGATATTTTCTACATCCCAGATGAGTTCAGGTTTCAGGCTACCCACCAATAGCCCATTTTCTGGATGGTTTTCGACGAGATTGACGACCATCCATAGCCGCTCATTTCTTGTCCCCTCTTCTATTATCGGCCTTATGAGCGTCTTGCTTGAGCCGATCTCTTGGGCTTCCTGTTGCGTTAGGTTGGGGAAAAACTCGGCCTTTCCAAGCAACGATTTTTTTTCACCATCAATGGTAATGACCGCTACATTGTCGAATTGCCCCAGAAGACTTTGTTGATGATCTAACGTAATCTGGTTTCCGCCTTTGCCCGATTTCTTAATGGTTATCGCCACCAGGCGTAGGGAACTTTCTGCTAGGTTTAGGCGCTCGATAAGCCCCATACCATAGCTTTTACAACTTTTATGTAAGGACTTGACGGTTTGTGCGCGGAGTTGTTCGCCAACCTGCTGGTATGAGAGCAGCCCAAGTACCCCAATGGGAATCAACGCCGCCAGAATGAACGAAACCAAGATACGGCGTGCCACCTTATTGTCGAACAAAGATAGTTTCCGCACCATTGGTTAAGTTTATTCAGAAATCAGAGGCGAGTCCGACAAAAGCACCATCATGGGCTAGGACGATATCATCCACACTTTCCTTATTATCAAGTTGTGACTTTGAAAGGCCATCCTTACCCTTGCTGTACAAGTCGTATAACGTGTTGATTGGGTTTTCTTTATGGTCTCTCCGTTTTTTGTCATCGCCTTTGTCTTCACCTTTGGGTTTATCTTTGCCTTTGAGCTTATCTTCCTCGATAAGGTTAAGATATACATACGCTTTCCCCCAGGGGTCTATGCCGCTGTTCGGCAGGCAGGAAGCAATCTCAGTTATTGTTGGCGGATAACTGAAATTCACCGTGTAAAACCGTTCAATACAGGCTTGAATGGCATAGATTTCGGAAATGGCGGTCGTATTCTTAGCTTTGTCTATATATCCGTTGTAGATAGGCACGGCAATTGCTGTCAACACTGCAATAATTGCTATGGCGAACAGGAGTTCCAATAGCGTAAATCCGTAGCCGCCAGAGTTTTTTCTATGTACTTGCTGAGAGACCTTATTGTTCACCCTCGTAGCGGCTTGTGTCCTGCCTTTCAGGAGCAGGGTTTGTCCACAATCTTGGGGTTTGTATACCCAAAAAACGCACTCACGCACATCAAGAAACCACTTTAATATCAAGCGAGCCTGATTACCACATTGAGAGAAAATAGGGCTAGTCCCAGACATACTGCTTACAAAACGTGTAAAATTCAAAAATAATGAACAGTTCATATTTCATTTAGACAATCCCCTTTACTAATATTGCTGTGTCGATTAAAACCGTTAAACTCTATTCATAGACTTAATGGTCTAAGGAAGATAAATTCAGTCCCAATGGTAGTATAGCGTGTTGTAGCCAAGTATTCTGTGGACTGTATCTCAAAACTTAACGAAATAGGTTAACCAATGGGTCAACACCTTTTGGGACAAATTTTCGGTTCAATATGACAATAGCTGATTAACAAAACACCTTTATTTTCATGGCAATTTACAAACGATTGGCTGATAAGCAAGTAGATATTTTCAGGAGAGCCTTGTCGTACCATGAATGACATCAACTTGTTTTAATTGAAGATTGCCTCAAACGAATAACCATTTACCTCCAGAATTTCTTTTAACCGTTTTAAGCCATCCATTTGGATTTGTCTAACGCGTTCTCTGGTTACGTTCAATTCCTGAGCGACTTCTTCCAGGGTTGAATCTTCATATCCGCACAGACCGTAGCGGCGACAGATGACTTCGCGCTGCTTTTCCGGTAATTGAAATACCCAGGTAGCCACATTTTGCTTCATTCCGTCTTCTTGTAGTTGCTCCGCTGGTGATGCACTTTCCCTATCAGATAAGGAATCAACTAGTGGCTGGTCAAAATCCTTACCACCGGGAATGTCGATAGAGGTCACCCGCTCGTTCAGCTTGAGCATTTTTTCGACTTTGCTGACGGGCTTGTCCAAATGCCGCGCAACATCTTCGGCGCTGGGTTCGTAATCCAGCACTTGTGCCAATTGACGCTGGACTTTGAGGTAAGTGTTCATTTCTTTGACGATATGAATTGGCAGACGTATCGTTCGCGTCTGGTTCATGATGGCTCGTTCTATAGTCTGGCGTATCCACCAGGTCGCGTACGTTGAAAAACGAAAGCCACGCTCTGGGTCAAATTTCTCGACCGCGCGGATCAAGCCCAGGTTGCCTTCTTCAATCAAGTCTAATAGCGGCAATCCTCTGTTGAGATAGCGTCTGGAAATTTTTACGACTAAGCGTAAATTGCTTTCAATCATGATTTTACGGGCTTCGCGGTCACCTTTAAGAACGCGTTTACCGTAAAATTTTTCTTGATCGGCGGTGAGTAATTGTGAGCGGCTCAGTTCGTTTAAATAAACCCGTGTGGCATCAAAGCCGCTGTCACTTCTTGCTTGTAGTAGGGTTGCATCAACAGCAGTCGGCTTATCAATAACAAAATCTTCTACATCAAGATCTTCCTCAATAGGCAGATCATCCTCAAAGAGGATGCAAATATCTTCATCGGTGGGTTCAAATATTTCTTCGTTCATATTAATTCCCAGATTAGTCTGTCTAATCGAAAGCGGTGCTAGTGTTTCGGCATTAATGTTAGTGGGTTGATTGGTATACCATTTTTTCTAATTTCAAAATGTAATGCTGCTTTCTTTAATCCTGTTGAACCAACTTGTCCAATTGTTTGACCTTTTTCTACGCGTTGCCCTTCCTTGACGTAAAGCTTACTGTTATTGGCATAAGCACTTAAATAGGTTTCGTTATGTTTAATAATCACCAAATTTCCGAAACCTGCTAGTCCCTGTCCACAATAAACCGCTTTTCCTGCCTCAGCGGCTTTAACCGCTTGTCCAGCCTTTCCGGTAATATCAATCCCTTTATTATCGGTTTGAGAAAAATTTCTGGAAATTCTACCCTTTATTGGCAATTGAAAGTTTAACTTTAACACCTTTTTATTATCAATTGAAATAATTGATGTTTTTTCTTTATTATTTTTCGATATTAATAGATTTTTGTCAACAGGTGGCGCATTTTTCTTGGTATTTTTTGATAAAGGAATTTTGTCAGCGTTTGAAAGAATGGACTGCTTTTTGGATTGATCGCTTGCTTGTTGGTCGATTTTCGGGGTTTTCTGTTGCTTTGGCGGTAACTTTTTATCAACATCAGAATTTTTGGTACTTAACAGCGGTTGGGTTTTTTGTTTTATGGCTGGCACTGTCGTATGGTTCTGAGCAAGCTTGTGTTGTTGACCATCCAAACCACCTTTTGCTGTTTTTTGCGATTTATCGGTATTATTTAGTGGATTACTGGACACTCTTTTGCGGAGATAATAACCATTATTCGGCTCAATAGCTTGGTTAACGGTTTTTACTGGGGCGTAATTGGGTGGTTGGGAGCAGGCCGTTAGCAACATAAGTACTAACCCTATCGTTAACGTGATAGGTTTTGAAGTTTGAAAAATCATGGCAGGTGTTATTTATTCAGTAAAATTTTCTTTGCCAAATTTATTTTGGCAGCCAGATAATCTGAGCCACCACGATCAGGATGAATTTTTTGCATGAGTTTACGGTGTGCGGCAACAATTTCCTGCTCTGGTGCTCCCGGTTTTAGCCCTAATACTTCATAAGCTTCTTCTTTTGCCATCGTCCCTTTAGGATTGACCCTACCACCTTGCTGACCTGATGATTGCTGCTGCTTGGCTGCGGTAAATTCCAGCCATAAGCGGTGTAAATAAGGCGCATAACGTAGCAGGGTTGGCAACATTCGCACGGCAAAAGCGACGGCGATACCAAGCAATGCAAACACCCCGTTTAAGTGACCGGTTGCACCCAGAAAAATGAACGCACCGCCAATTAAGGAAAATCCCAAAATTCTGACAATACGCGCCACAAACGCTGGCGATGCTTTTTTAAAAGACCGTAAAGCGTAAAATGCAATAATGATCAACAACAAAACCAGGTAAATTCGAATCACACTATTCTCCGGCACTGAGCCGTTTGAGGCTGTTATTTCTTAGCTGCAGCTTAAATAATACCTTAGAATACCGTTACTAACGAAACTTGCACCTTTTTATTTAATGGCTCTGATGACATTAAAAAACGCTACGATTCCCATTTTAGGCTTTGCCGCTTTTAGTGGAACAGGAAAAACCACATTGTTGACGCAGCTCATCCCGATTTTAAAGCAGGAAGGTTTGCGTATTGGCTTAATCAAACACAGCCACCATAATTTTCAAATAGACCAACCCGGTAAGGACAGTTTCCGTTTGCGCGAGGCAGGTGCCTCTCCCGTCATGCTGGTATCTACGCATAGACGGGCAATCATCACGGAATTTCAAGCTGTAACTGAACCCGTGCTGGACGAGCAGTTATTGGCATTCGACCAGTCAGGGCTGGATTTGATCTTGGTTGAAGGTTTCAAGGCAACACAGTTCCCTAAGATCGAACTGCACAGGCCGTCGCTTAACAACCCATTGCTTTACCTTAACGACCCCAGCATTATTGCGGTTGCCAGCGATACTCCGTTAGAAATGCCCTCAACATTGGTGCAACTAGACCTCAACCATCTTGAGATGATTGCAAAATTTATTACTCGACGATTTATGGGACTAACATGATTGATCCGTGCAGCCTTGAACCGTCACCGTTATTAAGCATTGATGACGCACTGGAAAGAATCAAGTCCGCGATACAGCTGGTCATGGCTTCGGAACGGGTGGTGTTAAAAAACTCCCTGGGGCGCGTTTTGGCAGAAGATATTTTTTCACCTATCAATATTCCTTACGACAGGAATTCTGCAATGGATGGTTATGCCTTATCCAGCAAGGATATTGATGCCAACCAACCGTTTACGCTCACTTTGGTGGGTATTTCGTGGGCAGGCAAGCCATTTCAAGGATCGTTGCAAGCAGGGCAATGTGTGCGGATTTTTACGGGGGCTGTGTTGCCGGATGAAACCGATTCCGTGGTTATTCAAGAACAGGTTAGCGCGGATGGGGGAAACATCACATTTCCGGCAACTATTGCGGCATATCAGAACATCAGGGCAGCGGGTGAAGATATTGCTCAAGGTGGCTTACTCTGCCCGGGTCAAAAAAAACTATCGCCTGCCGACATAGGCTTACTGGCTGCCGCCGGAATCTATGATGTTCCTGTGAGGCGCAAACTGAACATTGCCGTCTTTTCTACGGGCGACGAATTGATGGGAATTGGTCAACAGCCCCAAATAGGAAAAATCTACGACAGCAACCGTTATGCGTTGGCTGCACTACTGGCTGACCCTTGCCACAACGCAGTGGATATGGGCGCAATACCCGATGACAGGCAGTTGCTTGAGGATACACTTAAGCAAGCGGCTGAATGCAATGACGTGATTATCACCACGGGCGGTGCTTCAGTCGGGGATGCTGATTATGTCAAAGATATTTTGGAAAATTGCGGCAAGGTCAATTTCTGGAAAATTGCCATCAAGCCCGGCAAGCCGCTGGCTTTCGGTAAAATCGGGTCGTGTTATTTTTTTGGTCTGCCCGGTAATCCGGTTTCGGTGATGGTCACTTATCAACAAATTGTTGCTCCAGCACTTAAACAACTTTCTGGCGCGTTGGCAAACAAGCCGTTACGATTATTGGCAACCTGCACTACAACCCTGAAAAAAGCCCCAGGCCGCCAGGAATTTCAGCGCGGCATCCTCACCCAAAATACTGACGGCAATTTTTTTGTGGCTTCAACCGGACAACAAGGCTCACATATCCTCAGCTCCATGAGCCGGAGCAATTGCTATATTATCCTGTCCGCCGAGTGTAAGGGCGCATCTAGTGGTGAACAAGTGTTGGTTGAGCCGTTTAGTGTGCATATTTAAGGAAGCCATAGGATTCACCGTGAACGGAATCGACAAGACCCCTGCTGAGAGTGTCGCAGGACTCACTACGAGTGGAATTAACACAAGCCGTTCGTCCTTATATCTTGATTCTGGAACTTAAAACACCATCAAAACAAATCCACCGGGTCTACGTCCAAACTCCAGCGGATTTTTTTGACGTGAGTGATGCTGTCGATGTTGGCGATGAGTTCGTTCAAGCATTTTTGCAGGTCGCTGCGTTTGTTGCTTTGGAATAGGAGTTGGTAGCGGAACAGTCCGGCGCGTTTTTCCATGGGCGCGGAAACAGGTCCCAGTATTTGGGTGTGGTCTGTTTTGTAGGTTTTGGCTATTGTGGCGGCGGCTTGCAAGAAAGCCAACGGCAGGTTTGGATTGCCTGCTTGCGCCCTGAGTAGGGCGTGGTAACTAAATGGCGGTAATGCTGCTTCTTTGCGTTCTGCCAAGGCGATTTGGGCAAAATGGCTATAACCTTCTCTGATAAGGGTATTGAGTAGGGTGTGGTCGGGATGGCGGGTTTGCAGGATGACTTTGCCGGGTTTTTCGGCACGTCCGGCACGGCCTGAGACCTGAATTATCATTTGCGCCAGCCGTTCCGTCGCGTGGTAGTCGATACTGAACAGGCCGCTATCGACATCGACAATCGCCACCAAGGTGACATTTGGGAAATGATGGCCTTTGGCGAGCATTTGGGTGCCGAGGATGATGTTGGCTTCACCGTTATTGATTTGGGTAAGGTAGCGTTCCAGTGAGCCTTTGCGTTGGGTGGTGTCGCGGTCGAGTCGAACCAGTGCTTTGTCGGGAAATAAGTCGCGTAGCGCGTCTTCAATTCGTTCTGTTCCCAAGCCCAAAGGGGTCAATTCGCCCGTTTTGCAAGCAGGGCAGGTGGGCAGTAATCGTTGTTCCCTTCCGCAGTGGTGGCAGCGCAGCAAGTTCTCATAGTTGTGGATAACCATATTGGCATCGCAATGGCGGCATCGTGCTACCCAGCCACAACCATGACAAATCAGGGTGGGTGCAAAGCCACGGCGATTCAGAAAGATTAAAACTTGCTCGCCGATTTCAAGAATCTTTCGGATTTCGCTAACTAAGGTCTCAGAAAGTCCGTGATGCAACTTTTTGTTTCGGATGTCCAACAAGTGCAGCGTTGGCTCTACCGCATTACCAGCGCGTTGTGACAGGATAAGGTGCTGGTAGCGCTGTTGATTGGCATTATGTGAGCTTTCCAGCGATGGCGTGGCGGAACCAAGCAGCACCGGAATATTCAGCAATTTGCCGCGCATGATGGCAACATCACGGGCAGAAAACCGGAAGCCTTCTTGTTGCTTGAATGAAGCATCATGCTCTTCATCCAGGATAATCAAGCCCGGTTTTTTCAATGGTGTAAACAAAGCAGAACGTGTACCCAAAAGGATCGCGCTGCTGCCCTGCTGCATGTTAAGCCATGCCGTGTGCCGTTGCTTATCGGTCAGGTTTGAGTGCGATAAGGTCATTGCCACCGAAAATCGTTGCCGGAAGCGTTGTTCTAATTGCGGAGTCAGGTTGATTTCCGGTACTAAAACCAGCACTTGCTGCCCACGTTCCAGCACGGTTTGGATAACCTGCATGTAGACTTCGGTTTTACCGCTGCCGGTGATGCCTTCCAGTAAAAATACCGCAAACTTTCCCAAGCTATTAATGACAGCGGTTATGGCTGCTTGCTGTTCTGTGTTGAGTTGCAGATTGCTTGCGTTGTCGTGGATGGTTTCGTCGGGTGTTTTTATAGCTCGTACATTTCCGGCTGTGTGTTGCGAAATATAGAATTTTTCGGAAAGTGTTTGTGTGAGCAGGCTTTTTGCTAATAGGGCTTTTACCGCAGGTCGCCAGTTTTTGTCCCAGTCGGTAAGTTCGGTTTCGGTCAAGTTGGCTGGGTAATGGCTTTGAAAATATCCCAATACCGCTTGTTGCTTGGCAGATCGCTTGAGTTGCTCACTGGTCGCCGCCTTGCCCAGTTCAGTCAAGGCATAGCATTGTTGTGGTTGTATTCTAGCCACCTTACCTTGGCGCAAGCTGACGGGAAATGCTGCATTGAACACTTCACCCAATGGATGATGGTAATAATCGCTTGCCCAATGCAATAAATGGATGTCTTTTGCAGACAACAAAGGCTTATCATCCAGAATGCGTACGATGGGTTTTAGCTTTTCAAGCGCAATCTCACTATGTTGGCTAACTTCAATCAGGAAAGCGATTTTTTTGCCAGTGCCAAACGGCACTTCAAGCCGCATCCCGGAAGCAAGACTGTGTACATCAACATCGGTAGGCGCGAGATAATCAAACAGTCGGTAGAGCGGAACGGCTATCGCCACTCTTAGAATTAGGCGGGATGTTGCATCCGGCAACTTAGGCATTGTGCTTTAATAGAAAGTTACGTTGTTGAGCTAAGTTATTCTAAGCCTTAAGGTAATTTAAGTTACCCACAAAAACTGTGGATAACTTTGTTGATAAACTCTTTTGATAGCCCCTTAGTAACGGTTTTTATTACAGTTTTGTTACATTGCACAGTTATTGTTCGCAATATATTGCTATTAACTATCAATCGCTTACAAAAAATAAATGCACTTTAACGGTGCGGGTTTATTTTTTTATTAATTTACTTGCTATTGTGGATTACAGCAGGTATCTCGGACAAATCAGCACGATCTATGCTTCCTAATAATTGGCTGGGCAGAAAGCTGGCTAAGGATTTCGGCTGGGGTTTGATGAACTTGATGGTCATCCGGTCACTTTCGCCGATAGCCAGGTATTTATCCCTATCTTTGTCTTTAAGTTTCAACGTGGGCGGTAGTGTCCAGACTCCTTCGGGGTAGTTTTTGGTGTCTTTGGGATTGGCATTGATTTCTGACTTTGCCAGGAACTCAAAACCAGCATTTCTAGCGAGGGCGATAACATAATCTTCGCTCACATACCCCGACAATGCTTTGGGATCTTGCTGCTTAATTGATGCGCCTCTGTGTTCAACAACACCAAGAATGCCGCCCGGTTTTAAGGCTTTAAACATTGCACTGAAAACCGCAGTCGCCTGGTCGTTTTTCATCCAGTTATGGACGTTACGAAAAGTTAATACCCTATCCGCAGAACCATCAGGCGCAATTTGCACTTCTTTAGGTGGCTGTAATACGGTGATTTCAAGCTTATCGTACAATTTGGGTTGTTTATGGACTTTGTCGAGAAAAACGCTCAGGCTTTTTTTAAAGTAAGCTTCTGGATTATCAGGTGAAAAATGCGCGGCATACAACTTGCCTTTGTCCCTAAGATAGGAAGCCAAGATTTCGGTATACCAACCTTCACCGGGCGATATTTCCACCACCGTCATGTCTTCTTTGACATCAAAAAACGCCAGTGTTTGTTCTGGGTGGCGATACTGATCCCTGTGTTTGTGTTCTGCTGATCGGTGTTTGCCGTTGATAGCTTGCTGCAATGCGGTCGGTTTCGGTTTATCGGCTGCTGTTGATAAGAAAGATGTGGATAAGAAGGGAATTGCTACCAGTAACGCCAACAGAGGTTTGTTCATAATTATGTTGTCTCGATTAAGGCTGGATTGTAAAAATAATGGAAAGGAAATTTATTTCTTAATCAACTCTATTTTCTCTTGATAATTCCAGTATTGCAAAATACTTACCGTTGCCAATATTAAAAAAGCAAATAATGTCCACGTGGGCATACTTAAGTCCATGAAAGTCCAATTCACTTTCGCGCAATCGCCCGTTCCGCTTAGTAATAGCTTGAGGGTTTCTGTGAAGGGAAAGTTATTTAACACATAATCTAGCCCTGGACCACATTCGGGCACTTGGTCGGGCGGTAGGTGTTGTATCCATATATGACGTATAGAAACCGCTCCGCCACACAGCGCAAGTACCGCACCCAAAATGGCATAACGCCGTGTGCCGGTTTGCCCTGGATTATGCAAGGCCGCGCATAGAAAGCACAAGCCCGTCAAAAAGATAGCAATGCGTTGAGAAATACATAATGGGCAAGGTTCCAGCTTCATAATTAGCTGGAAATAATAGCCCGCAGCCAGCAACCCCACACATGCCCAAAAACCTAAAAAAAACCAGGATTGCGAATTTAACTTTAACAGCCTTAACATGCCTAACATTCCTTGAAAAACTTAACTTTGATGACTCGCACTGAAAACAATAAGGTCATTTTAATTCTGAGATCTGCTAGCAACCTCATATAACTGGACAGATTGTATAACGTCCCAGAATAGTTTGTCTCTTTACCTGCTTGATTGTTTCCATACATTACGTCAGCCCATCAATCATTGAAGAGTACATACCGTGTGCAAAAAGCCGTATGGCAGTCGTTCAAGCAATGCAGCAGATGAGAAAACCTGCCAAAATTTCTTTGACTGCGCGGGTGTTGCTGCACAATATAAATTGTATCAATCATCGACAGATTGGATTTTTGACGTACTTTAGCACAGTGAGTCGTGAAGAATGTGCTTGAGATTTTCAGGTCTGACCCTATATTGGGTAGAATACACTTACTTTCCCAATAATTGATACAACATGAAAACAACAAAAATAGGTTTTATTGGTGGCGGCAATATGGCAGCAAGTCTAGTAAATGGTCTCGTCGCCAGCGGTCATGAGCCTAAGCAGCTTTGGGTATCGGATATTAATCCAGACACTTTGACTAGCTTATCCGCACATTTGGGCGTTAATGTGACGCACCTCAATCAGGAAGTCATTGCTGCCGTCGATGTCGTGGTGTTAGCGGTTAAGCCGCAAATTTTGGCGCAAGTTGCCAAGGAAATCTGCCCTTGTCTGCACCCCAATCAAATGGTCGTGTCGATTGCTGCGGGGATTACCATCACCAGTTTGACCAAATGGCTGTGCCCTGAAACGCCTATCGTACGCTGTATGCCCAACACTCCCGCTCTGGTGTTGACGGGGGCAACCGCTTTATATGCCAACGATAAGGTCAGCCCTGAGCAGCGCGATTTGGCGGAAACCATCTTACGTGCTGTAGGCATTGCACTCTGGGTTGATGATGAAAGTGAACTGGATGCGGTAACGGCAGTTTCCGGTAGCGGCCCTGCGTATTATTTTCTGCTGATGGAAGCAATGGAAAAAGTCGCCGTCGAATTGGGCTTAAGCGAGGCGACCGCCCGCTTACTGATTCAACAAACTGCGTTGGGCGCAGCTAAAATAGCGTTGGAATCGTCAGAATCGCCAGGCGAGTTACGCAAACGTGTCACTTCCCCAGGTGGCACGACTCAGCAAGCAATAGAAACTCTTGAACGCGGTGGTTTTACCGAACTCGTCGCACAAGCCCTACATGCGGCAAGAGACCGCTCAATTGAAATGTCCAAACAAATGGAAGCTAACACATGAATGCAAACTATATGACCGATCCGGCCATTTTTATCATCGACTCGGTATTTTCGCTGTATATCTTAGCGGTCATGCTGCGCTTCCTGTTGCAATGGAGTCGCGCCGAGTTTTATAACCCGATCTCCCAGTTCCTGGTCAAGATCACCCACCCGATCTTGAAAATTTTGCGACGCTATATCCCGCCAGTGGGCAAAATAGACACATCTTCTATCGTTTTAGCACTCAGTTTGCAGATGTTGGCGGATTATTTGATATTAATGCTAAAAGGTTTTGGCATCGGTATTGGCGCATTAGCCCTGTTATCTTTTGGCAATTTGGTTTCCTTGTTGATTAACGTGTTTATTTACGCGGTCTTTGCTAGAGCAATCTTAAGCTGGTTAAATCCAGGCAGTTTTAATGCAACGGCATCCATCTTGCATAGCCTGACAGAACCTTTGTTGGACACTTGCCGCAAATTCATCCCTGATTTTGGCGGTATAGACCTGTCACCTTTAGCCGCATTGCTGCTATTGCAGCTTGCCAAGATGGTAATTTTACCGCCAATACATCAATTAGCTAGTCTAATCAGTTGATTTTAAAGCGCAAAAATACCTATTTGCAATAAGGCATTGAAGCAATCTCTAGCCATAGTAGAAGATGTTGAAAATTACCCTAGTTAAGGCACTAATTTGATATAAAATTAGCCATACCTGACATATAATCGTTTGACTTTATTGGATTTGAATCTGCCTTTTATGACCATGAGCATTAGATTAACAACTGTTATTATGGCTTGTTTCCTCGGCTTGTTTTCCGGTCAGCTTGTACATGCTAATAAGATGGGCGAATTCAACTCTGAAGTGCAATTCTAGTATTCATGCGGCTTGTCGTTTGTCGACGCCAAAAAATACCGCATGGGGTGTTTTGTAGTTTAGCGTTTTTCGTGGTCTGTGATTAAGTTTTTGCATGACAGCCTCTACTTGACTCTCA
>CAMAVM010000016.1 GCA_945861705.1 Methylomagnum ishizawai | reverse complement strand
CAATCTGGTATCTTTGTATCTGGGTTAGCTGTTTATAACCTTTCATAAGCTTCCTCATCTTTGGTCGGATTGAAAAAGCCTTGAACTATATCAGCTAACCTCTTTCAATCACGTTAAAATGAATTGCACTTATGAGTTGAATCTAAGTTAGTTAAACAATATGCCGAATCTGAACTCAGCGATTGAGCTGGATTTTAAAAAATTCTTCCGCTGGTGGAAACGTGAACTGAGTTTTTTAATCCCAGACAGGATTAAACAGCTTATAAGTGACCAACATGGCACGATTATTGTGCGCCCTGAAGGAAATCAGTTTATCTTGAGCTACTGGTTTGACTGGCGGGATGAGCCGCTTGCAACATTTGATCGGGACGAAACCGGAATAGCAAAATACCACGAACTGTTGGCTAACGACGAACGTTTGCAAAAAGCGGATCTGATTTTCCGCTTAACCAGAAAATACGCTATTCAAAAAGAACTTTCCCTGCCTGCTGCTGCCAAGGAAAACCTGCTCCAGGTAGTAACTTACGAACTATCACGGTATTCGCCATTTAGTGCCGAACATGCTTATTATGCCGTTAAAGCCCTGGATGTAACCAACGAACACGGACAACTCAGGGTTATGTTGATCCTTACTGCCAGAGAGGTGTTGGATACTTTTTACAGAGACCTCAAAACATTCGGTATGGTGCCGAAATTTGTGGATTACGAGGATTTCGCTAACGTTCTTGACCAAAGCGAAGAGCCTTACAATCTGTTACCCGAATGGTTGCGAGAGAAAACCGACAAGACGGCGCAGATGATTAATGCTGCTTTAGCAGGCTTGGTCGCATTGCTATTTGTGGTCGCGCTGGCATTACCGGTCTGGTTTGAATCGCGTTCCGTTAACGCGCTGCAAGAAAAAATTCATGCTATTGAAAAAGAAGCTAAAAGTATCAAAGCCTTACAAGCTGAAGTTGATGCATTAGTAGACGAAACTCAGCAATTGATCGACAAAAAAACCGAAAAACCGCCGGTTGTAGCCGTACTGGACACCCTGAGCAAACTGATAAAAGACGATACCTGGCTGGCTTATGGGCAGTATGCAAGCGGTCAACTGCAAGTGCAAGGTGAATCCCCCGCCGCTTCAACACTGATTTCGGTGTTGGAAGCCTCCGATGTGTTTGCCAACGCCAAGTTTGTATCGCCCGTTACCCGCGACAATGTCACCAAGCTGGAACGCTTTCAGATTACCGTTGATATTACTAAAGCTGGTGATATTACCAAGCCAGGAGGTAACGATGGAACTGAGCAATAATCCACAAGCGCAGCGTTGGCTGGCTGTTGGTCTTCTGGCGTTCGTCGTACTGCTAGTGGGTTTAATTATTATCGTACCTATCATCAGCAAAGGCTTGGAGCTGCATGAAACCAAAGATAACCTAGCGTTTACCCTAAAAAAATATGAGCAAATACTGGCTGGAAAAGATGCCATAGTCGGTAATATTTCAGCCATAAAACAACAGCATGAAGAACAAGGTTATTTTAATAATCAGGGTACTAGCGCCCTCGCCTCCGCACAAATGCAGGAGTTTATCAAACAAGCTATTGTGCAAGCAGGCGGACAGTTGAGCAGCACCCAAGTACTTCCGCCCAATACCAAGGATAAATTTAGCCGTATTACCGTCAGTGTCAGGATGACTGGCAATATCGAAGTGTTACGGGCTGTGCTGTATAAGCTCGAAACCTCCACGCCACTGATTGTTATCGACCAACTGGATATAAGACCGATGCGTAGTGTACGCAATCGGATGACTCGTCAGATTGAACCCAGCAATGGGCTGAACATCAATTTTCAGGCCATTGGTTTCATGAGGACTCAGACACAATGAACATCAAGTTGATTAAGTTCCTCGCCGCAATTTGCGCCGGCTTGTGTTTACTGATTGTGTGCGAGTGGCTATATGCCATTTATGCCCAAAATAGCTTACTTGAATCTGTGCAAGCCATTGATAAGAAAAATAAATTGGTCGCAGAATTGCCTTCAATTGAACTGACCAAACAGCCAGAATCTGCTTATATGGACTTGGTTACTAGTCCCTTATTCATCCAGGGTAGAAAACCCGTTAATGAACCTACGACTGCACCGATACCGGTATCGACAGCGACAGAAAACTTTAACTGGTCACTAGATGGGGTATACACCCAAAAGAATACCTTGTACGCCTTATTTAGTCGGACGACCACGAAAGTCCCTAAAGATAATTTCCGAAAAGTCACCAAAGATAACGATATTGATGGTTGGAAATTGACCGAGATACATAAGGATAAAGTCATCGTCAGCCAAGGTGGTAAGCAAAAGGAATTACCGCTGAGAAAATCCAAACCGAAAGATCCAGCAAAAAATGCTGTTGGATCACTGATTGCGCCGCCCGTACCCAATCAACTCGGGCAACCCTTGATACCCAATCAGCAACCCAACCAGCAACCCGAACCTGAGCCAATACCTGAACCAGAACCCGTAATTGAACATGAACTTATCCCCGATGAATCCAGTGACCCCTACTTCGAGAATAGTGATAATGAACAATTTCAGTAACCTTATCAAGCCTGTATGCCTAGTACTCTTGGGCTTAACGCTGTCAAGCTGTGAGCTTTTAGGTCCAAAACGAGCAGCAAAGATACCGCTTACGCCTGTACTCAAAGAGCAAGCAACAGACAATCTCGGTGACGGCGTTGCTTTTCAAGAGCTGCAAAACAAAACGCCGGTTAATGATGCCTTAAAGTCGAAGATCGAAATGTATCCGTCACGAGATCGATTTGCACCCAGAACCGAATCCCATAGACGAAGCAAGACCGGCGGACCCGGCACTTACAGCCTGAATTTTGATGATGCTGATTTGGGCGAGGTTGCTAAAGTTATTTTAAGCGACATCCTGGGGCAAAACTACATCATAAGCCCTAAAGTAACAGGCAAAGTCACCCTTAATACGACAGAACCACTCAGTAAAACTGAACTCTTGCCTACCTTGGAAATGGTCTTGAGTATGAACAATGCCGCCTTGGTCAAGGACGGCAAAATCTACCATATAGAACCTAAATCAGATGCCTTGTACAGCTCCACCATAGCTGGCGACAGCACCGGGTTTCAATCGCGGGTCATTCCTATACGTAATGTTGCCGCGCAGGAAATAGCCGACATTCTAAAACCCTTAGTACATGAAAAAACCATCCTTACTATTGATAACACCCGAAATACGATTGTGGTACAAGGAACCTCTGACGAATTGGCACGCGTCATGGACATGGTTAGCACGTTTGACATTGACGTGTTACGGGGACGGTCTTTTGCCCTGTTTCCACTCAACAATGTCGCACCAGAGCAAGTTATAGAAGAACTGGAAACCGTTTTTAATACTTCATCCGGCAAAGAAGATAGCGAGTTTTTCCGTTTTCTGCCTATTGAGCGCATGAATGCCGTATTGGCGATTACCCATCAAGCCAGTTACTTGCGTGATATTGAAAACTGGATTTACCGACTGGATAGAGCCAATACCGAAGCGGGTGGTGGTGTCAATGTGTATAAGGTACAACACATGGATGCCGAAGAATTGGCAAGTACACTCAACGAAATTTTTACGGGTGCGTCACCACGGGACAAATCCGCCAAAGTGGCCGCCGGAAAAAAATCGTCAGAAGTCAGTAATAAAGATTCTTTTGACAGCAATAACAGCCAAAAAACCAGTAAAACCTCGGTCAAACGTAAAAAAAGTTCGACTGGCAGTTCAGCGTCGGGTAGCGGTTCGGGTGGTGGATCAGGGGATAGCGACGTAAAAATTGTCGCTGATATAGCCAATAACTCCTTGATTATCCTTGCTACTCCTCAGGAATACGGCAAAATTCTCCCCGTTATCAAGCAATTGGATATTATGCCGTTGCAAGTTCTAATAGATGCAACAATAGTATCAGTAACCCTGTCAGATCAGTTGAAGTATGGTATATCTTGGTATCTAAAAAATGGCCCAGGTAATGATTCTATTGGGAGCAATAAAGCCGGTTCCGCCGCTTTAGGAACTGCCGCTGCCGCTGCCGCTGCCGCCGCCACAGGAGGATTGAGTACTGTTTATAGTTCGGGTTCCATAAAAGCGTTATTAGATGCACAATCTGACTTAAATAATATCAATGTTATTTCGTCACCTTCCCTAATGGTTTTAAATAATCAAGAGGCGACCATACATGTCGGTGATGAAATCTCCCTAAATACCGGATCCATCGGTAATCTTGCCAATCCCGACACAGGAAATCCAACCAACAACAGTAATATTCTTAATCAAAATTCGCAGCGTAAAACCGGATTAACGTTAACCGTTACTCCACGGGTAAACGCTAATGGTATGGTTATTATGGATATAGAACAAACTGTTGAGGACGTAGACGCTAATAATCGTACTGCTGGCAACAATCCTACTATTTTATCCAGAGAAATTAAGAGTTCTGTTGCTGTGCAAAGTGAAGAAACCCTAGTCTTGGGTGGGTTAATTAGAGACCAGAATTCGAGAACTAAAAATGGAATACCTTTTTTACATGAAATACCTTTCATAGGTTCTTTATTTGGCGGTACTTCCAAGAGCGAAAATAAAACGGAATTAGTCGTATTAATTACGCCTCGCGTAGTTAAAACAAAACAAGATGCCAGGATTGTGACCGATGAGTTCAAAAGAAAGCTGAGTGGAATCTACTACGATCCATCAAAACCAAGGAAAAAAACGGATTGGTGGACAACACGGGAATGGTAGCTGGGTTTCCGCCAAGCTCGAACTCAACCTACGGACACCCACCATTAATTTAATGGAAAATGGTGGGCAAAAAATAAAGCCGTTTGCCCAGTCTACGGAACTGTTATTTTTGGGCTATTAAAACGTCACAATATTCTCGCCATCGCTAACCAAGCAAATATCCGCAGGGCGCATGGCAAAAATACCCACAGCCACCACGCCAGTGATGTTGTTGATGGCTTGTTCCATTTTGATAGGCTCCATAATATTCAGGTTATGGACATCAATAATCTGATTGCCGTTGTCGGTGATACAACCTTCTCGCCACACGGGCTGACCACCTAATTTAACCATTTCCCGCGCCACGTAGCTACGCGCCATCGGAATTACCTCAATTGGCAGCGGAAACTTTCCCAACACGTCGACACGCTTAGAACCATCTGCGATACACACAAACTTTTTACTGGCTGCGGCTATAATTTTTTCCCGCGTCAGCGCCGCGCCGCCGCCTTTAATCAATTGCTTATGCGGCGTGATTTCATCAGCACCATCGACATAAACCTCAATCGTACCCACGGAATTCAAATCCAGCACGGGAATTCCAGCCTGCTTCAACAATAACGTAGTTGCCTCGGAGCTGGATACCGTACCTTCAATGTCGCCCTTCATATCCGCCAGATAGTTGATGAAATACTTTACTGTAGAACCTGTGCCTACACCAATAACAGGCACATCTTTGATATATTTCAATGCCGCTTGCGCCACTTTTTGTTTTAGTTCATCTTGTGTCATGAGTTTACCGTTGTTGTGATTAAAATTAGGGGGACTTACAAAACCACAGAAAGTACCCGTTGGAAAACAGGCAGTTATAATACCTCAGATATGAAGTTTCCTCAGCCGATTTTTTATCGCTTTTTTTCTATCAGATAAAAATTATGGGTAGTGGGTTAATCCTGTATTTTTTAATGACCTCATCGGCTTCATGCCTGTGAGTCGCGTGTATTTTGGAGTGACAAACCTAGGTTTGTCACTCCAAAATATCAAGTCACAGGTTTAACCCACTACCAAAATTATGAGTGCTTGTTGAATTGAACAATGCGTTAGTCTATTCGTTGGTTTAGCTGATGTTAAAGGTAATGCTAGCTCGCGCCTTAGCCTTAAACCACCATTCGAATAACATCTGCACCTAAAACCTCAAATTCGGGGTCGCTGGCCAGTAAAACCGCTTGCTCTTTGATAGCCAAGGCTGCGGCAAAGCAATCGGCGTAAGACATGGGATAAGTCGCTTTCAGCTTTACCGCTTGCCAAAATATTTCTTCGGTAAAGGCAATAATTTCAATGGGTAACAAGGATATTTCACCGCGTTTACGTTCAGCAACTGTCCAGCCAAATTGTTTGCCGATACGGTAAACCACTTCGCCGAGATTGATTTGATGCAGCAATACCCGCGCATCGCCACTGGCTGCACCAGCTAAAATCTCGGCAACACGTTCTGCTCCAGGCTCATCCTGTGCCAACCGTAAGAGAGCGCAGGCATCCAATACGTAAACCTGTTTAACCTCTGCCATCTTGGGCAACTTCATTGCGATGTTCTTCAATCATCTGATTTGCCAAAGAATCAGTTGTTTTCAAAGAACCCCGAAAAGCTAAAATAGGATCAGAAGGTAATAGGTATAACTCAAGGTGATCTCCGACTTCACGAATCTCAAGCGGCATACCGGGCTTGATCCCATAACGGTGGCGTATTTCTGCTGGGATAACAATTTGACCTTTGTTCAGGACATTCATGGTTTGCATGTTTAACTCTTTGAATATAGTTTAACTCTGTTAAAAAAGTTTAACATAAGCCTTAAAGTGTGCCACTAATATTTTCGGTCATTTAGCCGTTGGTATAAGAAATAACCAACAATCGCCAAAGTTAACCATATTGTCACCAACGGCCCGATAACGCCATCGTAGCTGCTGACCAAATAGAGATAATCAGAGTTGGGATTGATGTTGAATAGACTTTTGCTTAATTTAATCTGCCACACCCAACAGGCATGGCAGCCTATACATAGCCCTAAACTGACTTTCACCTGGGTTCTTAGCACACCCAAGAACACGCCAACTGCAAATAAGGCAAAAAATGCCGACAGGATTTCGGGGTTTAGCAAATGCGTAAAGGCTTCTCCCAGCAACGTAAAACCGCTGAACAAATTAAGTTCTTGAGTAGGGATTTGGGTTTTGCTGTCCAAGAAATGCAGGATGGCGTAATAAAATGCGCTGATTAAAATCGCCGCCCGGACGGACATTTTCTTGTTTAACCCTGTCAGTAAAATTCCCCTGAAAACAGGTTCTTCAAACAATGAAATGAGCAGCGCGAGCGATAATTCAATACCCAGTTTTTTGCTTACCCAGAAGAGTGTCCAGGGCTGGGACTCATCAATAATATTTACGCCAAGCAGGTAAAGTGCGATAAAAACAGGCATCAAGGTGATAAAACCCAAACCCACTCCTTGCAATAACTGTTTTATAAACACAGGTCTCACCGAAAAACCCAGATCAAATTTGCTTAAGCCCAGATAGTGCATCGCTGGGAAAATGCTCAACACCAAAAATAACTGGGTAGATTTCCTGATGATAGTCCGAAACGACAGTCCGTCATCCCATATCGACACCATAAAATAAGCCAGGATGCAGGCAAGGAAAGTGGCAGTTAACAATACCAACAGCGGCACACTAGCGTACAGAAGACTAAGTACTGAGGGCTGAGGACTGAAGGCTGTAGCGGATTTTTCTGTCATCTGTCTTCAGTCCCCTGTCCTGTGACACCAAAATCCCCCCATAACATCTGCACGGCGGCCAAGGCGGCGATGGCGGCAGTTTCCGTCCTTAATATCCGGCTTCCTAAGCGCACTGGGATAAATCCTGCCGTTTTGGCCGTGTTACGTTCCTGGTCGCTAAAGCCGCCTTCAGGCCCAGTTAATAAAGTCACTTTCATATCATCAGGTTGTAACTCTGCCAATGACTTTTCTGCGTAAGGATCAAGAAACACTTTTAAACCTTGTTGATTGCTTACCCAGTTTTGCAAAGTCGTTATCTCTGTTAATTCAGGTAACACAGTCCTGCCGCTTTGTTCCGCCGCATGTTGGGCGATTTTCTGCCAATGTAATGAGCGTTGCAGTTTTTTTTCGCCCTTGAACTGCACGACACAGCGTTCCGTTATTAGCGGTGTAATCTGGTTAACGCCCAATTCCACGGCTTTTTGTACCGATAAATCCATGCGGTCACCACGGGAAATCCCCAACCCTAAGGTAACTGACAATGGCGACTCTACGCTACGGTCATTCCAGGATTTAACCGCAACCAGCACAGTTTTTCGGCTGACTTCGCCAAGTACGCACACATATTCTCCGCCATTGCCGTTAAACAGGATAACCGCATCGTCTTTTTTTAGCCGCAGTACTGTCCTCACATAATGCCCGCTGTCATCATCCAGTTCGACCTGCTCGTTCAGTGCAAGTGGCAAATCAACATATAGCCTGGAGACCCGCATATCAATCCCTTACCGCTTGCTGAATGCCATCCCAGGCCACTTCAGCCATTAACCGCAATTCGTCTTCGTTAATGATATAAGGTGGCATAAAATAAATGACATTGCCCAACGGACGTAATAACACCCCTTTGGATAGCGCATATTGATAAACCCGTAAGCCGCGCCGTTCCTGCCAAGGATAAGGTTCTTTTGTGCGTTTATTTTTTACCATTTCAATCGCCACTATCATGCCCGTTTGCCGTACTTCGGCAACGTGTGGATGGTCATGGAATTGTGCTGCCACTGTTGCCAGTGTCTTTGCCAAGGTTTGGTTTTTTGCAATGATGTCCTGCTGCTGAAAAATCTCCAGCGTTGCAAGCGCAGCCCTACATGCCAGCGCGTTACCGGTATAACTGTGGGAATGTAAAAATGCAGTCAACTTTTGATAATCATCATAAAACGCCTGATAAATGTCATTGGTCGTCAATACCGCAGACAAGGCCAAATAGCCGCCCGTCAAACCCTTAGATAAACACATAAAGTCGGGGGTGATTGCCGCTTGTTCGCAGGCAAATAAGGTTCCGGTACGACCAAAACCGACAGCGATTTCATCCGCAATAAGATGTACATCATATTTATCGCAAGCCTCGCGCAGTAATTTTAAGTATACGGGGTCGTACATCCTCATATTACCGGCACATTGCACTAAAGGCTCGATAATCACGGCACAAACCGTATCGGCGTGATCCTGTAAGGTATTCTCCATAAGTGCAAAACGGCGCGAGGAATACTCCGCCCAGGATTCGCCGGGTTCACGGTAATAGCAATCTGGCCCAGAGACGGTAATCACGTCCATCAATAACGGCGCATAGGTCTCCTTATACAACGGCACATTGCCGACCGCCAACGCGCCCAAGGTTTCGCCGTGGTAGCTATTTTCCAGCGTGATGAATTTGGTTTTTTGGGTTTGACCCGATTCGTTCGATTGATTCCGCCAATAGTGGAAACTCATTTTGAGAGCGACTTCCACCGCTGCTGAACCATTGTCGGCATAAAAGCAACGGTTAAGCCCTTCGGGCGTTATTTCCACCAGTTTTTCCGCCAGCTTGATAGCGGATTCATGAGTAAAACCCGCAAAAATGACGTGTTCGAGCGTATCAAGTTGGTCTTTTAGCGCCGCATTGATCGTGGGATTGGCATGTCCAAACAGATTTACCCACCAGGAACTGATAGCATCCAGATAACGGTTGCCATCGAAATCTTCCAGCCAAACGCCTTGCCCTTTTTTGATAGGAATGATCGGGAAGGTCTCGTGGTCTTTCATTTGTGTGCAAGGATGCCACAAAACGGAAAGGTCACGATTGGAGAAAGAATGGTTGGTCATGGGCAATGCACTAAGCTGTAGTCACAACATTCGTTCACAATGCGGTTTGGTGACTCTGGTTTCTTAGCACACAAAACAGGAGCTGAGGATTGTAAGGCAGATGCCGACTTATCGCCGCAAACTTTCTAAAATCGCCAACGTAGGTGCGGATTGGTTCATGGTATAAAAATGCAGCCCTGGCGCACCACCATCCAATAATCGCTGGCAAAGATTACTGACCAAATCCAGACCGAAAGCTTGTATAGACGCACGGTCGTCACCAAAATCGACCAAGCGTTTGCGTAACCAGCGGGGAATGTCCGCGCCGCACATTTCTGAAAAGCGGAATAACTGGGCATATTGGGTTATCGGCATTATTCCAGGCACGATGGGGATGGTTATGCCATTCTTTTCGCACAGATCGACGAAATAGAAATACGCTTCGGCATTGTAAAAATACTGAGTGATCGCCGCATTTGCGCCCACTTCAACCTTACGTTTGAAGTTTTTGAAATCTTCTGTTGCGCTGGGAGCTTGGGGATGCACTTCGGGGTAAGCTGCGACATGGATTTGGAAATCATCGCCTGTTTCCTGGCGGATAAATGCCACAAGTTCGTTGGCATAACGAAATTCCCCCGCCGACATCATGCCGGAGGGCAAATCACCACGCAAGGCGACGATCCTTGATATGCCATGTTCCTGGTAGCTTTTCAGGATAGCCCTTATGTTTTCCTTGGTCGAAGCCACGCAGGATAAATGCGGCGCGGCGGCTATACCTTTCTGCTGTATATCAACAACGGTGTCAAAGGTTTTATCACGGGTCGTACCGCCAGCACCAAAGGTGACTGAGAAGAATTCGGGATTTAATACCGCCAACTTACTGTGTACCAATTGTAAGTTAGCAGTACCTTCGTCAGTCTTTGGAGGATAAAACTCAAAGCTGAATTGTTGCGGATGATTTTGTTGTGATTGCATCAGTATCTGTAGGCTGGGTTAGCGTAGCGTAACCCAGCAATAATGCTGCAAAATGCTGGGTTACGCTACACTAACCCAGCCTACTATTATGAATACTAATTAATAACGGTAATGATCTGCTTTATATGGACCTTCAATCGGAACATTAATGTAATCTGCTTGCTTCTCAGTCAACACGGTAAGATTCACACCCAATTGTTCCAGATGCGATCTTGCTACTTTTTCATCCAATTTTTTAGGCAGGATATAGACTTTATTTTCGTAACTCTTAGCATTTTGCCACAATTCCATTTGCGCTAATACTTGGTTGCAGAAGGAGTTGGACATGACGAAGCTAGGATGTCCAGTTGCACAGCCTAAATTCACTAAACGACCTTCTGCCAAAATAATCAAGCGCTTACCATCAGGAAAAATGACATGGTCAACCTGTGGTTTGATGTTTTCCCAAGTGTATTGACGCAACGATGAGATCTCAATTTCAGAGTCAAAGTGACCAATATTACAAACGATTGCTTGGTTTCTCATAACAAGCAAATGTTTATGGGTAATTACGTTGAAATTGCCAGTTGCGCTAACAAATATGTTTGCAAGTGGTGCAGCATCTTCCATCGTGACCACACGGAAACCTTCCATTGCGGCTTGTAAAGCGCAGATCGGGTCGATTTCGGTAATCCAAACGGTTGCACCTAAGCCACGCAAGGATTGTGCGCAACCTTTACCGACATCGCCATAACCGCAGACGACAGCGATTTTTCCGGCGATCATGACATCTGTCGCACGCTTGATGCCATCGACCAGAGACTCACGGCAACCGTACAGGTTATCGAATTTGGATTTAGTGACTGAATCATTGACGTTAAAGGCAGGGACTTTCAAGGTATTTTTGGCAACCCGTTCATACAAGCGCAAAACACCTGTGGTGGTTTCTTCCGACAAACCTTTGACTTCCGCCATCAGTTCGGGGAATTTATCGTGCATCATGTTGGTCAGGTCGCCACCATCGTCCAGGATCATATTAGGCCGCCAGCCATTTGGTCCGATAATGGTTTGTTCAATACACCAGTCAGCTTCGGCTTCGGTTTCGCCTTTCCAGGCAAATACAGGAATACCCGCCGCAGCAATAGCAGCAGCAGCATGGTCTTGGGTCGAGAAAATATTGCAGGACGACCAACGTATTTCTGCACCTAATGCTGTCAGAGTCTCGATTAACACGGCGGTTTGGATGGTCATGTGCAAGCAACCAGCAATACGTGCGCCTATCAAGGGTTTTGCCGCACCGAATTCCCTACGCAAGGCCATCAAACCTGGCATTTCGGTTTCGGCGATATTGATTTCTTTACGTCCCCAATCGGCTAGGGCAATATCGGCTACTTTGTAATCGTTTTGGCTCATTTGAGTTCCTGAAGTCATTGTGTATATTGGGTCGTTGAATTAAATGCCAGCGGCATCTTTTAATACTTCGATTTTGTCAGTTTTTTCCCAACTGAAGGTGCTTTCCGTGCGCCCAAAGTGGCCGTAAGAAGCTGTCGGTTGGTAAATAGGTTTCAGTAAGTCCAACATGGCGATCAAACCTTTAGGTCTGAGATCAAAATGTTCTCGCACGATTTGCACTAATCTGTCTTCCGTCAATTTGCCTGTGCCGAAGGTTTCAACGGCTATTGAAGTCGGCTCTGCAACACCAATCGCATAAGATACTTGGATCTCACAACGATCCGCCAAACCTGCCGCGACTATATTTTTTGCCACATACCGTGCCATATAAGCGGCTGAACGGTCTACTTTTGAAGGATCTTTGCCGGAGAACGCGCCGCCACCGTGCCTTGCCATACCACCATAAGAATCTACGATAATTTTACGACCCGTCAAGCCACAATCGCCCACAGGACCGCCAATAATGAATTGACCCGTTGGATTAATGAAGTATTTGGTATCTTTATGCAGCCATTCTTTAGGCAAAACGGGTAGAATAATTTCATCCATTACTGCTTCATGCAGGGCTTTTGTGCTGATGTCTGGCGAATGCTGGGTCGATAACACCACAGCATCAATCGCTACCGGTATGTTGTTTTCGTAGCGGAATGTAATCTGGCTTTTTGCATCAGGACGTAGCCAAGGCAAGGTCTTGTTTTTGCGGACTTCGGCTTGGCGTTTGACTAATAAATGAGAATATGTAATAGGGGCTGGCATCAAAACGTCGGTTTCATTACTTGCGTAACCAAACATCAAGCCTTGGTCACCCGCACCTTGTTCGTGGTTTTCACCTTCATCCACACCCATCGCAATGTCTTCTGATTGTTTGCCGATTGCATTCAATACCGCACAGCTTTTGCCATCGAAACCAATATCGCCATTGTCGTAGCCTATATCGCAGACGACTTTTCTGACCAGTTCTTCCATATCCACCAAAGCATCGGTAGTAACTTCACCTGCTAAAACTACCATGCCGGTTTTGACTAAGGTTTCACAAGCCACACGGGAGCGAGGATCTTGCGCCAACAAGGCATCAAGTATGGCATCAGAAATTTGGTCAGCAACCTTATCTGGATGTCCTTCTGAAACAGATTCTGATGTAAATATGAAGTTATTGCTCACAATACCACCTTTGTTAATAGTAAACTTGAATAGCCAAAAGGCTGCACAGGCAGCCTCTATGTACTTAATGGTGGGCCCTGTAGGACTTGAACCTACGACCTGCCGATTATGAGTCGGATGCTCTAACCAACTGAGCTAAGGGCCCTGTGTTTATTTAAATGAAGCTATTCACCATCCAAAAAGCATCTTAATTGCTCTGATCTGGACGGATGCCGTAGCTTCCTTAAGGCTTTCGCCTCGATTTGACGGATGCGCTCACGGGTGACATCAAACTGCTTGCCGACTTCTTCAAGCGTATGATCGGTGTTCATATTGATGCCAAAGCGCATACGCAGAACTTTTGCTTCCCTTGCAGTCAATCCAGCCAACACATTCTGGGTGGATTCACGCAAGCCCGCAATAGTCGCCGCTTCAATTGGGGACAACACCCTTGAATCTTCAATAAAATCGCCCAAATGCGAATCTTCATCATCACCAATCGGGGTTTCCATGGAGATAGGCTCTTTGGCGATCTTTAACACCTTACGGACTTTGTCTTCCGGCATTTCCATACGCACTGCCAGTTCTTCGGGTGTTGCTTCACGACCTAATTCCTGGAGAATCTGCCTTGAAATCCGGTTCAACTTGTTGATGGTTTCTATCATGTGGACTGGGATACGAATCGTCCGCGCTTGATCGGCAATGGAGCGGGTGATCGCCTGCCTGATCCACCAAGTAGCATAAGTGGAAAACTTGTAGCCACGGCGGTACTCAAATTTATCGACCGCTTTCATCAAGCCAATATTGCCTTCTTGAATTAAATCAAGGAACTGCAAGCCACGATTGGTATATTTTTTCGCAATGGAGATAACCAAACGCAAATTGGCTTCGATCATTTCCTTTTTGGCGCGTCTAGCTTTTGCCTCGCCAATCGAAATGCGGCGGTTAATGTCTTTTAAACCACCAATGGTCAGCCCAAAGTTAACTTCAATCTCAGCTAATACTTTCCGAGCTTTACGTAACTCTTTCTCATACTCCTTTAAAACTGCCGAATACGGGTTATTCTTGTCAAAATACTGCTCTAGCCAGTCCGCGCGAGTTTCATTATTTGTATAAGCAGCAATAAACTCCAGACGGGGCATTTTTGCTTTTTTCACAAATATATCATGGATCACTCTTTCCTGTTCACGTACGGAAGCGACTCCATCAGGAATAATGGCTGTGAGTTTTTTCAGGTATTGTGGCGCCCATTTCAGCTCGATAAACAAGCCGGCGAGTGTTTCAAATGCGTTTTCCGTCTGCTCACTGACATAGCCATATTCACTAATAGCCGATGAAGCTGCTTTCAGTTGCTCTCTGAGTTGGTCAATTTTTTCTTTAACTTCATCTAAATTGAGTCCTTTTACATCTTCTTCAGGGCTGGCTACTTCAGCACCTTCTAAACCTTCAACGGCTTCAATAGAAGCCGGACTAATCAATAAGTCCTCAGGTTCGCTTAAGTCAGTAAAGCCCACAATCATGTCTGACAGTCTAATGCTGCTTTCTTCTTCAGAAATGGAATCAAATGATTGCAAAACATCTTCAACAACCACGCAAGACCGAGAAATAGCCTTAACAAGCTGTTGATTGCCTTCTTCAATGCGTTTGGCAATTTTTAATTCATCAGCGCGGGTTAACAACTCAACGGAACCCATTTCGCGCATATACATGCGTACGGGATCGGTCGTACGCCCAAATTCGCTATCGACAGAAGCTAAAGCGGCAACCTCTTCGGCATCTTCATCGTCAGTAGTAACCGTAGCAGAATCGGTAATCAGAGAGTCTTCATCAGGCGCAGCTTCGTAAACCTGGATACCTAAATCGTTTATGGTGCCAATGAATTCTTCGATTTGCTCAGGATCGGAAATATCACTGGGCAAGTGATCGTTCACCTCAGCATAAGTCAGGTATCCCTGCGCTTTGCCTTTGGCTATCAATTGCCTGAGTTGAGAATGTTGGTCTTGACTCATATTTTTCCCATGCCTTACTTTGGTTTAACCTGACTGAAATCAACCGCCAATTGTACTATAAAATTTGTTATATTGCACCGCTATGTTTAATAACCAAGAGCTTACGCAATAATTCCTTTTCGTCCTGATTCAAGCCATTGTCCTTCCCTTTTGCCAGCAATCCATCAAGACAAGCTTCTCTGGCTTGAGCTAGTAACCTATCCAAAGCATCACTAAATTCATTTTCCACGCCTTCCGCCTCGACATTTTGCCCCGAAGTCAGCAAACCCAATGAGGCTAGATCTTTAATAATTTTTTCATCAGGATGATTTCGGTAATGTTCAAGTAATACCGCAGTATTGGCTGGTTTTATTCTCAAAACCACCGCCAGAATATCTCTGAACAATTGAATACCAGAAAATTCCAGTCCATCCCAAATAATTTCCTTCTGCTCGACCTTGCTGATGAGTTCTGGATGCTGCACCAGTAAGGCAATGATTAGCCGTGGCAACGATGGCAAACGCCGTTCATGGGGTCGATTGCCTATTGATTTGGGATTAAGTCTAGCTGGATTTCCTGAAACATCCAGCAAACTTGATCGGGTTAATTCATTCAATCTGACAAACATCATGTCTCGAAACACACTTAATGGCAGCCTCTCTAAGTAAGGCTTTGCTTTATTTATCAATTGTGACCGACCTTCCATTTCGTCAAGCTTAAGGTCGCTAGCTAACGTGCTAAAAAAATAATCCGATAAGGGTTGAGATTGCTGTACGCGCTCGGCAAAACCCTCCGCACCTTCTTCACGCACCAGCGAATCAGGGTCATGGTTCTGCGGCAGCAACATGATGCGGACTTGCCGACCATCTTTAAGTGCGCCGAATGCCGACTCCATTGCACGCCAAGCGGCATCACGTCCGGCTTTATCGCCGTCAAAGCAAAATACCAGTTCGGATGAAAACCGGAATAATAAATCGAGATGGGCTTGCGATGTCGCAGTTCCCAAGGTTGCTACGGAATAGTGAATTCCACTTCCCGCCAAGGCGATAACATCCATATAGCCTTCAACGATGAGAATCCGTTTGGGCTTAGCTTCTTTACGGAGCAACTCGAAGAGGCCATAGACCTCTTTGCCTTTTTGAAAGACTGGTGTTTCCGGTGAATTCAAGTACTTAGGCATTGAATCATCCAATACCCGCCCACCAAAACCGACAATTCGACCGCGCTTGTCCCTAATAGGGTACATAACGCGCCCACGAAAGCGGTCATACGCCCTACCATCCTTATCAATCAACAGTCCTGCTTGGATTAGCTGGTTTTGATCAAAACGATTAGCTAATGCCTGCCATTCATCGGGCGCGTAGCCAAGCATGAATTCCTTGGCACAATCGTCATTAACGCCCCTGGATTTTAGATAGCTAACGGCTTTTTTTCCGGCTTCGTCGGTTCTAAGGCATTTCACGTAGTAAGCCGCCACTTGTTCCAGTAGCTGATATTGGTCGCTGATGTTTTCTGGTTTTTGTGTAGTTCCTTTAAAATCAACCGCTTCCCTAACCACGTCAACACCCGCAAAAGTAGCGAGGTCTTCGACGGCTTCGACAAAATCCAAATGGCTGAAATCCATCAAAAAACCAATAGCATTGCCACTTGCGCCGCAACCGAAGCAATGAAAAAACTGTTTGTTGCGGTTGACTGAAAAACTAGGCGTTTTCTCGGAATGAAACGGACACCGAGCGACGTAGTTCGCGCCGGTTTTCTTAAGTGGAACGTGGGAATCGATTAAATCGACAATATCAACCCTGGTCAGCAGGTCGTCGATAAAATGCTTGGGAATCCTGCCGGACATCGCCAGAGCGGGATGCTTAGTTGGGGAACGCGGCCTTGATTTTGGCGCTGACAACTGCCATATCGGCGCGTCCTTGCATTTTTCCTTTGAGCAATGCCATCACTTTGCCCATATCTTTCACTGATTCCGCGCCGGATTCGGCAACGGCGGCATTCACCATGCCATCAATTTCGGCTTCGGTAAGGGCTTGCGGCATAAAATCCTGGATCACCAGCACCTCTGCTTCCTCAATGGCGACCAAATCCGTTCTACCGGCATCAGAAAATAGCCGGATGGACTCACGGCGCTGCTTCATCATCTTGTCCAGCACTTGAAGGGTTCGCGCATCGTCCAGCGTGATGCGTTCATCGACCTCAACCTGCTTGACAGCAGCCAGCATTAACCGGATGACTTGCAACCTAGCTTTCGCGCCCCCTTTCATGGAGACCTTCATATCGTCCTTGATACGGTCTGTTAGCAAGCCTGTCATAGTTCTGATTTACAGTACGGGACGACCACGACGCAAGTTTTTGAGTGCGTAACGCTCACGCGCTAGCTTTTTCAAATGGCGTTTAACCGCAGCAGCACCTTTACGTTTACGCTCTGAGGTAGGTTTTTCATAGAATTCACGGCGACGCACTTCCGCCAACACACCAGCCTTCTCACATGCACGTTTGAAGCGGCGAATAGCGATATCGAAGGGCTCATTTTCTTTAATTTTGACTGACGGCATAGCTTTCCATTATGTTAATATTTGAATGAAACGGTTTTTAAGCGCGGCATTTGTGCCCACGCAATAAAAAGAACCGTTGATTATAACCCTATCTTTTATTTTTTCAAAAACTCAATGTATGTTTTAGGGATAGAAACCTCTTGCGATGACACCGGCGTTGCCATTTATCACTCCGAACACGGGCTGATTAGCCACCATTTATACAGCCAAACTGCCATGCACAACGAATACGGCGGTGTAGTGCCGGAGTTGGCATCCCGCGACCATATCCGCAAATTAATTCCGCTAATCAAGCAAACCTTACAAGAAAGCCGTCTGCAAAAAAGCGCTATTGACGGTATAGCGTACACTGCAGGCCCAGGTTTGATGGGGGCTTTGCTGGTCGGAGCAGCCACTGCGAGAAGCCTTGCTTGGGCTTGGGGAATACCCGCAATAGCCGTACATCACATGGAAGGCCATCTACTCGCGCCCATGTTGGAAGCTTATCCGCCGCCATATCCCTTTGTTGCACTATTAATATCTGGTGGACATACCTTGTTAGTGCAGGTCGAAGGCGTAGGTCGTTATCAATTATTAGGTGAATCACTGGATGATGCCGCTGGTGAAGCCTTTGATAAGACTGCAAAAATGCTAGGCTTAGGCTATCCCGGTGGGCCGAAATTATCTAAACTTGCCGAACAAGGTGAGCAAGTTTATAAATTTCCACGTCCCATGACAGACAGGCCAGGGCTGGATTTCAGTTTTAGCGGACTAAAGACCTTTACGCTTAACACCTTCAACAAAAGCCAAAAAACCGAGCAAGACAAAGCCGACATCGCTTACGCCTTCCAACAAGCCGTTGCCGAAACCCTCAGCATCAAGTGCAAACGCGCAATCCGGCAAACTGGCATTAAAAGATTAGTGGTGGCTGGCGGCGTTAGTGCAAATAAGCAAATTCGTGCTGCTTTAAGTGAAATGGCGGCATTGGAAAAAAGCGAAATCTATTTCCCCAGATCAGAATTTTGCACCGACAACGGTGCAATGATTGCTTATGCGGGTTGTCAGCGCTTAGTAAGAGGTGAACAGCAGAACCTTGAAATAGTCGCCAGACCGCGCTGGCCGATTAGTGAATTGATCTAAAGCTTTGGCTATTCTTCCCCAGCCAACAACCGCTGTATATTGCTTTTGTGCCGGAACAGCAAAAACACCATCATCACCATAGCCGCACCAACAATAACCTTATCACCCAAAATAAACCAAGCATAAACCGGCGATAACACCGAGGCGGTAAGCGCAGACAGCGATGAAATCTTCCGTAATTTATAAACCAACAGCCAAGTGCCGATAACAGCCAATCCCAAAACCCAAGAAAACCCCAGCAAAACCCCTAAGGAAGTGGCAACGCCTTTACCGCCTTTAAGCCCAAAAAATATGGGATAAAGGTGACCGAAAAATGCAGCCAGGCCGGTCATAGCCAAAATAATCGGTGTCACACCCAATAAATTCGCCAGATAGGCAGGGATAAAACCTTTTAGCATATCCCCCAGCAAAGTGATCGCCGCCGCTTTTTTGCCACCAATCCGCATCACATTGGTGGCACCTGGATTACCAGAACCTTGCCCTCGAGGATCGGGCAAACCCATTATGCGGCAGGTAATAATCGCACAAGAAACTGAACCCAATAAATACGCCGCAGGAATTACCAACCACTCAAACATTAACCACCTTCCATCCAAAACTTGTAACTACTGTTCATATCCCCGATACTTACCGCTTCAAAACGGCACATCATAACCGGAAATTACTATGGACATTATATTTTTAGGCGGGCTTCAAATCGAGACTATTATCGGTATTTTCGACTGGGAACGGGAAACCAAACAAACAGTCATATTGGACATAGAAATGGCTTACGACATCCAAAAAGCCGCCGTAACCGACGATATTGCATTCACCTTAGATTATAAGGCAGTATCCAAACGGATTATCGCTTTCGTCGAAGCCAGTAATTATTTTCTGGTGGAGCGGCTGACAGTGGAAATTGCCGACATTATTATCAATGAATTCAATGTGCCTTGGGTAAAAGTGACCCTGAACAAAAAAGGCGCGATCCGTGGTGCCAGCGATGTCGGTATTATTGTTGAACGAGGGCGTAAGTAACATGCCAACCGGATATATCAGCATTGGCAGCAACATCGACAAGGAAAAACACATTCCTGCCAGCATCAAAGCCCTGACTGGACTTTATGGTCGGCTTACCTTATCCAGTATCTACGAATCTGAATCCATGGGTTTTACAGGCGATGCGTTTTATAACTTGGTCGCAGCCTTTGAATCGAACCTAGATATTAAGAAAATCGTCGATCAATTACGACAAATCGAACTGGACAATGGTCGCAACCGCGACTGTAAAAAGTTTTCCGCACGAACGCTGGATTTAGACCTTGTACTCTATGGTGACGTGATTATCAACGAAGGTCGCATCCAAATACCGCGCGACGAAATCGAAAAATATGCCTTTGTGTTGGAACCGTTGGCAGAAATTGCGGGACATTTACGACATCCTGTCACGCAGATGCGCTATGCAGAATTATGGGAAATATTTGATAAAAGTGATTTAAAACAACATCGTGTGATGCCTGTTTGGTAGCAAGGTAGGGCGGTAAGGAAACAAAGGTGACCACATCTCCCGCCCCGCCCTCATGACACGAAACCTACAACTCACCCATATTGAGGTTTTTTGCGGTTGATTCTCAGCAAGCCCATTAAGCTCGGGGCGAACAACCAAAACGCAGCAGGAACGGGTACTTCGTTATGACCGCCGCCCCAGTCGCCATCATGACCACCCTGTCCGTCATGATCGCCATGCCCATAATCATGATCGTCTTCCTCATTTCTGCACATTCTCAAATAGACGTTATGGTTATGATGATGGTTTCCTACCAGTTCCTTGATGCGGTCATCAAAATCGTATCGATTGTCTTCGTGGTAAGAACCACCGTGACCGGGCTTCTCGTTCAGTCCATGTTGTGCGTATGAATCATCGTGATCCATACCCTTCGTTGCCGCATAAGTGAAAGATCCATAACTAACAAATACGGGTACAGCCAATACCATATATCTCAATTTCATAATTTTCTCCCTTAAAATTAACCTGTCTAGTAGTGTCAAGGTGATTCTTAACTGGGCATCAGACTGCGCCCCTGTCCAAGAATCAAGCTTAGGGCTAATTATGAAGAGATGATGATTAAAAAATGATTAAGCGCGTCAGCTAAAATAAAAATAGTTTGATACGAATCGTTATGGCTTGGCAGGTTTCAGTGGGTGGTTAAAGCGGCAATATGTTAAAACACTTAGTGACGGGTTAACATAACCCGTCACGCGGGAGTACAAACCTTGGTTTGCACTCCGGCATTCGCTGTTTATAAGGATTCAAAAAACATGTTTTTTGACTCCGTATTTCTTAACTGTGGGTATCTATTAAAACTACTTCAACAACCCCTGTAACAACCCATTCAATTTATGCACAAACGCCGCAGGATCGTCTAATTGTCCGCCTTCGCTCAAGATTGCTTGGTCAAATAGGATATGGGTCAAATCGGCAAAACGTTCATCATCTTGCTCAATCTTTAGTCTTGCCACTAAAGCATGGTTTGGGTTGATTTCAAAGATCGGCTTTCTGTTCATACCCATGCCCATACCCTGCCCGGCTTCCTTCATGATCCGCTCCATGTTCAGGCTCATGCCGTAAACGTCGGCAACCACACAAGCAGGGGAGTCGGTCAGGCGTTGGCTTAATTTGACTTCGCTGACTTTATCGCCCAATACGTCTTTGATTTGCTTGATGACTGCCTCGAAATCTTTGCTGACTTCTTCCTGTTCTTTTTTGGCTTCTTCATCATCCGGCGTACCTAAGTCCAGGTCGCCTTTAGCAACCGATTGCAAATGCTTACCGTCAAATTCTTCTAAGTGGGAGATCAACCACTCGTCAATTCGGTCAGATAGCAACAAGACTTCGATGCCTTTTTTGCGGAATATCTCCAGATGTGGGCTTTTTTTGGCGGCGGCAAACGTTTCTGCTGTTACGTAATATATTTTGTCCTGACCTTCCTGCATCCGGCTGACGTACTCTTCCAAAGTAACTTCTTGCTTGTCGGTATCGGCTTTGGTCGAGGCAAAACGTAGCAATTTGGCGATGCGCTCTTTATTGCCATGATCTTCAATCGGGCCTTCTTTCAGCACTTGCCCAAATTCCGCCCAGAATTTTTCATATTTTTCAGGCTCATTCTTGGCAACACCTTCCAACATGCCCAGCACCTTTTTGACTGCGCCAGATTTGATGGTGCTAAGTTGTTTGCTTTGCTGCAAGATTTCCCGCGATACGTTCAATGGTAGCGAGCCAGCATCAACTATTCCGCGTATAAAACGCAGGTAACGCGGCATGAGTTGTTCCGCATCATCCATGATGAAGATTTTACGCACATACAGTTTTACGCCGTGCTTAGTGTTTCTGTCCCACAGGTCGAACGGCGCACGGCTTGGCACGTAGAGCAACAAAGTGAATTCATTCGTGCCTTCTACCTTGCTATGAACATGTACGAGCGGATCTTGCCAATCGTGGCTGACGTGCTTGTAGAATTCGTTGTAGTCCTCGTCTTTTATGTCCTGACGGGCTTTCATCCATAAGGCCGAGGCGCTATTGACGGTTTCATCTTCGGGTTCTGGCGGGGTTTTCTCTTTGAGTTCAGCTTCCTCGCCGTCCTTTTCTTCCTCTTCCTCCTCATAAGTCGGCATGACCTCTTTAGTCATGATAATCGGAATAGAAATGTGGTCGGAAAATTTTCGTACGATGGAACGTAATCTGTAGCTATCCAAAAATTCAACTTCGGATTCTTTAAGATGCAAGACTATTTCCGTCCCACGCTGTTCCTTGGTCACAGTTTCCAGTGTGTATTCGCCTTCTCCAGCCGATTCCCAACGTGCGGCTTCGTCTTTGCTGGCACCTGCTTTACGTGTGGTCAGCGTAACTTTATCGGCGACGATAAAAGATGAATAAAAGCCCACACCAAATTGACCAATCAATTCGCTATCTTTGGCTTGTTCGCCAGTTAGCTTTTCAAAAAACTGTTTAGTGCCGGATTTAGCAATCGTGCCGATGTGTTCCTGCACTTCGTCGCGGGTCATACCGATGCCGTTGTCGATGATGGTAATAGTGCGTTTTTCTTTATCGAACGCCAGACGAATTTTTAATTCACTGTCGCCTTCGTAAAGGTCGTCATTGGATAACGCCTCAAAACGCAGCTTATCAGCCGCATCTGAGCTATTAGAAATCAACTCGCGCAGAAAAATTTCCTTGTTGCTGTACAAGGAATGGATCATCAGATGTAAGAGGTGTTTGACTTCGGTTTCAAAACCTAAGGTTTGTTTTTTTGCTTTGGCAGACATTTTTGTATTCCTAAAAATAAGATGAACTTAACTACGCTTGATTTAAGGGCAGAATTTATTTTTTCAAGGGTAACTGGGATTTAGCTTTAGACTCTTTCCCATGCTGAAGAGTACTGCCCACAGTTAAGCGTTGAGACATCGTTAACTTGGCGTGCAAACCTAGGTTTGCGCGTCGACATGCACTGTTTATAAGGGATCAAAAAACATGTTTTTTGACTCCGAAAACTTTTGAGTATGGTAACGCTTTATCAAACAATATGAACAAGATTGTCCACAAATTGCTGGGTGCATTTTTCCCAGGTGTATTCCAACGCGTATTTTCGGCAATCTTGCGGATTTAACGATAAAGCCGACATTGCGGCATGTTGCAGGTTCTCGCTCAAGATTCCGACCTTGACATCAGTGATGACCCCTTTGGGTGCTTGCACGGGGTAAGCTGCGACCGGAACACCGCTGGCTAAGGCTTCCAGTAGCACGACACCGAAGGTATCAGTCAAGCTGGGGAAAACAAAGACATCGGCGGCGGCCATAAAACGCGCTAGGTTTTCACCTTGCTGGTATCCGGTAAAACGGACGGCAGGATATTTTTTTGCCAATAGGTCTTTGTGTGTACCATCGCCGATGACATATTTGGTGCCAGGGAGTTCAAGTTTCAAAAATGCTTCGATATTTTTTTCGATGGCAACCCTCCCGATACACATAAATATCGGACGCGGGTCTTTAATAAAATCTTTGTCACGGGGTCTAAATAGCTCGGTGTCTACACCCCGCGACCAGCGCACCAAACGCTGATACCCCTTTTCACGCATTTCCTGTTCCAGGGATGCAGTCGCCACCATGACATTAGCGCTTTCACAATGAAACCAGCGCAGGTAAGCTTCGCTTATCCACATCGGAAAACCGGTGCGGAGCTTAAAGTATTCTGGGAATTGGCTAAGATAGGAGCTGGTATATCGATAGCCAAGCTCGCGGCAATAACGCCGAGCCGCAAAACCAATCGAGCCTTCAGTGACCAAATGAATCGCATCCGGCTTAAATGCCTTGATGATGGGTCTTAACCGAGAGCCGCAAAGAAACGCCATACCTACGTCGGGGTAGCCCGGCCAAGGGTAAGTCTTAAAACGATCAGGCGTGATGAGTTCAACCTCATGCCCCAGCCTTTTCAATGTAGCAACGGTATTGGTTAAGGTCGTGACCACCCCATTGATTTGAGGATGCCATGCATCGCTGATTAAGGCAATTCTCACGATGTTATCTCACCTTACTTAAGCCTTGCCTCAATTTGGCTACGCAGCGCTTGTTGTTTCGCCTTGGTGATCGGGAAATGCCACATAAGCGGGAATCCCAGTAGCATAATAAAACAAGGCAGCCAGCCATAAATTCTCATCAGGGCAAATTCGGTAGCCTGACTATGGGCAGCCAACGAAGGTTCGAAGCCGTAAAATGCAGGCAATGATGTTCCCAAAAACACACCCAAGCCGATAGCCAATTTGATAGCCATGCCCCACAGCGAGAAATAAAAACCCGTACGCTGACGGCCTGATGCCAGTGTGTCATGATCGACGACATCGGCGGCTATCGAGTTAGACAAGAAAATGATAGATGCCAGGCTACTACCGCGCAATACGATCAAGGTGACATACAACTCTATGTCACCATGACCGACCCAGGGTAATGCCAAACTCCACAAACCGATCCAAAGCCCCGCGAATGTCAGCGTCCGATGTTTACCTATCTTATAAGAAAGTGCAATCCATAATGGCAAACAGGCGAGAGATGCCACGGTTTCGGCAAGTATCATCGGGGAAAACAACTCAGGTCGTCCTACAATATGCTTCAACACCATTTTATGTAAGGTGGCCTGTATCATCAGCCCCGTGCCAAACAGCACGAGCGTAATCAACGTTCTCACAAAAGCCTGGTTACGGAACACCAGCTTCAGCCCCGACCAGCCGATGACGTGTTCTTGATTATTCAAATTTTCCGCTGGTTTTTCAGGCACTTTAGACACCGCCAGAACCACAAAAATTGGCAATCCAACGCAAACCAACAAAGCAATCACCTGAAGATGCTCACGATTACCGTGATAACCCAGGTAACCCATCACCATTAGAATGAACAGAAACAAGATATGCCCACTGGCACCAAAAGCTTCTCGCCAAGCCGCAATGCGCGAGCGTTCGTTGTAATCGCTAGAAAGTTCCGCTCCCCAAGCCTTGTAAGGCAAATCAAAAACCGTAAACGACAAAAACAGCAAGCTAGACCACATAAATAGATACCACACGGATGCCGATTGCTGTGGCACAAAAACCATCCAGGTTGCCAGGATTAATAACGGCGTACCAACCACTAACCAAGGTTTGCGCCGCCCCCAACGGGTAAGCCAGCGGTCACTCAGGATGCCCATGAAAGGATCGATAAACACATCCAACAACCGTGAAGCCGCAATCGCCAGCCCCACACTTGCCAAGGGCAAGTCCAAGTCATCTGCGTAAAACGACGGGATAAACAACACCAAAGGCAACAGCACCATCGAATGAGTAAGATGCGGCAAGCCATACAACGCCATCAGCTTGTGAGAAAGCGCGGAGAAAACTTTAGGCATTGTTTGGAGAGTTTGCCTTAAGTTGCGTATTAAGCTTTTGATAATCTAACTCATTTTCCCACTTTGCCGCGACTATCGTGGCTACGCCGTTGCCGATTAAGTTGGTCAAAGCACGGGCTTCGGACATGAAGCGGTCAATGCCAAGTATTAAGGCAAGCCCTGCAACCGGAATAGTCGGCACGGTTGAAAGCGTGGCAGCCAGCGTGATAAAACCACTACCCGTCACTCCCGCCGCACCTTTGGAAGTCAGCAGCAACACGCCCAGCAAAGTTAATTCCTGCGTCAAGGTCAAAGGCGTATTGGTTGCCTGGGCAACAAAAAGTGCCGCCATAGCCAAGTAAATCGACGTGCCATCGAGATTGAACGAATAGCCCGTGGGGATAACTAGCCCCACAACCGATTTGGAACAACCTAATTGCTCCAGCTTTACCATGATGCGCGGCAATACCGATTCTGACGATGACGTACCTAGCACGATAAGCAATTCATCCTTGATGTAAACGATGAAGCGCACAATGCTGAAACCAGTCAATCTTGCAATCAAGCCCAGTACACCAAATATAAACAGCAAGCAAGTCAGATAAAAGCTACCTATCAAAGCTGCCAGTGGCACAAGTGAAGCAACACCGTACTTACCAATGGTAAACGCCATCGCCCCGAAAGCGCCGATGGGAGCGAGCTTCATGATTGTCTCCACGATCCCGAACAGGGCGTACGAAATTTTGCTTATAAAGTTCACAACCTCCGCCCCTGTGTCTTTCATGGCAGCGAGGGGAAAGCCGAATAACAATGAAAACAGCAGCACCTGCAAAATATCGCCCTTGGCAAAGGCATCAATCACGCTGGTCGGGATGATGTTGAGCAGGAAATCGACCACTCCGTGAGCCTTTGCGGCATCCGTATAAGTGGCAAGGCCTTTGGTATCCAATAAACTGGCATCAACATTCATACCCACGCCGAGTTTAATGAGATGAACGACCAACAAGCCGATAATCAGCGCCAACGTGCTTACCACTTCGAAATAGATCAGGGCCTTAACACCGACTCGCCCGACCTTGTCCATCTCCTGCATACCGGCAATGCCCGTTACCACGGTGCAGAAGATAATCGGGGCGATAATCATCTTGATAAGCTTGATAAAACCGTCGCCCAAGGGTTTCATCGAAACGGCTATATCAGGACAGAAATGACCGAGCAAAATACCGAGCGTAATAGCAGCCAAAACCTGAACATAAAGGGTTTCGTGAAGCTTCTTACTGCCTTGCTTGTTAAGTTCAATCGCCATGACAGATTCCTTTTGCGAATCAGCCATCTACTTCAACGCCTTTTCCCATCGACTAATCACCGCTGATGCCATGCTATTGCCGAATACGTTAGTCGCGCTGCGCCCCATGTCCAAGATTTGGTCGATTCCTAGCAACAATAATAATCCGGCTTCGGGGATATTGAACATCGACAAGGTGGCGGAGATCACAATCAACGATGCCCTGGGTACGCCTGCTACGCCTTTGCTGGTGAACAGCAATACCAACAGCATCAAAAGCTGGTCAGCAAGCGGCATATCAATGCCATAAGCTTGGGCGATAAACAGGACGGCAAAAGTCATGTACATCATGCTGCCGTCGAGGTTGAAGGAATAACCGAGCGGTAGCACTAAGCCGCAAACTTTTTCGTCGCACCCGAAGCGTTCCAGTTGCTGCAAAAGCTTGGGGTAGGCACTTTCGCTACTGGCTGTGCCGAAAGCCAGTAGCATCGGCTCACGAATGTGGTTGATTAACGAAAAAATCCTGCGCCCTAGAAACAGGAAAGTAAAACAACCGAGCAAACTACACAACAAAAACAGCCCGAAATAGAATTCTCCGATAAATTTGCCATAAGTCAGCAACACGCTTATGCCTTGTTGTGCGATCACGGATGCTATGGCGGAAAATACCGCCACGGGCGCATAGTGCATCACGTAACTGGTAACTTTCAGCATGATATGCGCCAGTGAATCCAGCAATTTCACCATCGGCTGCGCCAGCTCGCCCAACGATGCACAAGCCACGCCAAAGAACATGGAAAACACCACGATTTGCAATATCTCGTTGTTTGCCATCGCTTCAACCACACTTTTCGGGAAGATATGGGCGGCAAATGTGCTGAGTGTCGGCTTCACGTCCGGCAAACCCGTTGCAGTACCAACAGTGGGTAAGTCGATATGTAGCGAACTCCCTGGTTCAAACACATTCACCAGCAACATGCCCAACAACAAGCTGAACAAAGATGCCGAGAAAAACCACAGCAACGCTTTAATCCCAATACGACCAACGGTATTGATGTCGCCCATCTTAGCCATACCTACGACCAGCGTGGAAATCACCAAGGGCGCGATAATCATCTTGACCAGGCGCAGGAAAATATCAGTTAGCACGGTAAAAACCGTGATAATCTGACTTAATAGCGGGTTAGGCTTGACTTCCCCTGTGCCACCGAATGTTATGTTGAGCAGTTCTCCAACTACAATGCCGAGTACGAGTGTGATAACGACGTAGAGGGTTTGGCGATTGGGTTTGTGGTCGTGGGCGTGGGCGTGTGTATGAGTGGTCATTGAATAAGCACCTTATTGGCTGTATTCAAGCAACTTTAACAGAGTGGGTGTTATTAAGACAATGTGTCACTACCGCGACGATTGATTTTAATTGGGTTCTCGCACCAGAAGTGCGAGTCGCTTTTTCTCCTGCAAGAGTAAACGTAAGCCAATGGCATGGCTAAACTTTAGATATCACAGTACTTTCAATCTATTCTGACTAATATCCTTCGTTTTTCATGGTTGGTTAAATCTAAGGTAGATCGTGCATGCGTTACACTGAACATGTGCTGGCAATTGAAACAATATCGGCGAAATATCATAAAAAAGTGTAATTAATACTATACTGATAGCTTTTTTATGTATTGCAAAAGAGTGTCATAACACTAATTTCCGCCCATTACACATACGCACATGGAGCAAGATATGAAACGATTTCCTTATCTTTACTTATTAACAGTACTTTTATTTTGCTGCCCGCCCCTTCTTGAGGCATCACCTCCAACACAAGAGACTTCAACTTCCGAGTCAACCGACTCTGATGTAGACACCCCTGCTGAAATCAATCAACTTGCTAAAAAAGCCCATAATAAAGGTAACATAAAGGTTCTGGTCGAATTAAATGAACGCTTAACTGAAAAAGATTATTCCAAAATTAAACAAAAACGAATCAAGCGAACTCGATTAATTGAGTATCAACAAAAAGCGTTATTGGAAGATGTTTCAATAGGAAATGCGAAAGCAATGAAGCATTATCAGCACCTCCCATTAATGGCCTTATCAGTAACAGAAGATGAATTAAAGAACTTGCGTAAGTCAGCGCGAGTCAACTCAATCTCTGAAGATCATATTTACTTTCCCTTATCTCACGAAGTCAGTATTGGTCAAATAGGTGCAGATGTAGGCTGGAGCCTAGGTTATACAGGAAAAGGTCAATCAGTCGTAGTCATCGACTCCGGTGTAGACAAATCTCATCCTTATCTACGTAAAAAAGTGGTCAGGGAAGCCTGCTTCTCATCTAGGATAGAAGACAAGCCAACTGGGATAAAAACCGTTACACCTCTTTGCCGTAATGGGCATACCTCAGTTATTGGAAAAAATGCCGCCAACGTCAGATGCAAAGTAGGTGACATTGGTTGTGCACACTGAACATTTGTTGCTATCTTGGCAGCAGGAAATAGCAGGTTGCCAGGCTTTGTAGGTTCCGGAGTTGCCCCAGAAGCCAAGGTTATTGCCATCAAAGCGGATTCTTTGTTCACTCAAAGCGGATCTTGTGCGCCAGATCCAGCACCTTGCATAGGATTTTATAATAGCGATATACTAAAATCTCTGGATTATATTCTCAAAATTCATCGTCGCTTCCATGTTGCAGCCGTTAATATGAGTCTTGGTGGACCTGGTGAGTGCTTTAGAGGGCCACTCCGTCGAACCGTTAAACTACTCCGTCAAGCTGGGGTTGCAACTATCGTTTCTAGTGGAAATGATGGTACTCCTTACCAAGTTAGCTCACCTGCCTGCATTCCTGAAGCTATTAGCGTTGGTGCGACAGACCCAGTAACACATGCAATTACCGACTTTTCAAATGGTGCCCGTTCTCTCGATCTGCTTGCGCCGGGACAAAATATTGGCATCCCCTATTTTGCTATTGATCCCACTGGAAATGAGGTTGTATTGGCAGGTACTTCCTTTTCTGCGCCATTGGTTACTGGAGCGTGGGCAGCACTTAAATCCCATAAGCCCAAAGCTAAGGTTAGTAAAATATTAAATATATTAAAAAGTACCGGCGTTGGTGTAGTTGACCTCAGGAATGCTACTATCAAGCCTGAAATTAGGGTTGATAGTGCACAGCGTGCGTTAACACCATAAGTAATTTTTGAATCCGTGACATTAATTCCCGATAACTCTAAGCATTTCCTTTCCTGTAAAAAACGAACCCAAATATTTAGTGTATTGTAGTGTTAGAGGGTGGGTGAGAACACTCTAGTATTTCTGAGCATCAAATATTCTGGTACGTCCTCACCAACAACCAGTGTCCACTATGCTGCGAGTTCTAATGATTTATTTATTGGGCGTAATCTGAAAAAGACATCGTGAGCGAGTGGCATCCCTGGATTTTTTCATTTAAATGTTTTGCATGTTGTGTTTCTGTTATTTCCACATTCATCCACGCATATGGCTTAAACAAGGCAAAGAAAATATCTCACTTCAGCGACCTTGCTTAAAAATGACCATCCTTTCTGGTTAGCTACACCTCATCCAACCCTCTCCCCTTAGAGAGGGTTACAACAGCTACCCATAAACCTAATTCAACTTCCCATGACATTGCTTAAACTTCTTTCCTGACCCGCAAGGGCAAGGGTCATTACGACCTACCTTGTTGCTTTCCCTTACGAAAGGCTGGGCAGGCGCGGCTGGCATTTCTTCGAGAGCGGCTTCTGGATCGTATTCGCCCAAGGCAGATGATGCCTCGGCGTGTTCAAAATGTAATTCCCTAGGGGCTTGCATTTGCTCATCCATCGCCTGTACGTCTTCCTCTTGGCTTACTTGCACACGGAACAAGATTCGGGTGACTTCGTACTTGATGTGGTCGAGTAAGTTGGTGAACATCTCGAAGGCTTCGCGCTTGTATTCCTGCTTGGGATCTTTCTGCGCGTAGCCTCTAAGATGTATGCCTTTACGCAGATAATCCATTGCGGTTAAATGCTCTTTCCAACTGTTATCCAACACTTGCAGCATGACGGATTTTTCAAAGTGGCGCATGACATCTGAACTCATTTGCTGCTCTTTGTGCTTGTATAACTGCCCCAACGCTTCAATAATCCGAGTGCGTAGCCCTGCTTCTTGTAGCTTTTTGTCTTGGTCTAGCATGGTTTGGATCGGGACTTCAGTATTGAATTCCTGATAGAGATGTTCTTCTAATCCCTTGATATTCCACTGCTCTTCCATAGTTTTAGGTGGGATATACTGGGTGATGAGGTTATTCACCACATCCTTGCGAATTTCGACGATGATGTCGGAAATGTCCTTAGCTTCCATTAACTCGTTACGCTGCGAGTAGACCACTTTACGCTGGTCATTGGCAACATCGTCATAAGCCAGGATTTCTTTACGAATATCAAAGTTGCGGTTTTCTACTTTGCGCTGGGCATTTTCGATGGAGCGGGTAACCCAAGGGTGTTCGATAGCCTCGCCACTGCCCATGCCCAGTTTTTGCATCAAGCCAGCCACACGGTCAGATGCAAAAATACGCATCAGGTCATCTTGCAACGCCAAATAAAAGCGTGAGGAACCAGGATCGCCCTGACGACCAGAACGACCGCGCAATTGATTGTCAATACGGCGTGATTCATGGCGTTCTGAGCCGATAACATGCAAGCCGCCAGAGGCAATGACTTGGTTATGACGTTCCAGCCAAGTAGCTTTAACCTTATCTTTATCTGTTGCACTGGCATCAGCACCTAACGCGGCTAATTCAGCGTCTAGGTTGCCGCCCAAGACAATATCAGTACCTCGACCCGCCATGTTGGTAGCGATTGTTACCGCACCAGGCATACCGGCTTGTTGGACAATATGCGCTTCGCGTTCGTGTTGCTTGGCGTTCAGCACTTCATGCTTAACACCCAGTTTGTTCAACAAAACCGATACCCGCTCGGAATTCTCGATGGACGTTGTACCCACCAGAACTGGCTGTCCACGCTGAACGCAATCTTTGATGTCTTCTGCAACGGCGTTATATTTTTCGTCGGCGGTCAAATAAACCATATCGCCCAAATCCTTGCGGATCATTTTCCGATGCGTGGGGATGACGACAACTTCTAAGCCATAAATCTTATTTAATTCAAACGCTTCGGTATCAGCCGTACCCGTCATGCCAGAAAGCTTTTCGTACAAGCGGAAATAGTTCTGGAAGGTGATCGAAGCCATCGTCTGGTTTTCATTTTGGATTGAGGCGCGTTCTTTCGCTTCAATCGCCTGATGTAAACCCTCTGACCAACGCCGACCTGGCATAATACGACCCGTAAATTCGTCAACAATAATGACTTGATCGTTTTGTACGATGTAATCGACATCGCGTTTGAACAAGGTATGCGCTCGCAAAGACGCACTTAAATAGTGCATCAAACGGATATTGGTCGCATCATATAAACTGGTGCCTTCCGCCATTAAGCCGTGTTCCACCATTAAATACTCTACATGCTCATGACCTTTCTCGGTCAAATGGGCTTGGCGTTCTTTCTCATCAACCCAGTAATCACCGTTGCCTTGTTCTTTTTCCTGTCTAATTAGGAAAGGGATGATGGCATTGGCTTTAATATAAATTTCAGTGCTTTCTTCTGTTGCCCCAGAAATAATCAGCGGCGTTCTAGCCTCGTCAATCAGGATGGAATCGACTTCATCAACGATGGCAAAATTTAATCCGCGCTGGACTTTTTGCTCCAAGTTAAACGCCATATTGTCACGTAGATAATCGAAGCCGAATTCATTGTTGGTGCCGTAAGTGATGTCTGCTGCATACGATGTTTTTCGTTCATCGTGTTCCATCTGGCTGATAATCACGCCTGTGGTCAGCCCTAAGAAGCTGTACAACCTGCCCATCCATTCGGAATCCCGTTTGGCGAGGTAATCGTTGACGGTGACGACGTGTACGCCGTGTCCAGGCAAGGCATTGAGGTAGGCGGCTAAGGTAGCCATTAAGGTCTTACCTTCCCCAGTTTTCATTTCGGCAATTTTGCCGTCGTTAAGGATCATCCCACCGATAAACTGCACATCGAAATGGCGCATTCCAAAGACCCGCGAAGAGGCTTCTCTGACTACTGCAAAGGCTTCTGGGATAAGGTTATCAAGCTTTTCGCCTTTATTGAGCCGATTACGAAACTCATCAGTTTTGGCTTTTAATGCTTCATCAGATAATTTTTCATAGTCTGAGCTTAACGCATTAATCCTTTTGACAAGTTTCTTCTTTTTCTTGACAAGCCTGTCATTTCGGCTTCCAAAAACAAATCTAACCAGCTTGTTCAGCATGTGTATTTCCGATGTAAATTGAATCAAACCGTTGATTATATACTGTCTGGCTTATTAGGTACATAAAACAGCCGCAGTTCTGAGTGCAGAAGCTGTTGTATCAGCTAAAACATACGCAAACAATATTTTTAGGGCATTTTGCCTGATAATCAATCCGTTTGTGAATATTGGGCTAAGGCACGATAATCTCAAGTCATACGCACAATTTAGCTTACCGTTATGTTTAGCAAACTAAAACCCTCTATGCAAAAATCATCGGTTAATAAACGATTTATAAAGCTCATTATTTTGCTTTTACTGGGCATTTGCTCGGTTTTTCTACAATCTAATCGAGGTAGTTTTGGACTTAAGCCTTTACCACAAAGTACTAGCTCTGATTTAACCGACTTAGACACCTTTAAAAAAGCGTTCGATAATCAACAAAGTAATATTCAGGTAAACCAAACAGGGCGAATTGCCAAAATTTTCTGGGACGACGACCACGGGCTAAAGCATCAGCGGTTTTTGGTGCAGTTAGATTCTGGGCAGAAGATTCTCATCGCACACAATATTGATCTAGTGGCTAAAGTTGAGGGCTTGAAAGAAGGGGAGGTTATTTCTTTTTCTGGTGAGTACGAATGGAACAATAAAGGCGGCGTTGTACATTGGACGCATCGAGATCCAAGAGGACACCACCCTAATGGATGGCTGCTTTATAACAATCGTAGATATGATTAACCGTAAAATTTAGGCACAAAAAAACCACAGCCCCGTCACACCTTGGTGCGATAGGGCTGTGGTTAATTATTTCTTAATTAAGCGAGAGTAACTTCTTCTGCCTGTGGGCCTTTTTGGCCTTGTGTGATAGTAAAGTTTACTTTTTGGCCTTCATCAAGAGATTTAAAACCACCACCACTGATGTTGCGGTAATGAACGAAAACGTCAGGACCGCTTTCTTGTTGAATAAAACCAAAACCTTTTTCTGCGTTAAACCATTTAACTGTACCAGTTGTCATGAGTGTTCCTTTTGTATAGAGTAATTAAAGCCGTCAGGCTGATGGAGCTGGGAAATTTGAAGGTTACTTAATGATAAACAGGACGAGTAATACAGAAAAACTTCGTAGAGATAAGCATAGCGGTAAATCAATTTCGAGCTGGGTCAAGTGTATAGAGATGTGGACACCGTGTCAATGACTTGTTAATAAAAAACAATATCTCTTGATGCTTAACTATTTGAGTAAGATCAATAACTTCTATTAAAAGCCTAATCTTGATGATGAGCCGAAGCGGCTAAAATCAAGGTGCGGTGAAATGTTCTGTCAATATTGTCGGTTATGTTGCGACCAAATTCGGCTATGATAGCTATACAAGTGACGACTAGCATCCAATATGGTACAAAACGCAAGACCCTTAAAGGCAGTTTTATCTTACCCTAACAAAACAATTGCCTTGCTTTGCCTACAAATCAACCAGCAATTAGCCATTTTGGAACACATTAAAGCCGTATTACCAAAAGAATTGGCCGATCATGCTTTACATTGCGTTTTTAATAACAAAAATCCCAATAACAAAAAACTGCTTATTTACACAGATTCTGCGATTTGGGCCTCTCAATTACGTTTTTACGGCAACACCATACTAACCGCCATTGAATCTATTAACTCAGATACTGTATCCGCATTACAGATCAAGGTAATCAATGTGTCGGAAACTGCGAATACCCGCAAAAAACGCATTGCAGTTATTCCTTCTCAAACCGTCGCAGACGATATTAATAGCTATAGCCTCACCATAACGGACTCACAACTCAAGCAATCGCTGGATAAACTCAGCTCAACCCTAGCACGTTTACACCTTAGAAATAGCTAATCTTTATGCAGCAGACCGAGGCGACTCAGCAGATGGCATGAAGGAAATCGGCGCTTGTTCTTCGTCGTCAAAGGTAATCTTTTCCCAAGCATCGGTATCGGCCAGTAAAGTTCTAAGCAGCTTGTTGTTTAGCCCATGACCGGACTTGTAACCGGTAAATTGACCGATCAGGCTGTGACCTAAGAGATAAAGGTCGCCAATCGCATCAAGAATTTTGTGCTTAACGAATTCATCAGCGTAACGCAAGCCGTCTTCGTTGAGGATTTTGCTGTCATCTACCACGATGGCATTATCCAGACTACCACCCAAGGCGAGATTATTTTGTCTGAGCATCTCAATATCTTTCATAAAACCGAAAGTTCTTGCCCTGCTAACTTCCTTTACGAACGTCGTTGATGAAAAATCCATCGTCGCCGTTTTAACATTATCTTCAAAAGCCGGATGTTCGAAATCTATAGTGAAGGTAACTTTGAAACCATCGAACGGCTCGAAAGCTGCCCATTTATCACCATCTTCGACCCGTACACTGTGCTTAATACGGATATATTGCTTAGGGCAATCTTGCTCTTCAACACCTGCTGATTGCAACAAAAACACAAAAGGTCCAGCACTCCCGTCCATGATAGGAACTTCTGCGGCACTGACATCAATGATTGCATTATCGATGCCTAAGCCAGCAAAAGCGGAAAGCAAATGTTCTATCGTCGAAATTTTGGTAGCACCTGAAACCAAGGTAGTTGAAAGCACCGTTTCGCCGACATTTCCAGGTGTCGCCTGAATAGTAACTGGGAATTCCAAATCCACACGCCGAAACCGAATCCCAGTATTAGGCTCTGCTGGGCGTAAGGTTAAGTACACCTTTTCGCCAGTATGTAGACCTACACCAGTCGCTCTAATCGTATTTTTTAAGGTTCGCTGTTTAATCATATCTTAAGCCAAGTAAGTGGGGCAGAAAGCTATTTTAACACATTCAGCCCCAATGTAAGGTAATGCAAACCATAAACTGCTAGTCTGCTTGCCGTCTTAAAAAGGCAGGAATATCCAAATAGTCTAAATCCATCTCTTTCTTGGGCTGTGCGCCAAACCGAGTTTCTCTAGCTTCAGGTCTGTTTTGGCGCATGACAGTCGGCTTATCCAGCACACCATAATTTATTTCACCAGCGGCCGCTCTTTGCATCAATCTATCGGTAGATCTGATAATTTGCGCTCGTGGCAGACCCATTCCGGTAGCTACCACGGTTACTTTTATTTCATCACCTAATGCTGAGTCTATGGCTGTGCCGATTTTTATGACGGCATCTTCTGAAGCAAATTCATGGACAATATTACCCACTTCATTAAATTCAGCAATGCCCATATCAGCAGCAGATATATTCACCAAAATGCCACGCGCACCTTGTAAATTGATGTCTTCCAGCAAAGGGCAAGCAATGGCTTTTTCTGCCGCTTCCCGTGCGCGGTTTTCGCCTTTGGCTGTACCTGTACCCATAATGGCAGCACCCATGCCTGACATGACTGTCCGTACATCAGCAAAATCGACGTTAATCATGCCAGGATGAACGATTAGATCAGTAATGCCTTGGACAGCATCCAGTAATACGTCATTCGCTGCTTTAAACGCATTCATCAAGGAAGCATTCTTTCCTAATACCGGCAATAATTTTTCATTGGGTATGGTGATGACTGAATCAACATATTTTTCCAGCTCGGCAATACCTTGCTCTGCTACCGCCATTTTCTTTTTACCTTCAAATGAGAAAGGTTTAGTGACAACTGCCACTGTCAATATACCCATCTCCCTGGCAATTTCAGCAATTACCGAAATGGCTCCAGTACCTGTGCCACCACCCATGCCAGCCGTCAAGAACACCATATCCGCACCAGTAATCACTTCTTTAATGCGATCTTTGTTTTCTTCCGCAGCTTGCCTGCCAATTTCTGGGTTTGTACCTGCACCTAAACCTTTGGTCAGCTCAACACCCAACTGAATAATCGTACTGGTATTCAGTTTTCTAAGCGCCTGTGCATCAGTGTTTGCACAAATAAACTCAACACCTTCTATATGGCAATCGACCATGTGATTGACTGCATTACCGCCACCGCCACCTACACCGATAACTTTAATTACCGCATTTTCACTACACATATCCATTAATTCGTATTTCATAATTACACCTTCATTAGTAAGACTTGCTATTGTTTAAAAATTTCCCTGAAACCAACTTTTCACTTTTGCAAAAAATCCTAAATCCTCTGGATCAACACTCCTGTTCCCACCTTGATGCTCCTTCCCATACATTAACAATCCAACTCCAGTAGAGTGGATTGGATTTTTTACCACTTCTGTCAATCCGTTGACATTTTGTGGCATCCCCATACGCACTGGCATGTGGAATATTTCTTCCGCCAATTCGATTAACCCCATAACCTTTGAACTACCACCAGTTAACACGATGCCAGCAGCAATCAATTCTTCATAGCCACTACGCCTTAGCTCCGATTGCACGAGCAACATGAGTTCTTCATACCGTGGCTCGATAATTTCGGCTAGATTTTGTGTGGAAATTTTCCGTGGTGGACGGTCGCCAATACTGGCTACTTCAATAACCCCATCAACACTGGCTAATTGGGTTAACGCACACGCGTAATTGCGTTTAATTTCCTCAGCATTAACCGTGGGAGTCCGTAAAGCCACGGCAATATCGTTAGTCACTTGGTCGCCGGCTATAGGAATGACGGCGGTATGTTTGATCGCACCCTCGGCAAAAATTGCAATGTCCGTCGTACCACCGCCGATGTCGATTAAACAGACACCCAGCTCTTTTTCATCTTCTGTCAATACTGAATTGCAGGAAGCCAATTGTTCCAACACGATGTCTTCAACTTCCAGACCGCAGCGCCGAATACATTTGATGATATTTTGCGATGCGCTGACACTTCCAGTCACCATATGAACCCTGGCTTCTAGGCGTATGCCCGACATGCCGATTGGCTCCTTGATACCATCCTGTAAGTCGATAATGAATTCCTGCGGCAAGATGTGGAGAATCTTCTGATCTGCTGGAACTGCGACCGCACGAGCGGAATCAATCACTCTATCTATATCGTACTGAGTGACTTCCTTATCTTTGATCGCCACCACGCCATGCGAATTTAGGCTACGGATATGGCTACCAGCAATACCTGCAAACACGGATTTAATCTGACAGCCTGCCATTAATTCGGCTTCCTCGATGGCGCGTTGTATGGATTGCACTGTCGATTCCAAGTTAACCACTACGCCTTTTTTTAGGCCACGGGAAACCGTAGAACCTATTCCTATGACCTCTAGGACTCCATCGCTGGATAGCTCACCTACGATAGCAGCCACTTTGGAAGTGCCTATGTCTAGCCCGACTATTAAATTACGTTCTGTTTTCTTCGCCATATTATTTACTCTGTGTCGTCTTTATATTGACAATCTATTTTGTTTCTTGATTTTTTGGTTTACCCCAATCTATCGGCTCACTTTCGGGCTTCCATGACACTGCGTAACCATTCGGATAACGCAAATCAACTACCTGCATCGCTGCGATTTTTTCCTGCCCAATAACGGGGAAAGTATCCAAAAATCGCTGTAATTTCTTTAACTGACCAGTTCGTCCTAACAATATTTCCAGACCTGTTTTTAATTTAATTTCCCAAGCTTCTCTGTCATTCACCTTAAATTCCGCCAGTTCCAAGGCTTGATCTTCCAAGGCTATGTTCACGCCCTTCATAATTTCTAAGGTTTTAGCTTCCTGCTGTTTTGGCCCATCTACTAATAATAAAGATTGAAACTGATCCACATTGCTAGGTGTAAACAATTCCCCATATTCAGTCAGTAAGCCATTTTGTCCCCAACGCACATAAGCCTTACGTTCATGAACCCTTATATCAATCGTATCCGGCCAAACTCGTTCAACACTTGCATTTTTTACCCAAGCCAATTTTGTAACCGTCTCGTGTATCTTCTGCATATCCGCATCAAAAATACTGGCTGTAACTAACGGCATCAATGCCGTTTTAATTTCTTCTTTACTTAAATACTGAAAAACACCTTCGGTACGCACATAGCGGACAGGCAGGGATTCTGTTACCTTATCGCTAACAACCTGCTGTCTCAAGCCCCAAACTGCCAACGCTAGCAGCGCAAAAACCAACAGTGTTTTTACAGCTTGCATCGTTTACTTCCGACAACTCGTTTCCAATATTCGCCAAACCAGTTCATCAAATTCAATACCCGCTTGTTTCGCCGCCATAGGTACTAAGCTATGGTCAGTCATACCCGGCACGGTGTTGATCTCAATGAGTTGGGGCTGACCCGATTCATCAATGAAAACATCGACTCTTGCCCAGCCTTTTACGCCGACCACATCACTTGCTGTTACCGCCAACTGCTGCAACTGTTTTTCCTGATCGGCACTTAAGCCAGATGGGCAGTGGTATTTGGTCGTGTTGGCGTTATATTTGGCTTCATAGTCATAAAACGCATTGGGTGTTTCCAAACGAATGACTGGCAAGGCTTCGCCATTTAGCAAACCTACGGTATATTCTTTGCCCACTACCCAAGATTCCGCAAAAATGTCACAGTTGAATTCAGCCGTAACTTGCAAGGCTTTTGCCAATTCATCCCGATTGTTGGCTTTGCTCATACCAATACTCGAACCTTCATTAGCTGGTTTGACGATGACCGGAAAGCCTAAGTTTTCAATACAACAATCAAGGTCATCCGTACTTTTTAACAGATACCATTTAGGTGTAGGCAAACCATAACCTAACCAACATAATTTAGTCCGCATCTTATCCATGCTTAAAGCAGAAGCCAGTACGCCACTGCCGGTATAAGGAATGTCCAATACTTCAAGTACGGCTTGCAATACCCCGTCCTCACCGCCGCGACCATGAACAATATTGAATACCCGATCAATCTGTTTTCCTTTTAGTGCATCAATAGCACTACCTGTTACGTCGATGGCAGTAGCATCTACACCCTTGCGTTGTAATGCTGCAAAGACTGCCGCACCGCTGTTCAACGATACTTTGCGTTCCGCCGCAGACCCACCCATCAGTACTGCTACCCGTCCAAATTCTTCCGGTTTTGTTATCACGCTTTTTCCTCGCCTACCATGCACACCTCTGTTTGCAATTCCACGCCATGAAGGTATTGCACTCTTCTTCTGACATATTTAATAAGGTTCTCAATATCTGTTGCCGTTGCTGTGCCGGTGTTCACAATAAAGTTTGCGTGTTTTTCTGACACACATGCACCACCAATGCTATAGCCTTTTAGCTTTGTTACTTCGATTAACCGCGCCGCAAAATCACCTTCTGGATTTTTAAATACTGACCCGCAACTTGGCTGGTTGGTTGGCTGGGTCTTAGCCCTTGTCTCCAGTAAGTTTTTAATTTTCTGGATGCTGCTTGCGGAATCACCTGGAGCTAACGATAAATTTGCGGACAAAAACCATTCATTATTTTCGTTCTTTACTGAACGATAATTAATCTCAAAATGCGTTGGGTCTCGCTGTGTAACATCGCCTTTAGCATTCAACATTTCCACGCTTTTTACGATGCGCCAAGTTTCGCCACCAAATGCCCCCGCATTCATTTTCAATGCGCCACCTATCGTTCCTGGGATACCCGCCAAAAACTCTGCGTCAGCCAAGCACTTATCCGCGCAAAAACGTGCCACATGGGCACAGGGAACGCCAGCTTCCACATAGACCGATCCGTCGTCGTTAATCCGCATGTCTTTTAAGCGGCCTTTGGTGTTAATCACCGTACCCCTAATTCCACCGTCCCTTACCAACAGATTACTACCAAGACCCATCCAAAATACCGGCTCGTTGTCAGGCAGAGTTTTGATGAATGCACATAAGTCCTGTTTATCAAATGGCAAATACAGTCGGTCAGCCACGCCTCCTACTCGCCAACTGGTGTACTTAACCAATGGTTCGTTGATTAATAAGCGACCTTTTAATTCAGTCATTGCCATGCCCACTCAAAGCGGCTATTGCTTTTGCCAATAATTCTGGTAACTGCGTAGCAATCTGACCAACATTCCCTGCACCTACGGTTAAAATTACATCATCCTTTTTGACTATACTTGCCAATACGGCTGCCAGTTCTTCCCAATCTTCCAAAAACACCGGATCAACCTTGCCACGCGTTCGTATTGCTCTACTCAATGCCCTGCCATCTGCGCCTGGAATGACGGTTTCACCTGCCGAGTAAACATCCATCAAAATCAGGACATCGACTGTAGAAAGTACATGTACAAAATCTTCAAATAAATCGCGGGTACGGGTATAGCGGTGCGGTTGAAATATGATAATCGCCCGTCTATCCGGCCAAGCTTGACGTAAGGCTTCCAGCGTTGCTGCAAGCTCGCGGGGATGATGTCCATAGTCATCTACGAAGGTCAGCTTACCGTTGTTAAAAGCTAGGTCGCCATTGACCTGGAAGCGTCTACCCACGCCCTTAAATGCGGCTAGGCTTTTGACGATAGCTTCGTCAGCAACTTCCAGCTTGGTTGCCACTGCGATGGCCGCAAGTGAATTGAGCATATTGTGCCAACCCGGCATATTCAAGGTGACTTGTAATTTTGTTGCCTTACCTTTTCGCACCACTTCAAAAGAAGTGTGCATCCCTGATTGCTTGACATTTTCAGCGCGTACATCAGCATCTTGATGGACACCGTAAGTTGTTACTGGTTTGGATATTGCTGGCAAAACCTCTCTAACACCTTCATCATCAATACACATCACAGCCAAACCATAGAATGGTAAATGATGCAGGAACTCGATGAACGTATCTTTCAAGCGTTGGTAATTGTTCTGGTAGGTCGCCATGTGGTCTTGGTCGATGTTGGTGACTATCGCCATCATCGGTTGCAAATACAGAAAAGAAGCATCGCTTTCGTCGGCTTCTGCTACAAGGTAGTTACCCAATCCCAACTTGGCATTTACACCCGCACTATTTAACCGACCGCCGATGACGTAAGTAGGATCCAGTCCACCTTCGGCAAGCATGGAAACCGTCAGGCTCGTTGTTGTCGTTTTACCGTGCGTCCCCGCAACGGCAATACCAAACCTGAACCGCATTAATTCCGCCAACATTTCCGCACGGGGAATAACGGGTATCCTGCTTAGGTAAGCCTCGTCTACTTCTGGATTGCCACGGTCAACGGCACTAGAAACCACGACCACATCGGCTTGTTTGATATTTTCACGTTTGTGACCAATTGCTATCGTCAATCCTAAGTCAGCCAGCCTTTGAGTGACCGCACTTTTTTTAATATCCGATCCCGATACGGTGTAACCCAGGTTATGCAAAACCTCGGCTATTCCACACATGCCCGTACCGCCAATACCCACAAAATGTATCCATTTGATATTGCCAAATACACGGTTTGGTTCTAATAAAGTATTAGCAATCATCTGCTTGCCTCACTGATACAAAACTGTGCTACAACTTCTGTTGCATCCATCCGCGCACATTGTTTAGCTGCTTTTGTCATTACATCAAGTTGCTGTTGAGCCTTGGTGATAAGTTCTATCAGGTTCTTTGTATTCAAGTCTTTTTGCGGCAATATCATACCTGCACCTGCATCAGATAAATAACGCGCATTAGCCATTTGATGATCGTCAATGGCATTAGGCAACGGAATTAAAATAGCTGGTAAAGCCATTGCCGATACCTCGCTTACGGTCATCGCACCGGCTCGGCAAATAATCATGTCAGCCCATTGGTAGGCAGATACCATATCTTGGATAAAAGCCGTGGCTTCTGCCTTTACGCCTAATTCTTGATAACGTCTGGCTACCTGTTCTTGCATAGCTGTTCCGGTCTGATGCTTTACTTCTAAATCGTTAATGCTTACCAGTGCATCAGGGATGAATTCATTTAATACTTGTGCGCCTTGGCTGCCGCCTATAACTAATAGCCGCAAGCTGTGCTGGTCAAACTTAGCTTTTGCTTCTGGCAAATTTTGGAACTGTTTTCGTAATGGGTTACCCGTGCATTTGGCGTTAAATTCTTTTTTAAAACTATTCGGAAACGCTTCTAAAACTTGGTTTGCGATTTTTCCCAACAATCGGTTGGTTGTTCCAGCGACACGATTTTGCTCATGGATAACCAGCGGTATCCTTAACAACCTTGCCATCAACCCACCTGGTCCTGCAACGAAACCGCCCATACCCAGTACCACATCCGGTTTACGTCGACGTAGAATTGCCAGCGCTTGTCCGCAAGCTTGTATCAGTTTAAAACCAGATATCACTTTCGATAGCACGCCTTTCCCACGTACTCCGGTGACAGAAAGCCAATCTATCTCTATCTCGTTTTCAGGTACAACTTTGCTTTCCAGCCCCTTATGAGTACCTAGCCAACTGACTTGCCAACCATTTTCGATAAGCCACTGGGCGACCGCCAACGCAGGAAATACATGCCCGCCTGTTCCCCCTGCCATAATGACTATGCGCTTACCCATTTTGACCTTGCCTGTGGTGTTTCTATGTTAAGTGCCGCTGTTTCACTATGCACCCTGAATAACAAGGCAAAAGCGCAGCACATGACCATCATGCTGCTACCGCCATAACTCATTAATGGTAAGGTTAAGCCTTTGGTAGGCAAAATCCCCATATTGACACCCATATTGACGAACGATTGAAAGCCTATCCAAATACCCAATCCATAAGCTATAAAAGCAGAGAACTGCTGACCCGACTGTTCGGCGGCGACAGCTATGGTAAAGGCACGCCAAATTAGCAATGCGAACAGACCAACCACGGTCATCACACCAAGTAAACCCAATTCTTCACCGATTACCGAAAACAAAAAGTCGGTATGGGCTTCTGGTAAATAAAATAATTTCTGAATGCCGCTACCTAGACCCACCCCAAGCACTTCACCACGACCAAAAGAGATAAGCGCTTGCGAAAGCTGATAGCCTGACTTTAGATAGTCATCAAAAGGATTAAGAAAACTCAGCACCCTAGCCATTCGATAGGGTGCAACAATAACCAAGGACGCTGCTAAGGCGACAACTAACGCCAGCAAAATGATGAACTGCTTTAATCTAGCCCCACCCAAAAACATCACACCCATAGCGATCATAAGAATCACGACGGCTGAACCAAAATCTGGCTCCAGCAATAACAATACACAAGCCACAGAAAACAACAATAACGGTTTGATAATGCCGTATGCCGAGCCTTGTAAATTCTCCTTATGTCGGGTGACATAACCTGCCATATAGATCACCGAAAAAAACTTCACCACTTCGGAAACTTGGATTCGAAGCCCACCTAACGATAGCCAACGAATACTGCCATTAACCTTTACGCCTAAACCTGGAATCAATACGATAACCAGCAAAAACAAGCCACCGATGAACAAGCCAGAACCGATTTTTTCCCAGCTTTCCATTGGAATTCTGGCGACAGCTAAACCTAATCCTAAACCTAATAAAATATGAACCAACTGCCTAATGGGATAATAAAAGCTATCTTGTTTCTGCTCCAAACCCAAATGTAAAGAAGATGATGCCACCATAGCGTAACCTATCAACAATAGGCTGAGAGTGACCGTAACCAACATCGGATCGAAGTGGAAGCGTTGCGCCGCTTGCCTGTTCATACGCCCACCCTAGATGATCGTGATGTTGCACCATTACAATTATGATTTGAGTCAACCAACCCCATTACGGCTTGAGCAAACTGATCGCCTCGATCTTGATAATTTTTGTATTGGTCAAGACTGGCGCAAGCGGGCGACAACAACACGGTATCTCCAGCGGTTGCGATGCTTGCTGCGACGCTAACTGCTTGCTTCATAGTTGAACAATTATGTACTGGAACACAACCATTGATGGCTTGCTCTATCAATCCGGCATCTTTACCCATCAACACTACAGCTTTAGTTTTTTCCTTTATTGTTGGAATCAGATCACGCATATCTGCGCCTTTTGCATCACCGCCGGCAATCAAGATCACCTTATGTTGATAACCTTGTATTGCGGCAATGCAAGCACCGATATTCGTAGCTTTGGAATCGTTAACCCAGGTGATACCTGCACTTTCAGCCACTCGCTGCATCCTGTGTGGCAATCCGTTAAATGCTTTGAGTGCTTTGCACATGGCTTGTTCGTCTAAGCCAACTGCTGTACCTAATGCCAATGAAGCCAAAGCATTTGCGGCATTATGTCTGCCTTCAAGCGGCAGCTCAGATAAAGGCATCAATGCTTTTTCCCCGCACTTTAAATACTCAACGCCATTGTCTTTGCCAATGCAAAAATCGGCTATTGTCTGTATCGAAAAAGTAATGGTACTTCTGCCTTCTTCGTGCATGTCGAGTACAACGGGATCATCAACATTGATAACCATTACGCCATCACCGATAAATACCCGCTGTTTTTGTTCAGCGTAGTCGGCAATATCTGCGTGCCTGTCTAAGTGGTCAGCACTTACATTCAATACTGTTGCAGCTGCTGCGTTCAATTGGCTAGTTCTTTCCAGTTGAAAACTGGAAAGCTCCAGTACATATAAGTCTGCTGATTCATCCAACAAATCCAGTGCGGCTACGCCAAGATTTCCACCCACACCTGCTTTTATTCCTGCTGCATCAGCCATTTCACCCAACATAGTGGTCACTGTGCTTTTGCCATTGGAACCAGTAATGGCAACAATCGGTACATCGACGGAACAGGAAAACAAGTCGATATCCCCGATGACTTGTGTACCTTTGCTTACAGATTCCACTATGGCTTTTTCAGTTAATGGGATGCCAGGACTAACTATAAGGTGGGTCGCATTACTGAATGATTTCTCGTCAAATGCGCCAGAAAACACGCTTATATTACCTAATGCTTCCCGCAGCTGATTTATGCCAGAAGGCTGTTCCCTGCTATCTGCAACAACAAAATTAAAACCTAACTGCGCCAAATAATGCGCGACTGAAACACCGGTAACTCCCAGGCCTACGACCACAATTTTGGATGTAGCAACATCCAAACCCAAATTGGCTTTTAATCGTTTAATAATGGTGCTTTTATCCAATTTCATCTTAATTTCAAAGTCGCTAAACCGACCAATACCAAAATAAAAGTGATGATCCAGAATCTTACAATCACGCGCGGCTCAGGCCAGCCTTTTAATTCAAAATGATGATGTATAGGTGCCATTTTAAATACCCGCTTGCCGGTCATTTTGTAGGATGCCACCTGAATTATCACGGACACCGTCTCCATGACAAATACACCACCCATGATGACTAATACAATTTCCTGTCTGACCAACACAGCTAATACACCTAAAGCACCACCCAAAGCTAATGCGCCAACATCACCCATGAACACCATTGCTGGGTAGGTGTTGAACCATAAAAATCCCAATCCAGCACCCACTAATGCCGCACAAAAAACGATCAATTCGCCTGCGTTGGGTAAATAAGGAATAGCTAGATATTCTGAAAAACCCACATGTCCTGACAGGTACGCAAATATGCCTAAACCTGCGGCGACCATAACCGTCGGCATGATTGCCAAGCCATCCAGTCCATCGGTCAGATTGACGGCATTGCTGGTACCGACGATAACAAAGTAACTTAGGACGATGTACATCCAGCCCATATCGAGCATGACATCTTTAAAAAACGGCACGAAGAACTGAGTTTCTGCTGGAACAATGGCAGTTTGATAAAGAAAAACAGCAGCCATGAATCCAATAATGGATTGCCAAAAATATTTGGCTTTTGCTGATAAGCCATCGCTGTTCCGTTTGACTACTTTACGATAATCATCAATAAATCCGATAACACCGTAACCCAAAGTGACCAGCAAAATAACCCAGATATAGCGATTGCTTAGGTCGGCCCATAACAAGGTGCTAAAAGCGATGGCAACCAATATTAACGTACCGCCCATCGTTGGTGTACCGGCTTTTTCGTAATGAGACTGTGGACCTAGTTCTCTAATGCTTTGACCGATTTTCTTGCGGGTCAATTTCCTTATCATGAAAGGACCAATAATGAACGAAATTATCAGGGAAGTCAGCGCACCTAAAATGGCTCGAAAGGTCAGGTAATGAAATACCCTGAACCCACCCTCGAATGTCATTAAATAGTCCGCGAAATAAAGTAACATGCCTTATGTCCTGAAATTTTCCACCAGAGCAGCAACGACATTCTCCATGCGCTGTGTTCTTGAGCCTTTGATCAAAATAGTCTCGTCACCTTTAAGCTCGTCTTTTAATGTGCCAATCAATTCATCCTGGCTATCAAAAAAAGTGGCTCCTCTGCCAAAAACCCTTGCGGTATTTTTGGCATCAGAGCCCAGAGCCAACAGGCGCACAACACCTTTGGAGCTTATTAATTTACCGATTTCTTCGTGTATTCTTGGGCTTTCTGGACCTAATTCACCAAATGCACCTAGCACAACCCAGTGTTTGCCTTTGCAGTTAGCCAGCACTTCAAGACCTACCTTTAAGGAATCAGCGTTAGCATTGTAAGTGTCATCAATGATGATATTGCCTAATCGACCTACCAAGGGCTGCATTCTGCCTATTACTGGCTTAACACTTTCAAGCCCTGCTTTAATTTGTTCCAGACTTAATCCCAAAGCCAAACCTGCCGCTGTTGCAGCTAGCGCATTAAGCACATTGTGCTGCCCAGCTAATTTCAAATTCACTTTTAATACGGCTGTTGAAGTCAACAAATCAAAACTTGTTGCAAACGCATTTTCGATAATTTCTGTTTGGATATTTCTGGCGATAATATCGGCATCTTCACGTAATCCAAAAGACAATACTTTCCTGTTGCCTGCAATGGATAACCAATACTCGAAGTACTTGTCATCTTTGTTAAGTACGGCAACACCATCTGGCTTGAGGGTTGCTATGATTTCGCCTTTACCTTTAGCAATCCCATCCAGGCCACCAAAACCTTCAATATGTGCCGCTCCAGCATTATTAAGGATTACTACATCCGATTTTGCTATAGTGCTTATGTAAGCAATTTCCCCAAGATGATTAGCGCCCATTTCGATTACGGCATAACGATGATCTTCATTGAGACGAAACAATGTCAACGGCACACCTATATCATTATTTAAGTTGCCTTTGGTAAACAGCACTGAACCCGCCACACCCAACACAGCGGCGGTCATTTCCTTAACTGTCGTCTTGCCGTTACTGCCAGTAATACCGACAACTTTCGCGCTAGCTTTATCCCGCCATGCACCTGCTAACTGCGCCAATGCCAAGCGTGTATCATCCACCAAAACATGCGGTAACTTGCTAGTAAAATCTTTATTTAGAATTGCCGCTGCCGCGCCAGCTTGTTCGGCTTTATCGACGAATTCATTGCCATTAAACTGATGCCCTTTGATAGCAATATACAGATCGCCAGCCTGAATAGCACGGGTATCGATGCTGACCGATGCAACTTCCACATCAGATCCAACATGCGTTCCGTTCGTCACTTTGGCTATTTCACTGAGCATCATCTTCATGTGTTACAAACCTTACTTGTAGCGCCTGTTCTGCAATTTGTTTGTCGTTAAATGGATATTGAATCCCATTGATTTCTTGGTAAGTCTCATGACCTTTTCCGGCTATCACAATGCAATCATCTTCTGCTGCATTGGCGATGGCATGTTGTATTGCCTGTTTTCTATCTTGGATTAATATCACCTTATCTGATCTGCATCCTGCCAAAATTTCATTGGCAATTTCTACGTTATTTTCAAACCGTGGGTTATCATCGGTGACAATAATGCGATCTGCCCATTGCTTTGCGATACCACCCATTTGTGGACGCTTACCTGCATCACGGTTGCCGCCACAACCAAATACTACCCAGAGTGATTGCTGACAGTGCTTACGTAAACTTGCTAACACCCGATACAAAGCATCCGGTGTATGGGCATAATCAATAAACACATTCAACCCGTTTGAGCTTGTGCTGCAAGGCTCTAAACGACCTGTTACCGATTTTATCGTCTGCATTTTCTTTGCTATATCGGCTAAGGATTCTCCCAGCGCAAGCATCACACCCAAAACACACAGCAAATTCTCTACATTAAAATCGCCAAAAAGCGGTGTCTTTACCTGCTGGACAACGCCTCGCCAATGCACGGTAAATTCAGTTCCTGACGAGGTGTGCTTTACTGCATCAGCAATAATGGATTCACCTTGCTTAATTGTTTTGCCTTTTACACTCACACCCCACACTACTACGGATTCCGGCACAGCTTCAATTATTTGCTCGCTACTTGCATCGTCTAAATTGACAACTACAAACTCCAGCCCAGGTGCTGCCAATAACTTCAATTTAGCACTTAGGTAATTTCCCATAGTACCGTGATAATCCAAGTGATCGCGGCTGATATTAGTAAACACTGCACCCTTAAAATGCACCCCATTTACTCGACCTTGATCCAATCCATGCGACGAAACTTCCATCGCTACAGTTTTCATTTTTGCCTTAACAAACTCAGCCAATATTTGCTGAACAGTTAGCGCATCTGGAGTCGTGTTGATCGTTTTGTTAAGCTGACCCCACTTGCCCCAACCCAAAGTACCAACTACCCCACAATCATCAAGTAACTGGCCTAAAAACTGGCTACAAGAGGTTTTGCCATTCGTTCCAGTTATGCCTACCACACTCAAGCCTTGGGACGGATTGCCATAAAATTTTGCTGCCAACTCCCCCAGTACAGAACCAAGGTGTTCAACGGGCACAAGGAGAATATCCGTTGGTTGCTCCGCAAGTCGATTACCATCGCCTGATGGATCAAACAATATTGCACAAGCTCCCTTTTCAATAACCTTATCTGCATAAGTCAAACCATGTTGGTTGGCTCCTGCCAATGCTATAAACAAATCGCCTACTGCAACTTCTCTGCTATTTAAAACTATGCCGCTGATGCTTAAATCATCAATGAGTTGCAATTCTTCATCGGTAAGAAAAACCAAACCTTTCAGTAATTTCGTAAGCCTCATTCCTGGCTAATCTCAATTCTTCCTAGCTATCAGGATAGGCATGGTGTTTTCCTGATCAGGTGTTACACCTAATAATCTTAAAGCACCCCCCATCACCTTGGAGAATACCGGCGCGGCAACCAAGCCGCCGTAATACTGCCCCGCCGATGGCTCATCTATCATGACCACAATAACCAAACGGGGATCACTAGCGGGTGCTAATCCTGCAAATAACGCAAAGTAGCTGTCTGCCGAATAGCCATGTGACCCAGCTTTTTTTGCCGTTCCGGTTTTGCCTGCAACCCGATAACCGTCAACCCTGGCTTCGTAAGCCGTACCTTCTTTACTTATCACGGTTTCCATCATTGTTCTGATGGTTTTGGCTGTTTTCTGCGATAACACGCGTTGTGCGTCTATGTCCTCATCACGTTTTAGCAAGCTCACCGAATGCAATACACCATCATCAGCCAATGCTGTATAAGCCCTAGCCAACTGTAAGGCTGATACATTTAGACCATAACCAAATGACAAAGTCGCCTTATCAAAATCACGCATCCGCTTCATGACTGGCATACGACCATCAGTTTCACCAGGGAAACCCGTGGCGGGTGAAGCACCAAAACCCATCTTGCTGAACATGTCCCAAAAATAATTGGTCGGCATCTTTAACGCCATCTTAGCGACACCGATGTTGCTGGATTTCTTGATCACACCTTCTACATTTAACACGCCATAATGATGCGTATCCCTGACGGTATGATTACCAACGGGGAATACACCATCCGTGTTAAAAAAATCTCCTGGGCGGATATACTTGCCTTCCAAGGCAGCCGCCACAGTAAAGGGCTTGACTGTTGATCCAGGCTCGAAAACTTCCGTAAACGCCCGATTCCGATAAAGACTTTCTTTGAGAAAGGCTTTCGAATTAGGATTAAATGACGGCTGATTGACTGCCGCCAGTATTTCTCCCGTCTTTGCATCCAACACGACGAGCGCACCCGCTTTAGCTTTGTTGCTGTCCACTGCATTTTGCAATTCCCGATAGGCCAAGTATTGAATACGCTGATCAATGCTTAATTGCAGGTTCTTGCCTGGAATGGGTGAGGCGATATTTTCAACATCGGCGATCACTTGATGCAGCCCGTCCTTGATGACCCGTTTTTTGCCATCCGTGCCTTTCAAAAGTGTTTCGTAACTTTGCTCCAGTGCAACTTGCCCTACATCTTCCGCATTGGTGAAGCCAAGCAAGTGAGCTGTTACCTCACCGGATGGAAAAAAACGCTTGAACTCGCGCAGAATATCAATACCCGCCAGCTTTAAATCTTTAACCTGTTCGGCAAGTCCAGGGTTGATTTTTTTTGCCAAGTAGGCAAAGCCTTTGCCTTTTTTCTCATCGAGAATGCGATTTACCTTGCCGGAAGGTAAGTCCAGCAGTTTTTCTAGTTGAGCAATCTTTGCTGCTTTTTCTGTCTTGTATGCGACTTTTACTTCCTGGATTTGGCTTTCGGTTAACTTTTCACCGCCATGATCCGCTCTGAAATGTTTTTCCATTTGCTTAATAACGCTCTCGTTATCCTTAACGAATTCTTTTGGATTTATTGTTATGGAGGGCGCAGGAGAGCTGATTGCTAATGCCTCACCATTACGGTCTTCTATAATGCCTCGGTAAGATGAAATTGATACCGTGTCCACATAGCGACTACGCTCTTGTAAAAAATCTTTTTTGAATACCTGCAAATGCACCGCACGACCAACAAGCACCACCATGCAGCCCATTATAAAGCTGAGTAAAAACCGCCTTCTTCCTGAAAAATCACTGGCCTGTTTCCGTGGCTTGTTTGCATTAGTTAATATCTGCATCTAAGGCTTTATATAAATAATACTTTCACGCGGAGGCATAACCAGCTTTAATCGCTCTTTCGCAATCCGCTCGACTCGATTTTGTTCAGCCAATGTCGATAATTCCAATTGCATTTGCCCCCACTCCACTTCATATTGATCTAATGCCCGTTCGTGACGCTCAATATCTATAAAAATGGAACGCGAGTAATTTTTGCTATAGATAACTGCTAATGCCGACGACATCAGCATGATCAGCAGCACGATTATCCCTACCGTACTAAGCCTACTGATAACTCGGTCATTTGCCATTGCCTAAACCCGCTCCGCTACCCGCATAACCGCACTACGTGATCTTGGGTTTTGTTCAATTTCAAGCTTATCTGCCTTCAACGGCTTACCTCGTTTCACTAAAACACCCTTAGCTATATCCGCTTCCTTAACAGGGAATTTACCTGGATCGTACTTAGCGCCAGATTCACTTCTTATAAACTGTTTGACTATCCTGTCTTCCAGGGAATGAAAGGAGATCACTACCAAACGACCACCTTGCTTCAGCACTCGTATAGATTGCTGCAATGCCTCTTTCAGCTCATCCAGCTCTTTGTTGACTTCAATCCTTATCGCCTGAAAACTACGTGTTGCCGGATGTTTGTGTTTCTCGCGCTTTGGAATAACATCCTCTATCAGCTTCGCCAGTTCGCGCGTTGTGGTTAACGGCTTTTCCGCTCTGACCTCAACAATCGCCTTGGCGATACGCCTTGCAAAGCGCTCTTCACCGTATTCAAATAACACTCTGACCAATTCTTTTTCATCAACCTTGGATAACCATTTCGCAGCCGTCAGATCAGCACTGCTGTCCATCCGCATATCCAAAGGACCGTCTTGCATAAAACTAAATCCCCTGTCAGGATTATCCAATTGTGGAGATGACACGCCCAAATCCAACAAAATGCCGTCTATTTGTCCTAGCAAACCCTCACTAGCAACCACGCTTTCCAACGCTGAAAAACAATTGTGCTTTAAGGCAAAACGCTTATCCTCAAGCATTGACCTTGCTACATCTGAATCAACTGCATCCACATCACGGTCAAACGCCAACAAACGCCCCGACGACCCCAGCAACGACAATATTCCCTGACTATGCCCACCCCGTCCAAAGGTGCCATCCAGATAAATACCGCCCTCCTTTATTGCTAACTGCTCCAAAACCTCAGACAACATAATCGGCTTGTGCTGCACTTGATTAATCCGCTTAAAAAGACAGATTGCCTAACGCTTCTAACTCTTGATCGTCCTCATCATCCATAAATTGAGCCTCTTCTTTGTTCCAAGCATCTTCATTCCAGACCTCAAAACGATTAAGATTGCCCACCAAAACCACTTTTTTATCCAAATTGGCAAACTTCCTTAATTTTTCTGGCAGCAAAAGGCGACCTTGTGCATCCATTTCACATTCAGTGGCATAACCAATAAGAAAACGCTTTATTTTGACTGATAACTTTTTGAAAGCAGATAACTCACTGAGCTTAATTTCGAGTTTTTCCCAAGCGGGCAAAGGATAAATCCACAGACATCCATCCATTCCAACACAACGTTCATCCACAGCAACGGTGGCGATTAAATGGCAGTCACAACTCTTCTGCACCAACTCACGATAGCGAGTTGGAATTGCAAACCGACCTTTTTCATCGAGATTAACTGTGGTATTGCCTCGAAACAAGATTTCCCCCGCAAGCTCTCTTCTGAGCAGCTCCACAAAATATCCACTGAGCTACCCTTATTCACCACAAAACATCCACTTGAATTTAGAATAGCACAAGCAAAGGGGAATTAAAATAAAAAAATATCTTTTTTGACAATCACTTAGGTAAAAACTACGGAAAACTATAAAGTCAGAATCAGCTAAAAATAAATTCTATTTTTATCAGCCTGTTAAATAATTTAGTTAACAAATTACATTAGACTTGATGGCTTTTTTGAGCTTGTTTTCGATTGTTTTTAGAAAAATACAGGGAAATAACTTTGAAATTGACAATCTTTGTCCAGCAGAAGTGGATAAGATGAAAAGACGGGGTCACCTTATAAACAACGTGGAATTCACAAAGAAGGTCGGTAGCGTTTAAGGTCATCCACCGTATCCAGATCCCATTGTGTGTCTAATTCGTGGTAGTCGAGACTTAGAGATTGCAATCTGACACGGGTTAAGCCCAAGACTTCATCGGTTCCCCAAGGCATATTGTCGAACAAGGCTGGTTGTGGCTGCTTAAGACCTATCAGCACATAACCGCCGTCTTCCGCAGGGGCTAAAACAGAAGGTTTACCTTGGGTTAACTGGCTTAAGCCTTGCTCAAGATCGCCATTGGTAAGGGATGGACAATCGCACCCTATGATAATTGCACTACTAAACTGGGCTAACGCCTGACCAAAAGCATGGTGCATTCGTTCACCCAAGTCTGCACCTTGTTGTAAGTGCTTATCTACAGAATACGTTTGCGCCAATGCCGTAAAAAAAGGATGGTCGATAGTCGGCGAACACCATACACACACCTCACATAAGTGATTTTGTGTGGCTGTTTGTAATGTCTTTTGGGTCAGTTCGCAATGCAGTTGCGCCGCCTCTTCGCCAGTTAAGGGCGGAATTAGCCTAGTTTTCACTTGTCCAGGTATTGGTGCTTTGCAGAACACCATGATTACCGCATCAGGAAATAGGTACATTATCCTCGGCGATTAGCCGCTGATTTGAAAGGAATAAGCAAACATCGCATAAAACCTAATTCCTCTTGTTTACGGTAAGCATTTAAACCGATGGGCATCATGGTTTGGGCTTGCTTAGGCTCTGCGGTATAGGTTTTGCACAGCCTGTCCCAACAGGCAATAGAAAAGCCGTAATTGCTATCCGTTTCAATGGGTTCTGCGGAATGGTGAATGCGGTGCATGTCCGGTGTGATAATCAACCAGCGGAGTATTTTATCCACTTTCTCTGGAATCCTGACATTGCTGTGGTTAAACGTCGCCGCGCCATTAAGGATAATCTCAAAGGCAACAATAGCTTCAGGATTGCCGCCAATAAGCACAATACACATTGCCTTATAAAACATGGAGATAACGATTTCCAGCGGATGGAAACGCACCGCCGTAGTCGCATCAAATTCCAGGTCGGTATGGTGTATTTTGTGTAGCCGCCATAATATCGGCCATTTGTGCATAAGGATGTGTTGCCCATAAATGGCGAAATCAAGGATCAGCAAAGTCATTATTATCGAGAAACCCGATGATAGCCGCCATATATTCAACAATCCGTAACTGTGTTCTGCTACTACGACTGCGCTCGTGTATGCTAGTCCACCAATAGTAAAGCGCATTAAGACCATATTCAACAACGCAAACCCCAGATTCACAGGCCAACGCCGCCTACGGCTGACCTGTTGGACACGCCTCGGCTTTATGGCTTCCCAGCTTACCATGATGCCAAAAATGCCTAGTGCTGCACCCAGCCGGATCAGGTTTTCCAAAACTGCCCCTTACTGTATAAAATCGCCAAGGTTTGCGGTTCTGCACCTAGGGCATAACGTAAACGTAAGCTCCACATCAGCAAAATTGTCCAAACCACACCGAACTGTTCCCAGCGTCTGCCCGAACTAATCACTTTGGTTTTCAGGCAGACCGATGGAGTAATTTTCTTAAGCTTTTTGCACAGCGCAATATCTTCCATCAACGGTATGACCGGATACCGCCCTACGGATTCAAACAATTGCTTATTGACGAAAATAACCTGATCGCCCGTAGCAATTCCAGTTATACGAGAACGCCAATTCATCAACAAGGCAACTAGATTCAACATGGGATGTTTGCCACTCAATTGCACATCAAACCGCCCCCATCTCGCCTTGTTATTTCTTGCTTGTGTAATCTGGCTTAGGGCATCATCCGGCAAAAAAGTATCGGCATGTAAAAAAATCAGCACATCACCTTCTGCACTTTCAGCACCGATATTCATCTGGATAGCACGACCTTTTGCTGATGACATGACCTTATCGGCAAAAGGCTGGGCAAGCCGTTTGGTATTATCCGTACTGCCGCCATCAACTACAATAATTTCACAACAATCCCGTAATGGTTGTAATTCCATCAGGCAATTTACGATAACTTGCGCCTCGTCAAGTGTTGGAATAATGATAGAGAAATTCATAGCAAACCAATAAGTTGAGCCCTACGTAAGGTAATCCCGTTTTTGTCTTAATATTGCATTTATCAAGCTAAAAGTTTAACACGCCTATTCGCAGCATAACTGTTTTAAGGCTTTAATCAACAAACGTGTGACGCATGGAAACCGTAAGGTGTTCCGTCTCGCCGACCAAATATAGTATATTCATATCTAACCAAGGTTAAATGATCCGATAACCTCTCGTACCTTGCTAATACTGGAAAAGACTATGAACAAATGCAAGTGGGCGCTGCATAGCGCGAATGAAGAACATTACCATGACCATGAATGGGGCGTACCTGTGCATAACGACCGCCTGCTGTTTGAATTTCTGGTGCTTGAAGGCGCACAGGCAGGTTTAAGCTGGTCAACCATACTGAATAAACGTCAGGGTTACCGGAAAGCCTTTGATAATTTTGATGTGGAAACCGTGGCGCAATATGACGAAAACAAGGTCATCGAATTATTGCAGAACTCGGAAATCATCAGGAACAAGCTGAAAATAACAGCAGCAATCACAAATGCGCGGGCTTTTATCAAAGTCCAGGAAGAATTCGGTAGCTTTGACGATTATATCTGGCGTTTCGTGGACGGTAAACCACTGCAAAATAGCTGGCAACATCACCATGAACTCCCCGCTTCCACTGATTTATCTGACCTGATAAGCCGGGATTTAAAAAAACGCGGCTTCAAGTTTGTCGGCAGCATTATTTGTTATGCCCACATGCAGGCAACAGGCATGGTGAATGATCACACGGTGGATTGTTTTAGGTATACTCAGGTAAAGCAACTGGCGGAAATAAAGCTTTAAGCAGAATACCGCTTAAAAGCAAGCATTTAGTGGCTGTTGATTAGCGATGCGTTTATTTTATAGGACATAACGCCATAACCTTAACCGAACCCCCCTGCCCAGAACTTTATAATAGGGGGATTCGATACTTTGCTATTGTGCGGTGATTAACGATACTTACCGCTAATCAATCAGTACAATCTTTAGCAGCACTTACCCGCTTGCGTTGCGCCAGGGACTTCAATCAATCGTCCTGAGGTCACGTCGTAGATATAGCCATAAATGGGGATGTTGCCTGGTACTAGCGGGTGACATCTGATGCGGCAAACGTCTTCGGTGACACTTTCTTCCTGGGTTTTGATGGTCAGCCAATTGATGTATTTGCCTTCGGTACAACCTGAACCTTCGCAGCAATCATGCCAGCCGTTTTCGTCGATGGACGCAGTTTTCAAGCTGCTGGATAGCAAATCACCCATGATTTCGTTGGTGAATAATTCCATGCCGCAGTTGGTGTGGTGGATGACAAACCACTCTCTGGTTCCGAGTAGTTTGTATGATATTACCAATGAACGAATCGCATCGTCACTGGCACGACCACCGGCATTGCGGATGACATGGGCATCACCTTCTGACAATCCGGCATATTTGGCGGGATCCAAACGGGCATCCATGCAGGTCAAAATAGCAAAACTTCTGGCTGGGGGCAGGGCTAACGAGCCTTTATCGCCAAAATTATTTACATAGTCTCTGTTTGCTGACAGCACTTCATTAAGAATGTTACTCATATCTCACTCCGTTATTATTATTTATGGGCAATAAAAAGCCGCTTGATTCTGCCATATCACATGAGAAAAACCAAGCGGCATTAACTATCTCCGGTGCAGAGTGTATACTCATAAACCAGAGTTTTGAATAGCCGATTAAATTTATAAAATATAAATTTTAAGTTTATAGTATGGATAAACTGAACAATATGCAGGTGTTCTGCCGCATTGTCGAACTGGGCACTTTCGCGGCGGTCGCCAGGGAAATGGATTTGTCCGCGATGATGATCAGCAAGTATATCGCGCAATTGGAAGAATCCCTGGGGGTTGCGCTGTTAAACCGGACTACCCGTAAAATCAGCCTGACTGAGGCCGGGGAGGTTTATTATCACCGCAGTAAACAGCTTCTTGATGATTTTTCTGAACTCGACGAATCCACTTCCCAGCTAGGACGGAACGTCAAAGGTACGCTACGAATCAGCGCCTCGATTGATTTTGGTGGCCTGTACATGGTTCCGGCCATCGACGCTTATCAACAGGTATATCCTGAAGTCAAAATCATGATGACCTTGCATAACAGCCAGGTAAATTTAAGTGAAGGCAGTATTGACCTTTCTATCTTGGTGACCGACAGCCTTGATTTGAGCGTGGTTGCCAGGAAAATTGCCGAAACCCGGCTGTGCACCTATGCTTCACCCGCTTATATCCGGCAATACGGCGAACCCAAAACCATTGAGGAGTTAAAGTTTCACCATTGCCTTTACAACACCGACACGCCGCACAAGGATTACTGGATTTTTATGGTCGGTAGCGAAGAAGTCAAAGTCAGGACAACCTGGCGTTTCGCCTCAAATAACGGCAGGGCATTATGTCAAGCGGCGGCTTTGGGCATGGGCATTACGCAAGCGCCGGAACTATCCGTCGCAACCTATCTCGCCCAAGGCCAATTGGTGGAAATATTGCAGGATTACCGCATTCCAACATTGGCAATTTATGCCACTTACTTGCAACGGCGATTTATGCCAGCGAAATTGACGACATTTGTGGATTTTTTAATTCGTTATTTTGCTGAGATTGATATGCACAATCTGCAATGAGGCATGTTGCCCAGTCACTCGGAAGTTACATCGTTCCCATGCCGGAGCGTCACTGCCATTAAGGTAAGCGTTGAGACATCGTTAACTTGGAGTGCAAACCTAGGTTTGCGCGTCGGCATTTGCTGTTTATAAGGAGGTCAAAAAACATGTTTTTTGACTCCGTATCCCTTAACTTAATGGCAGTGATGCCGGAGCGTGGGAACGGTAAACAAATGGAGTAAAAAAAACATGTTTTTTATTCCCCTAGAACCATTTTCCAGTTGCCGTTTTTTCCAAGCAGCTTCTAAGCGTCATCTTGGCCGCTCACGGTAAGCCCGTGGCAATGGATTGGTATATTTTGAACAAAAACGCCACCCGTGCGGCATCGTCTTTTTTGCTCCCTTCGACTTTGCTAGGCTTGTACCCGTAGGCGGCATCAACGGCCTTATCCAGTTGGTTGTGGGCTTTGCGTAAGGTTTCGGGCATGTTATTGGGTGCGTACAGTTGGGCTAAGGAACAGCGTTGACCTTGGTCGGCACAGCGGGTTTCTTCGGCGGTACGGGCATCCAGTATGGCTAGTGCGGCAGTTTCGATTTTTTGTTGGTGGTCGGGTTTGACGGCTTGCGGGAAGGGGAAGTTGTTGTAGACGATGGTGTTGGAGTAGCGATAATCGCTTTTAAGCCGACCGCAAACTGTCCGCATCCAGGCATTGTGAAAGGTGGAGCAGAGTATGCCGAAATAGTACAGGCTGGCGTTGGGGAGCATAAAACAAGCGTTACTGGCAATAACCGACGCAGGGAAATAACCGATGGGAATAAAGTTGCGTTGTTCTGAAGAAACACTTGGAATCAATAAGTATGGCTGGTCAGTTTGGCGTATTTTTTGGAACAAATAAGGCGTACCGGCATCTTTTAAGGTTTCCTTATCGGTACTTGCAGAACGCATTTTTACAACGGCTGCCATGCGGCGTTTAATTTCTGGTGACTTAATACGGTCTTCTGATGTACTGTCTTTTAGCCACAAGCAATAACGAGGTATGTTTTTAATAAATTCTTCTGCACCTATAAACAAGCGTATATATTTGGCGGCGATTGGGTCGTTTTGACGAATATTGTCAGCTTCTGCTTGCGATAACAGTAAATTTCCACCATCGGTGGGTTTGCTGCCATAAACCATTTCTGGCACGTTAGGGTTTAAAGGCTTAGTGCGCTTATCAATTAGCACGGTATCAGCATCGACCAGATACGGATTGATCTGCTTGGCGGTGATTTCGGTCGGCAGGCCTTTGATGTTGTCGCCGTAATCAAACAATCGGTGCGGTGTAGAGGCGAAAAATTTTTCGCCTCTAGCGCAGATGAAACCCATGATGACGCAATGGACGGCGGCGATGCCTTTGCCTTCGTTGCTCCATTGGAAGGTGCGGTGGGCAAAATGCAGTTTGATGTTGAGCTTTAATAATTCTGTCCACAATAAGGCGACTTGTCCGCCTTGGGTCAGGCTGTTGGTGGACACAAACGCCACCGGAATAGCCGTATTAGCTTGGATATAACGCGCCGCCTTAACATGCCAAGCGGCAACTAAATCCAATACTCCCGCACCGTCCATGCCTTTAAATACTATGGTGCAATCGGCTTTTTGTTCTTTAGTTTGGAAAGTACTGCCGACAAACGGCGGATTGCCCATGATGTAACTGCATTGTTACGGCGCTATCACGTCTACCCAGTTAATCCTTAAGGCATTGGCGCAAACGATGTTGGCTTTTTTTGTGAGCGGGATGCGGTGGTAGTAAAGCCCAAGGCTTTGCACTTTCAGGTTCATTTGGTGGTCAGTGAGCCAGAGCGCGGCCGTGGCGATTTGCACTGCGCTGGGGTCTATTTCGATACCGTGGAATTGATGGACGTTGCAGCGTATCAGGGTGTCGATGTCGATTTGGGCGGTGAGCCGTTTGCCCCAGATTTTTTTGATGACTTCCAATTCCAGCAAGCGCAATTCTCGGTAGGCAATCACTAGGAAATTGCCGCAACCACAGGCGGGGTCAAAAAAGTTAAGGCCAGCAAGCCGGTCGTGAAAGGCGTTCAGTTTATGGTCGTTCTTGCCACATTTGGCAAGTTCTGTGCGTAAGCCGTCCATAAACAGCGGGTTGATGACTTTCAGGATATTTTCTTCGCTGGTGTAATGTGCGCCCAGTTCGCGGCGTTTTTTGGTTTTGGCGGTGGCGGCTTCATCATCAAAGTGCATGATTGCCTGAAATAACGAGCCGAAAATCGCGGGGCTAATGTCGCTCCAGTCCAGTTTGGCGCATTCGATCAGCGTATTACGGGCGGCTTCGTCGAATTCGCAATGGGCAAGGCCGCCATCAAACAATGCACCGTTGATATAAGGAAAACGGCTGCGCTGTTCTGGCAGGCTTGCCAACCGCTTTTGCCCCTTATAATCGGGGTGTGCTTTCAGGTAGCTGTCATCGGGCTTGTTGAGCGTATCAAACAGCGCGGTCAATTCGCCATGCAGGTCTGAGCCGTCCCGTTCGGTATGGTTTATCAGGTAGTCGAGGAACAGGCCGTTCTCATTGAACAAGCCCGTGTCTTCGGCAAACAGGCAGAACAGCAAACGCACCAGGTAAGTCTCCAAATCTTTGCCGGTGTAGCCGGTGGCTTTAAGCGCATCATGCAGTTGCGCCATCTTTTCGGCGGCTTCTTTGTTGATGTGGGCTTGTTGTTCAAGGGCGATGGTTTCATAGCCTGCAAGAAACAGGAACGGCCCCAGGTGTTGCGGCAAGTCGGCGAGCTTGATTTCAAGGCGCGGCACGCCCGTTTTGCGGTCATACAGGTGCAGGTTGGTAAAGTCGCTGACCAGGATATAGTCCGGCAGGTCTTTGTCGGGAAGAAAGCTGACATAACGGCTAGCTTGGCGGTAAGCCTCGTCAAGATCTTTTCCGGCAGATTTCATTTCAATCAGCAAGAAACCTCGCAACAAACCATCTATCCATTTGGCTTGGCTTTTGTTGTTTTCCTTAACCTGATATTGCCAATCAATCCGGTTTGGGCTGATGCCGAATATCCCGCAAAATTCGCGCATGAAGTCCTGGTCGCGCCGTTTTTCTGAGGTTACGCCCTCAAAGTCTTTGGCGAACTTACTGGCGCGTTGACGAATTGAGTTTAGGTCAAGGGTTGCGGTCATATTCTTTCAATAATTGTTTAACCAAACAGCTTCTTAAAAACGTCGAGGACGGGGTTTCAAGCCCAATACCGTTAAGTTAAAGAAAAAATCGTCGTTCCGGCATGGATTGCCGGAACCCAGAAGCCAAGGATGGCTTACGTTGTTCACATCCCTGTGGGCTGGATACCGGCAATCCATGCCGGTATGACGGCTTAACTTAATGGCAGTGACGCTGAAGCGTGGAAACCATGAATGGGGCATTCGCAATAATAACGATATTGTCAATCACACAATTCACAGAAATTAACTACCGTATCGGTAAATTGTGTAAATCAGAATTTGTCTACTTTTCTTCGCAGGGACACCCCAGATAACGATAAACCGCCGCACCCAGCAAAGCACCAATGATAGGCGCAACCCAGAACAACCAGAGTTGTGCCATCGCCCAGTCACCCACATAAAGTGCCACGCCCAGACTTCTTGCTGGATTCACTGAGGTGTTGGTTACGGGTATGCTGATTAAATGGATCTTAGATTCAACTCATAAGTGCAATTCATTTTAACGTGATTGAAAGAGGTTAGCTGATATAGTTCAAGGCTTTTTCAATCCGACCAAAGATGAGGAAGCTTATGAAAGGTTATAAACAGCTAACCCAGATACAAAGATACCAGATT
>CAMAVM010000015.1 GCA_945861705.1 Methylomagnum ishizawai | reverse complement strand
CAGCTTGAACCCAACAACAGCAATGCATTCGCCCTGCAAGCCATCATCGCCGTCGCCAAAAACCGCCAGCAAGCCGCATTGGAACTGGCAAGCAAAGCCGTTGCTGCCAACCCACAATCAGCCATTGCCAAAATAGCCCAATCCTACGCCTATCAAGCACTGTTCAAACTCGAACCAGCCCTAACAGCCACCCAAGCTGCCACCCGCCTAGCACCCGAAAATGCCCTGGCATGGGCAAGATTATCTGAACTACAGCTATCCCAAGGCGACCACGAAGCCGCATTGAAATCCGCTCAACAAGCCCAAACACTCAACCCCAAGATCGCCCGCACCCAAACCATCCTAGGCTTTGCAGACCTTGCCCAAACCGACATAGCACAAGCAAAACGAGCCTTTGAACAAGCCTTAACCCTCGATTCATCCGACCCATTAGCAAGATTAGGCTTAGGTCTCGCCAAAATCAGGCAAGGCGACTTAGAAGCAGGCAAAAGCGAGTTGGAAACCGCCGTCAACCTCGACCCCAACAACGCCGTCATCAGAAGTTACCTCGGCAAAGCCTATTACGAACTCAGAAACAAAGACTACGCCGGCAAAGAGTTTGAAATCGCCAAAGCAATGGATCCCAAAGACCCCACCCCTTACTTCTACGATGCCATCCTAAAACAAACCACCAACCGCCCCGTTGAAGCCCTGCACGATATGCAAAAGGCGATTGAACTGAATGATAACAGGGGAGTGTATCGGTCTAAGTTGTTGTTGGATAAGGACAATGCCGCACGGCAAGTAGGTTTGGGGCGTATCTTTACTAACCTTGGTTTTGATGACCCTGCCAACCGACAAGCCATGAAGTCATTGGCAACAGATCCTAGCAATTACTCGGCGCATCGGCTGTTGTCTGATAGTTATGCGACCAAGCCACGGCATGAAATAGCCCGTAGCAGCGAGCATTTGCAGTCACAGTTACTGCAACCGCTCAGTTACAACCCCATTCAGCCCAGCCTCGCTTATACAGACTTGAATATCATCAAAGGGATTGGCTCGAATGACACCTCGTTCAACTAATATAACCGTTTATTTGAACGTAATGGTGTCCGTTTCACCACCACAGGCATTGCTGGCTCAAACAGCACCTTGGGTGACGAAGCGGCGTTGTCGGGCATATACAACAAGTTTTCATACAGCCTAGGACAACTGCATTACGACACCAATGGTTTCAGGCAAAACAACGACCTGAAGCACAACATCTATAACGCCTTTGCCCAATACGAGATTTCTCCAGAAGTTAATGTCCAGGCGGAATACCGACATCGAGAAACGGAACATGGGGATTTGGAGCTTCAGGGTGATCCTAATGTGTTTGATGCTGATTATCACAGGACTATCGATCAAAATAGCTATCGAGGTGGCGTAAGGATTTCTCCCACACAAAGTTCGGATTTGTTGTTTTCATTCATACATGGCAATCGTGAAGAAGTGAATGGGAAACGCTTATTCGATATAACAAAAACATATAGCTATGACGGTGAAATGCAGTATTTATTTCATAGTGATAATGTAAATACAGTATTGGGGGGTGGTCTATACCGTACAAATAATACTCGATTGGATTGTACTGCGCCTCCTTGTGATTTAATTCCTTACAATACAACCCAATATTTAGCTTATTTGTATTCTAATTATAAACCGATAAAAAGCCTAAATCTTACAGGTGGTTTGTCTTACGATCATTATCGGGATAACGAAGTCGGGGCTGCGTTAAACCTTAGCGAACTGAACCCAAAATTTGGGTTTCAATGGAAAGCAAGTAAGCAAATATCATTTCGGGGTGCAGTCTTCAAATCGATTAAGTCTGCAATTATAGATAATCAATTGTTACAGCCTACGCAAATAGCTGGATTTAATCAGTTTTTTGATGATACCAATGGGGCGGTGGCTTGGAATTATGGGGTGGGTATGGATACTCAACTGCATAAAGATGTTTATGCTGGAGTAGAAGCCTACAAACGTGATTTAAAAATAGCAACAGGACCAATTTCACAAAAACCGAGTGAGGAATTGTACAGGCTATATCTAAATTGGACACTAACGAGTAATTGGGCATTCAACTCAGAGTTTCGTTTTGAAAATTTTCGCAGTGATGGCAGTTTTCCTGGCTTTCCTAAATTCGTTGAGACTGCATATCTTCCCACAGAAATCCGATATACTCACAGTTCGGGATTTTTTTCGGCTTTAAAAGGTACTTTTGTTAACCAAAGGGTTCGTTTATTTGATGGCGCGCAAGATGGCTTTAATAGCAATTTTTACCTTGTGGATGCGGCGATTGGTTATCGTTTCCCGAAACAATATGGACTATTAAGTCTGGAAGCAAAAAATTTATTTGATTCCAGCTTCAAATATAGAGATCGACAATTTCAGCAAAATGAACAACGTTCACCCGATTTTTTCCCTGAACGTATGTTATTTGGGCGAATAACTCTTAATTTTTAAAGTTTTCTTTATTTCAGGAGAAAAAAATGTTTCAAAATGCAGCTTTATTAGCAATGACAAATGACACTACCGAAGAAGTGTCGCCAAAAATTTATTCTTTCTTGATTTCTTTTAACGATGCAGGGAAAACAACAGAACTTTTAGTGAATGGTAGCCCTGCTTGTTTTAAAACAACCAATGGCGAGCCAGTAGACTTAGCAGACTTTATCGATGTTTCTCTCAATATACCCGAAGACCATCTCAATAACTTTCCAGAACAATTTGATGATGAAAGTATAAAAATATTGAACCAGTTGAACTGGTGTATACGGGGTGGAAAATGGGTTACATGTAAAGGCCCTTGTAAATAGTGGTTGGAAGCCGAAGTTGGGCAACGCTTGTTGCACACTTTGATTTTTAGCATGAGTCTAAATACACTAACAAAACTTGGGGCATAGGATCAATCCTTGCCCCAAGCCTATTGGCACACTGTTGCTACCTTACAAAGTCTCTTCCTTATCATCATCCGCAGCCAAATCTGAAATCTCTTTTAATCGAGAGATGGCTTTGAAATTGATGCTGTGTTCTGGGTAATTGCCTTCATGGTCGAGCGAACCGACGGTTTTTCCAGTTAATAGCGCCAATGTTTCATCAACGGTTGCGACAGCATAAATGGCAAATAATCCTTGCGCGACCGCATCTATAACATCTTGTTTTAACATTAGATTGCGCTTATTAACGGCGGGAATAATAACTGCATGGTCGCCGGTCAGTCCTCTTGCCTGACATAAGCGAAAAAAGCCTTCTATTTTTTCGTTAACACCACCAATGGCTTGCACCTCGCCGTATTGGTTGATGGAACCCGTCACCGCAAATGTTTGTTTGATTGGGGTGCGGGTTAGCGCGGAGATAAGGCAGCACAGCTCCGCCAGTGAGGCACTATCACCGTCTATGTGTCCGTAGGATTGCTCTATGGCGATGCTGGCGGAGATTGCCAACGGAAATTGTTGGGCATAGCAATGGCCGAGGTAGCCAGTCAATATCATCACGCCTTTTGAATGGATGGCTTGGCCGAGTTCGGCTTCACGCTCAATATCGACGATGCCTCTGGAGCCTGGGGATACCGTGGTGGTAATCCGCGCCGGTGCGCCAAAGCTACTTCCTCCTATCTCAAGCACAGTCAAGCCGTTGATCTTGCCCAGTGCTTCACCTTCGGTGTCGATCAGGATGGTGCCATCGAGCATTTCTTCCAGCACCATCTGGGATATTCTGCCATTTCGGTGTTCTCTTGCCGCTAAAGCCTGTTCGATATGGATTTTATCGATGGATTCAGCATTGGCTTGGCGATTGAATAGTTGTGCTTCTGAGATAATATCGAGTGAATCGTTGATATGCGCGGAAAGCTGGTGCTGGTGTTCTGACTGCCGACAACTGTGTTCGATCAGCCGTTCGATAGCCGCTTTTGTCAGTGGTTTGTTGCCGGAATCCAAGGCATGTTTCATCATCAGTGCAGCAAACTGCTGGGTGGATTCGTTACTCAGCGGGATGTAGCTATCAAAATCGGCGAGGACTTTGAAGATTTCGTTGAATTCATCGTCCAGTTCTTCAAGCAGGTAATAAATATCCCGCGATCCGACCAGAATAAGCTTGATATTTAAGGGAATATTTTGCGGTTTTAAGGTAACAGTATTGATACCCATATCGGAATAAGGTGATTCAATTTCGATGTAACCGGATTGCAAAGCACGTTTTATGCCATCCCACACAAACGGGTAGGTCAGTAATTTTTCCGCATCCAGGATGAGATAACCGCCATTCGCCTTATGCAATGAACCGGGGCAAATCCGTCGGTAATTAGTGATTAACGCGCCTTGATCGCTAACGTATTCAATGCGCCCAAACAGGTTCTGGTAGGTCGGGTGCGGCTCATAAATAACCGGTGCGCCACTATTTTGTGGGTGATTGACCAGAATATTCGGCGAATAAAGCTCAATCAATACCGAGCGTTTGATGGCGTTATTGCTGGTTTCCAAGGCGCGGGTTGGTGCGAGATAGTCGGTAATCGTGTTGTACAGGTTTTTGTTGATTTCCGACAAATAGCGATAAGCATCGTCAATCCCGTGGTATTTGTCATCAAGCGCCGTAAACAGCGGCGTGATGCCCAGTAGAACCGTTTCAGTGTCCAGTTGCTTGGTTTTTTCCAACATCGTTCTGCGCCATTGGGGCAGGTCTAAAAGCACGTCGCTGAGGTATTCCTCAAGTTCTTCAACATGCTGGTGAAAAGCATCGCGTTCATTTTGCGGCAATTCTGCAAATTGGTCTTCATCCAGCGATTTATTGTTTTTAAATGGCGCAAAGGTAATAGCTTCGCTTTCTCGAAACAACGCCACGCTATAATTTCTAGCGCGTTTCTCCACCAAATCTATCGCCGTATTATAGGTTTGATTAAAAGTGCGTTCGATAGCAGTTTTTTTTTGTTGATAGCTGGGGCTTTCAAATACGGCAGGGAAGGTGACCAGGACATTGTCGATCAGGTTTTCGATGTCATTGCTGAATTGCTCGCCTTGCCCTGCCAAGGTCTTGATTGCAAGCGGTTCTCTTTGATTTGCAAAGTTATCGACGTAAGCATAAGAAGGCGGGGTTGGCAGATTTTTGGATAACTCATTTAGATGACTGGTAATCATGGATAACCGACCCAAACCAGGCTCTCCCATCACAAAGACGTTATAGCCAGGATTGGTCATGGCAATGCCAAACTCCAGCGCGGATTGCGCTCTGGGTTGACCTAATATGGTCTGTTGTCGTGCTGATAATGTGGTTATTTCAAAATCTGCGAGAGCAATCGTTAATTTCAGGGCTTCAGGGTGGAGTTTTAAGGTTTCGGGCATGAGGCAGGGAAGGTGGCTTACATAAAGCGTGGAATTCTAACATTGTTCTGGGCAAACACCGATTAGCTAGGCTTAGAACGGATTTTGCGGCGAGGTTGTGTGCGGTGGTTACAACGTTTCGATATTGTTGTATGATTAATCTCATGCTACTCGAAATAGCGGTTTCTTTGGCGGTTTGTTAATTCTCGATTAAGGAATCATCGTCAGAACAGCAGCAAGCGTAGCTTAAGTTTTGGTATGCACTTTTTAGCCTGTTCACTCAATAAAATAGATAAATACTATGCGTAAATTAAAATTAATCATTATTTTTTTGGTAAGTCTCTCCTTGATTCCAGTAATTGTTGGTTGTGCTGGCGGTAAAACCTATGAAAGCACGGGTGAACACCTTGATGATTCTATTATCACCACAAAAGTGAAAGCATCCATTTTGGGGGATTCTAAACTTAAACTGTTGCAAATCAGTGTTGAAACCTTCAAGGGTGTCGTGCAATTGAGTGGATTTGTCAATTCAAATGAAGCCGCGACCAGGGCTGTGGATTTGACTCGGAGAGTCAAGGGCGTTAAGCAAGTCAATAACAGCTTGATTGTGAAGTAAGAAACGAGAAGTTTGCTTTACCTAGAGACGCAAAAGCTTGCGTCTCTAGCAACTTTGAAAACTAGCTTAATCAGATTCGGTTTCGGATGCTGTGAATTCAGCCAAAATTTCTTTAGGCAAGCTGTCTTTACTCTCTAGCGAGAAATCAACCTTCATCAGTTCGGGTATATCCTTGCCAGAAACTGGGCGACTAAATAAGTAGCCTTGCATAATATGGCAACCTAAACCTTGCATGACGGATGCTTGGTCTCTGGTTTCCACGCCTTCAGCAACCAAGGTGAAATTCAACGCGTTAGCCAAGCCGATAATAGTACCCAGTAGCAAAGGCGTGTGCGGGTTGCTCAACAAGTCTTCGATAAACATTTTGTCGATTTTTAAGCCATCCAACGGTAGTTGTTTTAACGAAGCCAAGCTAGAAAAGCCGCTGCCGAAATCGTCAATGGCTATTTTTACGCCCAGCTCTCTCAGTTGATTGAATATTTCTATACGAGCCACGGTTTGTAAGCCGTTTTCGGTGATTTCCAGTTGTAGGTATTCGGCGGGAATTTGGGTTTTTTCGAGTAATTCCTTGATTGTTCCCAGTAGGGTAGGATCCTGAAAGTACGCGGATGAGATATTTACGCCGACCTGGATGTAAGGCAGACCTGCATCATGCCATTCAGCAATCTGTTCACAGGCCGTTTTAAGCGTCCAATGACCCAATTGAGAAATTAAGCCCATTTGTTCAGCAAGGGCAATAAAGTCGTTTGGCGAAATAATGCCTTTTTCGGGATGTTGCCATCGAGCTAGAGCCTCAACGCCCACAATTTTGCCGGTATCCAGCGATATTTGTGGTTGATAGAACAACACGAATTGTTCCTTCGCAGATGCTTCACGTAGCATACTTTCTTTTTCCAGACGTTGTTTGGTCTGACTTGCCATGTGTGAAGAATAAAAAATATAGCGGTGTTTACCCGTTTGTTTAGCGAGATACATCGCGGTATCGGCGGCTTTTAATAATTCTGGTTCAGTGCTGCCATCTTTTGGAAATAGCGCGATGCCTAAGCTTGCCTTGGGAATAACCTGATGGTTACCCAGCATTAACGGTTGGCTAATTTTTTGCAAGCAACGTTTGGCGACTTCCGCAACACTAAGCTCGTCGGTGATGTTATTCAGGATGATACAAAACTCATCGCCACCTAAACGGACGATAAAATCTATTTCCCGTGCCACCAGTTTAAGTCGTTGGGCAATTTCCTGAAGCAGTAAGTCACCATTATGATGACCAAAACTGTCATTGATGCTTTTAAAGCTATCCAGATCAATAAACATAAGAGCAAACTGCGCTTTGCGCTGCACGGCTGACTTAATAATGTCTTCCATGCGCTCCTGGTAGTACGACCGATTTGCTAAACCGGTAAGATGATCGAAGTAGGCCAAGCGATGGATTTGCTTTTCAGCCTGCTTTTTGTGGGAAATATCTTGCACAATGCCAGTGATAAAGAGCATGTTTTTGCTGGTCAAAGCTTCAATTTCTTGTTGTACTTCAATAACTTCTGACGAAGTTATATTAATTCGATATTCAATGTGTTGAATAGTCTTGCTATGCCCAGCGGCATTAATGACATCCTTAACGAAATCTCGGTCTTTAGGATAAACCAGTTGGATAAAACCAGCCAATGAGCCGTCAAAGGTACTTAAATCAATGCTGCACAATTGCGCGAGTTGATCTGAAATGGTGAATTGGTCGCGTTGCGTGTCCCAGATCCAATAACCTAGGCGGGCAATGCGTTGGGCTGCACTTAATTGCAGTTTACTGCTTCTGAGTTCAGAAGTAACTTGTCCGGTACGCAGCCCAAAATTGACCCGTTGAATGAGAATGGGGTAACTAATGGGTTTGCTGATAAAGTCGGTAGCACCAGCGGCAAAGGCTTTATCGATTGACTCTATGTCATCCATACCCGTCGCCATAATAATGGGAATGTCAGTTAAGGCGGGGTCATGTTTTAATAATCGACAGGTTTCAAAGCCGTCAAGATCAGGCATGATGGCATCGAGCAAGATAATTTCTGGCAACTGTTTTTTGACTTGTGTTAAGCCATCACCACCACTTGCTGCTTCATCCACAATAAATCCTGCGGCACGTAATACCGAACTGGTAATCAAACGAAAGCCCGGATCATCATCAATAAGTAGAATTCTGTTTCGATTTTGACTTTTGGGGTGTTCAATGGCTGCGGCATCAGGTTCGGTTGCGCTAGCAAAAGCTGAGGTTTCTTTGTGTAAAGCCTCCATAACTGCGGGTAATTCATCAATCATGGCTTGTAACACGTCTTCGGCACCTTGCGTATTCCCTTGCCTGCCGATGGTTTCCAGTGTCGCGGCGTTTGTATCCAGGGCTTTTGCACCCAGATTGCCGCAGGAGGATTTAAAATTGTGTGCAATGCTGGCGAGACTGGCGGCATCGTCATTACTGACGGCATCTCTTAGTTGGGCAAGTTCCTGATGTGCTGAGTCCAAAAATAAAGCGATGGCTTTATCGAGCAAGTTTTCCCCATTGGCTGTTGTTAAAGGACGTAAGTTTTCAAGCGCAACAGGATCTAGCATGGTAGTAGGATTTTGTTTTTTAGCATATTTCGTATGGATGCTAGCGTCATTTTTTAAAACTGTTTGCTTGAGAGGCAACCATTTTTTTAATGTTTGTTGTAATTGCCTGCGAGTATAAGGCTTACTGAGATAACCGTCCATTCCAGAGGCGTTACATTGTTCGATTACGCCTTTTTGCACGTCTGCTGTCAATGCAATAATCGGCGTATGCACCAGATTATGAGCTTGTTCGCGTTGTCTTATTTGGGTTGTTGCTGCAAAGCCATCCATGCCGGGCATGTGACAATCCATCAAAATGAGATCAAATACTGTATTGGCGGTAATATCTACTGCTTCAAAGCCATTTTGGGCGACTTGAACTTCGCAGCCGATAACTTTCAGTATGCCTTTTGCAACTTCCTGATTAATAACATTATCTTCTGCCAATAAGATGTTTCCAAGCAGTTGCATCTCATCTTCATTGGGTTGCTGCTCTGGATAATTAGCGAGCTGTTGACCTTTTGGATCGAAAACATTAAACAAGGTCCCCAATAAACGTTTTTGAATAATAGGTTTGTTGAGAAATGCGTTGATGCCATATTGACTGTATTGAATGGGATCAATTGCAATATTTGCTGATCCTAAAACGATCACAGTTAGCGGTGGAATGCGGACTTCCATGCGAATGGCAAGGGCGGTTGTCAGTCCGTCCATGCCGGGCATCTGATAATCCAATAACACGCAAGGATAAGGATTATCGAGTCTCGCCGCTTCTATCAATGCTTTGAGCGCGGCACTGCCACTTTCTACGCAGTGACAGCGTAGTCCCCAATGGGTAAGTTGTTCGTAAAGAATGGTTCGATTCGTCTCATTATCATCAACCACTAGAACCGGCTGGTCTTGCAAAACGCTGACATCTATATGATGAGCGGACGGTGCTTCCGCAATGAAATTCATAGGAATGCTAAAAAAGAAGCAAGAACCGTGACCTACGCGACTTTTAACAGTCAATTCACCGCCCATCAGAGCGACTAATTGTTTTGAAATAGTGAGACCTAAGCCCGTACCTCCGTAGGAACGGGTGGTTGAGCTGTCAGCTTGAGTAAAGCTATCGAATATTTGGGCTTGTTGTTCTTCGGGTATACCTAAGCCAGTGTCGATGACTTCAAACAGCAGTCTTTTAGTGTGTGACGCTTCTGAACCAGCAAGCCAACTGACTTTTAGCTCAATTTTGCCTTGTTCGGTAAACTTTAGTGCGTTGCCGAGCAGGTTAACTAATACTTGTCTGAGCCGTTCTTCGTCGGCCTTGACTTTTCCGGATAGATCGCAGGGCAAGTTTAATATTAACTCAAGTTTTTCGCGTTCAACCTGAGTTGATAACATTTCTGCTGTTTCTTCAAGCAGTTGGCGCAGATCAAACTCTTTGCACATCAACTGGAATTTTCCAGATTCAATTTTGGAGAAATCGAGAATGTTGTTGATGATGCCGATCAGCGATTTTGCCGAACGAAACGTGGTTTCTGCCAGTTGTTGCTGGCGTAGACCAAGCTCAGAGTGAAGCAATAGTTCCGTCATACCGAGAACACCGTTCATTGGCGTACGGATTTCGTGGCTCATCGTTGCCAAAAATTCACTTTTGGCTTTGCTGGCGGCTTCCGCTTTGTGGGCAAGCTCGAACGCTTCATTGGTTTTGTTTTGCAGATCCAAGGTACGTTGGGTAACTTGCTCTTCCAAAATATCACGATGCGCTAAAACTTCCTTTTGATAAAGTGCCAAATCCTGCGACATGCTATTAAAAGATTGGGCAAGTTCAGCAATCTCATCGGTTTTTGAAGAAATCGTCAGTTCTTTGCCAAAATCACCCTTGGCAATTGCTTGCGTGGCTGAAACCAGTTTTTTTATCGGCTGGGTGATACGCCGTGTTTGCCACAAGGTTAAAAGGATACCCAGAATGATGGTGAACGGTGCAATTAGTAAAGTTTGTACTAAAAAGCGCCGAGATTCCTTGTAAATGCTGGCCTGGCTAATGCCTAATTGCACGTAACCGATAACTTCTGGATCATCCAAATGCGGACGTGTCGTCGTAAAATCCTGCTCAAGGCTAGTTCCTGGCATTCCTGCCCGGATATAAACAGGGGTGATGATATTGATGAAGTTTTTGCCTTTAGTGTCAGTGTATTCGCTGGTTTGAGTCTGGTCGATGGGCGATTTGCCTTCAGTTAATAGCGGCAGTTTAGCTAAACCGTGCTGGTTTTTTTGGGTTATGGCTAATCTATCTTTATTGTAAACAAGGATATAAGCGATGTCCCGATTGTCTTCCAAACTTTGCAGCGATTGCCCGATGGCTTCCTGATTTTCGGTATACACGCCATAAACGAGGTTTTTGGAGAGCATAATGGCGATTTCTTCGCCGTGTGCGGTAAAGTTTTTGAAGGTACTGATTTGATGCTGCCAGATAATATAACCGCCAGTGAGCAAAGCGGTCAGCGTAATCAGAAAAATAGTCAGGATATTAAATTTGGAAGCGATTGATCTCAAACGATTGATCTCAGCAGTAGTTGGGTAATTAATTGAAGACCATTTTAGCGTTTTTTAGTAGTTCTTCAGGAATTTCCAGATTCATGTGTTCAGCAATCTTGGCATTAATAGTATAGGCGACTTTGCGCGGATGTTCAGGCGGAATAGTCCGTACAGATGCGCCACCCAACAATTTTTGTGCCAAGCCAGCACATTGTTTGCCTATATCGTCATAATCCGAGGACAGCGCGTAAAGCGCGCCGGATTTAACCCAGTTATCAGACAGTCCAACCAAAGGTACTTTATTTCTGAAAGAGGCCAATAGCACTTCTTTTGCCGTGTTAACGGACATGACTGTTTCATCTGGGATGGCAAATAGCACTTCGACATTGCTGGCAAGCTGCTCCAGGGCATAAGGTAGTTCTTTAGGTGAGTCTACCTTTATGGGAACCAGTTTAAAGCCCACTTGTTGACCATTTGCAATAGCGGTCTGGACATTTGCGGCGTTTTCATCAGGGTTAAACAAGATTGCGACGGCTTTTTGCTGCGGAAAAAACTTTTTTAGCCACTGGAATTGGATTTTTGACGAATAACCAAGACTTACGCCGGTTATATTAGCCGCTTGCCTGAATACATCGTCTTTAAGCACCATTGTGGACACAATAGGAATGCGGGAGGTCTGCTGGCTTGCCCACTTCGTTGCGTCGTTGCCCAAGGCATAAATCAAGTCGGGTTTGATCTGATCTATTTCTTTAAGTCCTGATAAAGTGACTTGTGATAAGACAAGCTCAGTAAATTTCAGCGAATTATGCGCGGAGATTTGCTCTTTAAAGCCCCGTATCGCTTGTTGATAAGGCTCATCATTCGAGCCAGCAACGACCAAAATATGGGACGTTTTATCAGCGAGTAACGGATTAGCCCACACGCAAAAGAGGATGAATGCGGCGAGCAATCTTTTGTGTGTTGATAAATTAAAAAGCATAAATCGAAAACATTGTGATCCAACTGTAAAAGTACAGATTAAAGCCTGCCCCTCAGTTCTGCAATTAGTACAAATACTTAGTGCGTGGCTAACAATCGATTTATTATCGAATATCACTGGGATTTCTTTCGGTTTTGGGTTTTTTAAGGGAAAATTGTGATTTAACTATAGTTTAAAAATCCATGCTTCCCTTAACTCTGAAGGTTAAGCCGTCCTGTTGTATGGCATTTTGGACGTGATCGGCTGAAGCGGGATCAAAATAACGTTCGTCGAAGAGATTGTAAGCACCCGCCGATAACTCTAGCCCTTTAACCCAGTTTTGGGTGTAAACGGTGAGATTGCTGATGACATTATCACCTACTCTGCCCCCTGTAGTATTTCCGTTGACTGGTTTTGGTGGGGTTTTTCGGCTGCTCATAAATTGCGTTTCAAAACCCACAAACACCTTGTCTTGCCATAGCGGGGCTATAAGATTGACCTTAATCATGTGTTCAGGCGAGTTGGTCAAGCGTTCGCCAGTTTTTTGATTGGTGGTTTCTTGCCAAGAATAACTGAGTCGCCCCTGAAAACCGTCCCCCCAAGTATTCTCGATTTGGGTTTCAACGCCTATGGATTCGACATCACCAATGTTTTGATACTGCGATTGAGTACCTTTCAGAGCTGAACTGATATTATCAGCGATCTTTGTATGAAACACGTTGAATTCGCCGCGTAGCTGTTGGGTAAAATAATGCTCAACAATAAATTCTAGGGTATCCAGTTTTTCAGGTTGTAAGCTTGGGTTGGGGGTAATACTACCAACGGTATTATGTAGTTCAGCTTGATTAGGTGCTCTGAAAGCCTGACCATACAGCAGCTTGAAGGTCGTACTTTGCCACGGATTGTAGATTAAACCAGCGCGCGGGTTGATGGTATTGCCAAAAATACTGTAATAATCAAAGCGCACCCCAGCGTTCAGGGTCAGTTCGTCAGTAATGGCATAATCATCTTGGACAAATAGCGCCCATTGATAGGTTTTTTCATCCGAATTCAATAATGTGATATTAGGATTAAAAAAAGTCTGGAATTGATGGAAATTATCTTGATATTGTCCGCCTACGGTGATGTGGTGGTCATTCCACATCAGCTTCCTAGCTTCCAGTTCAAAACGCCACCAATCGCTATTGACTAGTGATGTATTAATTGTTGACCCTAAAATTGAAGGATCTAGGGGCAATTGCCCCTTAAATCGGTAGTTATTATAAGAAACTCGTGATTGTAAATTGAGTTGGTTTTCAAAGGTATGGTCGTATTTTAATTCAAAAAAAGTGGCTTGATCATGTGCGTTTAGGTTTGGGTTATTAAACAGACCACCTAATTGAGCGGTAGGGACATCTTTGTTCCTGTTAACATCGAAAAATCGCCATAAGCGGCTTTCAGCATTAATTTACGGTCACGTTCGCCATCATTGCCAATGCTCAGGCCGTTATTCGTGGCAGGGCTGTCAAATTCCTTGAAGAATAATTTGTCATAACCTTGGCTGTCATACCAAGTGCCGGTCACAAAGGCTTCCAGGCCATTTTTGAAGCGGTTGCCAACACTCATACTGGTTTTATGGGTGTCATTACTGCCATAAGAGTATTTGATATTGGCACCGTGTTGGTCACGTCCACGTTTGGTAATGATATTAATTACTCCGAATACCGCGCTAGTGCCATATAGTGAGGAGCTGGGACCACGCACCACTTCTATTCGCTCAATAATGTCTAGGTCAACCGGAAAGCCTTCAGAAGTATCAAAAGCATCAAACATACTGTCATTAAAGCGATGACCGTCTATCAGTAGCAACAAGCGGCTGTTGTAGTCTGATGGCAAACCGAAACCACGCGCCCCAGCATACCCATAAGTGCGGTCGCTGGTATTATAAAATCCTCTTAGGCTATTAAGAATTTGACCGAAAGTACGGTAGCCATATTTTTTAATTTCATCACCCGTCACTATGCTGATGGATGCGGGGGCTTTAGTGACTTTTTGCTCATACTTAGAGGCACTGTAAACCGAGGGAATGTCTGCAAAGAGCTGTGCGGTACTGTCGTCCGTTATAGGTTTTATGGTTGCTAGGTCATCTTCAGCAAAGGCTAAAGGTTGCAAAAGCATAATGCCAATACTTAAGGTCAATCTTACTTGTATGTAGAGCTTCATTAGATGCCACAAAGTCAATCGCTGATAGGTTCAACTATAGATGAATTTGAGTTTAAGTGGAATTATTATGCAGATATTTTTGTGTAATCATTTGACTAACGTCCTGAATTAACTGTTTTTTAAGCGGTTTGAAAAAGCCCTTCGGTAAATTCAGGGAAAACAAATCGAATCATAAGCGAAATCAACTTGTTTAGCATTTTCTTAAGACTATCAATCATTAAATTAAGGGGATTCCCAGCAAGAACTTGATTCGTTGCTAGACTAAGTGATTCTTATACTCTTAAAACCACCCAGCTTCGGAACTATTACTTTGAGTAAGCCAGCAACTGATGATTACGCACGCTCCCTAAAGGCTATTACACATGCGCTAGATTTAGGGATTATTCAATTGAAAGTTGAGTCAGATACTTATAATGGACGCATCGTAAGAGTGCAGGATAAAGATTTGATCCATTTCGGAAATTGTAGCTATGTGGGGCTTGATACCTGTGAGGCGGTGAAGATTGGAAGTATCGACGCGATTACACGGTACGGCAATCTGTTTGCTAGCTCACGCCAATACATAGGTTTAGGTTTAAATGAAGAGCTTGAGGCACTTTTGGATCAAATCACGGGTTATCATACCTTGGTGACACAAACCACCTCTTTAGGGTCTTTATCAGCCATTCCTATACTAGTATCGTCCAATGACTTGATTGTTATGGATCATCAACTTCATGCCAGCGTACAAAATGCGGCGAAAATTGCCCAAACCCAAGGCACTAAGGTAGGTATGATCCGCCACAGCAATATGGATGCGCTTGAGGATGTTATTAAAAAGCAGCATAACAAATACGAAAAAATTTGGTATATGGCTGATGGCATTTACTCCATGCTAGGTGATGGCTGTCCTATTGAACAAATGTATGAGCTAATGGATCGCTATCCGAACTTTCATTGCTATGTTGATGATGCACACGGTATCAGTTGGATAGGTAAACATGGCAGAGGACTAATGTTGCAGAAAAAACCCCTGCATCCCCAAATGGTATTGGCAATGTCCCTGGCTAAAGGATTTGGATGTTGCGGTGGTGTTTTGGTCTTTCCTAATACTGAAACCCGTCAGTTAGTAAAAAATCTGGGTTCATCATTACTTTATAGTGGTCCAATACCCACGCCAGTATTGGGTGCTTGTATTGCATCTGCCAAGCTGCATTTGACGGATGAGATAACGATTAGGCAAAATGTTTTGCATGCTTTGATTAAGTTTTTCAGGGAACATGCTCATGCAAACGAGCTACCTCTGGTTAACCATAGCTTTTCGCCCATTTTTTATTTTGGGGCGGGATCACAAGATAATGCTTACCAGATAGTAAAAAGAATGCTGGATGCAGGATTTTTTACCTGTATTTGTAATTATCCACTTGTACCCCAAAAAAACGCTGGCGTGCGGATGTGTCTTACCACGCACTTGACCTTCAATGATATTGAAAGTGCCTTGTCAACTATGGCAACGATAGTAAGCGAATTGGAACGTGACGGTAAACTTAATAGAGAAAAAATATTCCAGGATTTCCGCGCCTTAGAGGTGTTGTAAAGAATTTTGATTAGCAATCATTAGTGTGGTGTAGCGGAATTAAGGCTTGTATCCAGTCAAAGACTGTTAAGTTTGGCTACTTGAGCCTAAATTTTATTCTGTAATTCCGAGGATAGTTGAGTTTAGGTATCGTATCTTGCTTTAGTGACATGGCAATTTATAACGCTAATCGCTAAAAAACCTTTTGCATCTGGAAAAAGGAGATTTTTGGATTTTTAAGCTTCTCGGAAGGTTTTGGACGATTAATCCCCTGATCTAACATCAAATTCAATCTTCCAACGCGTGTTGTCTTTTTGGGACACGGCTTGCAGTTCAAGCGTGCCGATTTCCGTAACCGCCGCGCACAAATGGACGGGGACGACTTCACCTGACCTACGACCTTCTTTGGCTAAGGTGATTTCGATTTCAGCCAGTTCTGAGAGTTCATTGCGGTTCCAGCGGTTTAACCGCGTTCCTACCCTGTCTTCACGGCGAGTTGTAGAGGCAAAAAAGCGAAACCGCACTGGTTCGCCAATCACCAAACCAAATTCTTCGTTTGGCAGTTCCTGTTGCGTCCCTTCTTCCATGCCAAAGGGGGCGATACATAAGGCCTGGATTTCTGGCGGAATGCCAGGGACAGAAGGCATGGCGCTTTCGATGCCGACGTAATAGGATGCGGCTGCACCGCCTTTGATGCGTACGCCTTTGCCTTTGCGGACAAATCCGTAATAAGCTGCACCCCTGGCAACGGCGAGGTCAAGGTCAGTGCCGGATAACAGCCGTGCTGGTGAGGATTGTTCCTCCTGCAACCAGCCATTCAATACAGACATCAAGCGGTCAGCCAAGGATTCTGCCTTTAACACGCCGCCATTAAACAGCACGGCAGTTGGGTGTATGAAGGTGGCATTCTCTGCTAGTTTGATGCCTTCCAGCTCCCCAGTTGCGCGTTGTTGTTTGGCTAGGAATGCAGCGAGATGCCTGGTGATACCTGCATCTTGGGCATACGGCAAGCCTGATGTCCTTAATCCCGTTCGGGCGCGGATAACAGGCCGTGCATTGGCGGCAACAATAGGCAAAAAACCCTCCACCAAGACATTATTGACTTCATCACGGGTAAGTTCTGTCCGTAATGTGCCACCGATTAACGAAGAACCCCTGTTTGCAATCACGATTGGGGCGACATCCATCGTCAGGTTATTGAGCAGTTTTTCTTTCGCATCGCGGCAACTGTGCGTCAACGCTTGAAATTGCCAGGGTTGCAGTGGTTTGTCTTCCGTCTCCACTTTGACCTTCACAGTATACGCAAGCGCCAAGTCCATATTGTCTCCGCCGAGCAAGATATGGTCGCCAATCGCCACACGGGTCAATTCCAGGTTGCCGTCGCTTTCAGTGACGGCGATTAACGACAGGTCAGTCGTGCCGCCGCCAATGTCTATGACGAGAATAATATCGCCGACATGGACTTGCTTGCGCCAATTATCATGATTTTTTTCGATCCAGCTATAAAACGCGGCTTGCGGTTCTTCCAGCAAAATCGCATGACCAAGACCAACCACGCGTGCTGCTTCTACAGTAAGCTCACGAGCTGCCGGATCAAACGAGGCAGGTACGGTAATGACAACATCTTGCTGTTCCAGCGGTGCATCGGCATGTTGAAATAACCACGCGCTTTTGAGATGCTGAAGATAAGCGATGGTCGCTTGGAACGGCGAGATACGCTCCACTTCTTCGGGCGCATCGGAAGGCAAAATCGCCGCTTTGCAATCGACACCGGAATGGCACAGCCAACTCTTGGCACTGGACACCAAACGGATTGGCGTTTTGCTGCCCATGTTACGGGCAATTTCGCCTACCAAATGTTGGGGCTTGTTCGTCCACGGCAGGACGGCTGTACCTTCGGCAAGTTCCGCAGCGTGGGCTTGGTAGATAAAGGACGGCAATTGCAACTTATCTTCAACCGTTCCTGGAGCGGTAAGTTGGGGTATTGGCATGACTTGCTGTGTAAACTTATCATCGTTTAAGTTAGCAAGGTCGGAATATGACATGACGCAATGGGTCGTGCCTAAATCAATTCCAACGGTATATTTTGGCATATTAGGGCGATTCATCAGGAATTATGGATGTATGTAAATGAAATTGCTAAGAATTATAAGGGTTATAACTCAATTTCCGCCGCCGCCACAATATTAGGATTATGACCCTGCGTCAGTTTTGGCAAACGCACTTCAGTGACTTGCCAGCCCTTATGAACCAAACTGCCCGTAAATGGCGCATTACCCACAATATTGCCCGTTAATCGAATAGCGGCGGCATCAAAGCCGACAGGAACGGTAATGTTGCTGCCTTCCTGCTCTGAACGGATGGGTGCAAGGCTGAAATGCTCGTTGAGAGCCTTATTGCAACCATCATGTACCACCCGTGCGGCAGCGCCAATATCAGCATCGTTGTAGGCGGTAATATCCTCTTTAAGAAAATCAATAAACCGTGCTTCTTTTTGCAATAAACCCAGCACTTGCAAGGCAGCATCCGGCGTGTATTCCTTGAGGATGACAGGTTCTGGCATCGGTGCTTGCACTATTTTTTCGACTTCAATGATTTTTTCGATGATTTTGACGGTAGGCTCAATAATTTGTGCTTGCAAAGGTTGGGTGATAGCGGCTTGGAAAGCGGTCTTATTTCGGCTTCGGCTGAATAGCAAAAGCAGCAGCAATAAGATGACAATTGCCATCAACACCACTACTGTAGCAGCCAAACCCACATGCCAGATGTCAAACGTGGTCGGTCTAAGCGACAAATCAACTGTCATTGTCGTGTTCAGGGTTTCAAGATAACTCATGGCTGACCTGCTTTTCGAGCGGCTTGCTCAAACATTAATCCTTGTAAAGCGTTACGTGTTATCTGCATACGGATTTGCCGCAAATGACGGTCTGCAATCACACCAGGCACTTTTTCAGCCAGATAAACTTCCCGTATTTTTGATAGCACAGGTTCGCAATACTTGATGATTTCGTCTGTCGCATTGCGACTGTCCATTTTCAGGTACGCTGGCTTCTGCATTTGTTCGCCGACACATTTTTTATATTCGTATTTAGATTCCTGTATTTTTTTGATAGTGGCATCGGTAATTGTCGTATTCTGCCATTCTTCAGCGGCTTGTTCAGCAGTAGCGGTAACTGAAAATAACAAAATGCTAACTAACAGGACGCTGGAAAAAATAACTGTTTTCATAGTGTTCCACTTAATGAGGTAAGGTAATCTTAACGTAATTTTACGCGAGTTGAGCGTAAATGAATATCGCTATCCGCAAGTGGCGATAACACGAATGCAGGCAGGGCTGATGATTATGCCTCAGCTTTTTTGCAATATTGGCGATACGGTTTTTAGTGGATTGCTCTGGCTTAAATGCCTTATCATTTCACATCGCCACCTTTTCTGGTCGCTATTATCTTAAATCTGGGGCTGTTGATGAAAAACGTGCTTGTTCTGTTTGTGATTTTGTTGCCACAGATAATATTTGCTGCACCGGTATTATCCGTAAACCAAGTTGCACCAGGCATTTATGTGCATTGGGGTGTACAAGAGTTTTCTGACACTAAAAATCATGGGGCTATTGCCAATATTGGCTTTATTGTCGGTCAGCGTTGTGTGGCTGTGGTTGATACGGGCGGCAATCCAGAGCAGGGCATGGCGTTGAAGAACGCTATAGATAACACCACATCTAAGCCGATTTGCTATGTAATTAACACCCACGTTCATCCCGACCATATCTATGGCAATTCGGCGTTCAAAAACACGGGTGCAAAGTTTGTTGGGCATGAAAAACTGGCACGGGCGATGTCAGTTCGTGGTGATTATTACATCCAAAAAGCACCGGAATTACTGGGCATAACCTTAACTGATGAGGATATTATTCCACCTGAAATTGCTGTAAGCGGTGAGCTAGATCTCGATTTGGGTGAGCGCATTCTAAAACTGACCGCGCATCCAGCCGCGCATACCGATAACGATCTGAGCGTGTATGATCCGCAAACCGATACCTTATGGTTGTCTGATTTGCTATTTATCGAACATTTGCCTTCTGTTGATGGTAGCCTTAAAGGCTGGTTAACAGAATTGGACAAGTTAGAGAGTAAATCCTATAAAATAGTCATTCCAGGACACGGTTCCTTGGTTAACGATTGGCCGAAAAGTATGATGCCGGAAAAAGCATACCTAAGTGCTTTACTTGCCGAAGTAAGGGCTGCGATAAAAAAAGGTGTGTTTTTGGAAGATGCGGTTGCAACGATTGGAGTATCTTTTAAGGGAAAATGGAAGTTGTTCGACAAATTCCACCGCAAAAACGTAACCAAGGCCTATGCGGAATTGGAATGGGAGGATTAGCCAACGGGTAATCGTCTTTGCACAGTAAACCTTACACCCATAATATAAATTGTATTCATGAGAATTGTTTTATTTTCCACCCTAATTATTTTACTCAGCGGCTTGTGTGGCTATTTGACAAACCTACCTCAAGATGTAGGGTTGGATGTCCCAGATGGGAAGCTCAACAGCCTGTCTTTTGCACCATTTCGGGAAGGTCAAAGCCCGTTACTGTTGCAATTCCCCTCGCCAGAACAAATCGACGAAGATTTGAAATTGTTGGCGGACAAAACCCACACCATCCGCACCTATTCCAGCTCACTAGGTATGAAGGTTATCCCAGAATTGGCACGCAAACATGGCTTGAACATGATACAGGGCGCATGGATTGGTTATTTGCCGGAAGATTCCCGTATGGAAATAGAAGCGTTAGTTGCGTCTGCTAATGCCAATCCTGATGTCATCAAACGTGTTATGGTCGGCAACGAAGTATTACTGCGTGGAGAAAGAACGCCGGAGGAACTGGTCGAATACATCCGCGAAGTTAAAAAACGCATCAAGCAGCCGGTAAGCTATGCCGACGTTTGGTCGATGTACATGAAACACCCTGATTTAATTAAGGAAGTTGACTTCATTACCATCCATATCCTGCCGTATTGGGAAGACGAGCCGATTTCGGTTGAAAATGCCCCAGCGCATATTGAGCGCATTTATAAGCAAGTCCGAAAAGAGGCCGAAACCATTTCACCAGGTAAACCTATTCTCATCGGTGAATCCGGTTGGCCTAGTGTCGGCAAGCAGCGCGGTTGGGCAGTTCCCAGTGTGGTTAATGAGGCGGCATTCATTCGTGGTTTGTTGAAAGTGGCTGCTGATAATCATTTTGATGTCAATATCGTCGAGGCCTTTAACCAATCCTGGAAAAGCGAGTTGGAAGGTGTAATCGGTGCAAATTGGGGATTATTTTCGGTAGATCGCGAAGAAGTTTTTCCGTTGACTGGAAAAGTCTATGAAAACGTGAAATGGTTTAATCAATTTCTGCTTGCATCGCTCTTAATGCTTTGTTGTACTGCTTTCTATGCCAAAAAACTGCACCAGCAGTCTTCGACTAACACCTTCTTTTTCCTTGTGTTTATTCAAGTGCTTTGCGCCTTACTGGTGTTTCATGGCGATAAATCCTGGTACACCAGCTACGATGACTGGCAAAGGATGAAAGCCGTGCTAATCGTATTGTTGAATATCGTTGTTGCTGGCTTGCTTACCTACAGAGCAAGCAAGATGCTCATAGACGAAAAGACAAATAAAACCGCAACCCTTGCGCTTAACACGGTTTATTTCATCGTGATTGCGTTAGCATTATATAAAACCTACGTATTAGCAGTAGACGGGCGTTACACCAGTTTTCCGTTTGAACTAGCCGTAATACCGGTAGCTGGATTGTTAGGATTATTCTGCATTCGTTGTTTAGTTAATCAACAAGTCGCTTTATCGAACTTTAATTTCGCTAGATTAATAGATGCCAATGCTGCAAATAATCAGCAACATAAGTACATAGGCTGGTTAATTCTGTTCTATATGGTGGGTTTAATAGTCGGAGAAATCAGGGCTTTTATGATTGGTCGTGATTTTATACAGGCATACCCTGAACTTGGGGAAAGGCTGGGCTGGGCGGTCACGTTCACCTTAAGCAACTGTCAATTACTGAGCTGGTTAGCCTGTCTTGCTGTTCTAACGCTATCTCTTTTAACAAGGTTAAAACAACCTTAGCCTACTCGTCGCCTCTATCGAAGTGTTCCTTAGATACTTTCAACAACACGAAAACAGCACCAGCACCACCTTGTCTTGGTGATGCTGAACAGAAAGCCTGTACGTCTTTGTGTTGCCTTAACCAACGGTTGCTGTGGTTTTTGAGAACGGGATGCGGGTCAGAAGAGCGGTAGCCTTTGCCGTGGATAATATGAACACAGCGATAACTGCGCTGTGTACTGACATGCAGGAAGTCCAGTAGCTGTTGTTTTGCTGCGTTGCTGTTCAGTCCGTGCAAATCAATTTCCGCTTGCACACCAAAAAATCCCTTACGTAATTTTGCAAGGACGCTGTTTTGTATGCCGGGTGCGGTATAGCTAAGAGTCTCTTCATGGCTTACGTTGTCAAGATTTTGCTCGATGTCGTCGTACCAATCTTCATTCAGATCATAGGGTTGTGGCTTTGGATAAGGTTTTGGCTGATCTGGCTTTAATTCGATTTTGTCGCTTTTTACAGAGCGTACGTTTCCTACGGATTGTCGAAACAGGTCACTATCTTTTGGACTAATGGTTTTTTTTGTCACGAAAGCTGGTTTTGTTGTCCAAAATTGATACTATTGTTGGATTTTATAGCGTAACCCGCAACTAGGCGATGATTAATGTACATTTTGTTAAGCAATGATGATGGCTACTTGGCTGAAGGGCTGTCTGCATTGGCAAGTGCATTAGGTCAATATGCTGAAATATCGGTGGTTGCTCCCGATAAAAACCGCAGTGCGGCAAGTAACTCGCTGACCTTGGAAATGCCGCTTCGTGCTTCAGTAGGGGAAAATGGCTTTATCAAGGTGGATGGCACACCGACGGATTGCGTACATTTGGCGATTACTGGATTGTTGGAGAAAGAACCCGATATGGTGTTTGCTGGTATCAATCATGGCGGCAATTTGGGTGATGATGTGCTGTATTCCGGTACTGTCGCCGCTGCTACAGAAGGGCGGTTTTTAGGATTGCCTGCGGTTGCCATTTCTTTGGCAGGAAACAGTGGCGAAGTGACGCACTTTGAAACTGCCGCGCATGTCGCAGTCACAATATTGAAACAATTGATCGACAAGCCTTTGCCCAAAGACACTATTCTTAATGTCAACGTACCGGATATTGCTATTAGGGATTTGAAAGGCTATCAAGCCACGCGGCTAGGTCAACGGCATAAATCAGAACCCGTCATTACAGGCAAAGATCCTCGCGGACGGCTTATTTATTGGGTAGGGCCGCCGGGCGCAGAACAGGATGCCGGGGTAGGGACTGATTTTTACGCCATTAGCACAGGTTATGTGTCGGTAACTCCGTTACAATTAGATTTGACTTGGTACAGCCGTATCGAAGAATTAAGTGCCTGGTTGCCCAAGGAGCATACGCAATGACCCAAAGCCTACAAGGAATAGGCATGACCTCGCAACGAACCCGTGACCGCATGGTTAACCGCTTGATCGAGCAAGGCATACGTAACAAAAAAGTATTGGATGTGATGCGGAACACGCCCCGACATATCTTTGTTGATGAAGCTTTGGCGAGTAGGGCTTATGAAGATACCGCCTTACCTATCGGTCATAACCAGACCATTTCCCAACCTTACATTGTTGCCAGAATGACTGAGCTTTTGCTAAAAGCGGGACACTTGTCGAAAGTGCTTGAGATAGGAACGGGTTGTGGTTACCAAACCGCCATCCTCGCGCAATTGGCGGATCATGTGTATTCCGTCGAGCGAATTCTGCCGTTACAGCGAAAAGCCAAGGGCTATCTTTGGGACATGAAGATTAAGAATGTCAGTTTTATACATAATGACGGTGGTTGGGGCTGGCCTGAGTATGCTCCGTTTGACGGTATTTTGGTCAGCGCAGCGCCACCTGAAATACCCGAAACTTTGCTGCAACAAATGGCAATGGGTGGTGTGATGGTGATACCAATCGGCGAGGGTGGCAGACAAACACTACAACGTGTCATACGCTCCGAAAAGGGTTATGAAGCTGAAGAGTTGGAGTCGGTGAGTTTTGTACCGTTTTTATCAGGACGGGAATGATTTTGTCTAATTGCTGGGTGCGAGCTCAAAAATAATCAATTCCGCCGTTTCTGCACCGACATTTTCAACTGCCATTAACTTGCCAGATTCCCAAAACACTTCACCGACCGAGTAGGTATTGACTTTGCCATCCTCAGTCACTTTGAGCTTACCTTTGACGACATAACGTGGACCAGGCCCTTCATGGGTGTGCCAAGGCGTTTTGAAAGCGGGTGGGAAAGTGACGCGTATCACTTTGGAATTGATACTCTTGCTAGGCAATTCGACCGTATTTTCCATCAGCGTTGTCCTGATTAACCCTGGTTTGGCATCATCAGCAGAAACTGCTTCCACCACAACAAATAACGGCAATAACAGCGCAACGGTGATAAAACTCCGAGCAGGGTTGTAGATAAAATTAGCCAAAAGACTGCCTTTTGGCTCAGGGTTTTGTGGTTTCATCGTTATTTTCTCCAATTACTGTGCCGAGTCAGGTTGCGATAATGGTTCAGATTGCTTTCTTGATCCGCTCCAACGCATTCTGTAAATTAGCCATGCTAGTCGCAATAGAAATTCTAATATGCCCAGGTGTGCCAAATGCAGAACCTGGCACTAATGCAACACCTGCTTTTTCGATCAAATATTCAGAAAATGCAAGATCGTCTTCAATGCCATCCAGCCGAGCAATTAATTTTTTGACATCTGGGAACACGTAAAAAGTTCCATCCGTAGGAATACATTCGATGCCATCTATGGAGTTTAATTCAGCGAAAACATAATCATGGCGTTTCTTGAATTCAACGCACATCCGGTCGATAAAGCTTTGATCGCCAGTCAAAGCCGCTTCGGCAGCAACTTGCGAGATAGAAGTTGGGTTGGAGGTGCTTTGCGATTGGATGGTACACATCGCTTCAATCAAATCCGCTGGACCACCCGCATAGCCGATACGCCAGCCGGTCATGGAATAGGCTTTCGATACGCCATTCATTACCACGGTACGGTCATAAAGCTCAGGATGCGCGTTCAGGATATTGACGAATGTGCCTTTTTCCCAAAGGATGTGTTCATACATATCGTCCGTGGCGATGATGATGTTGGGGAAATCCTTTAGCACATCGCCTAACGCTTTTAGCTCATCAAAAGAATAAGCAATGCCAGAAGGATTAGATGGGCTATTGATAAAGATCAGCCGCGTTTTAGGGGTAATTGCCTTGCGTAGCTGATCCGGCGTGATCTTAAAGCGTTGTTCTTGCGTCGTTTCGATAATGACAGGAACGCCATCCGCCAGCAACACCATGTCGGGATACGATACCCAATACGGCGCAGGGATAATGACTTCATCACCTGGATTTAGCAAAGCTTGGGTTAGGTTGTAAGAACTTTGCTTACCGCCGCAGGATACCAAGATTTGTTTAGGCGTGTAATCCAGACCGTTGTCATTTTTAAACTTAGCAATGATTGCTTTTTTCAAGCCAGGTGTGCCATCGACGGCTGTGTATTTTGTAAAGCCGTTATCCAAAGCTTTGACGGCAGCGGCCTTGATGTGTTCTGGCGTATCCATGTCGGGTTCGCCTGCACCCAGCCCGATAATATCTTTGCCCACTGCCCGCATAGCTGCGGCACGGGCGGTAATTGCCAAGGTTGGTGAAGGTTTAACTTTTTTAACTCTGTTCGAAAGTGTAATGCTCATAATCCGCTGTGTTTTGCTGTGTTCAAATTGCTTATAATTATAACCTAGCTCAGGTGGATTGCTAAAAAATGTCCATAAAAGGAACGTTCGTAGTGGTTCAAGATTTTGCGTTTCTACATTTTATCGTTTCTACGCTCCGGCGTGGGAATCGAATGTGCAAGTGTTTTTTATTGGGAAGAAATAAAAGCGCATCAGCGACTACATATTGCGCCGAATGATAGCTGGCAAACATGTGATATTATTGTATCGTAAGGATATTGCAGCTTATTAATTGCATACTGTTGGCGCACATTTAACTCTATCGATACGAAAATATTTAATAGACATTGAACCTTTCTGACCTTTTTAGTCATATACGGGTGTCAACAAAATTTGAAATTTCATCAGTGAGGCTAATTCAAGCCTAAAGGCGTTATTTTTACCAACGAGGATTTTTATGAGATCATTAAAACACAGAGAATTGGCTTTTTTACTGGTGGGCAGCATAGCCGCAGCAACACCTGCGTTCGCAAAGGACGGTTCAGACAATAACGGTTCAAACGGAAGTTCCGGCAATTCTTCATCTGGCACTTCAACTATGTCTTGTAGTATCTCCAGGAGCAGTTCTAGCTCAACTTCGAGTTCTAGCGCAAGTTCTAGTTCTTCATCGAGTTCTAGCTCAAGTTCTAGAACCAAGTGCCGTCTTGCAGCGAGCATTACTTCGGATGTGGTCAAAGCATCTTTTAAACGAACCTCTAGCCATAAGGGTAGCAGGCAAAGACTTGAGCTTAAAATTAAGGTTAAAAATGGGTTGATTACCCAAAGTAATTTCGATAATGACATCAGCACTTTAAGTGCCATCTTCCCAAGTGGCTAAGTCTGTGAATTGGCAGGCACAGGTGAGTCCAGAAGAACGTTTACCTATCAACTCAGAGCCAGATCACGGGATGGCAACCTTCATATGAGAGTGGGTTCTTGCCTAACATCACTTGGTGGCATACCCTTGACTACTATCCCTGTTCTCAGCCCCACTAGCACCATTAGACTCGAGTTTGACGCAGACGGTAGCGGAACGGCGGCTTTTCCCGTACTGTTAGCCACAATCAATATTAAGCCTAAGTAAATTGCCTAGCCTTTTTTAACCCTACCGCAACGCTATAAGCTGTTGCGGTGGGGGTGGTATTAATTGTAAGCAACCCTGAACAAAATTATTGCTCTGATACTTCAATAAACCCACCAGGGCTATCGAGTATTTTGCTGTTTATCTTGGCTAGTCGAATGACGCTCAGTGCTTAAGTTAGCCTTGGGGAATTACAAATAAGGCGTAATCGCCCCAATCACTTGCCGCCCAGTTATCTGGCGAGTACATTCAAACATTCTTGGGGTATCTTGATGGTCTGGACACCACAGCCAGTCGTCTTGGTTCAACCGATGGCGGTTAAAACAGCCCGTACACACATCGCCTTCGGGAAAAATCCTAATACAATCCTGCATTTCCGAATAAGGATAGGAAAATCCGCTAATAAGGCAGGTTTTGCAACCGACAGCCCAAGACAGCCAGCTTAAACCACTGCCCAACCCGATGTACAACTTGGCATGGCGCAGGTAATTGATGACGACATCCAACGAACCCTCCGGCAGGCACTTAACACCTTTGGGTAGTTTGTTGCCCATGTGTTCCTTGCCCTCCCGCGAGAGCGAAACCACGCTATAACCCTTAAAGCGCAGAAACCGCACCACTTCGTCCCAGCCACTGGCATTGTTCCAGTATTTTGCTTGCGTAGTCGTATGAAAGCCGATGCAGACATAGGGTTTGTCCATTGGGCGCGGCAAAGATACCGATTTTAGGCGGGGCTTGATCTCCTTAAAGTCAATTCCCAAAATATCATAAGCCGATTGCCCCAAGGGTTGCTCTTTGAATTCCTGGACGTTTTTGCTGTAATCATATTCGCCGTCCTCCTTATAACACCAGCCTAAGCGGTACATGGCATACAGTTCGTGGACGGTTTCCCCAGGCTCGACAAACTCAATGTCAGGGTATTGGTCTTTGAACAAGCCATTGATAAAAGTTGAACAAATTATCTGACAACCATGCTTTTTGCGGAATTCCTCCACTGCCGGAAACCACGCCAAGGTATCGCCCAACGCATTGGATTCAAAAGCGACATAGACCCGCTGATCTTTACAGTCGTAACTTTGCTGGAACAACAGGTTCTTGCTGTTTTTGTCGAAGACGCTGATTTTCCAGCGGATAAAATATCGGTGCGGCGTACGTACCCATTGGTTACCCTTGATTTCACAGGTCAGAGTGAATTCGGGATCATCCAAATCATTGCATTCGACAATAAACTCATCCTGGTCATCACCTTTGATTTCAAGATACGCACCATCAATGAAATTGCAATTAAACTCGGTACTATGAGTCATAGTTGTTCCGTGCTGTGCAAGGCGATAAAGCCCATTAAATTGAAACTTTGGCTATTGGGTTTCGCTATTGCTGTGCCTAATCTGCTGCATTACTCAACCCCAACCCAACCCGACAAAGCCTCAATAATACTCTTGGCTTGGTCTTTGCTGGAAATATTGAACTTGGATTTTTGACGGTATTCGCCGTTCTGTTTTTGATAACGGCGGATGGTATATTTGTCTGGGCCGTATTCGCCTTTCGCATTGTTCCAGTCTTGATAACGGAACATTAATGTGGCCCATGCGCCTTTGGTCAGGACTTTCTTGTCCAGTTCCTTAACTGTTTGAATGCCGCCATCTTCATAATTGACGGTTAAATCGTCTACTGTTTCTGCCATTGTTTTGCCTGATTGAGAATATTAATGTGTGCTGAAAAATTGCCCAAAACCTCGGCTACCTTCGCCAGTTTTGATAGTGTTGACGACTTTTAAATTCCTGGCATCAATGACAGAAACATTGCTGTCAAACCAGTTTGCTACATAGACGTATCGGTCGTCTGGGTGGGTGTTGATGCCTTCGGGTTTTTCGCCGACGGGTATCAAGCCGATTTCTTGCAATGTTTCCGTGTCGATCACCGATACTGAGCCGTCATCCTGATTGGTCACAAACAAACGACTGTCATTCAGTGCCAAGGCGGTTGCATAAGGCAGCATATTGACTTTTACATTGGCAATGGCCTTCATCGTCGCGGTTTCAATGACAGTTACATCGTCACTCTTTACATTAGCGACATACAGGCGGTCGCCACGGGTGTCGAGCGTCAAGCCAAAGGGGTGTTCACCAGCTTGTGCCGTTTTTACAACAGCCAGCTTATAGGTGTCGATTTTGGAAACCGAATTATCAATGCGATTGGCGACATACAGCCAGCGGTTGTTGGGGCTAACCATTAGGCCAGATGGCGATTGTCCCACAGCAATCGAACCGACGATTTTTAAGCTGTCGGCATCAATCACCGAGACAGTGTTGTTATACCAGTCAGCAACATAAATATGCTTGCTATCTGGACTAACAGTTATTCCTAATGAGCCTTCGCTAACGTTGACTGTGGTGATGACTTTGCGCTGTTTGGTGTCTATAACAGCAAAACCCTTGGCTTCTGGTGTGCTGATATAGACTTTGCTGCCATCTGGCGATGCCGCAACACCAGCCGGTTTGCCTTTAACGGCAATGGTGTCAACGACACTGCCTGATTGCGTATCAATAACCGATACGCTGTCATCCAGTTGATTGCTGATGTAGGCAAAAGGCGCTGCCGCAAGCGGTGTGACCAAAACAGCGGTAAGTAACGCGATGGCTACTGAAAGGTATTTTGGTTTTAGCACCTTATTGGCCTGATTTGCTGAGGTAATTCTACTTCTCAGCCAAAGACTTTAGATTTTCCAACCCAGCTTTAAAAATGCCTTTTACCGCAGTATTAGCAACTTCTTCATTCATTTCTGGTGGTGGGTTGTTGTTGACATAGGCACGGTAAAAGCCCGCCTTCCATGTGACCAGCGTGGCTTCGCCTTTCGCTTCCAAGTCTATGCTGGCGGCATAGTTGTCTACTGGCAAAACAGGTACTTTTTCTTCAGCGCCGGCGTGGGTAATGGTTTTTGCAGTGCTCATTTCTGATATTTTGTAAGCGTAAGACATTTTGCCTTCATCATACTTTTTGAGCTCTTCGGTAATCGTGCCACCGTCTTGTAAAGTCAATACACGGGTTGCGCCTTCGCTGTTGCCGCCGTTAACGGTAGTGCTTTTAACAGCAGGTAACCACGACATATCACCATATTCCTTGATGATGCCCCACACCTTTTGGGCGGGTGCATTAATGGTGATTTTTTCCTCAACTTTTTGGCGTACGGGGCCGTGCGCGTAGGCGGTCGCCGCGAACAAGAAAGGCAGCAGCGAAATGGTCAGGCAAAATTTCTTCATATTTATTTCCTTAATGATCGTAAAAAACACAGGGATTATAATATGACGGTCTTGCGATGCAAGCCAGAGTTTTCGTTATCGTAAACCTTCGGCGGTATTGTTGGGTTAGAAAGATTCAAACCCTAGCGATAAACTGGTACGATGTCCGCAGGTTAAACGGGAAAGCAATTGCTGGCTGCTTGCCGATTTTAGGGTTTGTAGGGTTTTAAGTCTTTGTCGTACAGTTATTCGCATACTTTGGAGAGGTTATGGTTGCTTTAAGTCGTTTAAAAACAATATGTTTTGTGGTTCTTGGTGCGTGTGCTGTGCTTGCCCTCAACGCCTGTTCCATATCCAATAGTGTTGGTTCAATCTCAGATAGCGCGGGTTCTATCGCCAAAAGTTCGGAAAGTATTTCAGATTCTTCAACATCTTCCAGCAAAAACAACGATAAGGATGAGAAAAAGATAGACGATAATCGTTACGAAAATGAAGTCAAAGATTTCACGGTGACGTATATGCGTACTAATTCCAGCCATACCGATCAACACGCTTTTATGAAAGGCATCAGTGATGTTGCCTCACAGAACGGCATCGTGGATTGGGAAGCCAATCCAAAAACTTATAGAGCTATCGGCAAGGGTCTAAAAAAAGCTAATATTTCAGGTATTCAGTACGATAATTACAAAAGGCAGTTTACCAATGGCGATAGCGGCAAGATGAGTGATATTCAAGAAGGCTATGACAATTAAAGACTTTAAAGGGTGAAAGTTGCGTTATTGGGATTGCTGTTATTTGCGGGTAGCGCACATGCCAAGATAGTCCAATTTTTATACATAGAAGCCAGCGAAGGTAATTCAAGTGGTGGGCATGTTGCCGTGCAGTTAGGTGATGATGTTTACCACTACCAATACGAAAATGCGCTGATTCGACTGTTTAAACACAAAGCCGAAGCCTTTCGGGTTAATTATCAATTGCTGCAAAACCGCACCATACATATTGCCGATATTGAGGTGTCAGATACTGCTTATGACCGCATAAGCAGTTATTTTAAGGTGCGGTTTTTCGGGCAGACACAGCAACTAAAGCATTTAAAAGCGTTAGAACAAGACCAAGCTTTATTACAGGCTTTATTGGAATGGAAAGCAGGTAAGCCTGTATCGGCTTTATCTGCATTAGGATCAGAAACATCGCTAAAGTCACCTGGGGCTGGTTTGTTTTACGGCGATGGTAATTTGGGTGCTGTAAAAGCGTCTGCTGAATGCGCTACGAAAAGCACAAGTACAAACATCATAGCTAAGTTAAAACAGCAACTTGAAGGGAGATATGGTAAAGAGTTTCTGGCGCAAAAGATTATTGCAACGGATAAAGCACTACGCCAGCTTTTTCCTTTGACTCAAATAAATGATAACTCAACCAACCCTTCCCACTATGCTTTTTCTGAACGTTACAGTGATTTGCTGAACGGTTTTCTAGCCTTACAGGTTTTGCAGAAGGCTCAATCTTTGACGAACAGCGCGTGTTTTGAAGTCAGTCTACCTGGCATGAAGCTAAATGATGCAGAAATACGTCTAGCGGAAACATTCCGACATGATTTACTGCTCTCAGCCCAATCATTAATGGTTTCAAAACGACCTGACTGGGGCTATGCCTTGTTTGTAACTTTGGCACGGTTGATCGTTATCGAACACTCCATACAAACCCGGCATTGGACATTTCTGGATGATACGGACGAAAAAGTCATTGCTATCCCCCAGCAACAGCTAGCACTTTATGCAGAACAGTTACAAAAGCAGCGTCGTAATGATTTAAAAGATATGCTTGAAGCATTCTCTGACTTAGATGAAGGTTCAGGTGCTTATGAACGACGTTACGTAAATCTGGAGATAGCCGCAAACCGTTACCAACAATGGTTAAAAAGCGACAAAACAGGAGAATTACGTTATCAAAGCGAACAAGCACTGCCCAATAAAAGCATTCCTCTAACCCGTTTTTTATTAACGGATTTGTCCGCAGAACAGCTAGAAGCTGCCTTGAATTATCAGGAGTTGGCAGGAGAACGTCAACTTAAGGAAGACAGTGACCGTAATGCCTACCACTTATTGACTAAAAATTGCGTTACCGCACTTTTGGAAAACATCAACGAAGCGGTAGCGGGGCAATCCAAACAGATGCTGGGCGGATTTGTTGATCCCCAACTAAATTTTATCCCATTTCAAGCATTTGACTCGGTACAAGAGACGTATAAGGTCGTCAACATCAGGGAACTGCCAGCTTACAGGCAACAAGAATTGACCAAGATGTATGATAGGGAAGTCGATAGCTGGGTGTATGCCCGTGAATCGAACGTATTCAGCTCTAGCCTTTACAACCATAATCCCGATGATGCCTGGTTTGTGTTTTTTACCGATGATGCAGCTTTGCTTAGGCCGTTGTTTGGTGCGGTCAATACCCTAGCAGCTACCAGTCAAAGTGTATGGGGGTTGTTTAGCTTGCCACTCGACGAGGGCAGGGGGCTTAAAATTGGAGCTAGAGGCGTTTTAACGAGTCTGCCAGAGTTGGCGTTTTTCAATATCCGAAAGGGCAGTTATCCTTTTCCTATAGAGCATTCCATTCAGCAATAGCAGGTTGTGATTTCGTTATCCACGCCTGTGGCAGGATAACGAAATCGACAGTTGTCTATTGCTGACGTATTAACGTGGCACCATTTGCATAATAGTACCAATACCTTGCAGAAGACCATTGGTGTTTTGTAAGGTATTTTGGCGTTTTTGTTGCTCCAGTGCCATTTCGTCACTGACTATAGCTTGTTGCCGCCTGTATTGTTCGGCTTGAACAGCAGTCACCTGTGCATCGGCACGACCACGAGAGGCATTCAAGTAAGCGGTATCCGATCCTGCACCCAATGAGCCTATACTTGGGCCGGCAGGGGTCGCAACACAGCCAGTGGCTAAATTGGCAATTAAAACTGAACCAAGTAGAGGTAAGATAAATTTTTTCATAGCTATTCTCCTATTAAAATGTAAATTTATTGCAATACGTTATTATCGATAAGCTATCGACGTGGAACGATTATGACGTTATTTGGGCGCGTAATATTGCTTTCCCAGGCTCTCACTTCTGCTTCATCTCTTAGTACGGCTCGATGAGCTTCTCGATCTGCATTGAAGGTTTGTAATGAATTATATTGGGCGGCTTTGGTTTCCGCTTCAGACATCGAAAAATGTCCGGCATTTGGAGTCGGGTTTACGATACATCCTCCAACTAACAAAGCCAAAAAGGCAACGATGCCAAGCTTGACGAATTGTATTTTCATAGCGTTGAACTCCTTATTAAGTTAATGATTCTGTCATGGAAGGTGTTTTCTACCATGCTGTTAAAGTAGTAAAAATAACTTCATTTTAAAAAAAATCGCCGTTTTAACTCAAGTTTCGATATTAAGGGCTTAACTAACTGCACAAAACGTATCGAAAGCACAAGTTAAAAAGGGTGTTCAACCTCATATTTCTATTGCAATTATTTTTTCTATCGGCAAAGCCGGCGGACATTAATTAACAACTGTAATTGTCAATAGAAAAAATGACAACGTATCCGCTTGTAGAGCAGTTTTAACCAGCATGGAGATAAATTACAAACCATCTTTTGTCCTTAAGCTACGGTTAAGAATGTATCATAAATTAATATTACAGAATTAATCAATAGGTATAACTACTTAATAAGTGATGGAAAAAGCGATTTCTTATCCTCTGATTCTTACAATGTCGCAAATCGAAGATTGTAGATGTTGCTATTACTCAGACAACACAGACAAATAGACGAAAAAAAATTTATGACCTTACGATAAAATGACCTGTTGCTAGAGGGGCTTGGATTGGGATGAATTAACAACAGACAAAAAATATAAAGGTTTCCCCTATTAGCTAATGTTTATACGAATGATGTTCAATACAAATTAAGGATTGCTTTGCCTACCCAAATAACCATTAAAAGTGACAATTTCATCAAAAACCATCTGCTACTACCAATGTTTGCCTTGCTATTGCTTGAGCTGTGCTTGGAATTTACGCAATTGGATGTTTGGTTAGCCAGCCATTTTTACAACGTGGAACTCCATCAATGGCCTTATCGGGAACATTGGCTAACCCAAACCGTCTTGCATAAGGTCGGACGTTATATTGTGTATGCCATTGGGATTGTTTTGCTGCTTTGTTGGCTGACAGCTTTTCGTTCGAAATCCGCTTTTTACGCTTATCGCCGTCATCTGACTTTTTTGTTGTTCGCCAGTTTGGCTGGGCCGTTTATCATCACTTATCTAAAAAGCCATACCCACATCTATTGTCCTTGGGATTTGGCACTATTTGGGGGCAATAAACCACATATCCGATTGTTCGATGCTATTGATGACCGCTTAACTGTGGGGCATTGCTTTCCATCAGGTCATTCAGGGCTTGGCTTTACCTTTGTCAGTCTGTATTTTTTCTTTTTGCTGGTTAAGCCGGAGTATAAATATCAGGGCTTAACGGCTGGATTGCTTACCGGATTTATTTTTGGCATCAATCAGGAAATACGTGGTGCCCATTTTTTCAGTCATGATGTTTTTGCTTTGGCAGTTTGTTGGTTTTCATCATTGCCACTATTCATGGTTTTTTTCAGCAGGCAGTTCAAATAGTCAAGATTGAGGGTAATCTGGAACTCATGTTGTCGTTTTAGTGTCAGCGTGAAGAGTGTAAACGTATTTCAGTTGCATATTATTTTGATTCAATACTACATTAAGTGCTTACACTTAATTCAAAGGAGCTAAACATGATACATCAAGCACGCTATTATTTTCGCCATCTTAAAGAAGATGTCCCGGCTGGAATTGTCGTATTCTTGGTCGCTTTGCCGCTGTGTTTGGGCATTGCCCTGGCATCGGGAGCACCTTTATTCTCTGGTTTGATTGCGGGTTTAGTGGGTGGCTTGGTGGTGGCTTGGCTTAGTGGGTCGCAACTGAGCGTTTCGGGCCCTGCCGCTGGGCTTACTGTAATAGTTTTCAATGCCATACAAACGCTAGGTAGCCTTCCGGCTTTTCTAGTGGCTTGCGTTTTAGCGGGTGTTTTGCAACTGATATTGGGTTTTTTTAAGGCTGGAATTATTGGTGCTTTTTTTCCTTCTGCCGTCATTAAAGGCATGTTGGCGGCTATTGGTTTGATTCTCATCATCAAACAGATTCCACATGCGGTTGGTTATGATGCCAGTTTTGAGGGCGATGAAGATTATATGGCGGAAACGGCGGAATCGAGCTTTTTTGAACTGTTTGATTCCTTACATGCCATTTCGCCTGGGGCGGTTGTTATTAGCGTTATCGGTTTGCTGATCTTAATCGTTTGGGAATTGCCCTGGTTTAAGAAGCAAGTGTTATTGAAACTAATACCTGGGCCTTTGCTCACTGTTGTGTGGGGAGTCAGTTTCAATTTACTTGCGGCTAGATTTGCGCCCGATTGGCAGGTTAATCCTGAACATCTTGTTAACTTACCGGTATCAGCGCATCCTGCTGATTTTATTAACCATTTAGTGTTTCCAGACTTCAGCCATTTAAGCAATCCCCAAGTCTATGTTGTCGCGTTCACTATCGCAATTATCGCCAGCCTGGAAACCTTATTAAGCCTGGAAGCCACCGATAAGCTCGATCCGTTAAAACGCTTGACACCGACCAACCGTGAGCTTAAGGCACAAGGCATGGGCAATATTATCAGCGGGTTACTTGGCGGTTTACCTATGACGGCGGTTATTGTCCGTAGTTCTGCAAACATCAACGCGGGCGGGAAAACCAGCTTGTCCTGTTTTGTACATGGCATTTTTCTGCTAATCAGCGTCCTATTTTTCTCACGCCATCTTAACGCCATTCCGTTGGCTTGTTTGGCGGCAATTTTATTGCACACAGGTTATAAGTTGGCTAAACCTTCGATGTTTGTGGAATTTTACCATAAGGGTATGAGTCAACTGTTGCCGTTCGTTATTACCGTTGGCGCAATATTGGCGACGGATTTGCTCAAAGGTATGGCGATTGGCATGGTTATCGGTTTATTCTTTGTAATAAGGGCGAACTACCACGCGGCTATTACGTTGACTAAAACCCAAACCAAAACGGGTAATCATTACCTGATAACGCTTAATAAAGACGTTTCTTTCCTCAATAAGGCACTACTTAGAAAATTCATTTTGTTGGTTGAAGAAAATAGCACAGTCACAATTGATGCCCAAAAAGCCCAATTTATCGATTACGACATACTTGAAACCATTGATGATTTTATTGCTTCGTCGCCAGACAGTAATATTACCGTTGAAGCCATTGATTTATATGGCAAGGAAAAAATAAAAAAACATCAAGAATTGGTTGGAATAGAAGATACCGCCCCTATTTCCCACTAAGCTGTCGAATGGTAATTGCCTAAAATGAATTGGTTCAAATGCACCGATGATTTTGGTTCATTTAAACCACTGTTGGTTCAGAGCTAGAACTCAACAATTTAGCGAGGCATCGCCGTTCCACGCGCTTCAAACAATACGGCAGACTTTCATAACATGGCATATATGTTGCTTATTTTAATTGTGTGATAATGGCGATTAGCCCTGATTTTCTGGCTAAATAGATAGATTAACAGGTAAAATAGCTTAATACTCGATCAACAGCCCAAACTAATTCGAACAACATATACTGATGGGAATACTCAGCATTCTACTTTGGACACCTGCTGTTGGGGCGTTGATTATTATTTTCATCCCAAGCCATCATACCCAGCTCATCCGTTGGATAGCCAATGCGGTCACCTTTATTGCCCTTTTAGTCAGTCTTTTCGTGGTTGCTTTATACGACCAACACAATGCTGGCTTGCAATTCAAAGAGTTTTTTGTCCTTAACCCCAAACTTGGCAGTGCATATTCGTTAGGGGTGGATGGCTTGTCTGCACCTATGGTCTTACTGGCAACCTTGCTGACTTCTGTGGCCTTATTGGCTTCGTTCAGCCTAACCAAAGGGATTAAGGGCTACCATATCTGTATCCTTATGCTTGAGTTCGGCATGTTGGGGGTGTTTTTGTCCCAAGATTGGCGGTTTTTCTATATTTTCTGGGAGCTTACGTTAATCCCTTTGTTTATCCTGATTGACCGCTGGGGCGGCAAGCGGCGACATGCCGCCAGCCTCAATTTTGTCTTGTATACGATGGGCGGCTCGGTTTTTATGCTGTTGAGCCTTATCGCCATTTACCAGTATGTGCCGGGGCATGATTCTTTGATGACCAAAATGAACTTGGCTGCCCAGCACATGCCTGGCTACTTGCAAGTGCTGGCTTTCCTTGGGTTTTTGGTCGGGTTCGGCGTTAAAATGCCGATTTTCCCCCTGCATGGCTGGTTACCGCTTGCCCACGTCGAAGCCCCCAGCCCCATCAGTATCTTGCTATCCGGTATCCTCCTGAAAATGGGTGCTTATGGTTTGATAAGAATCGTGACGATGTTGCCTGAAGCCGCCCATGTTTTGCAGCCCTTGCTGGTGTTCCTGGCCTTATTCGGGATGATTTATGGCGGCTTGCTGGCGTGGCGGCAAACAGATCTGAAAGCGATGGTGGCTTATTCTTCCGTCAGCCACATGGGTATCGTCTTGCTTGGCATAGCCGCACTCAACGAGACGGGCTTGAAGGGTGCAGTTTTGCAAATGACGGCACATGGGCTGATTGCTGGCGCGATGTTCCTCATGGTTGGTTTGTTGTACGAACGCACCCATACCCGCAACATCCAGGATTACAGTTCCCTCGTTCAGGTTATGCCACGTTTTGCAGTGTTCATGGCCCTGACATTATTCGCTGCAATGGGCTTGCCCGGTTCGGTCGGCTTTATTGCCGAACTGCACACGTTAATCGGTGGTTTTCAGCAGTGGGGATGGTTGATGGTGTTGTTCAGCATAAGTATCCTGATCAGCGCCGCCTACGCCATACGCACCATCACCTTGTTGTTTACGGGGCCGGTGCGTCCGCAACTGCTGCATATCCAGGATTTACGGGCGTATGAGTTGTTGGCTGCCGGTATCCTGGTTTCGGGGATAGTGTTATTCGGCTTGCTACCTGCACCCTTGATTGAACTTTCTGCGGCAACTATTGCACAGTTGAATCAACTTATAAGTGGTACACCTGATTGATAGCCATGTCTGGATTGCACCAAGGATTTGATAGTGTTGCCTTAAGTGACCGTGAGCTTGTCGTCAAGGCATTGGCACATTTGGATCATGTCCTGCCGGCCCAAGCGCCGATCCAGGATTTCGTCCACCACAACACCTTGCACGGTTACCAACACCTGCCGTTTGAGGAAGCGCTTGAAGAAGCAGAAAAGCTGACGGGAATCTCTGCGTATCAACCAGAATCCAAAAACCGCGAGTTTTATAATCAGGGACGGATTAACGATGAGGATTTAACGGCCGCTTTCGCCCATAATCCAAAATTAAGGCACGAAGAAATCGTGTTTAACCTGGATGATAAGGCCATATACCGCAAAGATATTTATCGGATTGCCTTGTTATATGACCTGCAAACGATCAGCCTTAGCCAACTAAACTGGCAAATTGAAGAACTGGCTGTGCTGGACACTGTTCAAGCCGACGTGCCTGATAATGTCCGAAAAGAATCATATGGGTCGAATAAAGCCAAAACAATTGCGACTGAAAATCCAATCAGGCAGCTTTGGGAAAGCCTTTGCAAGCAACTGGAATTAAAACCGGAGGCTTTGCATCCAGAGAATATGCTGGATTTGTCACTGGAACAAACCGAGTGTTGGCTGGATGAATCCTGCGATTCTGCGTCCGCCCACCAACAAACCCAAGAGACTGCAAGAAAGGCATTGGGACACACGTTTAACGAAATTGGCGACAGCATCAGCTTGCGTGGTTTTGTGTTGGTTTTGAGTGGTAAAGATGTTTTAGAAAACATTCGCCCACAGATGATTCGACTGTGCGCTTCAGCCTTGGACGAAGGTGTTGCCGCATGGCAACTGCCAGAATGCAGTCAGTTAGGACTGTACGGCGCGTGGCGAAAAATAGCCCAATACGATGCCTACCCGTTCTTGCATGAATTGCCTGATTGGCCGCAAATCATGGCCGAGTTGCCCGAAAATGCCATCGACAACATCATCTTGCAACTGGAACATCTTGAATTGCCACAGGCGCGATGGGAAGGTTATTTACGCCGCCTTGCCTTGGAATTGCCTGGCTGGGCAGGGATGATTAACTGGCGGCAGCAACATCCCCTTTACTATACGGCAAATAATGTGGTTCCTGATCTGGCGGATTATTTGGCGATCCGCCTGACCTTAGACAGGCTTTGGCTGAACCAAGTGTGCCGGGCAGTCTGGAAGTGCGAAGCTAAAATCAGCAGCTTACAGGCTTATTTCAGCAAAAATCTGTCTGAATTCGTGGTGCGCCAGCATTTGTATCAAGGCGCGTTGCCGGAATATCTTACGCAACAGGCGGAATTGCTGACCTTACGTGCAGGTACTGAGCGGCAATGCCGCACTGACTGGCAATATTTGGCTGACCTCATCTACACCTGGCAAGCCAGCCCGATGGCGGAAAAATCGGTTGATAACACCGTCAACAATTCCGCTTGGCGGTTGTTCCGGCTTTGCCAACACTTGGGATTGAATGAAAAGCATATAAAGCAATTAGGCAAATCAGGCTTGTTGGTATTCTTGAAGAGTCTGGATGAGTTCAACCTGAAAGAACACAGTAAAGTCTGGCTGGTTGCGTATGAACGGCATTATCGGGAAGATTTATTTCAAGCGTTACGCGCCAACCATAACCGAGGTCGTTGGGCAAAACGGGAAAATTCGCCCGAAGCACAAATCGTCTTCTGCATGGATGAACGCGAAGAGAGTTTCCGCCGCCATCTGGAAGAGCACAATCCGGCTATCGAAACTTTGGGGGCTGCCGGATTCTTTGGCGTTGCCATGAATTACAAGGGCTTGGATGATGCGAGAGTTACGCCCTTATGTCCGATAGTGGTAACCCCTGCCCATGAAGTCCAAGAATTGCCTCAAGCAGGGCAAGAGCAACCGCTTCAACGCCATCAGCACGGACGGAAACTGAACCAGCGCTTGGCAAACCTGTTACATCATGGATTAAGGCGAAACCTGCTATCCTCACAGCTTATCGTCAATGTGATGGCACCGTTCACTATGCTGGGCTTACTTAGCAAATCCCTTATCCCCTTGCCCCAGAACAAGTTAATAGTAAAGGCGGCTAAAGCGGTATCCGGCACGGTCAAAACCCAACTGATGTTTACGTCAACAGATAATGAAACTGTTGCCACACCAGAACAACCTAAACTGGGCTTTACCGAAAGCGAACAGGCGGATCGTGTGGCTGGTTTTTTCCGAAACACAGGCTTGACCTACGGTTTTGCCCCCTTGGTCGTCCTGATGGGGCATGGTTCCATGAGCCAAAACAATCCCCACCTGGCTGCTTATGATTGCGGCGCATGTAGCGGTCGGCATGGTGGGCCTAATGCACGGGTTTTTGCGGCAATGGCTAACCGACCTGAAATCCGTCAACGCCTGGCTGAACGCAATATCCATATTCCTGACGGGACTTGGTTCGTGGGCGCGGAACACAATACCTGTAACGAAGAAATTAGCTGGTACGATACCGATACCGTCCCTAAAGAAAAGCAGGAAGCCTTATCAAAATTACAACAGCAATTAAAGCACGCACGATATATGTCAGCGCATGAGCGTTCCCGACGTTTGGCTTCTGCCCCGCGTAATCCAGAATTTCCTGAAGCATTGACGCATATCGTAGAGCGGTCAACTGATTTCTCCCAAGCACGGCCTGAATTGGGCCACTGCACCAACGCATCTGCGGTGATCGGACGGCGTTCGGTCACGCAAGGTGCTTTTTTTGACCGCCGTGTGTTCCTAATTTCATACGATCCGACGCAAGACCCGGACGGCAAAATTGTCGAAGGCATCTTGCTCAACGTCGGCCCCGTGGGCGCAGGGATTAACCTGGAATATTATTTTTCCACCGTCAATAATGACCGTTTAGGCTGTGGGACAAAAGTGCCACACAATATTGTCGGACTGTTTGGTGTTATGGAAGGCACGACCAGTGATTTGCGTACAGGATTACCCAGCCAGATGATCGAAATCCATGAGGCCATGCGTTTGCAGCTTATGGTCGAAGCGAAAACGAGCATCTTGGAAGAAATTTATGCAAGGCAGCCTAGTTTGCAGGAATTAATAGCGGGTGGTTGGATACTCTTAAGTACCATAGACCCTGGCACAGGTGAAATCTTCATTTTTGAGCGAGGCGTAGGCTTTGTCCCTTGGCAAGCAGAAGCAAAAGAACTTCCGGTTTTTGAGAAATCACCCGACTGTTACCGCAACCAGACTTTACCTGTTCCGCCTGCATTGATTCAACAACCTGATTTTGCAGGAGTTACGAGTAGCCCTCTCCAAAGGGAGAGGCTAGGGTGAGGAGAATTAAAAAAATGACACTGGCTGTCATACTGGGTACATTCATTTGTTTGCCCCGTCCGCTTGCCTTATAACTATATGGATGCCCTAGTCGTTTTAATCCCGCTCATGCCTTTTCTTGCCTCTGCTATTATCGGCATTGGGCATCAGTTTGGTGCAATCAAAGGTGAAGCCAGTGAGACCTTCACCGCTTTGACTGCAACTTGGGCAATCAGCATGTCAAGCTTATTGGCGTTGGCCTTATTGGGTGCGGATTTGCTGCAACGAAATAATGGCACGTTTGACGTTGCCTTATGGTTGGACAGCGATACCTTGAAGATTGATATTGGTTTCATTACGGCAGGTTTCAGCGTCAAACTGTCTGCGCTGTTTGCTGTGTTGCTCATGGTCATAACGCGATTTTCAATCAATTACATGCACCGAGAAGTCGGATTCCACCGTTTCTTTTTTATCTTGAGCCTGTTTTCATCAGCTATCTTGATGTTGGTTCTATCAAGGAATGCCCTGGGGACTTTTGTGGGTTGGGAAATTGCCGGTTTATGTTCTTACCTATTGATTTCTTATGCTTATAACCGTCCGGTTGCCGTTGCTAATGCGACCCAGGTATTTGTGACTAACCGGATAGGCGATGCCGGATTTATTTTAGGGATTGGGTTGAGTTACGCCTGGGTCGAAAGCCTTAATTGGTCTGACATTAATGCGGCGGCTACTGACTTAAGCAAAGGCGAAGCCACAGCCATTGCCCTTTGTTTTACGGTCGCGGCCTTGGCAAAATCCGCGCAATTGCCGTTTTCGCCTTGGTTGGCGCGGGCAATGGAAGGGCCTACGCCGTCTAGCGCGGCTTTTTATGGGGCAGTGATGATACATGCGGGTGTTTTCCTGATAATCACGTTAGCACCGTTGATTAGCCATACGCCCTTGGTTATGGCTTTGCTGATTTTTTCTGGCACGACCACGGCCTTATACAGTTATTTCATTGGCCTAACCCAGACCGACGTGAAGAGTTCGCTGGTGTTTGCTACCTCTGGGCAATTGGGCTTGATGTTCCTGGAATGCGGTCTGGGATTTTGGCAGTTGGCGAGTTGGCATCTTTGCGCCCATGCCGTTGTCCGTTGCTATCTGGTATTGACCGCTCCCTCGCTGATGTTCAACGTCAGGGACAACCCGATAAAGCCCGTTGCGCCGATGTTGGCAAACAAGCGTTGGCTGTTTGTGGCATCCTTGCAGCGGTTTTGGGTCGAACAAATCACCGACTGGGCATTGGTGAAGCCAGTCCGGCATTTGGCGCGCGACCTCAGTTATTTTGACGATAATATTGTTGATCGGCTTATGGGCATACCCGCTCCTGCCATTAACGCGGCATCCTCGTTGGCGCAATTGGAAGAACGGGCTTTGGGCGCAAAGTTAGATGCGGATTCAGGGAATAGCGGCAAGACATTTGTCGTAGGATTGGGACTGGTGAGTGCGTTAACAAACCGGATAGCGGGCTTGGTTCACTGGTTTGAGGATCGCCTGGTATTGCAAGGTGTGAGCAAAGATGCGCTGCATTTTGGCCGAAAGATGGGGCATCTCGCCAACAAATTTGAAACCCTGGTACTCAGGCCACGTTATCTGGTCTTGCTGGTCTTCATTACCTTGCTGGTGGCATTTTAACGATGCTCACACAAGTGTCCTTATGGTCAGAATCCGCCGGATTTCCGTTGTTGACGGCAATGACGGCCGTTCCGTTATTCGCCTTGATTGCGGTTTTGTATTCAAGCTCATCCGTGCTGTCGATGCGCTTGGGTTATGTTGCAACATTGATAAACACTGTATTATGCTTGTATCTGCTGGCTGTATTTGATGACAACAAGACGGGCATTCAATTTGCGGAACAGTTCAGCTTATTCGGCCTAAGTTACAGTGTCGGTGTCGATGGCTTGAATATCTTGTTTATCCCGCTGATTGCCTGTTCAGCTTTGTTGGTTTTGATCTATCTTTCTGCAACCCGGACGGCGGGGGACAGCCGCTTAATTGCCTGTGTGCTGGGCTATGAAACAATACTTATCGCAGCGTTTTGTGCCTTAAATGTATTGCAGTTCTGGTTTTTGAGCGCATTGGAATTGCTGCCGATTTTGTTGGTCACCCGGCAGTCGGGCTTGGATCAGAAAAAACGCCATCTGCTTGCTAGGTTAATGCAATATTTTGGTGCCAGCCTGTTCCTGACTTTGTGCGGCTTTTTATTGCTGGCGTTCGGCTTGATCGATTCCGAACATGAATTGACCTTCGACTTGCTGACCTTAAAAAGCAACAATGCTTACCTGCATGACGAAACCTTGATTTTCATCTTGCTGTTTTACGGCTTTGCCATCCGTATGCCCTTGTTCCCGTTTCATGGCTGGTTGCCACTATTGGCTGAACAAAGCAAATTGACCAGCATGACCGTATTCATCATCGGCTTGAAATTAGGCGTGTATGCCATGATCCGGTTTATCTTTCCGCTCGTTCCTGGCGTGGCGGAGCAATGGGCAAACTATATCTTGATACTAAGCCTTATCAGTATTTTTTACGGCGCATTATTGGCGTTCATGCAAAATAATGCCTACCGCTTATTGGCGTTTGCCACCATTAGCCATACGGGGATGCTCGTCTACGGGCTATTTAGTTTCAATACCTCCGGCACGGAAGGGACATTATTGTTGTCCCTGGTTTATGGCTTGGCTTCTGTCGGTATGTTGTTCAGTATTGGCCTGATTAATGAACAAACCAACACCGCGATAATCCCCCGCTTGGGCAATCTGTTTGATAGCCATACGGCTTTGGCGATGTTATTTCTGATAACCACCTTAAGCACTGTCATTATGCCGGGATCTTTGGGTTTTGATGCAGGGCATCTTCTACTCGAAGGCGTTATCGAGGAACACGAATGGGCTGTTGCCGTTACTATCTTGACTGGGCATGTCCTGGCTGCGGGTTTCCTGCTGTGGGCATTCCAGCGTATGTTCCTGGCAGCATCCAAACGCCATATCCACTACGCCAGTAATGAGAAGACCATCGTCCAAGAGCGGATAATCGCCTTTGTGATCTGCGCCTTGCATATTGGCACGGGCTTGAATTCGATGCCTTTGCTGAATTTGATTGAGAAGGATGTTGCCGAGTTGGTCAGCCAGTATCCTGTACACAGTTCCCAGCAATACGAAGCAGAACCTACCGTTGATAATGATGTCGCTGATGACAAGGATGCCAACGAGTGAGTACAACGGATTTCCCCTTACTTACTTTGCTAATTTTTCTGCCATTACTGGGTGCATTAGCTACCGGATTTTTCGGCAATAAGGAACGTGCCAGGACAATCGCCGTATCGTTTGCGGTCATTGAATTATTGTTATCTTTGCTGGCCTTTCACTGGTTTAACCCTGATGACGGGCAGTTTCAATTGCTTGAACACCATCTTTGGATACCCGGCCTGAATGTAGAATATTTGTTGGGTATTGACGGAATTTCGGTTCTGTTCCTGCCCATGTCCGCTTTCGTCACGCTCATGGTTATCGTGGCATCATGGAATTCGGTGCAGCACTTGGAGCCATTTCACTACGCCTTGTTACTGGCACTGGAAGGCATTACCATCGGCGTATTTACCGCCTTGGATATGGTGCTATTCTTCCTGTTTTGGGAGCTTACTTTGCCGCCTATCTTCTTCTTGATCGGCTTGTGGGGTGTTGACCCACACCGGCGCATAGCTGCGGTCAAATACACCTTGTTCATGTTATTCGGCGGCGCGGCTTTATTGGTAGCCATTGTGATGTTGGCAATTAATGCTGCCGCACCTGCAGACGGTGTTGGTACACAACTGGTTTTCAGCTTGCCCACTTTGCTCGAAAAACCCTTGCCGGATGACTTGCAAGGCACGGTGTTTTTGTTGCTGTTGCTGGCATTCGCCGTCAAAACGCCGCTAATACCATTCCATACCTGGATGCCAACGGCGACGATGGAAAGCTCACCCCAAATCGCGGCCTTATTGACCGGATTGAAACTGGGTGCTTACGGCATTATCCGCTTCACCATGCCACTTGCCCCTTCTGCCGCCGTCGAATACAGTTGGATACTGGGCGTGCTGGGTGCTATTACCCTTATTTATGGCGCATTGATCGCTTTGTACCAGACCAACCTGCGGCGTTTGTTGGCATACTCTAGCGTTAGCCATGTCGGCTTGGTGATTGTCGGTATCGCTTCGTTGAATATGCAAGGCATACAAGGTGCGATCTTCCAATTGTTGAACTTTACGATAGTCGCCAGCTCGCTGATGTTAATTGCGGGATTTATCCAACATCGCTTGGGTAGTACGGAAACCGTGCATTTGGGTGGTTTAGCTAAAGTCATGCCAAAATTGACGTGTTTCTATTTTCTGTTTGTCTTGGCGAGTATTGGCGTACCTGGCACCAGCGGTTTCCCTGCGGAATTGCTGCTAATTATCAGTGCCTTAGTTGCCCATCCCAGCCTGGGCATTGCTGCGCTCGCCGCTGCCGTACTGGGTGCAGCCTACATGTTGGATTTCACGCGCAAGGCGTTTTTCGGTCCCATCATTCACCAAACCGTGCAACAACTACAGGATTTGCGCCGCCGTGAATTGCTCCTGTTGTGCGTACCTGCCTTACTGGTTCTGGTATTCGGATTCTTCCCCAACCTTATCCTACATACCAATGAAAAAGCCGCCGATGCATGGTTGTCTAGGATATTGGAGCAGCCTGTGAAAAGCGATGAGGTTGCAGGGATTGGGTCATTGGAATAAATGTAAGGGCTTGTCTGTATTTGCTGTCTTAACGGATTTTGGGTAATGGATAACCTGTGTTTGTTACAGGTCTTGCCGACTTCAATCCTTCGGGTCGATTGGTGTTTTGGAGAGACAAGCCTAGGTTTGTCTCTCCGCCTTATGATCAAGTTACAGATTTAACCCTTAACGAATTTCACTTAATAAGCTAGAAATAATGTTTTCGGCCTGACTTAAATAACCGCTACCGAACAAGTTCAGGTGATTGAGGATATGGTAAAGGTTGTAAAGTTTTTTTCTCGTCGTGTAGCCCGTATCAATAGGGCAAGTATCCCGATAAGTGGCATAAAAATCCTGGCTGAAGCCGCCAAATAATTCGGTCATGGCGAGGTCCGCTTGTTTGTCGCCGTAATAGCAGGCAGGATCGAATATGACTGGATTGCCTTGCTTATCTATCGCCGCATTTCCACCCCATAAGTCCCCATGCAATAATGAAGGATGTGGCTGGTAGTTGTCGAAAAATTGGGTGAGTTTTTCGCAAAGTTGCTCCCCGCTCGCCTGTAAGCGTCCACCGTAACCTTTTGCGGCTGCTAACTGTAGCTGATGTTGCAAACGATGAGTACACCAGAATTCGATCCAATCGCCATTACTGCTATTGGGTTGTGGCGTACTGCCGATAGTGTTGTCCCGATGCCAGCCGAAATACGGTTGCTGTTGCTGATGTAGCAAAGCCAGTTGTTGCCCGAACAGACGATCAGAGGTTTTACTGGATGATCCGAATTCGATGTATTCCAGTACCAGAAAAGCATTAGCTGCCGAGATGCCATGTACGACAGGGGAGGGGGTTCGTACAGTGGAGGTAGCGGCAAGTTCAGTTAGCCCAGCTGCTTCGGAGGCAAACATTTCTACCGACTCTGCTCGATTTAATTTAACGAAATAAGATTTGTCCACACCTTGCAAGCAATAAGCTGAATTGATGTCGCCACCTGCTAGGGATTTGGCGTTTATCAACTTGAAAGCTGCACCCGTTGCATTTTCAATGTTTTCTACAATAGCTTGCCAATTCATTGCTAAAACTCCCCACAAAAATTATCTTTTAGCTGCAATCAAGCAACAGATACATTAGTATAACGTCAGCAATCAGATCGCAATAAACAACAATATCGAAATCCAATAAAATCATGATTACTGAATACCCCATTGGCCCGATTATGTTGGATGTGGCTGGATTAGCACTGACCGAGCATGAAAAAGGCGTGATAAATCATCCCAATACCGGCGCGGTTATTCTCTTTGCTCGTAATTATCAAGACCCTGAACAAGTCATGCAGCTAATTGACAGCATTCGTAAAGCGCGGAACGGTCAGATTTTGATTGCGGTAGACCAGGAAGGTGGCAGGGTGCAACGGTTTCAAAATGGTTTTACGCGCTTGCCACCTGCCTGTTGTTATGCGAATGCGCCGGAATTGGCAGAAACCGCAGGTTGGCTGATGGCGGCAGAACTGCTGGCAGTGGGCGTTGATTTCAGTTTTGCGCCGGTGTTGGATATTGATTGCGGTATCAGTGATGTCATCGGCAACCGATCTTTTTCTACCGAATGCATACTGGCAACTGCGCTTGCGAGTGCCTTCAGGAAAGGAATGAATGCGGCAGGCATGGCGGCGACGGGCAAGCATTTTCCAGGTCACGGTGCAGTGGCGGTAGATTCGCATCTGGCTTTGCCCGTTGATGAGCGGGATTTAGACAGTATTCGTGCCAAGGACTTGTTGCCTTTTAAAACGCTGATTGGTGAAGGTTTGGAAGCTATCATGCCTGCTCACGTAGTCTATAAAAATATTGATCCTAATCCAGCCGGATTTTCACCATTCTGGATACAGCAAATATTACGTAAGGAATTAGGCTTTAATGGCGTGGTTTTTAGTGATGACTTGAGTATGGAAGGCGCGGCATCTGCGGGAGGTTTTCCTGAACGTGTGCGATTGGCTCAGCAAGCAGGTTGTGACATGCTGTTAGTGTGCAACAATCCATCCGCTGCTGAACAAGTGCTAGATGCTTTGCCCATTTCCAACGATTTACTCAGGGAACAGCGGCTATCCGGAATGCGTGGTAAACCGCAGTTTAACCGTGAACAATTGTTGGATACCGTGAAATGGCGGCAAGCTTCAAACCAAATCAGAGAGTTCGTTTCCAGTTATGCTTAAAGAAATTCAACACATTCAGGCAACTGCCGATTTGCTGTATAGCGAAGAACAAGTTGAGGCGGCGCTTGATAACATGGCTACTGAGATCAATGCGAGGTTAGCAAACAGTAATCCGCTTGTGTTGTGCGTATTGAATGGCGGCATTGTTGCCGCAGGTAAGTTATTAACACGACTCGCTTTTCCCCTCAACATAGATGCAATCAATGCCAGCCGCTATCAAAACCAAACATCTGGTGGCGTGATTGAATGGGTGTTAAAACCAGGAACACCGTTAAAAGACCGGACGATTCTGATCATTGATGACATCTTGGATGAAGGCATTACCTTAGCGGCTATACGGGATTACTGCATGGAGCAGGGCGCAATTGCAGTCTACTGTGCGGCCTTGGTCGATAAGCTGCTCGATCATGATAAGCCCATCCAGGCAGATTTCGTTGGCTTACAGATAGAAAACCGTTATTTATTTGGCTACGGTATGGATTACAAAGGCTATTTACGTAACGCGGCAGGCATTTATGCTTGTAAGGAAGTAGGGCAATGAATCGGTTAGCCATTATTGGTGGTACAGGTCTTTCGCAACTTGCTGATTTAAAAATAATAAAAAGCGAGCAAATTAACACGCCTTATGGCGCACCGTCAGCGGATTTCATCATAGGGGAATTAAATCACAAAGAAGTCGTTTTTCTTGCCCGGCACGGCAACCCCCATGCCATTGCTCCCCACAAAATCAATTATCGCGCCAATTTGTGGGGACTAAAACAACTCGGTGTGGAAAGCATCATTGCTGTTGCGGCGGTTGGTGGTATTACATCCAAAATGATGCCAGCGCATATTGCCATTCCCGATCAAATCATCGACTACAGTTACGGGCGTAAGCACACTTTTTTTGAGGATGAAAACGATCCGGTCACACATATTGATTTTAGCTATCCTTATAGCCAGACGCTCCGTTCCAAGTTGATCCATGCCGCCAAGCAAACAGGTATCGCCATTAGTCCAATTGGCACTTATGGTTGTACCCAAGGTCCACGACTAGAAACAGCGGCGGAAATCAAGCGTATGGAGCAAGACGGCTGCGATTTGGTCGGTATGACGGGTATGCCAGAAGCGGTTCTGGCGAAGGAGTTAGGTATGAATTATGTGGCTGTGGCTGTGGTCGCAAACTGGGCGGCCGGAAAAACGGAAGGTGAGATAACGATGGCTGAAATCGAACAGAATCTGCATAAAGGCATGGCAAATGCGGCTGAATTGTTGAAGACATTTGTAGCTATGAATCTGTGAACGTTACCAAATTTATACTTGGTAACGTCCAATAACGACAAAAAAGACAGTCTGCCTAATGAATAAGTCTTGAACAGACTCAAAACAAGTAGTTGCGGGTTTATTCTGTCTGTAGCGAGTTACTCGAACCAGTAAGTTGAATCAGACATTTAACATTTCCCAATGTTATTTTTATCAAGGTTTTGAGTAAAGCAACCGCGCGAGCGCATTTCTTAAAAAATGATTTCTGAAATTCAGTTTTTGCCCCACATTTAAACTAAATACGATTCAAAAGTCCTAAATTTTTCCTGCAAAGTGTTGATTTGCCTAATTGTAAATTTGACGAATTCGCCGTTTACCTATATCATTCTGCGGTTATGTTAGCTCGCTTGCCAAAATTCATAGACCCTTTATTACTGGCAGATAGGAACGCCAATATTGAAGGAGAATTGCCTGTAAGTAGCTTAGAACGGGTTGCTGGTTTGCTGTCTAATGATGTCGGCAATGTTTCTGTTAAGTTATTTTTTGGCAGGGAAGGCAGGTTGGCTACGATTGATGGGCATATTTCTGCTGTTCTGGCACTGAAATGTCAAAGATGTTTAGAGCCTTTGGAGTGGTCTGTAAGTAGCGATATTAAGCTAGGTATTGTTAGCACATTGGAACGGGCAAACAATTTACCAGATGATTATGAACCGTTGCTGCTCATTGAAGAAGGTAAAATCCCGCTTGTGAGCATCATCGAGGATGAGTTATTGCTTATTTTACCTAGCATTCCGAAACACCAAGATGATTGTGTAGCACCCAATATGCCTAATAATAAGCCTACAGCACTACTTAAAACCGTTCAGGCAACAAAAGAAAACCCTTTTTCCAAATTAGCCGATTTAAAAACCCAAAACAAACTGGAGACCCCCGATGGCAGTACAAAAGAGTAAAGTATCACGTTCAAGACGCGGCCAGCGCCGTTCGCACGATTCCTTAACCGCAAGAACATTAGCCCAAGATCCATTGACAGGCGAAACTCATTTGCGTCACCACGTCACGCCCGATGGTTATTTCAAAGGTCGTCAAATCGTTACTACAGATGTTGAAGATTAATTATTCTACAGTTTTGCTTTAGTGTGTTGTTGGCGGTTTTCCGTTAATTTATCCTAAGCTAATTATTTCGGAGTACTTCTTTAGCGTGAGTTTGACGATCTCGATAGATGCAATGGGCGGTGATTTCGGCCCCAAGGTGACTGTACCTGCGTCTTTGGAATGTTTAAAAAACAATCCAGACTTAACGTTGATATTGGTTGGTGATACGGCCATTCTCAATCAGCATTTAGCTCAAAACCAATCCCCCGCTCATGAAAGGCTAGTCATCCAACATGCCTCTCAGCAGGTTGAAATGCATGAATCGCCCTCCAAGGCACTGAAAAATAAAAAAGATTCCTCGATGCGGGTGGCTATCAATCTAGTCCATGAAGGTCGCGCAGATGCTTGTGTCAGCGCCGGCAATACCGGCGCATTGATGGCAACCGCCCGGTTTGTGTTAAAGATGATTCCTGGCATAGACCGCCCAGCCATTATTTCCACACTTCCATCAATTTATGGACATACGCATGTCCTCGATTTGGGCGCAAATGTCGATTGTACGGAAGAACACCTTTATCAATTTGCTGTTATGGGCAATGAATTGGTCAAAGCAGTCGAAAATATTGAAAATCCCAAGGTTGGCTTGTTGAATATCGGCGAAGAAGACGTAAAAGGTAATGAGCAGGTCAAGGCTGCGGCGAAACTGCTGGAAAGCTCATCCTTGAACTACATCGGTTATGTCGAAGGCAACTCACTCAATGCGGGCAATGTTGAGGTTGATCTGATAGTCTGTGATGGTTTCGTCGGCAATGTGGCACTGAAATCCATTGAAGGTGCGGCAAAAATGATTAGCACCTTGCTCAAAGAATCTTTTTCTAAAAATATTTGCACTAAACTGGCAGGATTGGTTGCCTTACCGGTTCTTAAGTCATTTAAAGATCGTATTGATCCCCGCCTATATAACGGCGCAAGTTTTTTGGGGCTTAGGGGATTGGTCATCAAAAGTCATGGTGGAGCGGATGCACTGGCATTTAAGACAGCCATTAAACTTGCCGAACTTGAAGTAAAACAAGATGTTATAAGAAAGATAAGCGAACAAGTAGAAAAATCCCTGACTCTGAGAAAAAACGCATGACCCGTTATGCAAAAGTGCTAGGAACAGGTGGCTATCTGCCTGAAGAAATCCGTACCAACGAACACATATCGCAAACCGTTGACACCTCCGATAGCTGGATTTACGAACGTACGGGTATTAAGAGCCGGCGCATAGCGGGTGTAAATGAGACGGCTTCTAGCATGGCCGAAATCGCCGCAAGACAGGCGATAAACACCGCCCAAATTACGCCTAATGAAATCGACTTAATCATCGTCGCCACAGGTACACCTGATCGAGTTTATCCCAGTACGGCATGTTTACTCCAACACCGTTTAGGAATTAAACATTGCGTAGCTTTTGATGTCCAGGCGGCTTGCTCGGGTGCAATTTATGGATTGAGCATTGCCGACCAATATATTAAGACGGGTGCGGTCAAGAACGTGCTTATCGTAGGTTCTGAGATATGCTCACGTATTGTTGATTGGTCAGATCGTGGTACGTGCATCTTATTTGGCGATGGGGCAGGGGCTGTATTGCTGGGTGCGTCTGATGAAGCAGGTGTGTTATCCACACATATCTATTCCGATGGCGGCTATGAAGACATGCTTTATTGCCCCAATCCGCAAGCCGCTACCGAATCCAATAAGCATGAATTAGGCACTATCAATATGCGTGGCAATGAGGTTTTTAAGATGGCAGTCAATACCTTGGAACGCATTGTTGATGAAACGCTTGAAGCCAATAATATGGACAAATCAGAAGTCGATTGGCTGGTGCCACACCAGGCTAATATCCGAATTATTGCAGCCACGGCAAAAAAACTGAAAATGTCCATGGATCAAGTCATCGTCACTTTGGAAGAACAGGGCAATACGTCTTCTGCATCTGTTCTGCTAGCTCTGCATGCAGGTGTTAGTGATGGACGTATCCAACGCGGACAAACAATTTTATTGGAAGCATTTGGCGCGGGATTTACCTGGGGTTCTGCGCTAATCAAATATTAAACAGCAATAAATACATGAGTGAACAACAAAAAAATCTGGCTTTTGTCTTTCCAGGACAAGGCTCGCAATCCGTGGGCATGTTGACCCAATTGGCGGCAAATTATCCTGAAGTCAAACAAACCTTTGATAAGGCTTCTTTTGTATTAGGACGTGACCTTTGGGATCTCGTTGCTAACAGCACAGAAGATGACCTTAACCAAACCCAAAATACCCAACCAGTCATGCTTGCAGCAGGCGTGGCGGTGTGGGAAGTCTGGTGTAATCATAGTACCATTCGTCCGGCTTGGATGGCTGGACATAGCCTGGGTGAATATACGGCTCTGGTTTGCTCGGGTGCATTGTTTTTTGAAGATGCCGTCAAACTGGTTGAAGCCAGAGCGCGGTTTATGCAGGAAGCCGTACCCGCAGGCGTGGGCGCTATGGCGGCAATCTTAGGTTTAGATGACAAACAAGTAATCGAAATTTGCGCGACTGTTGCCAGAACAGAAGTCGTTTCAGCCGTTAATTTTAACTCGCCTGGTCAAGTCGTCATTGCCGGACACAAGGCGGCAGTCGAACGGGCGGCTTCGGCAGCAAAAGAAGCGGGTGCAAAACGGGCGGTATTATTGCCTGTTAGCGTCCCTTCGCACTGTGCATTGATGCAATCGGCAGCGGACAGGCTTGATGAATATATGCAGGACATCGCGCTTGCTACGCCGAAAATGCAGTTAGTTCACAATGTGGATGTAGAATCACACACCGCGCCGGAAGTTATCCGCAATGCGTTAAAAGAGCAGTTATTTAAACCTGTTCGTTGGGTAGAAAGCATCGATCTAATGCACAATAAAGGCGTAACTATTTTTGTAGAATGCGGTTCAGGCAAGGTGTTAACGGGCTTAGACAAACGCATCGTCAAAGAGGCCGAACACTTAGCAATTTATGACCCAGAGTCCTTAAACAAAGTATTGGAGCAACTCAATGACTAAACCCGTCGCTTTGGTAACAGGTGCCAGCCGTGGTATTGGCAAGGCAATTGCTGAAAAATTGGTCGAGGATGGATTCTTTGTTGTGGGTACAGCAACCACGGACGGCGGTGCAGAAGCCATATCAGACTATCTGGCTGAAAATGGCAAAGGCTTGAAGTTGAATGTTGCCGATGCTGATTCCATTGATGAAGTCATTAAAACAGTCAATGATAATTTTGGTGCGCCAACCATACTCGTCAACAATGCGGGCGTTACCCGCGATAACTTGTTGATGCGTATGAAAGACGAGGAATGGAATGACATCATTAACACCAATCTGACATCCGTATTTCGCATGAGCAAAGCGGTGTTGCGTGGCATGATGAAAGCCAAAACTGGGCGCATCATCAATATTTCCTCCGTGGTCGGTGCGACCGGAAATGCCGGACAAGCCAATTACGCCGCAGCGAAAGCGGGTATGATAGGCTTTGCTAAATCGATGGCAAAGGAAGTCGGTTCGCGCAATATCACCATCAATACTGTTGCACCTGGCTTTATTGATACCGATATGACCAAGGAATTGAGCGACGACATTAAAAACGCGCTGTTGGCTTCCATTCCGTTGTCAAGGTTAGGTGCAGCCAGTGAAGTGGCTCATGCCGTGGCATTTTTGGCATCGGAAGGCGCAGCCTACATCACTGGAGAAACCCTTCACGTCAATGGTGGTCTATTCATGCCGTAATATTGTGAGATTTTCGCAATATCAAGTATAATTCCCCCGCCGTCTGGAATTGCCGGACACGGGATTTCCAATAACTAACTAACACCGCAGTGTAACCGACTGATTATAAAAAATAAACTGTGTTGATTGAGGATATAATTATGAGTAATGTTGAAGAACGAGTTAAAAAAATTGTTGCAGAGCAATTGGGTGTTAAAGAAGATATCGCTAACGATGCTTCCTTCGTTGACGATTTAGGTGCTGATTCTCTGGATACAGTTGAACTCGTGATGGCACTTGAAGAAGAATTTGAATGCGAAATTCCAGACGATGAAGCTGAAAAAATCACTACTGTTCAGCAAGCTATTGATTACGTGACAAAAAACGCCTAAACTCGATCATCAGTGGATGAACGATCATCGTTCATCCACTTGTTTTACCACCCCTTTATCCCCCACCTTAACCTTTTTTCATACGGACTATTACATTGAGCGGTCGTCGAGTTGTCATAACCGGATTAGGTGCTATAACACCTCTTGCTAACACGGTATCAGAGACTTGGGAGGGTATCATTAATGGTCGCAGCGGTATTAGTGGCATAGATTCCTTCGATATATCATCATTCGCGACCACTTTTGGCGGTGTGATAAGAAACTTTGATATTACCCAATACATTCCTGCAAAAGATGCCCAACGTATGGATGGTTTTATCCATTATGGCATTGCTGCGGGTTGTCAGGCGATTGAAGATTCTGGAATTGAAGTTACCGAGGCGAATGCCGAACGCATTGGCGTTGCTATTGGATCAGGTATTGGTGGCATTACCGGCATAGAAGAATGTTATGCACTTTACGATAAAAGTGGACCACGGCGGATTTCACCTTTTTTTGTTCCTGGCAATATCATTAACATGATTTCGGGCAACCTTTCGATTAAATACGGCATGAAAGGGCCTAATTTTGCGATTGTTACGGCTTGTACAACCGGCACACATAATATCGGTGATGCCGCCAGATTGATTAAGTACGGCGATGCAGATGTAATGGTCGCGGGTGGCGCAGAACGCTGTACTTCGTCGGCCACTGCGATGGGTGGTTTTATTTCAGCAAAAGCCTTATCACGCCGTAACGATGACCCACAAATCGCTAGCCGACCTTGGGACAAAGACCGTGATGGTTTTGTGTTGAGTGATGGTGCTGGTGTAGTCGTGCTTGAAGAGCTGGAACATGCTAAAGCCCGTGGTGCAAAAATTTATGCCGAATTAGTGGGTTATGGCATGGGTGGTGACGCTTACCACATGACCACGCCATCACCAGGCGGGGCAGGTGCGGCACGGTGTATGCAAAATGCCTTACGTGATGCCGGCCTGAATCCCGAAGCTGTTGATTACATCAATGCACACGGCACATCAACGTCTGCGGGCGATCTCGGTGAAACTCAAGCCATGAAAACCGCATTGGGCGACCATGCTTATAAAGTTGCAATCAGCTCAACTAAATCCATGCTTGGTCACATGCTGGGTGCGGCGGGTGGTATTGAAGCGGTATTGACGGCATTGAGCATCAAAAACCAAATCGCTCCGGCAACCATTAATTTGGACAACCAGGATTCGGAATGTGACCTGGATTTTATACCGAACATAGCTAGGGACATGAAAATTGATGTTGCCATGTCTAATTCATTTGGCTTTGGTGGCACGAACGGTTCTTTGGTGTTCAGACGTTTTGAATAACGCTTAAATCCATCGCGTTTATGTGATCAACTCTGCCATGATCCTGATAAATGGAGTAGAAGCTGATCACATTGCGGTCAATGATCGCGGCTTCCAATACGGTGATGGGTTGTTTGAAACCATTGAAGTCCTTGATGGACAGCCAATATTTCTGGAGCAACACTTAAGTCGATTAGGTGCAGATTGTTTAAGGCTAAAAATCCCCAATCCCGACATAAAGCTACTTACCGACGAAATCGCCAATGTTTGTAAGCCAGCTCAAAAAGCTGTCCTCAAAATCATCATCACTCGCGGCACTGGCGGTCGAGGCTATCGACAGCCAGAAACTATCCAACTAACCCGCGTCATAAGCCTACATCCTCACCCAGAATATCCCCAAACCCACGTAGAGCAAGGCATTAATGCGCGTTTTTGCACTACTCGATTGGGGTTGAACCCCGCATTAGCTGGTATCAAGCACCTCAACCGACTCGAACAAATCATGGCGCGTGCCGAATGGGATGATCCTACGATACAAGAAGGTATAATGTTGGACATCAACAACCAGGTGATTGAAGGCACGATGAGCAATCTTTTCTACGTGAAAGACAACAGCATGTATACGGCATCGCTGCATTTTGCGGGTGTTTCGGGTGTTATGCGTGGCATTATCAAACAATTGTCAACTAAGCATAACCTGACGCTAATCGAGCATGACTTCAAAAAAGACGAGTTGCTTAACGCTGATGAAGTGTTCGTCTGTAATTCCATTATCGGTATTTGGCCTGTTAAGCAGATAGAAAACGCCAATTTTGCTGTGGGTAAGTTGACCAAGCAACTTCAAGCTTACCTGATGCAAATGAAAAGGCAGGTGCAATAGTGTGGCGTAACATCACCATAAGCATTGTGATAGCTCTATTGTTCGCGCCAGTCGTGATAGGGATGTGCTATTACAACGCCATCAACAAGCCAGTAGTGCAAAACACATTGCTTGTTGAAATAGAAAAAGGCGATTCATTTAGCAAAATCACCAAGAAGCTGCTTGCCCAAAATATTGCTGTCGATAACTTCTGGTTTAAAGTGATTGCCTATCAGCAAGGGGTAATCAACAACCTTAAAGCCGGCGAATACGAACTGACAACTGACCTGACGATGCCGCAAATATTGACGATATTTGCTGAGGGCAGGGCGAAGAAATATACCATTACCTTTCCTGAAGGCTGGAGTTTGAAGGAAATTTTACTGGCAATAGACAAGCATCCTAATATCTACAAAACCCTTAAAAAAGAAAATGTTGGAGAACTATCTTCATTATTAGGGGTAAATGAAAAAATACCCGAAGGTTGGATTTTCCCTGATACCTACCATTTTGAAAAAAATGCCACCGATATTTCGATATTAAAAATGGCATACGCACAAATGCAGTCCGTATTAGCTCAGGAATGGCAAAGCAAAGCAGCCGATCTGCCCTATAAAGCCCCTTACGAAGCCCTAATTATGGCTTCCATCGTGGAAAAAGAAACCGGAGCAAAACAGGAGCGCTCGATGATTGCTGGCGTATTTACCAGCCGACTGGAAAAAGGCATGTTATTGCAAACTGACCCCACCGTCATTTACGGCATGGGCGACAAGTACAATGGCAACATCAGGGCAAACGACTTGACCGCCAAGACACCTTACAACACCTACGTCATCCAGGGCTTACCGCCCACACCGATAGCCATGCCGGGGCGTGATGCCATACATGCAGTCTTACACCCCGAAAAAGCTAACTACCTGTATTTTGTAGCAAAAGGTGATGGTAGCCATCAATTTTCACCTTCCTTGGCTGAACATAACAAGGCAGTGAATGACTTCCAGAAGCATAGAAAATGATGAATCCCAACGGAAAATTTATTACGCTGGAAGGCGGGGAAGGGGTTGGGAAAACCACCAACGTCCCGTTCATCAAAGATTATCTACTCAGCCAAAACATTCCTGTCGTCGTAACACGCGAACCTGGAGGCACTCAACTCGCTGAAAAAATACGGGATTTGTTGCTGCATAGCAATGACGAGCCAGTTACCAGCCATGCCGAAATCCTGTTGATGTTTGCCGCCAGAGCGCAGCACCTAAATCATGTAATCAAACCCGCCCTGGCACAAGGTCAATGGGTTTTGTGCGACCGCTTTACTGATGCTACTTATGCTTATCAAGGCGGTGGTCGCGGTATGTCGCTGGAAGCAATCCAATGGCTAGAAAATTTCGTACAAGCGGATTTACGGCCAGATTTAACCTTATTGCTTGATGTGCCAATTGCAATCGGTATGGCGAGGGCAAAAAATAGGGCAGGGCAGCTAGACCGCTTTGAGTCAGAACAGGTCGAATTCTTTAACCGAGTTCGGCAAGTTTACTTAAACCAAGCCCAACAATACCCAGAACGCATCAAAATTATCCAGGCCGACCAAGCCTTGACCGACGTGCAACAAGCGATTGTTGGTGCATTAAAACCCTTGCTTGTATGACCGCAATCAATAACCCATCGCCGTGGCAGCAGCAGAGCTGGAATTCACTGTTCAGCTATATCCAGCAAGATCGCATTCCGCAGGCTTTGCTCATTACAGGCACGAGTGGCTTGGGTAAACATGCCTTAGCCAAGCGATTTGTTTATTCTTTGCTGTGTTCCAACATGCACGCTGACGGCTCGTGCTGCGGTGTGTGCAATAGTTGTTTGTTAATCAAGGCGGGTACGCATCCTGACTTAATCCAAATCAAACCGGACGACGACAAAAAATCCATTGCTATCAGCCAGATACGGCAACTGCTTACTGATACTTACTTAAAACCACAGTTTGAAAGCTATCGGGTGCTTATCATCAACCCGGCGGATGCTATGACCACGCATGCAGCAAACGCCTTCTTAAAGTGCCTGGAAGAGCCGACCGAGCGCACAATTTTTATCCTGATAAGCAACAAACCGAATAAATTACCGGCAACCATTATCAGCCGTTGCCAAAAGCTATCGGTCACGTTGCCTGAAAAACACATACTGTACGATTGGTTGAGTGGGCAGGGCATTCACGACAACCAGGAAACCCGCTTAAATTTAGTGCGCGGCGGCATTTTCACCACCCAGCAGATCATCGATGAGCCGCTCCTAAAGCAAAGAACAGACTGTTTTAATGACTGGCTGGCAATAGCAAAAAACCGTATCTATCCTGCATTAATTTCAGAAAAATGGCAAAAACTGCCGGAAACAGAATTGCTAAACTGGCTGATTTCCTGGACGAGCGATGTAATCAAATGTGCTTGTGGCAGCAATCAGGCGCAATTATGCAATCAGGATATGGCAAAAAACCTGCAAGAATTGGCGCAACAACTACACTTGAAAAGCCTGTATAAGCTTTACGATCACTTACTTTCAAGTCGTCGCCAGCTAGATACACAGGTCAATTTCCAGATGATGTTGGAAGAAATTTTAGTACAATGGCAACAACTTAACGGGAGAACCTAGCAATGGCAGAAGCAGCACCCAGACAAGGTATTTTGTCACTTGCGATTAAAGACAAAAATGCCTTATATCAAGCTTACATGCCATTTGTGACTAACGGTGGCTTGTTTATTCCGACTGATCGGGAATACCAAATGGGGCAAGAAGTGTTTATGTTGTTGAATTTAATGGAAGAAACGGAACGCTTGCCAATTGCCGGAAAAGTCATCTGGAAAACGCCAGCAGGGTCATCAGGCTACCGGATATGCGGTATTGGCGTTCAATTTAGCGATCAAGACGGCGGTTTAGCGCGAGCTAAGATAGAAAATTATCTTGCCGGTGCGTTAAGTACAGACCGCTCAACCCACACCATGTAAACAATCCCGAATTCTTTGGCTTGGTTCTCAAAACCCAAGCCTTATTTTAAATGCCACAACATAAAACCTCGCAATGCTGATTGATTCCCATTGTCACCTTGATCGAATTGATCTAGCACCTTATCAGAATGACTTCGCTAACTTTATGGTTGCGGTCAGTGATAGCCAGATTGAATATTTATTGACCATTGCTATCGACTTGGAAACTTATCCAGCCATGTTGGCAATGGTGGCAGATTACCCGCAAATATCGGTAACAGTTGGCGTTCATCCTAATGTGCAGGACGGTAAAGATCCAACAGTTGATGAACTCATCGCTTTAGGTCAATTGGATAAAGTAATAGGCATAGGCGAGACGGGGCTTGATTATTTCCGTAGCGAAGGTGGTTTAAACTGGCAGCAGCAAAGATTTAGAAATCATATCCGCGCCGCAAAAATCCTGAAAAAACCGTTAATCATTCACACCCGCGAAGCCAAAGCAGACACGCTACGCATTTTACAGGAAGAAAATGCTTCAGAAGTCGGCGGTATTATTCATTGCTTTACCGAAGATTGGGAATTTGCCCAAGGTGCGTTGAATTTAGGTTTTTATATCTCATTCTCTGGCATCGTGACGTTTAATAATGCCAAAGAAATCAAGGAAGTCGCAAAAAAAGTTCCCGCCGACAGATTCTTGATTGAAACGGATTCACCTTACTTATCACCCGTTCCAAAACGTGGCAAACCCAACTATCCTCTGTATGTTCGCTATGTCGCCGAACACATCGCTGAATTACGTGACACGTCGTTCACCAACATAGCGAAACAATCAACTGAGAATTTTCGTACTTTATTTGGGCTAAGTTGATGCCAAAAGAACCATCCTTACCCAACTTCAAATGAATTTTGGTCGCAGGATCAAGGGTTGTTCTACTTACCCTTGATGATATTGATAATTGTCCTACTCCTGATGAGGGAGCTTTTACTGAAAAAATACGAAATCAGTATCTTAACCGTAAAAATGCAACCAAATCTTATTTGAACGGTTTTTCCGACGATACCTTAAGTGATCTTGCCCCAGTCTAGCGGACACATTGTCAATAATGTACAAGTCGATCCCGGGGCAGAATACCAAGTTTTGGCATCGGTCACCGAAGCCAGATGCACTAACGTAACATGTACTGGCGCTGCGGATTTTATAAAAATGGGCACTAAATTTCCTGGTACGTTTCCTTTGTCGCTTAATCCAGTAGGCCTAGATTTTAAAGTATTGACCGATATTAGGATTCCCGGTGCTATAACAACTAAAGGATTTAAAACAAATTTAACAGGCGCTGGATCTGCGATTCTAGGTTTAACTGCACTTGCGGATGGTTACTATGCCCCCGTTCCTACAACAGCAGCTTCTAAATTCTATTACTGGAATTTGGATATAGATTTGGCTCCACTATTGAACCCTAATGTCCGAGAGGTAAGTATCACTTTAGCCAAGGCTAGATGGTTAAATAAATCAGGGCAATGTAGATATGATGTGCGCGGCTTTGTTCACGACCCTATTGGCACTACAGGACTTTCTGTAGCTTTATACCGGGCAGATGCAACAGGAGCTAAAATTCCTACTGCGCCAGTTATTAGTACTGTGGCAGTAACAAGTCTCGGTGATATTTTTGGAAAATGGGACGTTTCAACTACTACATCAGTGAATCCTGCCCTAATAAATGTAACAACTGGCTGCCCAGTAAACGTACGGGCGGAAATTACAGCCACACCGACAGTATTTACTGCTGAACCGCTTACGCTACGCATTGATCCACTCTTTGACCAATTCGCTCCTTAAATAAGGAATATGTGATTTAATAATCAAAGGAATATCAATAAGTTCTGAATTTTATATTAAACCATCACCGCAGAATATATTGTCAGTTGAAATTTCAATTAAATTGATCCGAGATTTACAAAGTATCCTGCGGAGAGTCATTTTAGTAAGGAATGTTATTATGTCTACATCAATAAACTTTTTATGTGCAGTTATAACGCTTGTTGGTCTTGCACTAGCTGCCGATGCAAATGCTGCCGGAGGCGGAGGCAACACTACAACGGGCGGAGTAATTTTAGAAGCTACGCTGCTGCCTGGGCTGATAAGCTCACCTAAAGTGAGTGGTGATACGGCGTTAATTACCGCATCTGGCGCAGCCTTCACGACCACAACCGCCTATGTGTTCCAGCGCAATGGCGGTGTCTGGCAACAGCAGGCAAAGCTTGTTCCCACAGACTACCCACCCTAAGTTATGGTGGGCTTACCGCCTTCAATGGCAACACCGCAGTGGTAGCTGATATTGGCGTTATAAATACGCCGACAGGGCAGCGCAGTGGTGCAACCAATATTTTTCGTAGAACGGGGACTATATGGCGGCAAGAAGCCAAAATATTGGGGCCTGTTTACCCTCAACTCCAACCGACTTCTGCTGTTTCAGTGAGCGGCGATAGTGTTGCTATCGGTTGTCAAAATGATTCAAACAGTGTCGCTAACGTATCGGTCTATATACGGAAATTATCAGCAACGGGAGTACCTTTTTGGCAAAAGCAAGCGCAATTGAAGGGAAGTGCAACTAGCATCAGGTTTGGTCGTAGTGTTGCGATCGATGGCGACACCTTGGCGGCAGGCGAAGAATCCCCAACAAAAGGCGATGTTTTAGTATTTAAGCGCACCACAGGCATTTGGAGCCAACAATCTAAATTGGTGCCTGTCACCCCACTCACGGCGAATATAGTGGACTTCGGTAATTCGGTTGCGCTAAACGGTGATACCATCTTGGTCGGAACCCAAAATCTTTCTGCATCGAAAGATATAAAACGCGTTTATGTATTTCAACGCACGATCTCCACCTGGAGTGAACAGGCATTGTTGACGGACCCAAAAAATATCGGTAGCAATGGTTTTGGTTTTAGCCTAGACATCAGTGGCGATACCGCTGCGGTAGCTGATATGCCATTAAATTATGGTGGTGGTGGCAAAATCGGCACTCCAGGTGCATTCGATGTCTTTAAGCGCACTGGTAGCCAATGGAGCTTGCTGTCAAGAATTAACACAAAAAGCAGTGAGGAGGTCTTCGGTTCTGGTGTCTCAATCTCTGGCAATACCCTTATGACAACTAGGATGAATATTTTTAGACCAACGCCCAGACAGACTGAAGTTTACCGGGTAATCGCGCCTTAATCCGAGTTAGCCTTGGATATTATGTTGGCGTACTGCCCAAGGCAGTACGCCTTCGTGATGACCAGCGATAATCAAAGCAATTTTATTAAGCGAGGTCTTGATGTCCCTTATTAATTCCACCAAATCACGGCCTGTCCTGTCAATGTAGGCAATCATCAGTGTGGCTGCTTTTTCGATTTCGCACTGGCAAATCATTACACCAACCTTGATTACCGCAACTGAAAATCAACGGTTAAGTGATGCTTCAAACAGTATGGTCAAATCACCCTTTCCTGTTGAAAAACAGGGGCAAGCACAAAAACAATTGAATAGGGGAGCGGAAAACCAATACACACAGCCGCTGACCGCAAAAGAGTGGCTAGACAATTTTCTAAAAACATACCCGTCATCCCTGAAACAAGCAATGGCTATGCTTATCGCCATCGATGGAGAAACGCGGGGCGACTTTATTGGGCAATTGCTGGCTTCCGTGCAATTTATGCCCGTGGGCGATCCTGCCCGAAATGTGTTGGAAGGCCGTCTCATTGCCAGACTGACTCGGTTAAACCCGACCAGTGCTGCGGATTTTGTCTTGGAAGCGTTAAGCCAATTGCCAGAATATACCTTATTATTACCGAACAGTTTTCGGCTATTAGATGAACTGATGCGGACGTGGGGGGAACTTAACCCGGTGGCTGCGGCTAATTGGGCATTCAGCCTGGATGATGAACAAATCAAAGGCCACGCTCTCGCTATGCTCAACTACACGAAAGACCCGCACTTAATCGATGTGGTCACTGAGGAAGCGGTTCGTTTGCCGAAGGGCGACCTACGCCGGGGGTTGTTGACTCACTTGGTGCAAGAAAAAGCCCAAACCGACCCTACCCAGGCCGCCGAATGGGTGACCCATTGGCCGGATTCATCCGAGCGTTACCGTGCTGCTGAGGTATTAATTGATTCCTGGCCGAGCCGATCACTTGCTGATACGGGACTCTTCGTGGAGGACTTACTGGCACAAGGCATGACACCAGACCTCGGTGCCACGGATAGGTTTATTGTCCGTTGGTATGACCTAAATCCTGACGAGGCAATACATTGGGCAAGCAATTTGCCGGATAGTGCGGTCAGAAGCCGTGCATTTCAACTCTTAAACGAAATCCGCCAGCATGTTCAATAGTGCTAAAAATGGCTATTTAGTTGAGTTAATTGTTTGAATATAAAAGATATTCCAATCAAACCACTTTCTCTGACAAACCCTTATGAGAACATTCAAGATGTTACGAAATAAAAGCGATATAACACCTCTTTATTTCCGTCTTGTTATTGCGATACTGGGGATGGGCGGATTGTTTGTGTCACCCTCTATTCTGGCTGATTTAGAAACCTACCCTTTTGAAATAACAGGTGTGCTTACTGCTGTCAACACGACACCTATCCCGGCTAACCCGAATGCAATTCCACCTGTTCCGGCTGTGCTTGGCACGATCACCGTCAATGGTCTCGTTACCCCTGTAGCCGCTCAAGATGGTCTTGATCCTCCTAAAATAGTCAGGTCTTCAACCAAAGCCGGGTTGACGCTTGCCCAACTAAGTGCAACACCCGTTCTGCCCGGTCGAGGCCAAAACGGTTTCCTCAGAGGTACTGTGACAGCGGCGGGGAAAATGACTATTGATACCGATACTGTTGATGGTTATAAAGTTAAACTGATAATCCTCAACAATATACAAGTCGATCCGGGGGCAGAGTACGCCGTTTTGGGAACGGTCACCGATCCCCTCTGCTCTAATTTGACGTGTTCGGCTGTTGGTGATTTTATAAAAATGGGAACCAAGTTTCCTGGTGCATTTCCTCTATCGCTTAATAGCCTTGGATTAGATATAAAAGCACTAGCCGATACTAGGATTCCTGGGGCTATCACTAATCATGGGTTTAAAACCAATCTAACCGGCACTGGCAGCAATGCTAGTGCTTCTGTGTTCGCCCAGGGCTATTACGCACCTATACCCGTCACTGCGGCTTCCAAATTCTATTATTGGAATGCGGATATAGATGCCGCTCCATTGCTTAATCCTACCACTGCCGAGACAAGTATTACCTCAGCGAAAGCGAGATGGCTCAATAAATCAGACCAGTGTAAGTATGACGTTAGCGGTTTTGTGCATAACTGGCAATCCATAGCGACCTCCGTTACGTTGTGGCGAGCGGACTCTGCTGGTAATAAGGTTACTGGGGCGGCGGCAATCGGTAATTTTGCCATTACCGACCTCGGAACTTATGGTAAATTGGATGCCTCAGTTACCACTACACCGAGTTCACCCCCCCAAATACATTATCAGGAACAAGGGGGTGTCCAGTACAAATATTGGCTGAAATTACGGGTAATGCTGCTACAAAAGTTATTCTGCCACTTACCTACGTATTGATCCTCTCTTTGATCAGTACGCTCCTTAGAGTGGCTTTAGGGGGCAATGGAACGTAAAACCCAGTTAAAGAGTTTGCCTCGTTGCTAAAACCTGTTGCAAATAAATATTACTATGCAATATATTTATGCAAGCCGCAATGCCTTATTGGACGGTAATCCCGTGAGCGTTGCACAAACGTTTGTTTGTGCAACGCTGTTGTTAAAAGCCATTGAGTGGTTCAAAGACAGAAACTTAAGGGTATTTGCCGCAATAGTTAATACAAAATCCCACAACGGCTCTGGAAGTGAAATTTTGAATTCCTATGGTGCGTTACGTACCTTTATGCAGAATAACCCACTTATGATACGAATTCGCCATTGATAATTTATTAGGCTCAAATCAACCAACGCGGTGAAGACCAGAAAAAGCGCAAACCGGACTAATCTTGCTACATTTCCCTTATTTAACTAGGTGCTTCAATAGTGAACCGCTGATGATGGACGTGGCGAATGCCATCAACACCAGGGCTACGAAGATGCGTTGGTCGATTAGCTGGTGTTCGAGCGCGACTGAAGCTAGAATAATTTCGATGGCCCCTCGGGCGTTCAGTCCAACGCCGACAGACAGCGCCTCTCGCCAGCGCATACCGCCAAGCCTAGCGCCTAGCCCTGCACCCAGAATTTTCCCCAGACAGGCAATAAGAAATACCGCCAGCACCAGGATGCCGTCGAACTGGCTGGAGAAATTCGCCTTGAGGCCTACGGAAACAAAATAAAGCGGGGCAAAAAAGTTAAGGGCAAAGGGCTGGATCATCGAATAGATAGGCTTTTCCTGCTCAGGGTTCTGATCCTGACCCAATGCCATGCCTACCAGAAAGGCACCGAAAATGGCGTGGATACCGATTTTTTCAGCGCCGACCGCCGCCAGCATGATCAACACTGATACAAAGGTCAATAATCCTCCGGGCCAGTCCTGAAAAAAACGGATATGGAACAGAAAGGGTTGCACTAGCCAGCGCCCGACAACCAGAATCAGTGTGGCATAGGCAAGCACCAGGGTGAGCGTGGAAAGAATATTGCCGGTGGGATCATCTTGCCCCAAATTACGCAATATGAATGCGAACAACGACCAGCCGATCAAGTCGTTAATCATCGCAGAGGTCATGATCGTCATCCCGATTCTTGTGCCAAGCAAATTCAGGTCCATCAGTATTCGGGCAATCACCGGGAGTGCTGAAATCGACAATGCTGTTCCCATGAACAGGGCGAGCAGCAGGGGACGGTCATTTTGTCCCCATAGTTCGGGAAACAATAACACCATGCCGAAGCCCAGTGCGAATGGCAGCGCACCACCCAGTAGGCTGGTTGAGGCGATAATGAATTTGCAGTGCCGAAAATGGACGAGATTGATTTCCAGGCCAGCCGCGAACATGAAAAACAGCATTCCCACTTTAAGCAAGGCATCAACACTCGTGGTGATGGCCTTATCGGTTGAGAATAGCGAGATATAGGCATCGGGATAGACAGTTCCCAGCAGTGTCGGCCCTAACAGAATACCGCCTATCAATTCGCCCAGTACGACAGGTTGGGCAAGCCTTTTCATCAGATAACCGAATAGCCAGGCTACCGCCAGCATCACGCCTATTTGCATGAAGAATGCGTGGAGCTGTGAATGGTTCATTTTGTTACGAGTTGGAGTAGCATCGTAGGGCGGAATAGACGCGCAAATCCACTTATCCTCATGAATGTAAAGATTTCTCGCGCGTCGTAATTCGCCATTTCGTTGGTTACCGCAGTTGGCGGATTTCGCCGCCCCCAAAGGATAAACAAGAAGGATAGTCCGTCTAATCCGCCCTACATTTAATCCGTTTTACGGTCTTCAGGAGTGCCTTGACGAATGGTCGCGGCACGGCCGGAATCAACTTATATTGTGTTGATGTTGCTGACTTTTCGCAGTCCAAGACCGTTGATGCTCTCGTTTCTGGCAATCGGTAGCGGCCTGTTTGCTGCGCTAGTCGTAAGTGTGCTTGTTTTTGGCAAAATACATATTATTACCCTGGTTTTCGGTGCCAGTTTGATCGGAGTCGCTGATGATTATGCGCTGCATTTTGTTTGTGACAGTTTCGGTTCCAAAAATTGGCAACCACGTAATGGGCTATGCTACATATTTCCTGGGCTGGTTATCGGTTTATTGACCAATTTGTTGAGCTATGCGGGGCTGGTGTTTTCGCCTTTTCCTGGTTTACAGGAAGTCGCACTGTTTTCGGCCATCGGCCTGTTAGTCGCCTGGCTTACGGTGGTTTTGCTGTTTCCGTTGTTGCTGACTGGCTTTAAACCAGATCATGAACCCGTCATTTTGAAAATCGCCAACTACTGGCAACAGCATTGGCCGATCTGGCTGATAAAAAACCGACGCTGGATAATTCCGCTCTTGGTGGTTTTTATACTGGGCGGATTATGGCAATTGTCGCCTCGGGATGATGTGCGCTTGTTACAATCAGCGCCCACTACATTAATGGAAACCGCTGATAAGATTAAGCAATTACTGCGGATAAGCCAGGAAAATCAGTTTTTCCTGGTATCGGGAAGCAATCTCAATGACTGGCATCAAAATGAACAACAGCTGCTTAAGCACCTTAAAACATTAATCCTTCAAAATAAGCTTTCGGCTTACCAAGGTCTCAGTGATTACTGGTCTGATAAACATACCCAAAAAACGAATTACCAATTGCTAGACAATACCCTGTATAAATCCGGTCTGGTAAAAGACTATATGACGGGACTGGGCTTTAATGATAAGGCCATTAACGCCGAACTAAAGCAGTTTAGTGACGCAAAAAACAAGTCTATTTTACTGCCTGACTGGCTAGCAACTACCGATGAAGCAAAGCAGCAATTATGGATGGGTTGCAATGAAGAACGCTGCCTAAGCAGAGTCGCATTAACCGGAATCACCGACTTATCGGCTTTATCCGCCCTACAAAACCTGCAAGGTGTCACCTGGGTCGATCAGGTTGAGGAATTATCCTCACTGTTTGCGCGTTATAGAATCTGGGTCAGTCTGCTATTAACAGCGGCTTACTTATTGGTCTTCACTGGCTTGGGATTCAAATTCGGCTGGCGTAATGCGCTGAATATAACGTCAATTCCCGTGGTTGCGGCGCTGGTATCGTTAGCTATGATGGGTTGGTTTAACCAATTGTTTAGCCTGTTTAATTTATTCGCGCTTTTGTTGGTGTTGGGCATAGGCGTTGATGATGCCATTTTCTTTTTTATGGCTGACGATTCCCGGAAAAAACAAGCTTCGCTGGATTCAGACCGTGAAGACAAACGCATTAGCACTTCGCTGGCGGTAACGCTCTCCGCATTGACGACACTGCTGGCTTTTGGCTTATTGGCGATAAGCTCAACAGAAATTGTCCATGCCTTTGGTTTTACCGTCGCGACGGGTATTTTAACGGCATTGCTGTGTTCGCCATTGGTTGGGCACAGAGCTAAACACAAGTAAAGACGCAAAATCTTGCGTCTTTACAACGCTCTCACATCTATTTCAGCAATTAACCACATATCGGATTAACAACATTGGATGACCTTTAAATCAACAAGCACAAGTTTCATCATCGCCATCAGCCTTATAGGGTTGTCGTACGTGCTTTTCGGAGTCAGTCTAGTGTGGCTGCTATTGCCGAGTGCAATTTTTCTGGGGTTACTCATTTACGGTTCGGCAAGCATTCAATCCAACTTTTTCGCCCCAGCGCATTGTTATACAGATATTGCAGAAAAACAAATCGCCCTGTCGTTTGACGACGGCCCACACCAAGAATTCACCCCACAGGTGCTATCAACATTAGCGCAATACAATGCCTTTGCAACTTTTTTTGTCATCGGCAAAAACATTCAAGGCAATGAAAATATCTTGCAACAGATAGATGCAGATGGACACAGTATCGGCAACCACAGCTACACACATTCTTATTTTGTGGACTTTAAAAATGTGCAAGGTTTTAAGGATGAACTAAACCAGACCGCGGAAAGTGTGTTCAATATCATAGGCAAACGCATGAAATTATTCCGTCCACCTTATGGAGTAATCACGCCAAACCTTGCCAAAGCTTCGAATGGTTTGAATTACAACATCATCGGCTGGTCTATCCGCTCGTTCGATACAACGGCCAAACCTGCACATCTCATAACTCGGCATGTACAAGAGCAAATAAAACCTGGGGCTATCGTTTTATTTCATGATACGTCGGATAAAACTATCCAGGTATTAAAGCAAACGCTTAATTTTGCGAAAGAAAATGGCTATAAAATTGTCAGTTTAGAGCATTTGTTGAAGATTAATGCCTATGAATAACTGAACGGCAGGTGATTTTTTGGTAGTATGTCGCATGGGGCATTATAAAGCGGATTATACCCAGATTCCTTATAGGCTGTGTTCAGTGTCCGGTAAAAATAAAAAATTATAAAGCCTCCAGCAAAGCCCTATGGCTACACCCTTCCTTAGCTCGATTTATCGTATAACTACGGTACAAGGTTTAATACATGTCAATTCGTTATAACTCATCTTTAAGGCTTAGTTTATTAGTCGGCGCAGTGTTAGCAGGATGCACTCAAACTCGGCAACTTACTGTTGATTATCCTACTGGCGTAAGCAATGACCCCAATTCCGCGCAATCCACCAAAACACATCAATTTCAGGCTTTAGCTGGCTTTCAGTCCATTGATGGCGACGATTATTATGTGCGGCTGATTTCCGAATTTGATTTTAAGGGTGACAATGTCTTAAAAAGTGGTTGCGACAGCATCACACCATCATTTAAAAAGAGCGACTTGTCTTCTGCGCTTATTTTCAATTTCCGTAACAGTATCCTCAAATTTAATACCGAAGCCGTCGGTTATTCCTACCAAGCGACCAATGGGAAATGTAATTTTAAGTTTGATGCCAAAAAACTTAATCTTACGCCCTGGATGCGACTGGATTCCGGTAAGGAAACCTCGGTTGATTACAGTGTTTATTCCAGTGCCAATAGTGATGTGGATGTCGCGGGACTGGTCAATAAGGCCACAGCAGCCAGCAGTTTATTGGCTTTTACGGGTGTGGGCATGGGCGTTGCGGTTTTGGGGCAGTTTGCCGGTCAATGGCTGAACAACAACCAGCAAACCCAAGCAGCGCCTGCGCCAACACCTTCGGAAAATCACAGCAAAGAATCGCACTCCCTGCCAGCACTTGTCAGGTACTCAGATAAAACTGGCACACTGAATGAAACCGTGTTCAAGGTTTACGCAGTTGCAGAAGGTGGCATCAATATCCTAAGTTCTGACGCCAAGCCGTTGGGCGAATTAAGGATTTATCCAGAAATCACCCCGTCTTTACTGCTCAAAACAAAGGCGGATGGTATACCGGATGCGCGTGATCTTTCGCTGATAGAGATCAGCCAATCGCCGATGAAATCGGGTACAGGTGAAATCAATTTGCAGCAGCTTATTGAGCAATCCAAACATCCTGAAAAACCCAACTTAAAACCGGACTGGAAAAATTACGAGGATGTACAAAATAATTGCCGTAAATTGAAGGTCGTGCTGAAAGACTTGGGCTTCAATAAATTTGACCGCAATGCCTATATTTATTACTTCTTGGTTAACAATGCGGACTGGAAAAACTACAACATCACAGCGCAAAAAGTCCAAAGCAACAACAGTAACGCGAAGACCTTGCAAGATTATCGCAGCAAAAACTTTGATGTGTGCCTTGCCGTTAATGATTACGCAGTTATGAAAGCGATGGGGCTGACAGTCAACACAGAATCCGACTGGGCGCAGATGGGCGATTCCAGCCAGAAAAAAGAACAGTTTTTTATGCCGCTTAAATCAATAGAACGGCAGTTGCTTGCCGTGCTTAAAAACCCCAATAAAGCAGAAATGGAAAGTCAAATCTTCCCCTTATTAAACACGGCAAAAAATGGTGATGGGACGGTGTTGTTGCAAAATCATTTAGGTGATTTTGGTCTGGAAAAATTATTGCAACTTGAGCCATTAGCAATTACGCCAGCACCGAACCCAGTTCCTGGCGCAGGTCTGATTATCAATGCACATCAGCTGGTGCAGGTATTTTCCGGTTTAGCTTTCAACGAACTGAGTTGTGCGCGTGTTATTCCTGAACAAATGGGCAAACCGGTTGGCAACACGGGCGTTTTATTGTTTACTACACAGCCAGGTAGTTTACGTGCGAAAGGGGGCGCGATGGAATTTGAGTTCTCCGCAGGTAAAATAAACCGCATTGCATTTCAGTCACCCTCGTATCGAGATTTTGAGCAAGATATAATGGATCATCCTGAAACTGGCGGTTGCCGGATAGATTCGGAATTCTTGAAAAGACTACACTAATAATGATGAAAAACCGAAAGATCTACGCCAAAAATAAGTCTTATACCCGTTTGATAGAACTTGAGTGAAGCATGACTCATGACTGCCAAGTCGAAGCCGGTATTGGGCAGTCTTAGGATTGCCAAAACAAGATTTTGCCAATATAGCGACCCCCCGAAATTTTATCCTTTTTAAAATAAGGTTCGTATGTCCGCAATTATTTACAGAATAGTGTTCCTATAAGAAGCTTATAAAAACAGGTATTTACTTGGGAAATTCAACAATATTACGCTCAAATTTTTCGCATAATAATGTTGTAATGGTCAAGTAAAACCGGACACTTTTTCAGACAGCTTTCCTATAAAAATCCCGTTCATATTGCAACGGGGATTGATAACCTAATTTTGAATGAGATCGTTTGCCATTGTAAAAGGCCAAATAATCAATAACACTCAGCTTGGCCG
>CAMAVM010000014.1 GCA_945861705.1 Methylomagnum ishizawai | reverse complement strand
CTGCCACCATCCCGTTGCGGAATATTGTTGGTGTAACAAAAAACATTTTCCTGGTAGGAATCATTCCACTGCATAGCGACTTCAACAGTTACGCCTTCTTTCTCTGCAATAAAGTAAAAGACATCGGGAAATAATGGGGTTTTGTTTTTTTTTAAGTGGCTAACGAAAGCACTGATTCCACCCTCAAATTCAAACACGTCGCGTCTATCCGTATTTTCATCTTCGAGGATGATACGTACACCGGAATTCAGGAAGGAGAGTTCTCGTAAACGTTTGGCGAGAATATCGTAATGAAATTCGATGTTGTTAAATGTTTCCGCACTTGGGGTGAAGTTTATTAATGTGCCTGAGCCTTGTGCTGGACCTACTGCGGCTAAGGGCGCGACAGGATTGCCCATACGGTAGGTTTGCTTGTAAAGCTGGCCGTCTTTGCGAATTTCTAACAGTAGCTCTTCAGATAAAGCATTCACTACTGAAATACCAACACCATGTAGACCGCCTGATACCTTGTAGGCGTTATCATCAAACTTTCCGCCTGCATGCAATACCGTCATAATGACTTCAGCAGCGGACTTCCCCCCTTCTTCGTGCATAATATCCACAGGAATGCCACGACCATCATCAGCAACTGTGACCGACCCGTTTGCATGGAGTATAACTTTGACTTCTTTACAATAACCCGCCAAGGCTTCGTCAATAGAGTTATCGACGACCTCGAACACCATGTGATGCAAGCCTGAACCATCATCGGTATCACCAATGTACATGCCTGGTCGTTTTCGTACGGCATCCAGGCCTTTTAGGACTTGAATATTAGTACTATCGTATTGATCGTTGTCACTCATTTTATTCGTTTCCTCATATTACAAAGATGTTCCATGTGGAACATTAATCGTTCGTATATTTCCGTGTTCCACGTGAAACATTTTATAGTTTTCTATATTACTTAAATCACCAAAATCATCGACTTCCGTAGCTGTAATAAACACCTGACACTGAATCTCACACAGATACTGAATTACTTTTGTTCGGTTATCTTTATCCAGTTCCGCCGCAAAATCATCTATTAAGATGCAGCCAAAGCTATCACGCTCCCTAAACATCAATTCAACCTGAGCCAACTTGAGGCAAATAACCAGCAGCTTTAACTGCCCTCTTGAGACCACATCTTTTGCTAGTGAATTATTGACCAACAAATGAAAATCTCCTCGGTGTGGACCACTATGGGTAAAGCCGTAACGAAGATCTTTTTCTATATCTTCTTTTAGAAGCTGTTCCAGTTGTTTGGTGGCATCCCAACCCGATATTAATCGAATATCAATACCCTTTAAGGTGACGAATCTAGCGATGGTCTTGCTAAGTATCGGCTTTAGGATTTCCAGGTACTGCTGCCTATATTCATTGACTATTGTACCGTAATTACCCAACTCCTTATTCCAAACATAAAGTTGCTTGATTTCTCTCGTTTTAAGTAAGGCGTTTCGTTGTGCCAAGGCTTTTTTATACTTTCGCCACGCGGGTAAAAAGTTCTCTTCATGGTTGAAGATTCCCCAATCCAAAAACTCACGTCGTATTTGTGAGCCTGCATCTAACAATTCAAAACTTTTAGGATGAATGATTTGCAACGGCAATGCGTAGGCTAAATCTGAACGCTTTTGGCTAGGCTGTTGGTTTATGCGAATCTCAATATTTTTTCCATCCATTTGAATGCCCAACTGAAGACTGCCGCTTTTACCCTGTAAAACGTGAGCCGATACAATCAAGTTATCTTGTTCAAAACGAATAACTGATTTTATAGATGAGGAACGAAATGACTTTGCGCGACCTAATAGAAAAATAGCTTCGATCAGTGCGCTTTTACCGCTGGCATTGTTACCGTAAATAAAATTAAGGTCAGGCGACGGGGTAATCGACTGTTCGCTGATATTTCTTACATTATAAATATCCAGCTTTTGCAGACTCATACAAAGCGTTTAGAGTCGCATAGGCATAACGATGAATTTATATTCACATTGGCTAGGTTCATCGATAAAACAACTGCTGGCATTACTTGCGATTGTCAGCACGGCGGTATCGGAATCCAGGTTTGAAACCGCATCCAGCAAATACTGGGCATTAAACGCAATGGATAATTCCTCACCTTGATAATCTATACTGATTTCTTCCTCAGCTTCATCATGTTCTGGATTATGGGTGCTTATTTTCATACTGTTGGAGGTAATATCAAACGTCACACCTTTAAATTTTTCATTAGCCAACACTGCAACACGGGTTAAGGTATCTTTTAACACCAGTTTTGGTATGGCTATAGGCTCGTAAAAAGCTTGTTGAAAAACTTTGCCAAAATCAGGATATTTAGCATCGACCAGCTTGGCTGTAAAAATCAAATGACCAATCGTGATTTTTATATTGTTATTTGAAAACATTACTGTCAGTTCTGTTTCTAAATTATCTAACAAGCGGTAAAGCTCTAAAACACCTTTTCTAGGCAGAATAATCCTCGCCTCGTAACCGGTTTCATGTTCCAGCGTATCTTCAAAAATTGACAAACGATGTCCATCTGAAGCAACTAATTTCATTTTGTTATTGGAAATATTCAGCATAAGTCCGTTTAGGTAATAACGGACATCCTGGTTTGCCATACAAAAAATGGTTTTTTCCAAGGCTTTTTTAAATTTTCCTGCATTAATAGTGAATTGTTTATCCATTTCGGATTCGGCAAATTCGGGATAATGCTCGGCGGGTAAACAGCTTAAGGAAAACTTACTTCGACTCGATACTAACTTAACTTTATCATTTTGCTGATCTAGTTGAATGTCAGCCCCGCTCGGTAGTAAACGGCAAAGATCCAATAATTTTCTGGCAGGCACGGTTATAGATCCCGCTCTAGCATCTGAAATACTGACTTTAGCAACAATCTGGATTTCTAAATCCGTTCCTGTCAAGGTTAAGAAATCATCAGACACAGCCATAAGGACATTTGCCAAGACAGGCATGGTTTGCCGTTTTTCAATAACACCCACGATTTGCTGTAAAGGTGTTAATAAGTTTTCTCTATTAATAATAAATTTCATAATGTTTTATTTTTTAAATTACTACTATTATTAGCGAAGGTTAAAACTGTTGATAAGCAGTTTTAATTATTAAATATCAATAAGTTGACTTGTTAAACAAGCTGTTATTAAAGCCCATTACTTGCTGTGTGCTAATAGGGGATAACCGATGCTGACAAAAATACCTTACTGTTATCCACAACTTATACCTGCTTAGTGTGACAGGGTTCTCAACAGGTTAAAATAGTCTTCAGCAATTTTGCTATCTGCTTCCTTGAGATCATTAACTCGGTTACAGGCATTTATCACCGTAGTATGGTCTCGTCCACCAAAAGAATCACCAATATCTGGAAAACTAAGCGAGGTCAATTCCCTGGCTAACGACATCGCAATTTGTCTCGGTCGGGTAACAGACTGTCTGCGACTTTTGGAAGATAAATCGGCAATACGGATTTTATAATATTCAGCAACGGTTTTTTGAATGTTGTTGATGTCAACGAGCTTATCGCGCATTGAGATCAAATCGTGCAACGCTTCCTTGGTGAAGTCGATTGTGATTTCACGACCCGTGAATTGGGCATTGGCAATAACACGTCTTAACGCACCTTCTAAGTCACGAACGTTAGAGGGAATGCGTTTAGCGATAAATAAAGCCACATCTTGATGCAGATTAACATTCACCATAGCTGCTTTTTTCATCAAGATAGCGGCACGGGTTTCCATATCAGGCGGCTCAATAGTTATCGGCAAACCGCTGCTAAAGCGCGATTTTAACCGCTCGGCAAGATTAGCGATTTCCTTGGGATATTTGTCGGAAGTTAATACAACCTGAAACTTTTTTTCGAGTAAGGTATTGAAAGTATGGAAAAACTCTTCTTGAGAACGTTCTTTTCCAGCAAAAAACTGAATATCGTCAATCAATAAAACATCCAGGTTTCGGTAATAGTCTTTAAAAACGTTGATTGAGTTTTGTTGTAAAGCTTTGACCATGTCTTGCACAAATTTTTCAGAATGCACATACACAATATTTAACGAAGGTTTTCGGAGTAAAACCGCATTGCCTATTGCGTGCATCAAGTGGGTTTTACCCAACCCCGAACTGCCATAAATAAGCAGTGGGTTATATGCTCTGCCGATATTCTCGGAGACTTGAAACGAAGCAGCTTTTGCTAATTGGTTGGATTTGCCTTCAACAAAGTTATCAAAGGTAAAAGCTTTATTGAGATTACTTGGATCGTTTTTTTTTGCATCAGTACGTTTAACTGTTTTTTTTGTAGCAGGTAATGCAGAGACTTTCGAGCCGATTTCCAAAACCAGGTCTAATGATTCATTGGAAAATTCGTTGACAAATTCTTCAATTTTTGAAAAAAACCTTTCCTTGACCCAATCCATCACAAAACGATTTGGAGCCAGTAATTTCAGTTGACCATTGATTTCTACAGCCTGAAGTGGCCTAATCCAGGTATTAAATTCCGAACTGGAAATTTCAATTTCCAGCTTGCTCAAGCAGTTATTCCAAATGGAACTCATTGAAGTCGTTAACTTATTGATTTTATATGTTTGACAGATTCAGCTCGTCGGTTACTATACAGGATAAACGTGCAAGCTCACAGAATTGACATAACCAGGCTTATATCTTATCATCCGTAGGCTTTTTTATCTGTTTTTATTGACCCTTATTTGATCAGGCTTTTGTAATATGAAAAGAACATACCAACCCAGCAAAATTAAACGAGCTAGAACCCATGGTTTTAGAGAAAGAATGGCATCAGTCGGTGGTCGTAGAGTAATAAACGCAAGGCGGGCGAAGGGAAGATCCAGACTGACTGCTGTGTGACGGAGCTAAACTACGGTTTCCCTCCAGGATTAAGATTAAAAAAAGCCGCTGAATTTAAAAATGTTTTTTCCAATCCGGTCAAATCAACAGATCGGTATTTTACGCTTTTAGCCATACAGAGCGATTTTGATAATCCCAGAGTCGGCTTGGCAATTGCCAAAAAAATTATTAGAAAGGCAGTCCACAGAAATGTGATTAAAAGAACTGTCAGGGAAAGCTTTAGGATTCAACAGCATATAATGACTGGCATTGATATTGTCGTCTTGGCACGAAAAGAAGCACTGGGCGTACCACCGGATGTATTAAGACAGTCATTGGAAAAACATTGGCTTAAATTGGTATCGAAATGCGCTTCACGCTCATAGCGATTATAAGATTTTATAAGACCTTTATTAGTCCTGTGCTTGGCAATAATTGTCGGTTTTATCCCAGTTGCTCAACGTATTCCATAGAAGCATTTGAATTGCATGGTGTGCTTAAAGGTTTATACCTGACAGCCAGAAGATTATTGAAATGCCATCCTTTTCATGAAGGTGGCATTGATCCCGTTCCTGAAAAATTTGGTAATAAGAAGTAATATTAAGAATGGAAAATATACGATTTATACTCGTCATCGCTTTTGCAATGATTGTGTTGTTGCTATGGCAAGCCTGGCAAATGGATTACGGCCCCAAGCCAGCTATCGCACAAGTCGAAAGCCCTGCGGTTGCAGATGTTAAAGAAGATCTGCCTGCAACAAGCAATACCACTACTGCACAGGTACAAACCGACGGGCAACCAGTCGCTACTGCACCGTTGGCGGCTGTTTCTGCCACTGATATTATTACAGTAAAGACCGATGTTATTGCCCTTGAAATTGATATGCAAGGTGGCACCATACAAAATCTGGATTTACTGAGTTACCCAGTAGAAAAAGATAATACGGTTGTCAACGCGATGAGGAAACTCGTCGGTTTAGAGGCCGCTGAAAAAAATCGCCAGCCAGTAAGATTGTTTAATAGCAGCCCAGAAAAAATGTTTATCGCGCAAAGCGGCTTGATTGCAGCCAGCGGAAATGCAGCAGCACCCGATCATCACACCATTTACGCTCATCAAGCGAGTAGCTATGCCCTTGCTGACGGACAAGACAGCCTTACCGTTCCACTAACATGGACGGATAACAATGGGTTGGCAATGACCAAAACCTTTGTTTTCAAACGTGGCAGTTACGAAATCACACTCAATCAAAACATCAAAAACAACACCGGAAAAGACTGGTCAGGCAGGCAATACAGTCAATTATTACGGACACCCTTCAATGAAAACACTGGCAACATGCTGACTGCGGGTATGCGGGCCTATGATGGTGGCGTTGTTTATACCGAAAAGGACAAGTACAAAAAGATTAACTTTGACGATATGGTTGATGATAATTTGGATGTCGCCAGCCAAGGCGGATGGGCAGCCATGATTCAGCATTATTTTGCCTCGGCGTGGATTCCACCCGCAGAATCAGAAAATCACTTTTACACCAAACATTTAAAAGATGAACGCTACGTCATCGGCTCGTATTCGCCGCCAGTGACCGTCGCCAACAACACAGAAGCACAGTTCGTATCACGCTTATTTTCAGGACCGAAAATTCAACCTGTTATGGAAAAAGTAGCACCAGGGCTTGAGCTGACCGTCGATTACAGTGTGTTGACCTTCATCGGCAAGCCGATCTACTGGCTGCTCAATAAGATTCATAGTTTTACCAATAACTGGGGATTTGCAATTATTGGCGTGACCATGTGCATTAAATTGTTGATGTTCCCGTTGACCCAAGCCAGCTTCATCTCAATGGCAAGGATGCGAAAAATCCAGCCGCGTCTAAAAGAATTGCAGGAGCGTTTTGCCGACGACAGACCACGGTTTAACAAAGAAATGATGGATATGTACAAAAAGGAAAAGGTCAATCCTTTAGGTGGTTGTTTACCTATCCTGTTTCAAATTCCCGTGTTCATGTCCTTATATTGGGTATTAAGCGAAACCGTTGAATTCCGGCAAGCACCGTTCTTATTGTGGATTCAAGATTTATCCGCAATGGATCCATTTTTGGTGCTGCCAGTAGTCATGGGTATTTCCATGAAAATCCAGCAAGGCCTAAACCCGCCGCCGATTGATCCAGTGCAGGCAAAGATATTAAAAATGTTCCCGCTTGTTTTCACCATATTCTTCCTATTTTTCCCCGCCGGTTTGGTGCTGTACTGGGTGGTTAACAACACCTTATCCATTCTCCAGCAGACCTACATCACCAAAAAAATCAATGCACAAGCCTAGCGCGACTATTGGACATTGAACACATAGACACCATTGCAGCCATAGCGACACCCTCCGGTAACGGAGGTGTCGGTATCATCCGAATTTCAGGTGGATTAGTTACTGAAATCGCAACCAAACTAACAAAAAAAGCCTTAACGCCTAGAACGGCGCAATTCTCAAGCTTTCTCGATCAAGACAATGCCGTTATTGATTCCGGCATAGCCCTCTACTTTCCAGCCCCCGCTTCTTATACTGGCGAAGATGTACTTGAACTCCAGGGTCATGGCGGCTCGGTAGTCCTCAACATGCTACTACGGCATGTATTAGCATTGGGCGCAAGATTAGCCAGGCCAGGGGAATTCACCGAACGCGCTTTCCTCAACAACAAGCTCGATTTGGCTCAAGCCGAAGCCATAGCCGATTTGATAACAAGCAGCACCGAGCAATCCGTACGCTCCGCGCAACGCTCCATGCAAGGCGTGTTTTCCGAGCAGATCAATCTGCTGATTACCGAGCTCACCGAACTTAGAATCTACATTGAAGCGGCGATTGATTTTGTCGATGAAGAAATCGATTTTTTAACCGATGGAGTGGTCGAAAATCGGCTAGTAAGTCTGGTAAAAAGATTAGAAGAAATCCAACAAACCGCCAAACAAGGGCGGTTATTGCGTGATGGCATGACCGTTGTATTGGCGGGAAAACCGAATGCCGGAAAATCCAGCCTACTCAATGCGCTCGCAGGACACGATGCCGCCATCGTTACCGACATAGCCGGCACCACGCGGGACGTGTTGCGCGAACGCATCCAACTCGACGGAATGCCGCTGCACATCATTGACACGGCGGGTTTGAGAGAAAGCTCAAATGCCATAGAGCAAGAAGGTATTCGTCGCGCTCAGGAAGAAATCCGCAAAGCCGACAAAGTACTGTTGCTTATCGACATCAGAGAGACAGAACCCCAAACATTACTGGACGCTATCCCCGAAGACCTGGACATTACAACCGTCTACAACAAAATAGATTTAGTAAATTCCGAGCCGGAAATACAAAACACAGAATCAGGCACACAAATCTACCTATCCATTAAAACTGGCGTAGGCATGGATTTACTCATCCAACACCTGAAACAAAGCGTCGGCTACAACGATACCGCAGAAGACATCTTCATAGCCAGAACCCGCCACCTTGAAGCCCTAAAAAACGGCTACGAACTCATCCAAAACGCCCTGCACCAACTACAAACCACCCAAGCCAGCGAACTCGTAGCAGAAGATTTACGGCAAGCCCAACAGGCTCTTGCTGAAATCACAGGAGAATTTACGTCAGATGACCTTTTGGGGAAAATATTTTCCAGTTTCTGCATTGGTAAATAACCAAGTTAGAAAATATCAAATAACATGGCTATATACAATGCACAGGTTAGGACAAACAGTCTTTATTTCTTTCAAGGTGTTAGCTCATGTAGATTCAGCACTACCTGTGACTTGTACATAGTCATGTCAAATAATTACAAACTTATTTACACCTACGCAGTACTTTGCAAATTATAGGTATGGTGTGAGAAATCCATGAAAAACACAATAAAAAACGCATCAGCAAAAATTGATAAACAGAACGTAGGGTTGATTTACTTACACGGTATTGTTGGCAACCCTTAATGGCACCCAAACGCGGTATTGAATTTCATTATCCAATTCACTAAAGCCGAGGTAGACGACCCAATGGTCGTGGATCGGTTGGGTTCTATTGGGTTATTGATGTTTTAAGTTTAACCACCACTTCACAGTAAAGAGCTATGATAAAATTATGAGATAAATCTACAGTTAGACCATCGAAAAACTTCTTTCAACTTTTGCGACACATCCAAGAATAATGCTTTTGAATAACAAAACTGCCGCCATTTTTCGCAACGAAGTCTTGGCAATGTCCGCTTATAAGGTTGCAGATGCGAGCGGTTTGATTAAGCTGGATGCGATGGAAAACCCTTATAGCTGGCCGGATGACCTTACTCAAAGATGGCTGGAAACATTGAAAACCTGCGAACTAAACCGTTATCCAGATCCAGAGGCAAAGCAACTCACGCAAACGATTAGGGAACAAAATAACATTCCGTCAGTGCTTGATGTGTTGTTGGGCAATGGTTCTGATGAGCTTATCCAGATTCTGCTGATGGCCTTGCCACCTAATGCCAGTGTGTTGTCTGCACAACCCAGCTTCGTGATGTACCAGCAAATCAGCCATTCGCTAGGCTTGAGTTTTATCAATACGCCTTTACTGCCCGATAGCTTCGAGCTAGATTTGCCGTCCATGCTGGCTGCGATTGTGGCACATCAACCCAGCCTTATATTTTTGGCCTATCCCAATAATCCTACTGGCAATCTGTTTAGTGCTGAAGCTATAAATAAAATCATTGCCGCTGCAAATGGTTTGGTCATTGTGGACGAAGCCTACGCGCCTTTCGCCGATGCCAGTTTTATCAATGAACTGACACAGCACGAAAACCTGTTGGTGATGCGAACCGTTTCCAAACTGGGCTTGGCAGGATTACGTCTGGGCTACCTCGTCGGTGCGTCAAGTGTTATTGAACAACTCAATAAAATCCGACTTCCCTACAACATTAATATTCTCACTCAAGCTACCGCCCACTTTGCACTGACTCATCATGCGCTGTTTGACGAGCAAACCCAAAAAATTTGCACAGAACGTACACATGTCTACGACCAACTCAGCAACCTGGATGGCATTACCGTTTATCCCAGTGCCGCAAATTTTATCCTGTTCAAGACACCTAAAGATATGGCAACTGACATTTTCACAGCCATTAAACAACAGGGCGTTTTAATCAAAAATATGAGTCATCAAGGCGGATTATTGGCAGACTGCTTACGTGTCACCATCGGCAAGCCCGAAGAAAATCAGGCTTTTTTGGCTGCCTTAAAAGTCAGCTTGGAAAACTTGGGCAATCCAAATATTCCTGAGAAAACTTAAATTGAGAAGGAGCGCTATCACTTTTATCGGAAAGTGTTAACGCCCCTATATTTGCGTTTATATCTTTATGCTGATGCAGCTTGCTTGCGACGAGCAAATGAACTCAGTCCAGCTATAGCTGATCCGAATAGCCAAAGGGCAGCAGGAACAGGCACCACGGTACCAACATTAATATCAGACAGCCTAGCATAGTCAAAGCCATAGAAATCGTTACTTAGGTTGCGGTTAATATTCACAATAAGCGCACCCGTGCTGTTGATCGAATCAAGAACTGCTTGTTCAAGATTAAATGTACGTAAAGCCGTATTAGGAAATCCGTCATTGAACGCCCAGTTCTGCACAATGCCATTGAAATCCACAGCGACCGCGCCAAAGGTTGAGGCTTGGAAATCAGCCATATCGAACTCCAGATGTCCTGCTGTCCAGCCACTACCTAAGCCCGAAAAGTTGAAGGTAGCTACAGTTCCAGCTTGGGGCCCAAAACCTGGATGAGTAGTGCTATAAGTGTCAGTGAATTGTGCACCGTTGGTTGCAGCCATTTCGGCTGCACTACGACCATCATAGTTTGCGCTAAAGCCATTGAAAGGGTGTGTGGCGTTATTGGCAATACCGATACCGTAACCATCATCGTCTCCAATGGTGAATACCGCCGCTTGAGCATGATTTGAAACTGAGAGAACCACAGTTGCAAAGAATAACAAGGGTAAGATTTTTTTCATTTTATTTCTCCAAGTATAATATTTAATAATCTAAAAAAAGTATTTTGCAACTCAGCCATCTTGGATTATTTCAAAGATCTGTAGCTTTCCGACCCTATTTCGCAACAGGTGTAGCATGGCAGCATTGCTTTGTGCACAAAGTCAATTGCCTTTTATGTAAAATCCCATCAAAAATAATTTTTTACTTCCAACGGATTTTTACATTGGGGGAAAATACCAAAGTATTCAAAACAAATATATACGTACAATTACCTACTATGTTTGGCATAGAAAATGCTGTTAGTTCCCCATTAGCAAACGGTTTCGAATTACATCAACCATATCGAACATACAGTAAGCACTGACAACACCCAATAAAAACAGTTAAAATAGCACCTACGAAGTACCAACAGACAAAACTGGTTAATAACACCACATGCAAACATCCTATAAAACTGACGACCTGAGAATTTGTGAGACCAAAGAAGTCATTGCGCCTGTCCAGGTTCATGATGAAATGCCGCTCAGTGACATTGCCGCGCTAACAACGCTTAAAGCAAGGCATGATATACATAACATTCTAAATGGCAGAGATGACCGCTTGCTGGTTGTGGTAGGGCCGTGTTCAATTCACGACACCCAAGCCGCAAAAGAATATGGCAGTCTGCTAAAAGCAGTTAAAGATGAATTAAAAAAAGATCTGTTGATTGTCATGCGGGTTTATTTTGAGAAGCCACGCACCACGGTGGGTTGGAAAGGACTGATAAACGATCCCGATATAAATTCCAGCTTCAATATCAATAAAGGCTTGCGCGTTGCCAGACAGTTATTGCTGGATTTGAATAATATGGGTATGCCGGCCGCGACGGAATACCTGGATTTAATCACGCCGCAGTACATTTCTGACTTGATTGCCTGGGGCGCGATTGGTGCTAGAACCACAGAAAGCCAAGGACACCGAGAACTGGCTTCGGGCGTATCTTGCCCAATCGGTTTTAAAAATTCCACCGACGGCACCATAAAAATCGCTATTGATGCAATAGGTGCAGCGATGAGTCCGCATCATTTCTTGTCGATGACCAAGGCGGGACATTCGGCGATTTTTTCCACAACGGGTAATGACGATGTACATATCATTTTAAGAGGCGGCAATGGTCAGCCCAATTATGATGCAGTCAGTGTTGAGCAAGTGGCAAAAGGGCTAATAAAAGCCGATCTAAAATCAAATATTATGATCGACTTCAGCCATGCTAACAGTTTAAAGCAATGTCATAGACAACTTATCGTCGGCGAAGATGTCGCTGGGCAAATAGCCGGTGGGGATCGCAGGATTATGGGTACGATGATAGAAAGCCACCTTAAAGCAGGTCGGCAAGAGGTGATTGACGACCAACCCTTAACCTATGGACAAAGCATTACCGATGCCTGCTTGAGCTGGGATGACACCGTGCCACTCCTAAAAAACTTGGCTAAAGCTGTGCAAAAACGCCGGAATTCAAAATTATGATCGTTTATGTCAATGGTGAAAGCCACGAGCTTTCTGGCGATAAGAAAGTAGCCGATATTATCGAAAACATGGGGTTGGCTGGCAAACGGATTGCTGTTGAATTGAATAAAGAAATCTTGCCTTTCGATCAGTACCAAAACCAGTTGCTTCACAATGGCGATCATCTCGAAATTGTCCATGCGATTGGTGGTGGGCAAGACGACACGTTTACCATTGCAGGTATTGCTTACCGTTCACGCTTATTGGTTGGCACGGGCAAATACAAAGATATGGAAGAAACGCGGTTAGCTATAGCAGCCAGTGGCGCAGAAATTGTCACCGTTGCGATACGCCGCAGCAATATCGGGCAAAATCCTGGCGAGCCTAATTTGCTGGATGTTATTCCACCGGATAAATACACCATTTTACCCAACACTGCCGGTTGTTATACTGCTGAAGATGCGGTAAGGACTTGCCGCTTGGCGCGGGAACTGCTCGGCGGACACAAGCTAGTCAAGTTGGAAGTGTTGGCCGACCAGAAGACCCTGTTCCCCGATGTCGCGCAAACCTTTGTTGCCGCCGAATTGCTGGTCAAAGAAGGCTTCGATGTCATGGTGTACACCAACGACGACCCCATTGCCGCCAAACGGCTGGAAGACATCGGCTGTGTTGCAGTAATGCCGCTGGCAGCACCGATTGGCTCCGGCTTAGGCATCCGTAATCCCTACAACATCCTGACCATCGTGGAAAATGCTAATGTTCCAATATTAGTTGATGCTGGCGTTGGTACGGCATCCGATGCGGCTATCGCAATGGAGCTAGGTTGTGCGGGCGTTTTAATGAACACCGCCATTGCCGAAGCCAAAAATCCTATTCTTATGGCTTCTGCTATGAAGAAAGGCATAGAAGCGGGGCGGGAAGCTTTCCTGGCTGGGCGTATGCCACGTAAGCGTTTCGCTTCGGCTTCATCGCCGATTGATGGATTGTTTTTTTAAGTCCGCAATATTTCGTGGATGCGGTTCGTTCCTCACCGCACGAGTTGCCTTAAATTAAGAAATACGGAGTCAAAAAACATGTTTTTTGATTCCTGATAAACAGCGAATGTTGGAGTACAAACTTAGTCGAGTAGGGTGCATTCTATACACCTAAACTAAGGTTAGGTGACATAGCCGATTGAGTAATTATAATATCGCCAATCAAAATTAAGATCTCATGGTGCATAAAATGCACCCTACTTTATGTACTTAATGTCCGAACAATCCCCAACCCGGAAAATCCGCAGCTTTATCCGTCGCCAAGGTCGCATCACCCAAGGACAGGAATTCGCCTTGGAAAATCATTGGGACAACTACTGCCTTGCCCCATATAAGGCATTGGATGTGCGCCAAGTGTTTGGTCGCCACGCGCCGTTGTGTGTTGAAATCGGTTTTGGTAATGGCGAATGTCTGGCTAAGTTAGCCGCCGCAAATCCCGATAAGGACTATATCGGTATTGAGGTACACCGCCCTGGTGTCGGCCATTTGATGATGCAGTTGGAACAGCAAGGTCTGCAAAACGTCAGGGTTTATTGCCACGATGCGATAGAAATATTGACGAATAACCTGCCCGATAACAGTTTATCTGCGGTCCATTTATTTTTTCCCGATCCTTGGCACAAAAGAAAACACCATAAACGCCGTATCGTGCAAGCCAGCTTTTTAAACTTATTGGCAAGTAAATTGCCGCCCGGCGGCTATTTCCATGCCGCAACCGATTGGGAACATTACGCCAAAGCAATGCTGGAAGTATTGTCGGCAGATAACCGATTTACTAATACGAGTCTTACCGACACCTATTGCGAAAGGCCAGCACACCGACCTTTAACAAAATTTGAGCAACGCGGTCTGCGCTTGGGTCACGGTGTTTGGGACTTGATCTTTATACGCAGCTAAGTGTGAGATCAGCCAATAATGAAAAATTATCTACGGTTTTTAGCCGTAGATTAAAGTACGAAGTCCAAACTCACAATTCCTTATGACTGCCATCGCAATACGGCGGGTTTTTGGTTTGTTTGCATTGGCAGATGGCGACCGTTTTGGTTTCGGTCATTTCAAATTTTAGCGGCGTAAAGGCTGTGGTTTTATGCGAACCGTCACAAAAACTGCCGTTTGCGCTGTGTCCACAAGCGCACCAATAATGTGTTCCTAATGCTAATTCGCTAACGTTAGGGTGATTAGCTGCAACTTTGGGTTTGTCCATGGATTTGTCCTCTAAAACTGTTTGCTATAGATTGCTCGGTCATAAATAAATCCGAGCAATAAGGCTTGCATTGTTGCAAGCCTTATCATTATGACGATTTTCTTATGCTGATTTATTAGCAAACAAGCTAGTAAGACCAGCCAAACCGGCTTCCAGTAATTTGTTGTCGCCAGGAACTTCGCCATCTGGGGTCAATTTATCAATGATTTGCGGCAGCAAACTGGTCAAACTGCCAGCTACATCAGCGGTGTTGATGCCAAATTTTTCAGCAAGACCTTGTACAAAGGACGAACCTAGCACAGCTTGGAGTTGTTCTGCGGAAATAGGCAGGTTTTCTCCTTTTCCTACCCAAGAAGCAACCTGGTCAGCTAGTCCGCCTGCGGCAATTTTTTCTACTAAGCCCGATAAGCCACCTGATTGGGGATCACTAAGCATACCTATAACCGATTCAAGTAGGTTATGGTCTGTACCACCGGCTGCTGCTGGAGCGGCACTGCCGGCGACTTGGCTTTTAATTACACCTAAAACTGCGTCTAAAATACCCATGTTGATGTCCTTTTGTTAAGTAGTTGATGGATGTGGTGAGACTGTGTTTTTTCTTACTTCTTAGCACAAAGCATCATACTGCTTTCAGCAATTGCGGTCAAAATTTAGCTGTTCTCCGCTATTGACTATTGCATTATGAAATGCTGCGTAGCATTTTTACTGATTGGGTAGGAAGCTTGACGATGGATTTATCAGCAATTCCTTAAGCAAAAACCAGCCAAATAGGATCACTACAAACTCAGTCCCACTCCAGTATTTTCCACATATTGACTCGGCTACCTTTATCCATATCATTGCCACGGACATCCATTTTGCCGTCGCCATCAGAGTCAATAAAGTAGTAGGGCGGGCCTACATCAGGGATGATTTTAACCATGTAGAGCTTGCCGCCCTGCCGATATTCTTGGATGGTTTTTTTGCCTTTGCGAATAATGGTGATGTCCGGCTCCATTTCTTCCCCGCTTTGCACAGGCAAAGGCGGTTCAGGCACTTCGGGTACGGGATCAAGCGTGGGTGGTTGTTCATCCACCGCGTAAGCAGGTAGTGCAAAAAGGCATAACAATAAAAGACGACGCATGACAGGCTCGATTAAAATAACAACGAAGGCTATCTTATTACATTCTCGTTGATTTATTCGATTAAAAACTAAAGGGAAATTCTAAATAAGCCATCCTTGGCGAATACAGAATTAGAATTTATAGGCGAATAGCACATCATTCCATTACAAAACATAAGCTTATTGTCCATAAGCTTTAACGCCACTGAAGATTGCTTTGCTTAAAATCTTTCTGGGACTGCTGCCGAAATGCCTGATTAAAATTGGATAACATGAATTTACAATAATTAACCACTGCCTCCCAGCCGAAATGGATGCGGCGATGATTATTTCCATACACCGCATTCAAAATATCCTTTTTTGCTTCCAGCCAATCGCGCATTTCATAACCGGGATAAAAATTGCGTTTTTCGGCTTTATAAAAAGCGGCCTCGGCGATCATCACGTTCAAGTTTGCGGACTGAGTGTGAGCCGCCGGAGTTTCTATACCAAAACCAAATTTTATCAGGTTGAATAAATCCATTGGTGAGCTGACTTTTATACCTATCGCTTTAGGTTCGATTTCTGACAGGGTTCCAAACAGCCTATCCCAGATCGAAAATACCGCCCCATAGTTGCTGTCGTGTTCGCACCGCTCAGTCGAGTGATGCACCCTGTGCAGAAAAGGTACAATCATGAAACGTCCCCAAAACCGTTCGTATTTAAAGCTGGTGTTGGTGTGATGGAACATGATGCACAAGGTAACAAGGGTTTCAATCGCCAACACCAGCACTTTGTCGATGCCCAGAATAACAATCAACAAAGCCTTAAGGATGTTAGTGACAAGTATCTCCACAAAATGCAGCCGGAATGCCGTCGATACATTCAAATAAGGATCGTTATGATGCACGCGGTGGAACAGCCATAAAGCATCCACCCGATGACAGGCTTGATGCCAAACATACAACAACAAGTCAACGGCCAAAAAAGCCAAAAGTGCCTTTAATGCAGGGTTAGTCACATAGTTAAGCAGCCCATAGCTTGAATAGCGTTCGGCAATGATGAACAGCGTTGAAACCGAACACACCGACATCAAGATGCTGTTAAAAACAAATAGGCTGATATTGGTTTGATATGACTGGCGCGTTTGTTTTGTTGGACGGTTTATCTTAGGAAAACGTACTTCCAAGTTAGACAAGCCGACAAAGCAGATCATCAGCATGAAAGCCACCAGCTCGCCGGTCAGCTCAACAGGCCATGAAGTAGACCATGCCGAGTTCGATAAAGGCAAAAGTGTGTTTACAATTAATTCATTTAACATTTGTTTATCCTCCAAATCTAACGAGTCATCGTTGATTAAGGTTTAGCTTACCCAAGGTTAATGACATATTGATGACGGCGAGGTTACCTATTTCAAATAGGCTTGTCACCAAGCGTGGGGTATAAAAACCTGACGCTCTCTATAAATGTTGAAGCAGTTAACATGCCAATAATTTAAACGGCGCAGAATTTACAGCTAACATACTGATAATATAAGTATTTTAAGGCTTTTAAGATTGAGAGGGAATGATAATTTACGTTGTTTATTTGGTAAATTTGCTTACCAAAAACAACGCTTGCGCCACAAGGTAGTGCAAAGCTGGTGCTAATCTGCACTTTTTTATCAACAAGCCTTGGTTTCCGCCAAGCACGAACCCCGTCTAAACTTGTATAAAGCAACGGGTGAGCTTAAGATTACTTGCACAATTGCAGTGACCTTTTGATAACAACCAAATCGGAGTAAAAAGATGATTAAGCTTTACCAATTTGCCCGTACCTGGGGCATTCCCAATTTAAGTGTGTTCTGCGTCAAGGTTGAGACCTACTTGCGGATGAATAAGCTGCCCCATGAAATTGTCGAAACACTACCGCTCAAAGGACCACGAGGAAAGCTTCCGTATCTTGAAGACGAGGGAAACAAGCTCTCAGATTCTCGCTTGATTGTGAATTATCTAAAAGAAAAGTATGGTGATACTGACAAGACACTACTTACCCCAGAACAACAAGGCCTTGCCAAGGCGTATCAACGCTTACTGGAAGAGCATCTGTATTGGATAGGCATGGTCACGCGCTGGAATTACACGGAAGAAAACTGGCAAACAAATAAACAGGCGATCTTTGGTGGTTTGCCGCCGATTGCCCACGATCTGGCGGCGGCGACTTATCGCGTAAAAATTAAGTCGCAGATCAAAGGCCACGGCATAGGGCGTTTAACTCACGAGGAAATGTTTGAACTCGGTAAGGAAGATATTGATAGTCTTGCTGATTTTCTCGGCAGCAAAGCTTATTTTATGGGTAAACAGGCAACTAGCCTGGATGCCTGTGCTTATGGTGTTCTCGTCAATACGCTGGGTTGCCCGTTCCCATCGCCGCTGAGAGATCATGCTTTGAGCAAGCAAAACTTGTTGGATTATTGTAAGCGTATGCAGGCAGAGTTTTTCCCTGAGTTACCTTGGGTGGGATGATGGCTGATTGGAAAGTTTGCTCTACCTCAGCACACTAAATCTGAGCCTACTTACGTCCACACCAAACTACTAAGTGCTTATTAAGTAACCCATTATGCTACCTGAGTAACGTCAACCCGCAATATTCGATTATAATCAAAGCGTATTAACCCTTCCCCATTCAATCATCATATGTCCGCAAACTCAGAAAATCATTCCAAGCAACAACTGACCACGCTTGCTCTGGGCGCAATTGGTGTCGTTTTCGGCGATATTGGCACCAGCCCCTTATATGCACTCAAAGAAGTCTTCCACGGTGGTTTGCCGATTGATGAAAACCATGTTTTGGGCGTGTTATCGCTGATTTTTTGGTCATTGACGTTGGTAGTGACCACCAAATACGCCATTTTCATTATGCGTGCCGACAACAAAGGCGAAGGTGGCATCATGGCGTTGATGACGTTGGCGTTGCATGGCTCGCACGACAATCCCAGCAAAATGCATTTTATCGTCACCATCGGCTTGCTCGGTGCGGCGTTGTTTTACGGCGATTGTATTATTACGCCGGCAATTTCCGTACTCAGTGCGGTAGAAGGTTTGCAAGTCGTCGCCCCCCAATTGGAACATTATGTATTGCCCATTACTATTGCGGTATTGAGTGTGTTGTTCATCATCCAAGCCAGAGGGACTGGTGCTGTCGGTAAAATTTTCGCGCCCGTGATGTGCTTCTGGTTTGTTGCGCTGGCGGTCATGGGTGTGGTCAATATTATCCAAGAGCCGAGCGTGTTGATGGCCGTCAACCCTTATTATGCGGTGCATTTGCTGTGGGAACTTGGCTGGCGCGGATTTTTGATTATGGGTGCAGTGGTGCTGGCGATCACTGGCGCTGAGGCGTTGTACGCTGATATGGGGCATTTCGGCCTAATACCGATCCGTTACGCCTGGTTTGGTTTCGTATTTCCGGCACTGTTGATGAACTATTTTGGACAAGGTGCGTTGTTAATTGGGCATCCTGAAGCAATACAAAACCCCTTCTATCTGCTGGCACCAACTTGGGCACTGTATCCGTTACTGATCTTATCGACGTTGGCGACCGTCATCGCCTCGCAAGCGGTGATCTCAGGGGCGTTTTCGATTACACGACAAGCGATTCAATTGGGTTACTGCCCGCGCATGGATATTTTTCATACCTCCGGCGACGAAATGGGGCAAGTGTATGTGCCTGCCGTTAATTGGCTGCTGATGTTTTCCGTATTCGTGCTGGTGTTAAGTTTTCAATCCTCGTCCGCACTTGCTTCTGCTTACGGTATCGCTGTTACCGGCACCATGATTATCGATACCATCCTAGCCTTCATCGTCATGAACGCGCTTTGGAAATGGAAAACAACCGCTAGCGTGATTTTTTTGTCGAGCTTTTTAGTCATCGACGTGCTGTTTTTCTCTTCCAATAGCCTAAAAATTCCGACAGGTGGTTGGTTGCCACTGGCGGTTGCTACGGTGTTGTTCCTGACTATGACAACCTGGATTAAAGGCCGCCAGATGTTAACAGAACGTCAAAACGAAAAGCGCGTATTGTTCGAGGATTTTGAAACAGCATTGCAAAAAAATCCGCCAGCGACAGTACCAGGTACCGCGATTTATTTGACCCGAAGCCTACATGGCGTACCGCAAGTATTCTTACATAACTTTGAACACAACCATGTCCTGCATGAGCAGATCATTGTGCTGACCATCGTCACCAAAGACGAACCTTATGTTGACGAGGCGCATCGGGTTAAAATCCGGTCTTACGGAGAAAATAGGCAGTTTTATCGGGTAAAACTCTATTTTGGTTTTAAACAGCCTCAAGACGTGCGGCGGGCGTTGGAATTATGTATGCAGCAAGGATTGGACACCGATCCGAAAAAAGTATCGTTTTTTGTTGGCAGGGAATTTATCTCGTTCCGCCGTAGCAGCCAGATGCCTGCCTGGCGCAGGCCGTTGTCTCGTTTCTTGTTCCAGAACTCATCCAGCGCGATTGAATTTTTCAAAATTCCGGTGGATCGGGTTATTGAGCTTGGTATCCGTGTTGAATTGTAATAGCAGTGGAGACACGGCGTGGTGGTCATCTATTAGAGTTGCCGTTTGCACGGTTCACCATCGCCATCCATTTTAGTGCCTTTACAAACTCAACCGCACCCCAATCCAGCCGCCACGGGGTGCGCCTGGGGATACAAATCGTCCATCATTAAATCCTGGCAACACTTCGTTTGCTACCCCAAAAACCCCGAATGAGTTGTAGTGGGTATCAAAGATATTATCCAGCTTGCCAAATAAGGTGAAGTTCTCCGTGACCTTGTATTCCGCCGTCGCATTAAATAGCCAGTACCCAGACAATTTAGGTGTAAGATTGGCTTCATCGCCCCTGAATACCTTATTCCCGCTATAAGTGCCATTTATCCCCAGTGACAATTTTTTCCAAAGATCAACGCCGATAGAAGCCTTAAAAATATGTTCAGGAATGCCGGGAATTCTGTCGCCATTACCTACAATGGCGCGAATAGGATCACCATTGGCATCCACGGCAGTGGGATGCTGTATATCGAAGCTATCTTGAAACCGCGCATTTAAGTAGGTGTAGTTGGTCGAAAAATGCCAGTCGTCAATACTGCTCAACAACTGCGGAAAATTTGCTGTTGCACCTGTTTCGATCCCGTAACGGCGAGTTTGCCCGACATTACTAAAGAAGCCCTCGGACACACTGTCGCCACCGCGATTAAAAATAATATCGGCATGGTTGATGGTATGAAAGAACCCCAGATTCCATTTTAAATCGCCGTCATGTGGAATAAAGCGGTTTAGGTCGCCCCTAACGCCAGTCTCCCAGGTTTTGGCCACCACTTGTTGCAAAGGTGGGTCGGCAACAAATGCATTCGGCAAACGACAAGGCGCTTCAGGATCCGCGCAGCTTAATTCCATGGGTGTTGGTATGCGTGAGGATTCGCTGTAGCTGCCATAGACATTCAAATTATCCAAGGCTTGGTAAGTCAACCCTGCCGATGGATTTAACCTTTCATACGTATGCGAGCCATTTAGATTTTTTTCAGGATCGTTAATATACTGATCCTCCATATTGATATGGCTGTAGTTATAACGTCCTCCGATAGTTGCTGTGAGCTTATCGGTAATTGAAAAACTATCGGTCAAAAATACCCCTACAGTAGACGTATTGGTGTGTAAGCGAACTTTGGATTCATCCACAAAAATACCACTGCCTACCGTGCCCCTGTCATCGGTCAGCCTTGCCAGTTCGGTATCGGAGGCAAAATGCACATTGGCGTTGTCGTAACTGACACCGACGACTAAATTATTCTGATGTTTAAATAAATCCTGGTTGAAGGTCGCTTGCAAAGTGCCGCCACGGCTACGCATTTGAGTGGCGCTGGTGTTATTGGTTGCGCCTGGATCATCATTGTTAGCCAGTACCTCATCCGCCCTGACCAGTTGATTGTCAATACTGATAACATTGCCACCGTCTTCATCACACATCAGGGAATTTGGATCATTTTCATTGCACGCTTCAAAATCGCTGTCATCGCCATTGAAGGTCTTGATTCGATTTTGGCGAAAATAAGCATTACCGCTCAGTTGAATGTCATTGGTAAGATCATAATTACCTTCCAACTCGGAGAAAAACATTCGGGTCACGGTTTGGTCGGGATGGGTAAAAACTGCTTTTCGGTCTATAGCTTGCAATTGCACCGGCGCTGCGCCGTTGCCTCTTAATCGGTTGTCATTGCCGCCCAGTGTTAAATCGAAAGAACCTTTATCGCCGCGCCAGCTTAACGTGCCAAAGGCTTGGTCGGCCTTGCTGGGTGAGAAAGGTCGCCAGCCGTTTTCCTCAAAGTGATGCAAATCCAGGAAATAACCCCACGTGCCATTGTTCCAGCCCGTGGTCAGTTCCTCAGAATGCCTGTCCCAAGAACCGCCATAAGCTTCAATTTGATGGTGTGGCGCAGAAAAACCGGTTTTGGTTTTGATGGAAATGGAACCACCCAGGCTGTTCAAGCCGTAAACCGGATTGGAACCAGGATATAAAGCCATGCTGTCAATTGCGCCCTGCGGAATTAAATCCCAGTTGACACTATCCCCGAACGGTTCGTTAAATCGGACACCGTTCACGTAGGTCGATAAACCCTGTGGCAAACCCAACAAGGGCGAGGCCACAAAGCCGCGATAATAAATATCCGGCTGCAGGGGGTTGTTTTGTGCCTCGTTGACGCTCACGCTGCCCAGATAACGGTTGATATAATCGGACAGGGAAATCGTCTGCGCTTTTTTAAGTTGGTCGGCATTCACCGTTTGTACATTCGCGGGGATTTTTTCGGCAGACAAATTACTGCCCTGCAACGGCGTTACACCGATAACCTCAACCGCTTCCAACTCAATCGCAGTCTGTTCTTCCGCTAACACAATGCCGTTAAATGCAATAAGGCATAATGCAGGAAAAAATTTATTCTTGTTCGTCTTCATAACCTGTCAAAACAGCAAAATTAAAGCAGTCTAGCCAAAAGGAAAGCACATAACCAGTTATCCGGCAAAAAAGGAAAAATTCCTACATGTAACGAATGTTTGTCATCACTTTTTGATGATAGTAGGCATCAAAAATATATCTTGCTGTCTGCTTGATTAATTTTTTGACCTCTGCGCTTGGGGCTGTAGAATGCAATGTACCGTTTCGTGGAGTAGTCAATATGGCAAAATTGTCATTACAAGAGCAATTGTTAAAATCCGGATTGGTCGGTTCTGGGCAGGCAAAAGCCGTAAAATCGGAAAAACATAAGCAAGCAAAGCAACAGCAGCACAATAAGACAGCGGTTACCGATGATTTAAAACAACAGGCTCAAAAAGTACGGCTAGAACAAGCCGAAAAAGACCGCGAACTTAATCAACAGCGCAAGCAGGAAGAAGAGCGTAAACAACTTGCCGCGCAAGTTAAGCAGCTGATTGAGCAAAACCGGTTACCCAAAGATAAGGCACTTGCCGATCAGCTCGATGAAGGCTTGGCTTATCACTTTACCGATAACAACAAGGTAAAGACTTTGTACGTATCAAAAATCCAACGCGTACAGATTACCCAAGGACAATTAGCGATTGTACGATTAGGCAAGCAATATGAAATAGTCTCCGCCGAAGTCGCTGGTAAAATCAAATTACGTGATGAAACCAGTGTTATCGTATTTAATATGTTGAATCAACAGCTTGCTGAACAAGAAGACCCCTATGCAGCTTACCAAGTACCTGATGATTTGACTTGGTAGTTTTGCAAACAGCTACTCTTTTCCCACATCATTAGCGAACGGAAACCGGATTTCAGGTAATGTTGAAGGTGAGTGGATTCCTATAACAACTTTTGGGGACTGGTATTATTTCCCGCTGCTTTCTTTTTTAATAAGCTCATTCATTACATCAGTCATTTTTTCTTGAGATCCCGCCAAAGTTCCATTGGTTCTGTATTTGCCGTTAACGATTATTGCCGGAACGCCAGTTATACCGTACTTTGCAGCAAGAGCTGGTGCTTGGCGCATTTTTGAATCAATGATGAAAGAGTTATAAGTCTCACGGAAATCCGCATCTTTAACGCCGTGGGCGGCAAAGAATTTGGCTAATTCATCTTCTGTTTCAAGGGTTTGCTTTTTCTCTTGGATGGCATCAAAAAAATCGGCATGGACTGCATCAACAACGCCTAAAGCTTCAGCAACAAAATAAGCTTTAGCATGTTTGCCCCATTGCTCATTAAATACCGCAGGTATACGGATGAAATCGACATTTTTCGGCTTTGTTTTTAACCATGCCGCTAATGAAGGCTCAAAACTGTAGCAATGCGGACAGCCGTACCAGAAAAATTCTATAACCTCAATTTTGTCTGGATTGGAGGTCGGTTGTGCAGGAGATATGGTTTCGTAGGTTAATTTTTCTTCTGCACTTAGCAGTGCTGAGAAGGAACAGAAAAACACTAATACTGCAATTCCAGCAAATTTCTTCATCATCGGTTTTGTCTCCAAATGGTCAATTTATATGTCACAGTATAAGTTCAACTTAATGAATAGGAAATGAACCTGCTCATAATTCAGCTTAAATACTAACGCTTATTTCATGGTCGAAATGTGATAGGAAACAGCCTTGATTTCCTCATCACTCATTTTCTTTGCAATCATCACCATCATGTTATCAGGATTATTGCTACGCGCACCGGTCTTAAAATCGGTTAGGGTTTTTATCAAATAATCGGAATGTTGTGACCGTAATGCGGGGAATGCAGCGGGTTTATTACCTTCGCCAGCAGGACCGTGACAGGCGATACAAGCCGATACTTCGCTGGTAAGATTGCCGTTTCGGTACAGATTACTTCCGACAACCAACAAGTTTTTCAGGGTTTCTTTAGCTTTATTTTCATCGACTACTTCGTCAGCATTATCATCTGGCGGTAACGTAGGCGCAGGATTTACTGAAATACTTTGTGCTGAATAATAAGCCGCAATATCAAGCATATCCGCATCGCTTAAAGCCATTGCCATGGGTGCCATCACGGGGTCGTTACGGTTTCCGTCCTTAAATGCGTGTAATTGGTTGAGCAAGTAGGATGAATGCTGCTGTGCAAGTTTAGGGAACGTAGGTATCGCACTATTGCCATTTTCGCCATGACAACCGCCGCAAGAACTTGCTTTACTCTTTCCTGCCGCACTATTACCTGCGGCAACTGTATCTTCAGCATGTAAAATAGGTGCGGTGCAGGATAATGCCAGTGCAAATGTCGGTGTCAATAAAAGTGCCAACCAGTTTTTCTTCATCAGGTTCCCCTTCGGAATCGTGTTATGTGTGTGGTAGCCTTAATGCGCGAGGCCGTTAACCAACTTAAATTTTACCTTATTTACCACAGCGAAGCGAGACAGCGATGAATCCAGTTTATCATCAAGCAAAATTTATGAATAGTTCGCCCAGTCTCAAAGATACTCCGCCGGATGTGGGTAAGGAAATCGCTTTTGCTGGGCGCTCAAATGCTGGTAAATCCAGCGCAATAAACACCTTAACGCGACAAAATTCCCTGGCACGGACGAGCAAAACCCCAGGCCGGACGCAAATGCTGAATTTTTTTGAAATCAATGAAAATCAGCGCTTTGTTGATCTACCTGGTTACGGTTATGCCAAAGTACCCGTCGATGTGAAACAAAAATGGCATCAGCTAATGGAAATATATCTCACTAAGCGCAAATCCTTGTGTGCCATTATTTTGGTGATGGATGTGCGGCATCCCTTAACCGAATTCGATTGGCAAATGATCGAATGGTGTCAACATACCGGCTTGGCGTTACACATTTTGCTGACCAAGGCGGATAAATTGACTTTTGGTGCGGCTAAAAACACCTTGTTGCAAGTTCAACGCGAGCTTAAAGACATTAACATCCCGTTAACAGCGCAGTTATTTTCCGCTTTGAAAAAAACCGGGATTGATGAGGTGCATCAGGCGTTGGATGAGTTGTTTAGTATCAATTATATAGCTAATTCTGAAGATTAGAAAAACGGTAATAAAAACAGTCATTGACCCCACGTTTCGTAGGGAAATATCGCCAAATACGCTTTGTGTTTCGCCTCGTCGGAATGGTATGAAATTCGTTCTCACGCTGGAGCGTGGAAACAATGAAAAGGTATTGACAGATTGGAGAATGGGGTCTACAAGTCGTCGAAACAGAATCTATAGCGCACTGAACGATAGTTTACTGCTGGCTCTACAAACTTCATAACAGAGGTGATGACAATGATGAAATTAGTGATGGAGGCAGTAATGCTGATCGTAATAGTTTCAGGGATGGTGTTTATGACGAAGGTGAGCGCAAATGAGAATAGTTCTGATGACACTTTACCTGACAAATCCGACGATGACCTAGATAGCGATGATTCTTAGCGCAGATTAGGATCTGATGCGATAAAAACTTGTAGCAACTCAATATCAGCCTCGATTGACCGCAACAGACATTCCCAGCTATACAGATGGATAAGCCCTACTCCCAAGCCTGCGAAAACAATAAAGCAGCTATTTTGGCGGTCATTCGGGAGATATTTAGTGAACCAACAACTGTTTGGGAAATTGGCAGCGGTACGGGGCAACATGCGTGTTATTTTGCCAGCGAACTATCGCATCTTATTTGGCAACCAACAGATGTGATCGCAAATCTCCCAGGCATTAACGCATGGCGAGATGAGGCGCAATTAGCTAACCTTAGCGAGCCGTTAGCTCTTGATGTTACCCGTCCAATTTGGCCTTGCGACGGCGTGGATGCAGTTTTTACCGCGAATACCTTGCACATCATGAATTGGCAAAATGTTGAAATCCTATTTGAACGATTTCAAACTTATCTAAACCCATCTGCAACGGTTTGCATTTATGGGCCATTTAACTACAACGGCAAATACACCAGCGACAGCAATGCCAATTTCGACCAGTGGTTGAAAAGCCGTGATCCTTTGAGTGGCATCCGAGATTTTGAAGCGGTGATGGCTTTAGCTGAACACACTGGGCTTAGGTTATTGAAAGATAATGCTATGCCAGCGAATAATCGGCTGCTGGTTTTGCAAAAGTCAGCCAACACATTCGCATGAACAATTTTTGTAACTATCCAGGCCTGTAGGGTGCGTTGCACGCACCAGGTGCATGAAATGCACCCTACTTCTGCTGAACATTAAATATCGCCGCTTTCCAACATCGGCATCACCCAATACTGTAACCCCGCACCAGCAAAATCTTCCTGTAACCGCTTAAGCAAAAGCCTAGCCCCATCTTCATCGACATGGATCTGAAAACAAATTTGTTTCTGGCGACCACTGACTTGTTCAGCCAGCGATAGCCCTTTGTTTTCATGATGATGCACGTTGACGGGAAAGCTGTTGAAGCCGTGTTCGGATTCCAATGTCAACAGGCAATCGACCAGCATTTCCTCTAGGCTTGAAGGCGCGTTGATTATAACCAAACAGTCTTTGTTCATTATGCAACCACCTTGGCTAGGCCAAACCGTTTAAACAGGATAGGCAATAAAAATAAGGTAAGAAAAGTAGAAGACACTAATCCGCCAATGACTACGATTGCCAAAGGCCGTTGAATTTCCGAGCCTGGGCCGGTGGCAAATAGCAAGGGGATTAAGCCGAATGCGGCGATACTGGCAGTCATCATGACCGGGCGTAATCGCCTTGTAGAACCCAGGACAACCACTTTAGCAATGTCCATACCTGTTACCAAAAGCTGGTTGAAATAGCTGACCATCATCACGCCATTCAACACGGCAATCCCTAACAGCGCGATAAAACCAACCGAGGCAGGTACGGACAGGTATTCGCCCGACAACCACAAGGCAAAAACACCACCGACCATCGCTAAAGGAATGTTGGAAAGCACCAATAGCGCTTGTCGCATCGAACCAAAAGTTGAAAACAACAACAGAAAAATCAACCCCAGTGCAACCGGAATAACCAACGACAACGTAGCTGCCGCACGTTGCTGGTTTTCGAATTGACCACCGAATGCAACGGTATAACCCGTGGGCAGTTTGACTTTTTCGGCGACGGCTTGCTTGGCTTCTTCCACAAAACCGACCAAATCCCGTCCTTCGACATTGCTGCGAATGACGGTAAACCGCTGTCCATGTTCCCGCCCTATGGAAACCACACCTTCCACCTTTTTCAAATGGGCGATTGCAGTGATAGGCACATGGCTGCCATTAGGCAAGGTGATTTGCAGGTTATCAAAACTGGCTATGGTGCTGTTGCCACGTACGATTAGGGGCGTACGCTTAATGCCTTCCTGCACTACGCCCAGTTGCAGCCCTTCAATTTGCGCCCGTAACAGGTTTTCGATGCTATCACCATCCAAGCCAAGACGACCTGCCGCTGACCTATCTATAGTCACTTGCAGGAATTGCATACCGCTGTTTTGTTTGACGAATACGTCACTTGAGCCTTGGATATGCTTCAATATCTCGACGATTTCATTGGCTTTCTCTTCCAGTACGGCAAGATCAGCGCCGAATAATTTAACCGCTAAATCGCCCCTTGTACCCGTCAACATCTCGGAAACCCGCATTTCTATAGGCTGGGTAAAGCCGAAGGAAATTCCTGGCATTTGTTCCATGACAGCGCGAATTTTTTCAATTAACGCTTCTTTTGAAGAAACTTGCCATTCGGCTTTGGGTTTAAGCACCAAAAATGTGTCGGTTTCATTAAGCCCCATCGGGTCCAACCCCAACTCATCAGAACCTACCCGTGCAACAACCGTGGTGATTTCTGGAATTTCCCTTAGCAGCATTTTTTGTATCTGCCCATCCAAAGCAACCGATTGTTCCAAGGTAATCGACGGTAATTTTTCGACCTGAACAATGATATCGCCTTCGTCCATCGTTGGCATAAAGGTGCTACCGATCTGGGTAAAGACTAAAGCGGTCACAACCAACAATCCACCTGCAATGAAGTAGAGCTTTTTGCTGTTCTCAAGACACCAAAGTAGGGCAGGTTGGTAAAGACCCAGTAACTTACGCGGCAACCACGGTTCCTCGTGTGTGACTTCCTTGAGCAAAAACGAAGCCAGCACGGGAATCACGCTTAACGATAAAATTAGGGATCCGCCCAGCGCATACACAATCGTTAACGCTACAGGGGTAAACAACTTACCTTCCAAGCCTTGCAAGGTCAGCAAAGGCAGAAACACGATGATGATAATCAAAATACCTGAAGTCACCGGCACCGCCACTTCCCGCGTGGCGCGGTAGATGACATGCAAACGCGGCAAGCGCTCGGCTTTTTCCTTATGTGCCAAATGGGTAATAATATTTTCGACCACGACCACCGCCGCATCGACCAGCATACCAATCGCTATCGCCAAGCCACCGAGGCTCATCAAGTTTGCTGACATGCCGGTAAACTTCATCAGTATAAATGTCACCATCGCCGCCATCGGTAATGCTAAGGCGACGGTAAGAGCAGCCCGCAGGTTACCCAAAAACAAGATCAGCAGGATAACCACCAGCACGATGGCTTCCATGAGTGCATGGAATACGGTATCGACCGCCTTATCCACGAGGTCGCCACGATTATAAAAAACCTTGACCTTTACGCCTTCAGGAAAACCTGGGGTGATTTCTGCCAATTTTTCCTCGATACCGACGATAGTCTGCCGAGCATTTGCGCCACGAAGACTCAACACCAAACCTGTGACCGCTTCACCTTTGCCGTCTTTACTGACCGCACCGTAACGGGTCAAAGCACCGATGGAAACATCGGCCACATCGCCGACGGTAATCGACATGCCCTGATTGCTATCGACCACGATGGCTTTGACATCTTCCAAGGTTTTAATGCGGCCTTCGGCGCGGACGATCAACGCTTCTTCGCCCTCGGTCATGCGCCCTGCGCCATCATTACGGTTATTGGTTTGTAACGCACTAATTAACTTGTCCATGTTAATCCCACGCGCTGCCAAACGTGCATTATCTGGCATCACGACAAAGCTTCTGACCGTACCACCCAATGAATTCACATCGGCAACACCTGGAACAGTCCTAAGAGCAGGTCGGATAACCCAGTCCAACAAATCACGCTTTTCCATGAGGCTTAAACCAGCACCTTCAATGGAAAACATGAACATTTCCCCCAACGGCGTGGTCATCGGTGCAATACCACCGCTCACGCCAGACGGTAAATCGCCCCATAAGGTATTCAAGCGTTCGGCAATCTGCTGACGCGCCCAAAAAATATCGGTGCCTTCTTCAAAATCAACGGTGATGTCAGTCAACGCATATTTGGCGATAGAACGCAGCATGGTTTGGTGCGAAATGCCCAGCAAATCAACTTCGATCGGCGCAGTAATCCTGGCCTCAACCTCTTCCGGCGTCATGCCGGGTGCTTTGACGATAATTTTTACCTGTGTGGGCGAAACTTCAGGGAACGCGTCGATAGGGATATTTTTGAACGCATAATAACCTCCTCCTGCCAGTAGAAATACAGCTAACAGGATGAGTATGCGCTGACTGAGCGCAAAACGTATTAGCCCCGCCATTATTCACCACTCCCTAAACCCAACCAATTTGCTTTGAGCGCAACCGCGTTATTCATGGCGATTTCCTCGTTTCCAGAAAAATTGCCAGTAACGACCGAACCGTCTGATTGTTTACCCAATATGGTGACCGGACTAATCTTGAAACCGCCTTTATCCCTGATGAAAACGTAAGTTTTGCCGTCATTGTGGGCAATAGCAGCATCGGGTAGCAGATAGGTTTCAGCGTCGCTGGTTTGGAGATGTTGGATTGTTACTTTTTGTCCGATACGGACTGATGACGGGTTATCCCTGATGACAGCCCTGGACAGGATCGTTTGGTTTTCTGGATTGACACTTTGTCCCAACACCTTAATTTCGGCCTCAACCAACGTGTTTTCCACCTGCACTTTATCGCCGATTTTTATGTCGTCGATGTAATCTTGAGGAATGTTGATTTCCAGCCAAAGCTCATCAAGGTTGGCTACGCGATACAGCGGTGACATGGGATCTACATGCGTACCGGAAACCGCCATGCGTTCAATCACCCTGCCAGTTATCGGTGATCTTATACTGATCTGGCTGACCAAACGACCTGTGCTATCTAGCTGTTTGACATCAGCAGCCGTCAATCCGGCAAGTTGCAGCAATTGTTTTGCCTCATTTGCTTCTATCATCGCCGCGTTATACAAGCTAAACGCTTCTTGTTCGCTCCTCCCAGAAATGACACCTTCTTTAAGTAATTTTTTATCCCGGTTATAGGTAGCGGAAGCCAGTTTCAAAGCGCCAACGGTTTTCAGATAATTTCCTTGCAAAGTCAGCAAATCAGGGCTGTTAATTAGCCCTAAAACCTCGCCTTTTTCGACCTTATCGCCTACCGAAGCATTCATTTTGATGACTAATCCTGCTTGCGAAGTGCTGACAATAAATTCATGGGCAGGAGGAACGACTACTTTCGCCGGCGCTGTGAATAACGGAATATGACTGGCAGGTGCTAACTTGCTAAGTTTTATGCCAATATTATCAAACTGTTGCTGTGTTAGCTGGATGAAATTACCCTCTGCCCAGGAAATAGGGCTAATGCCAAACAACCCTAATGTTGTAAGCAACAGCAAACTTTTAAACTTATTCATGGCAACACTCCTACTGCCTGGTTATAGAGCGCAATATCGCGTTCCAACATGATTGCCCGTTCTTTTGCACTCAAAACCGCTTGTTGCGTCCTGGATTGTGTTTTCAACAGATCCATCAAATTAATCTCTCCGACGGAAAAACTCAGCTGCATCATGCCCAAATGTTCTTCAGCAACCCGCTTCAGTTCATTGGCAATTTCAAGCTCTGCCTCATTGACTTCCAGATTGTGTTCCGCCTCATGGTGGGCAAGTTCCAAATCCCTGTAAAACTGTTCGCGGTCGGCTATTAATCGGTTAAGCTCGACATTAAGTGCTGCAATTTGCGGCTGTAGGTGTTCTGAACCGCCAAAAGGAATGTTTACGCCTATGTTGAAGCTCTCGGTGTCATTGGTGCGTGGATCCTTGTTACTGCCTCGATCACTATTGACCCCGACTGTTAGATTGGTTTGTCCTGAACCCACCAATTTGAGCGCCTTTATTTCTGATTGTTTACGTTCGATCTGGCTGTTGATAGCCACGAAGGCCGGGTGGCTAAACTCAATTTTCTTTAAATTAACCAGCTTTTCCTGGTACGCAGCTGGAACTTTGGTGAGCTGGGTAATACTTGCATACCGTTTGCGGGCGTGCATAAGTTCGGCTTCAGCTTGCGTGAGAATTGAGAGTTTCTGCAAAAGTTCGGATTGTGCGAGCAAAACATCAGCCCTGGGAAGATCGCCCAATTCAACCCGTCGTTCCACTTTGGACAACAACTGCTCAAAGACATTTATTTCCGCACGGGCTTGCTCGTAGCGGACTTGTTGTAATTCCATATCCCAGAGCGCACCCCTTACCAATCCAGCAATACGTAACTTAGTTGCCACAGATTGCAAGTCGGCGCTGTTTTCAGCCTTGATGCCGCGTTCTCTCTCAGCATCGCGCTGACCCAAATTCCATAATGGCACTTGCACCGTCGCGTCGATATAGTGCAACGTTCCGCTGGTCGCTTCTTGAAAGCGTAGACCTGCTTGGGATGCACCTGCCGTCCAGCTTTCCCCGCGTTGCTTAATAGCCGTCGCCTCTTCTTCCAGGGATTTCAACCAGGCCATATCAGGAAATTTTTCCATAGTCAGTTCAACAACTTTGGCTAAGGTCAGCGAGTTATCGACTTCTATGGGGTCATTATGGGCAACAGTGGGCTTAGGTTGTTCTGCAACTGCAACAGTTGCGAACAGCAAAAACACGACCAAAGCCCTTGTACAAAGTTTTATAGCAAACATAGGCAAGCTCAATGCGGGAAACCGCTTATTTTTAAACGAAAAGCAAAATGTCCTATTCAGGACTAAATAAAGCGTAGCTTATTGAGGGGGAGGTGCGCGTGGGGATAGTGTGGAAAGGTGTCTTCGGAAACTGAATGACTGCCGTTGCGGCGAAAAGTTGTTGTCGCTTTCGGGCAACGCGGCTATCTGGAATTGATGGGATGGCAGCAAGGCAAAGAAATGATCTGCGCTCTCGACGAAAAGATCCTGCGGATTTTTGATTCCTGCATCAACTACAATCAGCAAGCCCTCGGAATCCCAAGCGACATTGACATTCTGAATAACAGGGGCATCTTGGTTTGTACGGTATGACTCAAGGCCTGGTATATGGAAACCCTGATTGAAATTTTTATCGCCCGTATGTGCATGAACCAATGGCGCAAACAATTGCAGCATTGCCAACATGATAATAAGGGATTTACGGAGAACGAGTACCATGGATAAATGGTATTCTATATATTGATAATTAACAACTTGAAACTTTTACCCATCTCCCCCATCTTAGTGTTGCTCGATTTAACTTTGAGGAAATTATGAAAATCCAAACTGGCATACTCTTTAGCGCGTTACTTTCACTGTTTTTGGTTTTTGCTGGCTTAAACGACGCAGAAGCCAGACGTTTCGGAGGCGGCAGCTCGTTCGGTGGCAGGTCATCCTACAGCGCACCTTACCAACGCTCGGCAGCCCCAACGCGGTCAGCCACTCAACAACAAGCAGGCAAACAATCGCCAGCAGCGGCGCGTCCAAGCTGGGCTAATCGTGGGCTGATGGGCATGTTGGGCGGTTTGGCTATCGGCGGTTTATTAGGCTCGATGTTTATGGGCGGCGGCTTTCATGGCCTTAACTTTATGGATATGCTGGTTTTTGGCGGCATTGCGTTTTTCCTCTACAGAATGTTTGCGGCACGTAAGGCATCTGCACAACAACCTATCTTTGGTCAAACTAGCGGCAGAAGCACTCATGATAGTTATCAAGATAAGTCTTCCAGCTACCAACAACACCCTGACCCATCGGCACAAAACAGCTCGACAGGCTTTAATACTGACATATTGTTTGATAAAAACAAAAAATCGGCTGAATTGTCAGACCAAAGCGTTCAACAAGATGCAGGTTTCAACACTTACGTCATACCCGCAGGTTTTGATGAACAAGGTTTCCTGGCTGGCGCAAAAATCGCTTACAAAAACTTGCAGAAAGCCTGGGATGAGCGCGATTTGGCTGAAATCAGAGGTTTAACCACCGATAAAGTTTTCGCCGAAATACAAGACCAAATCAACGCATCAACCGAAGAAAACCACACTGACATCCTGAAATTAGAAGCCGAAATACTGGAAGTGCGCGAAATCGGCAACGAAATCGAAGCCGTCGTCCTATTCGACACCGTCATGCGCGAAGACCGCGAAGCCCAAGCCGGACAAGTGCGGGAAGTTTGGCATTTTGTTAAGCCCAATAATCCTAAGCAAACCAAGTGGTTGCTGGATGGGATACAGCAGTTGGCGGATTAAACGGTCACTCTTGAAAAGTAAACCAGACGGGCAACAAGCCGTCTGACCTAGGAGAACGATAAAGTTGAGAAGTACGGAGTCAAAAAACCTGTTTTTTGATTCCAAACAGCGAATGGCGAAGTGCAAACCTAGGTTTGTACTCCAGGTGAAAGGGATCTCAACGCTTATAACGGCAGTGACGTTGCGGCGTGGGAATGACCGCTAGGGACAGTGTTCATTCCCACGCCAGTGGGAACTATAAAGCCTGGCTTTAGGGCAAAAAAGCTCCAATTAAGGGTTTTTTTTCGTTAAATTTATTACTTCACCCTATGCAATGTACCAGTAAATACAGAATCGTGGCTACAATAGAAACGAAGATCTGTACTACAAATATTGTCGGAAAATACTACCGTTTGGTAATTGTATCTCACTTCCATGCTCATTTTATCAGCGGATAATACACCAAATACTTTTACAAGTACGTCACCACAAGTTCCCCTAGTATTGTCATTTTGAGGTTTACAACCTAGTGCGCTCATCTATTGCAAGTTGCATCAGGATATATATTCCAATCATTGCAATCTATTTCCTGAGTAGTACCGATCCCTCTAGTAGTGATTTGGTGTGTTATATATAATCCAATGGCACACAACTGGACAATAACCTTAATGCACAACTATCAAAAAGAATTTATTGCATACGCACTGGACTGCGGCGTACTGAAATTCGGTGAATTTCAGTTAAAATCAGGTCGAATTAGCCCGTATTTTTTCAACACAGGACTGTTTAACACCGGTGCAAAATTGAACAAGTTGGGCGAGTTCTATGCCCAGGCACTCATACAGTCGGATGTAAAGCCCGATATTATGTACGGGCCAGCCTATAAAGGCATTCCATTGGTGACTGCAACTGCTATTGCCTACTCACAAATAACAGCTTGCGACATTCCTTTTGCATTTAATCGCAAAGAAGCAAAAGATCACGGTGAAGGCGGTGATTTAGTGGGTTCCAGCTTACAAGGCAGAGTGTTAATAGTTGATGATGTCATAACTGCCGGTACCTCAGTTAGAGAATCCGTCGATATTATTTTACGGGCGGGTGCTGTGCCAGCAGGTGTTTTGATCGCGTTGGACAGGCAGGAAAAGGCGCAAAACCGACTTTCTGCTATTCAGGAAGTAACGGAATGCTTTAAAATTCCTGTGCTAGCGATTATTACACTGGAAAATATTATCGACTACATTGAAACCCATGCGGGTAGCCAATTGGACGCAATACTTCAGTATCGAAAGCAGTATGGCGTTTAATGTTAAACAATTATCAAAAATAAGCTTACTAAAACTTACAGTTCCACGGATATAGTCTACAATTAGCGGGAAATAATATAGCTGATAATTTGACTATCCTTACTTATAAAACCATGTCAGAAACCAAGGGCTTGCCATGAGTAATATGGAATTTAAAGAGCAAATGCACGAGTACTCGCTATGGCGAGCAAAGTTGATACAGGGTATAGAAATGTATCATCAGTGGCGTATACGCTACGATGTGAACGATCCCCACAGTAACAACACCATTCTGAATGTGCTTAGTGGTCTGCAACAAGACCGTATCACACTAGCTTTCGTTGCAGAATTTTCGCGCGGTAAAAGCGAACTTATTAATGCTTTGTTTTTTGCTGAAACAGGTCTTAGGCTGTTGCCGTCTTCGCCTGGGCGTACGACCATGTCGCCAACTGAACTCTTTCACGATGTAGAAGGCGGTGACTATATCCGCTTGTTAGAAATTGAAAGTCGGCTTGAAGATATTTCTATGGCGGAGTTTAAAAATACGCCCGAAAGATGGAAACAAATTGATTTAGATTTTAACTCTCCCGCGCAAATGCAGGAAGCTTTCAAAGCTTTGGTAGCCACAAAAATGGTTGACCGTGATCTTGCTGATAAGCTGGGCTTATGGAATGAACGTGAGGCCGCCGAGCAGGGTATTATCAATCCAGAAAAAGTGGAGGTTCCTTGCTGGCGGCATGCCATCATCAGCTTCCCCCATCCGCTATTAAAAGAAGGCTTAACCATCCTCGATACCCCTGGTTTGAATGCCTTAGGAGCAGAACCTGAGCTGACCTTAAGTATGTTACCCAGCGCTCAAGCCATCGTGTTTGTCATTGCCGCAGATACGGGTGTTACCAAAAGTGATATGGATATGTGGCGTAACCACGTATGTCATGCCCGTGGTGGTAGCAAGCGCGGTTTGGCTGTGGTAATGAACAAAATCGATTCTATGTGGGATGATTTGTCAGGTGATACGGGTTATCAAGCATCGATCCAGTCACAAGTTAAAACCTCCGCAACCACCTTAAAAATTGAAGAAGGGGCGATTTTTCCCGTATCTGCTAAGCAAGCGTTGCTTGCCAAAGTTAAAAAAGATAAAGCCTTGCTGGAAAGAAGCAGGATTTCGTTATTAGAGACTTATCTAGCGGAGGATATCGTCAAACAACGGCGCAATATCCTGATGGAAACCGTTACCAGAGACATTGGCTTTTTGGTCAATGAATCATTAAGTTTAACGGAATCGTCACTGGCAAACGGAATCTCACAACTTGAGGAATTCAAGAAAATTGACTTCCAAAATCAGGATATGACGGGTAAGTTGATGGCGGAAACCCGTGATCGGCAAAATCTGTATATGTCCAACATTGAAAACTTCCAGGCCAGTCGCCGCGTATTTAATGTTCAGGCTAAGATGCTGATTGATTCTTTCTCCAAGGAAAGAATTGATGCTATCATCAAAAATACCAAGCATGATATGTCGAAAAGCCTGACGACTTACGGCATGAAACAAAGTATCCGCAAATTGTTTGATGATTTGCGTGATTTGCTCCAAGATTCGGTCGATATTACCAACGAAACCCGCCGTTTAGTAAAAGCGATACACAAAAAATTCCATGATGAATATGGCTTTAAAGAGATAGAGCCTCAGCTATTTTCGATTAAACAATACCAGTTTGAGCTAGAACAAGTGTTCGCGGAAGGCGAAACTTTCCGAGTCAGCGCCAAGACGACAATGACTGAGCAAAGTGTTGTAATCAACAGGCTATATAGCACCTTGATTGCAAAGGCTAGGAACATACTCAGGCAGGCACATGCTGATGCAGGGGCTTGGAGCAATGGTGTATTGACACCATTAATGCACCAAATTAAAGACCACAAGAAACAAATCGAAAATCGTTTACAAATGCTGAAGAAGATGAACGAATCTAAAGGTACGGTAGCCGAAAATATTGCCGCGCTTGAAGCAGAGATTGAGCCGCTTAAGAAGCAAAGAAGTGAATTGATGATGATGATTAAGGGAATGCAGATTAACGATAGTTAGTTGTTGGTTAATTGAAAGTGCTTAATCAAGGGTGATATAAGCGCAATTGAAAGACCTCAATTTTTTTAAAGCCGAGTTAGTTTTCGGAAAGCGGTTAAAAACTCAGCGTTGCATTCACTTGTTAGCTTATCCACCTTGATTTAGTGCGTCCTGACAGATATAATCCTCGGACTAATGTATTTGGAGGTTTTGTGGCAGCTAGAGGTTCATCTACTGTCGCTAAAATCCTGGGTTATCAAATATTGATAATCGCGGTAGTTAGCTTAGGTTTTGGTGTTGGAGGTTGGCAAAAAGCCTTCTCAGCAACCATAGGCGGGTTCACAGCCTTCGTTCCAAACCTGTATTTTGCGCTACGCGTAGCTGGATCGGCGGAGCAAGACGCGAGAAAGATTTTACGGTCTTTTTACGTGGGTGAATCAGTAAAGCTGTTGCTGACAGTGGCGCTGTTCATGTTGATTTTTCAAATCCCAAACATTGAAATTTTACCGTTGATGGCAGGTTATGTCGCTGCCTTATCGGTTTTTTGGTTTGCGCTCTTATTGCAGTGAATTTAAAGGGCTGCGTTGAGTTTAATTAAGATGCAGTGAATTTAATCAGGCTGCGCTGAATATTTTTTGAGAGGAACAATGGCTACCGAAGCTCACGCCGCAGAAGGTGCAACCGGTTATATCATCCATCACTTGACCCCACTAAGCGTGGGTGAGGGATTTTGGACATTACACCTGGACACCCTGTTTTTTTCGGCTGTATTAGGTGGGCTATTTGTTTGGTTCTTCAAGAAAGCGGCAGAAAATGCCACGACCGAAGTTCCTGGCCTTGTGCAAAATTTCGTCGAAATGATGGTCGAATTCGTTGATACCCAAGTCAAAGACAGCTTTCATGGGCATAGCAAACTGATTGCACCGCTCGCCCTGACCATTTTTTGCTGGGTTTTTCTGTTCAACTTCATGGATTTGTTCCCTATAGACCTGTTGCCAGCTATTGGTTCGGTTATGGGCATCCCATATTTGCGCGTAGTGCCAAGTACCGATTTAAACGCAACTTTCGCCTTATCCATATCAGTATTCTGCCTGATTATTTTTTACAATTTGAAAATCAAAGGCTTGTGGAATTTTTCCAAGGAATTGTTGTTTCACCCATTTAACCACTGGTTGTTGATCCCTTTTAACCTACTGCTTAACTTTGTCGAATATCTGGCGAAGCCGATTTCACTTGCACTTCGGTTATTTGGTAACCTGTATGCAGGTGAATTGATATTTATGTTGATTGCTTTATTGCCTGCGTATCTCCAGCCTGTATTGAGCTTACCTTGGGCCATATTTCATATATTAATTATCACGTTGCAGGCCTTTATCTTCATGGTATTGACGATTGTCTACCTGAGTATGGCGCACGAAGAAGCCCATTAACTATTTATAACTTACTTTTAATTACACTACGTTTGGAGTTGTCATGGAAATTGCTAAATTAATCGCCGATGTACAAGGTATGACTGCGATTGCTGTCGGTCTGGTTTTGGGTATGGGCGCGTTGGGAACCGCTATCGGCTTTGGTCTATTGGGCGGAAAATTCCTAGAAGGCGCGGCACGTCAACCAGAAATGGTACCGATGTTACAGGTCAAAATGTTCATCGTTGCTGGTCTGCTGGATGCGGTAACTATGATCGGTGTTGGTTTGGCACTGTTCTTCACCTTTGCGAACCCATTCTTGTCAGCGGTACAGGCTGCTGCTGTGGGCTAAGATTTTTTAATAACAGTCACGCGAGGAACAGTTCATGAGTATCAATATTACTCTGATTGGTCAGATCATTACGTTTGCGCTCCTTGTTTGGTTTGTAATGGAGTATGTCTGGCCGGTATTATTTACCGCTTTAGAAGAACGTAAAAAGAAGATTGCTGATGGTTTGGCAGCGGCTGAAAAAGGTCACGAAGATATGCTGTTGGCGGAACAAAAAGCCAAAGGGCTTTTAAAAACCGCTAAAGACCAATCATCTGATATTGTAAGTTTGGCACAAAGGCAAGCTAACGAGATCGTTGAAGAATCCAAAAACACTGCCAAAAAAGAAGGCGACCGCTTGATTCTTGCAGCAAAAGCGCAGATAGATCAAGAAGTACAACACAGTAAGGAAACCTTACGTAAAGAAGTTGCAGCCTTGGCCGTTGCCGCAGCAGAACAAATTTTGGTTGCGGAAATCGACAAAACCAAACACCAAGAGATTGTGAATAAAATCTCAAATAGGTTATAAGAAGGTTAAAACATGAGTGAATTGGCGACCTTAGCGAGACCCTATGCTTCTGCAGTATTTAAGCGAGCCAAGGAAACCGTCTCCGCTGCAAAGTGGTCCGAAAACTTGGCCTTTCTGTCAGCAGTTATTGGCAGCAAAGAAATATCGGTGTTGGTCAATAATCCGAAAGTCAAGAAAGACAGGCTTACCGAGCTGTTACTTGATGTTAGCAAAGGACAAATCGACAACGAAGGTGTCAATTTCCTGCAATTGTTAGTACAAAATAATAGACTGGCTTTATTGCCTGACATCGCCAAACTTTTTGAAGAACAAAAGGCCGAAGATGAAGGTTATATTGCCGTCGAAGTGTTAACCGCTTTCGATTTTACCAAAGAGTCGCAACAAAAGTTTGCTGAAACCTTGGAAAAAACATTAAGCAAAAAAGTTCACATGAATGTGACCTTGGATAAATCATTAATAGGCGGTGTCCTGGTGCGTGCTGGCGACCGTGTTATTGATGGTTCCGTTAGGGGTCAACTCCAAAATTTGCAAAAGGCTCTACTGTAAGAGTGAGAAATAGAACATGCAATTAAATCCATCTGAAATCAGTGATCTGATAAAAAAGAAGATCGAAAACTTCGATCTTAGCGCAGAATCCCACACCGAAGGCACTGTTGTCAGTGTGACCGATGGTATCGTGAGAATTCATGGTCTGTCCCAAGCCATGCAGGGCGAAATGCTGGAGTTTCCAGGCAATGCCTTCGGTATGGCGCTTAACCTGGAAAGGGATTCCGTCGGTGCGGTCGTCCTGGGTGCTTATCAGCACATTTCAGAAGGCGATACCGTCAAATGCACAGGCAAAATTTTAGAAGTTCCCATTGGACGGGCATTATTAGGTCGCGTTGTTGATGCTTTGGGTAATCCCATAGATGGTAAAGGCGCTATCGCCACCACTGAAACTGCACCTATAGAAAAAATTGCCCCTGGCGTAATTGCCCGGCAATCAGTAGACCAGCCAGTTCAGACAGGATTGAAATCAATTGATGCGATGATCCCAATTGGTAGAGGCCAGCGCGAATTGATTATCGGTGACCGCCAAACTGGAAAAACTGCTATTGCTATTGATGCCATCATTAACCAAAAAGGTACAGGCATTAAATGTATCTACGTGGCTATTGGTCAAAAACGTTCATCCATTGCAAACGTGGTACGCAAGCTAGAAGAACATGGCGCAATGGAACATACCATTGTTGTCGTGGCTTCTGCTTCCGAATCTGCTGCATTGCAGTTTATTGCGCCTTACACGGGTTGCTCAATGGGCGAATACTTCAGGGATTGCGGCGAAGACGCACTCATTATTTACGATGATTTGACCAAACAAGCCTGGGCTTATCGTCAAGTATCATTACTGCTCCGCCGTCCGCCAGGCCGTGAAGCGTATCCAGGTGACGTATTTTATTTGCACTCCCGTTTGCTGGAACGGGCTTCCCGCATCAACGCCGCAGAAGTTGAAAAACTGACGGGCGGAAAAGTGAAAGGAAAGACCGGATCGCTCACTGCTTTACCCATCATCGAAACCCAAGGTGGTGACGTGTCGGCTTTCGTACCTACCAACGTGATTTCAATTACGGACGGACAGATCTTCCTGGAAAGCAACCTGTTTAACTCAGGTATTCGTCCCGCCGTAAATGCTGGCTTATCAGTTTCCCGTGTCGGTGGTGCTGCACAAACCAAGATTATCAAAAAACTGGGCGGTGGAACGCGTCTGGATTTGGCGCAATACCGTGAGTTAGCGGCATTCGCGCAATTTGCATCTGACTTGGATGAAAGCACACGCAAACAGATTGAGCGCGGTCAACGCGTCACTGAATTGATGAAGCAAAACCAGTATTCACCTATGTCGGTTGCCCAAATGGCAGTATCACTATTTGCCGCCAACGAAGGCTTTTTGGATGCCGTGGAAGTCAACAAAGTCCTAGCCTTTGAAGCATCACTATTGTCTTACATGAAATCAGAACATGCCGCCTTGATGGACACCATCAATACGACGGGCGATTTTTCAGATGATATTAAGCAAGGCATGAAGACCGCTATTGAATCTTTCGTTAAAACGCACAGTTGGTAACAAGGGTTTCTAATGGCTGTTGGTAAAGAAATACGAAGTAAGATCGCCAGTATTAAAAATACGCAAAAAATCACGCGTGCCATGGAAATGGTTGCGGCCAGTAAAATGCGTAAAACCAAAGACAGGATGCAAGCGACGCGGCCTTATTCAAAAAGAATTGGTCAGATTATCAAGCATTTGGCACATGCCAATCCTGAATATAAGCACGGCTTTCTCGTTCAACGTGAAATTAAGCGTGTGGGAATTATCGTCGTTAGCTCGGACAGGGGTTTGTGCGGTGGGCTGAATGCAAACCTCTTCAGAAAAGCCTTGACCTACTTAATAGGGTGGGAAAAAGCTGGGATCGAAGTCGATGTCTGCACCATAGGCACAAAAGCGTCCGGTTTCTTTGGCAACTTGAAAACCCATTTGGTTGGGCAAGTCGTCAAGCTGGGTGATGCGCCGCACTTGAATGATATTGTCGGTATTATCAAGATCATGTTAGATGCTTATGCCGAAGGTCGTATCGACGAGCTATATGTCGTTAATAACGAATTCGTCAACACCATGACGCAGCAACCAACCGTCAATAGAATGTTACCTGTTGTTGCCGATGAAATCGAAGAAACCTTGGGTGGACACTGGGATTATATTTATGAACCAGATGCCAAAGAAGTCCTCGACCATTTGCTGACCAGATATATAGAATCCATCGTTTACCAAGGGTTAGTAGAAAATAATGCCTGTGAGCAAGCGGCACGAATGGTGGCGATGAAGAGTGCTTCCGATAATGCCGGAAATCTTATCAAAGAATTGCAACTGATTTACAACAAGGCACGGCAAGCCGCTATCACTCAGGAAATTTCAGAAATCGTGGCCGGTGCGGCAGCGGTTTAGAGCATTAAGCTAAGCGAATTATTATTTAAGAGGATAACTCAATGAGTTTGGGTAAAGTCGTTCAGATCATAGGTGCGGTTGTTGACGTGGAGTTTTCACGCGAAGATATGCCTAAGGTTTATGATGCGTTAAACGTAGAAGGTAAAGACTTGGTGCTGGAAGTCCAGCAACAATTAGGTGATGGTGTCGTAAGGACTATCGCTATGGGTAGTACAGACGGCTTAAGCCGTGGACTGTCCGTAAGCAACACCAAAGCGCCGATTGCCGTGCCAGTGGGTAAAGAAACCTTAGGACGTATCATGAACGTGTTGGGTCAACCGATAGACGAAAAAGGCCCGATTGGCGAAAAAGTCAAATGGGGCATACATCGGGAAGCACCGAGTTATGCTGACCAAGCGGCAGCCAATGAATTGCTGGAAACCGGAATCAAGGTTATCGACTTAGTTTGCCCTTTCACTAAAGGCGGTAAAGTCGGCTTGTTCGGTGGTGCCGGTGTAGGCAAAACCGTCAACATGATGGAGCTTATCCGTAATATAGCTATCGAACACAGCGGTTATTCCGTGTTTGCGGGTGTCGGTGAACGTACTCGTGAAGGGAATGACTTCTACCACGAAATGACCGACTCCAACGTAATCGACAAAGTATCGCTGGTTTACGGACAGATGAACGAGCCACCTGGAAACAGACTACGTGTCGCATTGACCGGTTTGACAATGGCGGAATATTTCCGTGACGAAGGCCGTGACGTGTTGTTCTTCGTGGACAATATTTACCGTTATACACTGGCAGGAACGGAAGTATCTGCGTTATTAGGCCGTATGCCTTCTGCGGTAGGTTATCAACCGACACTTGCGGAAGAAATGGGGGTGTTGCAAGAACGTATTACTTCAACCAAGACAGGATCTATCACATCAATCCAAGCGGTTTACGTACCAGCCGACGATTTGACCGACCCTTCGCCAGCAACAACATTCGCGCATTTGGATGCGACCGTGGTATTGTCCCGACAAATCGCTGAGTTAGGTATTTACCCCGCGATTGATCCTTTAGATTCTACCAGCCGTCAGTTAGATCCACTGGTCATTGGTCAAGAGCATTATGATGTTGCCCGTAAAGTGCAAGGCATTTTGCAACGGTATAAAGAGCTTCGCGATATTATTGCTATTCTTGGTATGGATGAGCTTTCCGAAGAGGATAAGTTAACTGTATCCAGGGCGCGTAAAATGCAACGATTCTTGTCGCAACCGTTCTTTGTTGCTGAAGTGTTTACCGGATCGCCAGGAAAGTATGTTTCCTTGAAAGATACCATCGCAGGATTTAAAGGTATTATTGATGGGGAATATGATGCTATTCCTGAGCAAGCGTTTTACATGGTCGGCACGATAGAAGAAGTGCTGGAAAAAGCCAAGAACATGAAATAAGCTGACGCACCACAGAGAAAATTATGGTCATGACCGTACATGTAGACATCGTTAGTGCAGAAAAGGAAATCTTTTCTGGCTTAGCGGAAATGGTATTTGCACCTGCTGAACTGGGCGAAGTCGGTATTTCGCCTCGGCACGCGCCGTTTATCACCCGTTTAAAACCCGGCGAAGTGCGCGTTAAAGTCAGCGAAACAGAAAGTTACCCTTTCTACGTTTCCGGTGGAATGCTGGAAGTGCAGCCGCATTTAGTGACTGTGTTGGCGGATACGGCAATTCGGGCAAAAGACATAGATGAAGCCGCCGCCATCGAAGCGAAAATAAGAGCAGAAGAAGCCTTGGCAGACAAGTCCGGTAAAATAGATTACGTAACCGCTCAAGCGAAATTGGCGGAGGCTATCATGCAATTAAGGACATTGGACAGACTAAGAAAGCGCGGGGGTTAAACGTTATTTCTCACCACGTCAAAATGAACATTAGCCCGTTAGTATGGAATATACTGACGGGCTTTTTTGTTTATGAAAAGCTATTATTATGGCCTCTTGCGTTCAAAAGTTTTCAACCATCAGCTTTTAGGTATTAGAAATGAAATTAACGACAATCATTCTGGCCGCTGGCAAAGGCACACGAATGTGCTCGGAAACCCCCAAAATCCTGCACAAAATAGCCGACCGCTCACTATTGGAGCATGTTTACGATATGAGTAAACAATTGCCCGACAATAAGATCAAGATTGTTTATGGTCATGGCGGTGAATTGGTCAGGGAAAGCCTAAATCAGCTAGAAGCCACTTGGATAGAGCAAAAACAACAGCTTGGTACAGGTCACGCGGTACAGCAAGTCGCCGACCAGATCGGTGATACTGATACTGTATTGATACTGTATGGAGACGTACCTTTACTAAAATTGACTACCGTACAGGCGTTATTGGCAAACGTGAGTGACGAATCGCTAGGCTTACTCACCGTCCAGCTTACTGATCCTAAAGGTTACGGCAGGATAGTGCGGAACACATCAGGGCAAGTACAAAAAATTGTCGAAGAAAAAGATACCAGCGATAACGAAAAATTAATAAAAGAAGTTAATACTGGCATTATGGCTATGAAAGGTAGCAAATTAAAATCATGGTTGAGCCAGATCAAAACTAACAATGCTCAAGGTGAGTATTACTTGACGGATATTATCGAAATGGCTGTGGGTCAAAATATTAGCGTAATTACCAATCAGCCAAGTACCGAAGATGAAGTTATGGGTGTTAATAACCGGATGCAACTTAGCCATTTGGAACGGGTTTACCAAAAAGAGCAAGCCGAAAGCTTAATGGAGCAAGGCGTAACCTTGCGTGATCCAGCACGGTTTGATTTGAGAGGTAGTCTTCAGTCATTAGGTCAAGATATAGAAATAGACATCAATGTGATATTGGAAGGAAAAAATACCCTAGGAAGCAACGTCACCATAGGTGCAAATACGCGGATCAAAAATTCCGTTATCGGTGACTATGTAGAAATTCTTGATAATTGTGTGATTGAAGATGCGGTCATCGGTGCAGGTAGCCGCATTGGACCATTCGCTCGATTGCGCCCTGAAACCGTTTTGGGTACAAACGTTCACATCGGCAACTTTGTGGAAATAAAAAAGTCAGAGGTGGCAGAAAAAAGCAAAATCAACCATTTAAGCTATATCGGTGACACCACCGTGGGCAGCAATGTCAATATTGGTGCAGGGACGATTACCTGCAACTATGACGGAGCCAACAAATTCAGGACGGTGATTGAAGACGGTGCGTTTATCGGCTCGGACACGCAATTGGTTGCACCCGTTACGGTTGGCAAAAATGCCACGATAGGCGCAGGTTCAACCATCACTAAAGACAGCCCTGAAAATCAACTGACCTTGAGCAGGTCAAAGCAGGTTTCGATTTCAGGCTGGCAACGACCTATAAAGAAGGAAAAATAATATGTGTGGAATCGTCGGCGGCATCGCGCAAAGAAACATAGTCCCTATATTACTGGAGGGGCTTAAGCGGCTCGAATATCGTGGTTATGATTCGGCAGGTTTAGCCGTTATCCATAACAACGAGATCTACCGCAAGCGGGAGCTGGGCAAAGTCAAAGGTTTGGAGGCTCTGTTGCAAGCCGAGCCAATCTCAGGACATATCGGGATTGCACACACCCGCTGGGCGACGCATGGTGTACCCAGCACCCAAAATGCTCATCCCCATATCTGCCGGAACAAGGTGATGGTCGTGCATAACGGCATCATCGAAAATCACGAACAGCTAAGAAGCCAGCAACTTGAAGACGGCTATGAGTTCACCTCGCAAACCGATACCGAAGTTATCGTCCACCAAATATTTGATGCGCTTGAGACTTCAGATGGTTTTGTCGAAGCCGTCAAACTATCCTTAGCCAAACTGGAAGGTGCGTATGCCTTGGGCATCCTATGCACAGATTATCCCGATACCTTGATAGCGTGCAGGAAAGGCAGCCCTTTGGTGATTGGTGTTGGTATCGGCGAACACTTCATTGCCTCGGATGTCGCGGCCTTATTGCCAGTCACGCAACGGTTTATTTTCCTGGAGGATGGCGATATTGCCGTCATCGGCATTAACGACCTGGTTATCTATGATAAGGCTGACAATATCGTCACCCGCCCCATCAAGGAAAGCCAACTGACTGCCGAAGCCGCCGAAAAGGGCGAATATCGGCACTATATGTTGAAAGAAATTTATGAGCAGCCCTTTGCAATATCACAAACCCTGGAAGGCCGTTTCATCAACAACCGCTTGCAGGAAAATGCCTTTGGGTTTAATGCCCCGACCATATTTGACAATACCAAAGCCATCTTGATCCTCGCTTGCGGCACCAGCTACCACGCCGGTCTAGTTGCCCGTTACTGGCTAGAAGAACTCGCTCGTGTTCCTTGCAGCATTGAAGTCGCTAGTGAATTCCGTTACCGAAATCCGGTACTCGCGCCCGATACCTTGGTGGTTACTATTTCCCAGTCGGGTGAAACCGCCGATACCCTGGCGGCATTGCAGGAAGCCAAAAAACTGGGTGCCAAGCACTCTCTCACCATCTGCAATGTGCCGGAAAGCTCGCTCATCAGGGAATCCGACCTGGTGATGATGACTCGCGCAGGTCCAGAAATCGGTGTCGCCTCAACGAAAGCCTTCACCACCCAACTCGTCACTTTAATGTTATTGGTTATAGCGATGGGGAGACGGTTTCAGTTAGGCGAAGCGATGGAAAAAAAATTGACTTCGGAATTGTTCACCTTGCCCGGAAAAATTGAAAAAGTATTGCGACTCGATGGTCAAATTAAAGTCTTATCGGAACAATTCGCGGACAAACAACATGCCTTATTTCTAGGTAGAGGTACACATTATCCGATTGCGATGGAAGGTGCCTTAAAGCTCAAGGAAATCTCCTACATACATGCCGAGGCTTATCCGGCGGGTGAACTGAAACACGGGCCATTGGCACTCATTGATGCCGACATGCCCGTCATCACCGTAGCCCCAAACAACAGCTTATTAGAAAAACTGAAATCCAATATGCAGGAAGTCAGCGCACGCGGCGGACAGCTCATCGTATTCATGGACGAAACCCTGTCTTCGTCCCCAGATAGCAATGTCCAAATCTTGAAAATTCCGCAGGTGGACAATGAAATATCGCCGATTGTTTACACCGTGCCGTTGCAGCTACTCTCCTACCACGTCGCCGTTATTAAAGGTACAGACGTAGACCAGCCCAGAAATTTAGCAAAATCGGTGACTGTAGAATAGGCGTTATGATAAAAATATCACCTGCTGTCAGCAAGTAATAAAGTTTCATACTAAGTAATAAAGTTGCATACTGAAACCACTTAAGCTAGACTGCCTTAACGCGACTAGCTGGGTGGTTTTTTATGTCTGTAAAAAACACGGTAACTTAGAACAAAGGCAAACCAAGTGGCTCAAGGAGGGCCGGGGTTCCGGTCACGGAAGTTCTTATCTTCCTTGGATCACTGTCAGGGATGTCGCATCTCTCGGGCGTTCGCACAGGGTCTTCGGTCACAAATCCCGGCGACACATCATTTATTGTCCGATCTCGAGTTAGCGATATTCCTTGTGCTGGAATGGCACAATTCCACCACGGACATCAGAGAGCAATTCCCCCTGAAACTTGATGAAACCCTGATTTTAGCCAAGCAAGCGGGGATCAAACATCCGGGCATTCATGGTATTAACCAGACCATGAGCACTGATTTTCTTGTTAATACCCAAGATTCAACAATTCCCAAGTTTGCCATCCAAGCCAAATATGCCGGTGACCTGCAAGACTCAAGAACACTCGAAAAGCTGGAACTTGAAAGACGTTATTGGAAAAGCAAGTCTATACCCTGGTTCATTCTCACCGAAATAGACATCCCAAAGGTCGTTTTTGAAAATATAAACTGGCTTTATCCCGCCCAACGTGAAGCCATTGATGAATATGTCCTGATTGATCGGTTGGATTTTTATAACAAGCAGTTCATTGGTAATCAAAATCAGACCATTATCGAGTTGACCCGAAAACTTGATACCGCCTATGAGATGGAAGCGGGAGAGTGTTTGTTAGAGCTTCGGCAATTGATGGCGCACCGTTATTTTACATTCAACATTTTCATACCCTTCAGAAAGCTAACTGCTTCGGATTTAACTGTTAACGACATTTCTTTAATCAAAGAGACAAAACGTGTTTCAAATCAATGAAGTTGTCGAGTTTGACGGCGAATTGTTAAGGATTCTGGCTGCTTATCCCGAAGAAGTTGTATGGATCCCGGTATTAAAGGATGGTGTTTTCCCTGCAATTGTTGCCAATAATGAACTTTCTGCCGCCATCGAAAACGGGTTATTAGCCAGGAAGCCTGATCCCTTTGAATACCTTGCCTATGAGGTCGCAAAAGAAGGGACAATAAATAAGAAAAAAATTGAGCAGAATTACCAATTAATTAAACCCATTATTTATGATGACCAATGTTTCTTGCCCAAAGTCCGTTCAGCACGGATTGCCAAGGTAATCGAAGAATATTCCACAACAAAACAGACTGTCTACCGATTGCTAAGGCGATATTGGCAACGTGGCCAGACGGTGAATGCCTTATTGCCCGATTACAAAAACTCAGGGGGCAAAGGAAAACCCAGGAATGCCAAAGATAAAAAATTGGGCAGGCCGAGAATCAATAAGCCCGGCATTGGGGCTGTTATTGATGCAAATATTGCCCGATTATTCAGGATAGCGATTGAAAAACACATGCTAACTGAAAAGGGAAATTCCCTGCAATATGTCCATCGCCAATTTACTGCAATCTATGAGGCTTACTATCCTCAGATTCCAGAAGAAGAAAAACCTTCATTCTGGCAATTGGAGCATTTTTATAAACGTGAGTACCATCAAGTAGCAACGATCAAAAAGCGCTCATCAAAAATTGAATATCAGAAAGATATTCGGCCATTATTCGGAACAGTGAATGCCAGTGTTCTGGAGCCTGGTTCACGGTTTGAAATCGATGCGACGATTGCAGATATTTATCTGGTATCAAACAGTGAACGCCAGAATATTGTCGGTCGCCCCGTCGTTTATATGGTAATTGACGTGTTCAGTAGAATGGTAGCCGGGGTTTATGTTGGTATGGAAAACCCTTCTTATGCCACAGCAATGCTGGCGCTAATTAACGCATTGACCGATAAAGTAAATTTTTGCAAGGCATACGGGCTGGAAATATCTTTCGAGGATTGGCCGGTAGCCGGATTGCCGGACGCTATCCTGGCTGACCGAGGTGAACTGATCGGTCACCAGATCGAGTCATTGGAACGAACATTTTCGGTACGGATAGAAAATATCCCGCCCTACCGGGGCGATGCCAAAGGGGTGGTAGAACGGTATTTTAGAACCGTTCAGGCCGTATTCAAGCCTCATGCGCCGGGTGTAGTAACTGAGACTATAATAAAAAAACGGGGGGGAAAGGATTATCGGCTTGATGCCAAATTGACGATTGATGCGTTTACGGGAATTATCTTGAATGCCGTTCTTTTCCATAACTGTCACCATACCTTAGAAGACTATGACCGTGAAATTGATATGCCGACTGATTTGCCCATGACACCACTGTCATTATGGAATTGGGGGCTACAAAACCGGACTGGGAAATTACGCTCCGCTTCAGAAGACGCAGTAACCGTGGCGTTATTGCCTCGGATCAAAGCTACGTTATTTATGTCAAAATTTATCGCACCACTGAACAGGCTTAAATGTGTTTGAAACCGTTCGGGCTGAGCTTGTCGAAGCAAATTGCCTTTCGACAAGCTCAAGGCGAACTGAATTTAAAATTTCATAAGTCTGAATCAATAAATCTGCTTGTTATAGTAAAGACGTTTACTGCGGACTATTTCCTCAATTTATTCAACTAATCAGCATGTAGCTCTTTATGCCCTCTCCAAAGGGAGAGGGTTAGGATGTACCCGCAAGGCATAAAAGGGAAGACCAAAAAAGGAAAAGGTATATTTATTCTCTCATCCTAACCTTCTTCCGGTGGCAAAAGGGACATGACACTACATGCTCAAGAACCATATTTATTTTTGCTTGGCGGCAAGAAGTGCTTACCAAGCTGGTTGCGGCAATGCTGAATTCCCCTGCTAATATGCTTTTCCACCGTGCTTTCCGAGATCCCCAAATGAGTGCCGACTTCCAGGTAACTCAATCCGTGCAGCCGATTTAGTATGAACACATCTCGCGTCCTGGGCGACAATTCCAATAAAGTTTCCTGCAACAATTTTAACCATTCGGCTTTTGACACGCCCTGTTCCGGTGATGCAGTCAGGGGGGCATCAGCATTAGGGTTATGCCGCTCCAGATGGCGTTCGATCACCTTTTGATGCCGGACGTAATCCACCGCCAGGTTCGCCGCTGTCCTGAACAAAAAGCGGCGGGGATGGTCGATCACGCTCTCCCTAGTAGCCCGAACCAAGATGGCGAACGATTCATGGGCAATGTCTTCGGCGGTGTCGGGACAATGGAGTTTACGGGTGAGAAAGCCCAACAAATCATGTTGGCAGTCGGCATATAAAACGGAAATATCGGCGTTCATGGCAAGGCATACAAATTTGCTACTAATTCAGTATAAAAAGCAAATTTCATGCCATTTTAATTGTTCAGTTAAATCATTATCTTATATTTTTATTTTTTGAAAAGTGTGTGATATGACACAGTTGGTGTGTGAAATGACCTATTTTTTGTTAACAAGCGGAAAATCCGAACCAAAATCCGATAAATTTGCCCGTCAGCAGTTTGACATCCCCAGCGGTCATTTGACCCCGAAGGTCTTTACGCTCTTTCTCAACCGCTTCATTTGCCATTTTTACAACATGAAACTTATCGATACCCACTGGGCACAACTGACAATCACAGCATGGGGTAACACAGCAGTAATGGCATTTCGGTAAGACCGCCACATGATCATAGTGACCTACTTGGCTTGTACCCTTTGGGTATTTTCTTCAACGCTTTGAATCGGTATAGGTAATTGATGACCGTTTGCTTTTTGCGGCTGCTAATCAAGTCTGCAATCGTGTTTTCGCTAATGTTGGTGAACACCAGCCGCACAACCGGTTGAGATGGACTTTATCAATCCACAGTATCTCAGGCGATTCAAACAGACATTTCTTCTCCAGCTTTTCAATGTAACTGCCAACAATCTTCCTGGCCGTGCCTTCCGTTACCCCGATCTCATTTATAACCTAAAGGTCATAAATGTCCTTGGGGTATCGGCAACACTGGTGAAAGTCCTGTCCAGCGCATTGTGTAAATTGCGGTCACCCGATTGCCAAAAATAAAATGAGCGCAGAATCTTCGAGTAGCTTGTGGTCATCAGTAACTAAAACCAAAATGCCCATCAATGTTTTTGCATTAGCCATGATGGCATGTGCAGCAGTGTTAGGGGTCAGTTCGACAAGCGTAGATAATACCTTCGCATTAAAAGCATTTACATATTCCTTACACATTTTTCTTGCCGTTTCAGGAATGTTTTTTGCAACTATTCTTTTTTGTAGAAAAGGTCTCTATCATCCTGATGATTTGGTGGTTGCAAAACGTGCCGGGGTTGATGATCTTGGCAATGATAATCCTGTCGTCGCTGCGGTTATTATTTGCTTGATAGTTTTGGCATATGGCAGTTATCAAATATATTCAGTCAACTAATGATTCATTTTGAAAGGTTCTTTGTTACCTGACGAATGTCAGCTAAGCGGAATTAAACAGAAAAGCTGAGTCTGGGTGACTGTCTTAAATGGGTCGAGATGAGTTGATCAACTACCGTAAATTCAGCTTTTTTGCAGTGTCTGGCTTATTTTAATTGTAATTATACGTCATTGACGTATAATATTGAGCATGGTCATCTTTGAAACATCAATATTTACAAAGAAAATTATTGCCCTATTGAATGACGAAGAATATCGGAGCCTTCAAAACATTTTGGTTGAAAGACCAGATTCTGGGGATATTATTCAAGGCAGCAGCGGCATACGCAAAATACGATGGGGTACCAGCGGACGCGGAAAGCGAGGCGGGGCACGGGTAATTTATTATTGGGCAACCCAGCATGACCAAATATTCATGCTTTACGCTTACGCAAAAAATGAGCGTGATGATTTAACGAAAGACCAGTTGTCAGTTCTAAGAACAGTTGTTTTCGCGGAGTTTGAAGATGAAAAATGAGCATTTCAATGAATTAATAACCAGCATTCAAGAGGCTGGAAAAATCAGGCGAGGTGAAATAGCAGCCTCCCGTACATACGATTTTCCAGCGCCTGATATTAAGGCAATCCGCGAAGGGATCGGTTTCTCTCAATCAAAGTTTGCCACACTGATAGGCGTCAATATTAGAACCCTTCAGAATTGGGAGCAAGGCCATCGCCATCCTACTGGTCCAGCTAAGGTTTTGTTAAAACTGGTGCAGGCTGATCCTAAGTCAGTTGTGAAAAATCTAAACTTGAATCACGCATAGCAATCCCCCATTTTTTTAGAAACACTTACTTGACGGTCTGCTTTGAGCAAAGATAAAAAAATCCTTCGGCGACTGTTTTGGGTCGAAAGTAACGAAAAGCCCAAAATTTAGAATGACTGCTTTTGAGTTCCATATTTTTTTACAATTTAGTATGAAACTTTAATATATGCTCATCGACACTATTCAGTGTGTTGAAATGAAAAGCTAATTTGAATTAATTTAACCCAAACATATTGACGCATGAGCAAAACCCTCTACTTTATTCGCCACGGTGAAAGTGTCTCCAATGCTGGCGGCGTGACGATGGAACACGGTTCAATCCCCTTGTCGGAAAAAGGCAGGAACCAGGCACAGATCGTGGCCGAAACGCTAGATATTACAACATCCCAGGTGTTGGTTTCTGATTTAATCCGCACCCAACAAACTGCACAGACATTTTGCGACAAGCACCGCGTCAGTTATCAGGTAAACCCGCTACTAAACGAAGTCCATGCCATTTCCCACGAACTGATTGACGGTATGACTGGCGAACAACGTCGCCCAATTGCACAGGCTTATTGGATGGAAGGCGATGTCAACAAGCGGATGGGAGAGCATGCGGACTCTTTTAAAGAGTTCCGCGAACGAGTGGATGGTTTTATCGACGAAATGGCAGAGTTACCGGACAATACCGTTGTTTTTGGCCACGGCATTTGGTTTGGGTTATTGGTGTGGCGTTTAATGGGATTTGAAGCCCACGAAAGACAAGGCATGATTGCGTTCAGGCGTTTCCAGGGCGGGTTGCCACTCTTGAACGGCATGGTTTATAGCCTACAATCCATTAATGGTGAGCAGTGGGGTGTACAAGTTCATCAAGAGCTATTGCGACGATTAACAGAAGCAGAGATTTAACGGCGGCTTAAGTATCATATAAGTGTCTGTAAATTATAGACTTATGCGCTAGCTATATAATTTAGTATGATACTATATTACTTGAATACTGAAGCCTCTACAGGCAACCCCCCATTTCAGTATGATACTTTATTATTATAATCTTGATTATAATAACGGTAGAATGAGGGTTTCGAGTCATCTCAGTATGCAACTTTATTACTCACTGACACTTTTTGTAGGCAAGTAATAAAGTTTCATACCAATCAAGTAGGCGGTGAACACAGTGAACCGCATCAATCGAGAAACACGAACGATGCGGTTCTTATCACCATCCAACCGGACTTATTAGAACTGGCTCTCGCAAGGATCGCCGTCCATTTTAGTTCCTGGACAATTATCAAGATAAAATTTTGCCTCATCATAAGATTTCATTTCAGTACACCATATTTTACCTTGGCATGTAAACGTCTCGGTATGTTCAATCGACCCCATCTCAAATGCAGGCGTTTTAACTTGGTCAATGAAACGCTTTTCTTTTGAAATCTTGTTATAAACAAAGATTACCAACCCAAAAAAAATTAGAATGGGCAATAACTTAAGGCTATTTTTAGGCTTATTGACTCTCGGATTATTATGCTTATGAGGTCTTTCTTTAAGTGTGGGTGGATGAACTTTTTTACCTTGTTTTTCGAGGGAGGATAACGCTAGAGACTGACTGACACCTTCAATAATCGCGTTAATAGCGTGCTACTTACCCTTTGGATCAATACTGGTTTCATAAAGAATTATGTCTCCAATAATAGGTTTGCGATTGCTTTTTATTGCCGAAAAATGGATAAAAAGGTCATTTTTTCCATTTTCTGGATTGATGAAACCAAAACCTTTTTCATCAATCCAGCGTACTAATTTGCCTTTCTCAATTGCCATACGCTATGGAGCTTACAGATTGCCGGTATCTTCTGGGGGCATAGGGGCAGAAATAGCAGGAAGGTCGTCGTGTTTGGTTTTTTTGACTTCTTGTAGCAATTCGCCACGGTGTTTTTCCAGGACTAATAGCTCAATATCGCGGCGGAGGTAGTTGTCGAGTTGTTGGGTGGCGGTGAAGCGTTTTTCGTGTTCTTGAATTTGCATTTCCAGCTCCATGTCTTTTAAACGTGCTTCGTGCAGCATTTTTTCCATTAGCAGGCGTTCGTGTACTATTTGTTCTTCATTCTGATTGATGTCGAGCAAGGCTAGTTTTGCGGTATTTTCCAGTTGTTTAAGGCGTTTTTCCTGGTCTATTTTTTCAATCCGTAAGCGTTCGTGGATGCCGTTCCAAGCTTCCTGATTTTTCTCAAAGTCGGCAATTTCGGCGGCAAGCTGGAGTTCCTTGAGTTGTTGCTGATGGATAAGGCGTTCTTGCTGTAGTTGTTGTTCGATTTCAAGTTGTTTGGTTTGTATTTCTAATTGTGCTTTTGCGGTGGCTTCTTGCGCCATCCGCTTCAGATTTTGTTCGTGATAAACCTGCTCTCTATGCACACGTTCTTCGATGAGGAATTGCTCATTCAATTGCCGTTCCTGCTCTTCCAAACGGCGTTTCAGGTTAAACGCGGCTTGCTCTTGTTCAATGCGGTGCAGGGATTGTTCCTGATTGTACTGATCGATCAAGCGTTGTTGGCGTTCCAGACGTTGCTGCTCAAGCATGAGTTCTTGCCGCAAGCGTTCCTTGTTTTGATGCTCTTGGGTTTCAAAGTTTTTTCGCAATATTTTCAGATAAATGTCGTCATGGGCAAAGCGACTGTCCAGCTTGCTGGGATCTTTTATCTCAGAAAAAGTCGTGAGCATTTCACATAAGGTACGACATTGGACGTTTTGCAGTGTCAATGTTTCGTTGATGTGCATTTCAATACGACGTTCTACCGTAGCCAAACCTTGTTCCACCCAATCGCCATTTGCCAGTTTATGCAGCTCCTGATCGACAGCATCCTTCACTAGCCCTTCACAGCGGGATTTGACATTTTGGTTGATATTGGGAAGGGCTTCTAAGTTGGTTTGGGCATACTTAATAGTTGCTTGAAACCGGATGGTGAGCATTGCGTCAATGACGCAAAAATCGCCGTACAGCTTGATTTGACTGTTAAATCGCCATTCATCAACGGGCAGATGGTAGGTTTTGTGGTAAAAGCGCGAGATAAAATCAGGTGGTCGCTGGTAGGTTTTTTGGAAGGAGCCGAAGCTCGAAATGACGATTTGCCGTCCACCGTCAAAGCCCGGATCCCAGGTTTGGCTGAGGGCATCGCTTTCTGCGCTGATTTCCGCTAACCATTGCTCCAAAAGCGATTTTTCTGGTGCTGACTGTGCTTTATTCATGTCTTAACCATTGCGTACATTATGTTCTGCAAGTGCTTGGGCGCGTTTGATTTTTTGCAATTTATCACCCATTTTTTCGGCGATTAAGGGATAAAGATTAGGTGCGAATTCAACGCGCCGATCATCTACCTTACGCAAAAAACCACGGCTTAACAGCAGACCGACGGCAAACATTCGCGGCCAATCGACATAATGCCGGGCGCGTTCGATGTCGGTTTTTTCGATGATGATTTCTACGGCATCATTTTCGTTAATGCGAAATTCGCTAAATTGCTTTAGGCATTCAAAGACCAGTTCTTCCTCTCGTTCAGTCAATGGCCCTGGTGCTGAGAACTCAAGTCGATAAGAAAGCAATACGGTAAAAAAGTCTACCATTCCTGCGATAATCAAGGGAAATAAGGTAAATTTTGGCAGATTGTTAACCGAAGGTTTGACCGTTTCGGTAAACTGGGAATAGGTCATCAGGATGGGCGCAGAAGGCAAATTGCTGCGGAATTTGGCGGCTAACTGGTTAAATTCCAGTTGTACTTTATGCAAACCTTGAGAAACTTCTTGATAGGCTTGCTCACTGTGATTTAGGTCACTGTCCAGCTTATTCAGGCTAATCTGGAGTGTGGCGGTGGACTGGTCAACGAGGGCGAACTGTTGCTCAAGTTGCGCTAATTGCGCCTTTTTGTCTTGATAAATCGAGTTAATATGCTTCCAAACCGGCCCTTCACCCACTTGATCGCGGTATTGGGGCGGAATTTCAGGATGAGTGCCAAAATACGCTTGAGACATTTCCTTAGACAGCTTTTCCAGCTCTTGTTTTTGTTGCGCTAAAACACTGCTTTTTACTACAACCTGTTGTTTTAAATAATCATCGACCTGATTCCCCACTTCATTGATCCGTTCGATGCGGATACTGCCGTGTTCTGATATTTCGTAGAATTTGAAGTAAGAAAACGCCATCGAAGCGACAAAAGCAATGATTAACGAAGCCAGCACGCTGCAATAACGCAGTCGGTTGGCTTTGAGGTGAATGCCCGCAAGTTCAAATGAACAAATAACGATAATGGATTGAATTGCAACGGTAATAATCAGCGCTATCCAGGGCGTAATAAAGTAGGACATACCATAAAATGTGGTAAATCCTGATGCCAGACTGAGCAGCAGCACAATGGGGATAGACCATATTCGCAGCAAACTGACAAATAGAGTTTGGATAATATTGATCAATCGGCCAATACCGCCACTTTTTAGCTGTGTGATGAGTCGATTTTCCATCGCGTGTTGTTATATTTATTATTAAGCGATCTTATAAATCAGGTAGTTGTGCAAATCTAGTTAGAATTTACGTTTAAAAACCAGACTCGAAGTTTAGGCGATACACCGATCAAATGCAAACACCTTGTCGATGTTATGCAAAGCTATTACAGAACAATAAGTTAGCTTATCTGGATTTAAAATGGGTAAAGTGCATTGGATTATGCACTGAGAATTAGCTTTTTTGATGGTTTAACTACTTTAAATCGAAGGTATTTAGGTCGTGTAAAACCGTTTTTGGGTAGGTTTTCCCCCGTTTGCATCAAAATTAAACGGGGAAAGTTTTAGCTAGTTTTTGAGCAATCCCTTTGTCTACGGTTGCTCTTGCCTTCTATTTTGCTTGCCCTTTTGTCTAGGTTGCACGGGTTGTTGCCCCATACGTTCATTCATAACGCCGAAATTTGAATTTCCTCCATTATTTTGGCGAGTTTGGGCAGGCTGTTGTGGTCGGTTATTTTGACCTTGCCGACCACCTCTGTTTGGTTGTTGATTGAAGTCATTCCCATGATTGTTAGTTATAGGCTGTTGCCTATATTGTTGATTATTTTTACCTTTCCATTCGCCTTTGTTAGGACGATCTACTCTACGTGGCTGTGGGTTTTGCCAAGTCTGATGATGGTCGGGCATAGGTCGAGCCCTATGCTGCGGCTGATTGTTGCCGTTTTGCCAGCCGCCCCCGTTATGAGGGTGGTTATCGTGATGCCTATAAGCAGGCGGTGGATAATTTCGGGGCTGAGGACGGTTGTAATTATTATTGTTTCGATAGTAACCATTATTGGCAGGAAAGCGGCTATATGGTCTGCCATAGCCACCATATCCTGATTGGGCTGGATACTGAGGGTAATTATTGTTCTGATAATTGCCATAGCCGGGAGAATAAGAGCCAGGGTAATTAGCACCAGAACTATAAGAATCATTATCTGGATAGTTGTTGTAATTATTTGGATAATTAGCACAAGCAGACAGCGACATCACTAAAGCCGCTAAAACGATTTTTTTAGTCAATGTGTTCATGGCTTGCTCCCGTGATAGAAATATTGGCTACAGGATACCAACAAGAGACTGAATGCTAGATGAATCAAAAAAGTTATTTTTTAGAAATACCGCCCGTTCAAAAGAAAATGGGTGGCTATGCTTGCGAGATAACCCAAGCCGATTGCTGGAGTCCATTTAAAATGGCTGGTAAACGTATACACACCCTTGGCTTGCCCCATTAAACCGACACCAGCTGCAGAACCCACAGCTAACATACTGCCGCCAACGCCAGTGGTCAGCGTTACTAATAACCATTGTCCTTGGGAAATATCCGGTGCCATTGTTAATACAGCCAGCATGATAGTGCCGTTATCGACAAACGCAGAAGCAAACCCGACTAAGATGTTGGCGACTGAAGGGTCAAGCCCGACATACAAAACCTCGGATGCTAAACCCAGATAACCGATAAAGCTCAATCCACCGACAGCGACCATTACGCCGTAGAAAAACAATAAAGTATCCCATTCCAAGTTAGCCACTTTATTAAACACATCAAAGGGTTGGTCAATTAGGGCATCCCTGGTTTGTGTGCGGTGCATGCTCTTCATGGGCGCGAAATAGTCGATGTAGGTTTTCTTCTCCCCTTGTGAATTCTTGGCGGCAGTGACTGCCAAATCGTAGTTTTGTTTAGCTAACAGTGTTTCTTTCTGCTGATTGTCTTCATGGGTCGCTGGGATTTTTTGTAGGTAATAGCTGAAAAACTTTAAGTAAGTCAGTCCCAGCATCATGCCTGCTGCGGGTGGCAGGCTCAGGAAATTCTCGAAACAAGCTGACGTTATAATGGTTAATGCAAATAAACCGATGATAACCCAGCCGCCTCTTTTCATGGGTTCTGACTCGAGAACCGCTTCTGGACGTTTCTTAGGAACAAAGTGATGCATAATGATAGCCGGTACGACCAGATTGACTAATGCGGGAATAAACAGCGAGAAGAAATCGACAAAGGGCACCACGCCTTTTTGCCAGACCAATAACGTCGTAATGTCGCCAAAAGGACTGAACGACCCACCCGCATTAGTGGCTACGACGACGTTAACACACGCTAGCGTGACAAAACGTGGGCTGTCCTTGCCCAGTGCCACAATAACTGAACCCATCAGCAATGCGGTCGTTAGATTGTTACAGACCGAGGATATAAAAAATGCCAGGAAGCCAGTAATCCAGAATAGTTGGCGATAGGTGAAATTTTTACTTAGCAGCCAAACCCGCAGCCTTTCAAACACGCTCCGGTCTTCCATAGCATTCAGGTAAGTCATCGACACCATGATGAACAAAAACAGTTCGGCATAGCCTATCAAGTTTGTGCGAAAGGCTATCCCCGCTTGTTCACTCATGCCGTTATTAGCATAAACGGAGGCAATGAACACCCAGATAAGGCTAGCTGCAAATACCATAGGTTTAGATTTCCGCAGGTCGGTAACTTCCTCCATCATGGCGAGAATGTAAGCAACGGTAAACAAAACTAATGCCAGATAACCCGCCCAGCTCTGGGTCAAATCCATAGGCTGCACTAAGCTTGCACTGGCTGCTTCTGCCGCGCTTGTTAACGAGGGTAAAAGTAGGGCGATTAACGCGAGTCCTGCTTTTTGGGAGAATAATATTTTTTGTAAACTGATTAACATTTAAGTGTCTTAGTTAAAGGTGGATTTTAGGCTAACTAAAGTAAAAATTTGTGATGCTTCCTTATCTTACCGAACTTATCTTATCAATTTGGCATCATTTCCCCAACATGCAATAAAATTTTTCCCAGTCAAACGATTCGCCGGGATCAGTTTTGCGACCAGGGGCGATGTCACTGTGTCCAGTAATCCATTCGGTAGATAAGCTGGGGTAAGTGTTCAGTAGAGTCTTAACGACAGCGGCAAGTTCAAGGTATTGCGCGTCGGTATAAGGCACAGTTTCAGTGCCTTCCAGTTCTATGCCGATAGAAAAATCATTGCAACGCTCGCGCCCTTCATAGCTAGATTGCCCTGCGTGCCAAGCACGTTTGTCAAAGGGTACGTATTGCAAAATCTCGCCAGTTCGTTTGATGACCAAATGCGATGAAACCGTAAGCTGATGAATTTCCTTAAAATACGGGTGGTCATCAGGATTAAGTTGATTGCAAAATAACTTATCTATGCAGGTATTGTCGAATTCACCTGGCGGAAGACTGATGCAGTGGATGACGAGCAAGGAAATATCGTCCGCGTTAGGGCGGTCATCGAAGTTGGGGGAAGGAATTTGCTTGGCTTCATTAAGCCAATGTTGGTAAATACGCATATTATATTAAGACGAAAGCTTCAAGGCGAAAGGTAAAAAGGCGGGTGCAGTTCTGCGCCTTGTGCCTAAATCATTTTACCTGCGATTGCTTACCAACTGCCCAAAAATAAAGAAAATCCGGCTTGTTTGCCAATTTCTAATGTTTCCGTTGTGTGGTAGCATTCTTTCATTGCAATTAATTCTCGCACATTACGACTTGTGAACAATATCAATCTCAACGAACGCATTATCTTTGCACTGGATGTGCCTAATCCTGATGAAGCAAAACAATGGGTTAGAAAGCTAGACGGCGACATCAAATTTTTTAAGGTTGGGCTGGAACTGTTTTTGTCCGGTTGGTGGGACATCGTCGATTTCATCATCGACCGTGGCAATCAAGTCATGCTCGATCTGAAATTTTTTGATATTCCAGAAACCGTGCATCTTGCTATTCAGCAGGTAAAAGATCGCGGTGTAAGCCTTACCACCATCCACGGCAATGATGCAATCATCAAAGCTGCACTTACTGACCGTGGCAATGTCAAAGTGCTGGCCGTAACGGTATTGACCAGCTTTGATGAGTCTGACATGCGGCAAATGGGGATGACAGGTTCGGTTGAGGATTTGGTGCTAATTCGTGCCAAAAAAGCCTTTGCGCTAGGTTGTGATGGCGTGGTGTCTTCCGCGTTAGAAGCCAAGCCGATACGTGATGGGCTGGGCAACGATTTTTTTATCGTCACGCCTGGGATACGTCCAGAATCCAGCGTGAAAGGCGAAGATGACCAAAAACGCATTGCCACCGCACGTAATGCCATTATTAATGGTGCAAACCATGTGGTTATAGGCAGGCCAATAAGGACAGCGGAAGACCCGATCAGTACGATCAAAAAGCTCCAGGATGAAATAGCAGAAGGGCTTGCTAGTCGTTAGCCGCACTCTATTTGGACAGTGACGGTTAAGAGGATCTGAAAAAAATCCCCTTCAATTTCCCAGAAGGGCATAACGGTTAAATAATTTTACAGTGGAAGGTGTTTCCGTGAAAAAATCCTTACATCAAAACCTAATCAGAGTGGCTTTGCTGACAATATTGGTCGGTTGCGCAAGCGATCCTGCCCCCGATTACAGTGCTTACCCTAATGCAAGCAACTACCCGCAGGCCACTGCCCCCAAGCCGTACACGCCAGCCAAACCTATTCAGCCGTACAATCCCTACAAACCCAAAGTGCCGTCGTATGGATCTAGTACTGATTATGGTCAATCCTATGGTGATTCTTACGGCACATCAGGTAGTTATGCCAATTCTCCATCAGTAAGAAGTTTCATTCAGCACATGGTAAATAGGCATGGGTTTTCGGAATCCTATCTGGAAGGCTTATTCGCACAAGCTAATCGGTTGGATTCGGTTGTTAAACTGGAAGGTCCTTCATCCAGCAATTCCGGTCCAGCGCGACCTGGCAGTTGGTCGCGTTATCGCGGTAAGTTCCTCACCGAGCAACACATCAGAAACGGTGCGGAATTCTGGCACAATAATGCCGATGCCATCAGCAAAGCCAGCACCACTTATGGCGTTGATCCCGAATATATCGTCGGCATTATCGGCGTAGAGACCTATTTTGGTAAAAACATTGGCAAAACCTGCGTGTTTGATGCCTTATCTACCTTGTCTTTCCATACTTATCGGCGTTCCAAATACTTTCAGTCGGAATTGGAAAACTTCCTGCTCATGACCCGCGAAGAAGGCTACAACCCGCGCCAACCTGTTGGTTCGTGGGCAGGTGCGATGGGTTTGGGGCAATTTATGCCCAGCAGTTTCCGTAGGCTTGCTGTCGATTTTGACCGTAACGGACAACGCGATTTATGGCATCCTGATGATGCCATCGGCAGCGTCGCACATTATTTTTCTAAAAGTGGCTGGGATTACAAAAGCCCAGTCACACAACCCGCCAGTGATTCCTACGGCGCGTCCGTCATCGAATTAAGCACTTACGAAGGTATGGAGTACTGGCGCGTCCACCCCAATTTCAAAGTCATCAAACGCTACAACAACAGCAACAAGTATGCGATGGCCGTGCATCAATTGGCACAGGCGATTAAAAATCGTTATCAGTATTCGCAGGTGGGGGCGAATTAAGTAGCTGCGTACGGCAGGAAATTTGGGTAGTGGGTTAAACCTGTGACTTGATAGTGGGCGGAGTGACAAACCTAGGTTTGTCACTCCAAAATACACGCGACTCACCGATATGAAGCCGATAAGTTCATCAAAAAATACAGGTTTAACACACTACCGAAATTTGTAAGGCGGGTATCGACCTGCGTGCTGATAACTGCATAGATATTTACATGATTAAGTTTCGCAACAAAAAATATAAATCAAGAGAGATTTATTTAAGTGAGTTTTATGAAGTATTGATCTCAACTACCTCATTAAACGATGCATTAATGAATGAAGTCGGTAGTAATTATGTTTCTGAAGAAGCTATGCACATTGATGAATTAATTTATTACTTTGTCGAGGAAAATCAAATTGATTTACCTGAAGATGAATTAAGAACTTTATTATTAACCGAAGTTATATGATTCGATATCAATTATTTCCTAGATCACAAGGTATAACCCCAAATATCAAGGAAGTAATTGATTGTTTTTGCGAGGTTAATCAAAAAATAGATTCCGAATTTAAAAATCTTTCAAGCAACGATGTTTTGAAGGAGCTTAAAAGTCCTCTTGTTAAAATAGGTTTTAAAGTAGAAGTAAGTAAATCAAAGATTGATAAAATAAATGTTCCTGTTCTTTTTGGATTTGATAATAAAATTGATAAAGCGTTTAATGCTGATGCTTTGAGTGGAGACGGTAAAATTGTTATTGAAGTTGAGGCGGGAAGAGCAACTGAAAACAATCAATTTTTAAAAGATATTTTTCAGGCTTGCATGATGTTTGAAGTTGAATATTTAATAATAGCCGTAAGAAATACATACAGGGGACACCCCGATTTTGAAATTGTTCATACTTTTTTGGAAACGCTTTATATCTCAAATCGACTTCATTTGCCGTTAAAAGGCATTCTATTAATTGGATACTAAATTGTATTTTGCAACTCATAAACTGGGTGTTCCTTCTTATGAATACCATGATCTCCTAACAAAAATCCATGGGGCTATAGCCCTACTTGATCCAAATGGGACGAATCAAACAATAACTCAAGCTATGTCGATTGTTTATGAGGGTTTTAAACGGCATGAAGCTAACCTTCAATTTTCAGCCAATGATTTGTTAATATTTTCGGAAGACGAATTAGAAAACTAACCAAGGGTGCATGAAATGCACCAAACAAACTGGATTTGGCAGCCGAGTAGGGTACGCATCGCGTACCTTTTTCGGAGCTTAGTTAATTCGGAACATTTTGATAATGGTACGCGATGCGTACCCTACGTAGATCTCAAATTCATAAGGAAAACTTGTGGCATCAAAATTCACCCCCCTAAAAGACCACGACACCCCTATCAAGGTATTATTTACCGGCTATTTGATTACCGTTGGCATTGGCTACATGTTCGCACTGATCCAGATATTGCTGACTCACGGTATGGCGGACGGTAAGTTCGGCTTGTCGGTGGACGATATTGTTTACAGCTATTACGGCAATCGTTCCGGTACGGTATTGGAACAGAAACTGAACGGCTCGATGAAGGACAATGCTTCGGAACAGCAGCGGTTTGACATCATCCAGTGGGACAGGGACGGGGCTGATATTGATGATTATAAAGCTGACGGCATCGAAAAGATTATTCAAGAGCGTTGTGTGATGTGCCACAACAAGGACGCTTCCGGTCTGCCTAACTTCAACGATTTTGAACAGTTGAAAAAATATACCGCCCAGGATGAAGGAGCTACACTGGCTTCGCTGACCCGTGGTTCGCACATCCACATGTTCGGCATCAGTTTTATTTTTATGTTTGTGGGCATTATTTTCAGTTTTTCGGAGACGACCAGCGTTAAATACAAATGTATTGCCGTCGGTATGCCTTATGTTTTTTTGGTCACGGATATTTTATCCTGGTGGCTGACTAAGTTTTTCCCGATGTTTGCCTGGTTGGTGATTTTTGCGGGGATGGGCATGGGCGTGTCGTTTATCTTTATGTGGGTGACTTCCATCATGGAAATGTGGTTGTTTAAGCCGGTTTATGTGGATGGTATTTGGGTGCATTATCAGCGCATAAAAAACGACATGGCTGGGGGCGGTTTCGAGCAAAAAATGGGTAAATTGATGTCGATTACGCGTCGCATGTTGCTTGAGCTAAAGCGCATAACGCTTATTTTCGTGGAAAAAATTAGCACAAAATCAGACACTAAATGACCACAGCAATCATCCTTGATATCAGTGCTTATCTTCAAGAAGACATCGGCACAGGTGATATTACCGCCGCCATCATTCCTGAAATCTTACAAGCAGAAGCCGCTGTGATGACGCGAGAGCCGATGGTGTTGTGTGGTCAGGCATGGTTTGCTGCGGTGTTTAAATATTTGAACACTGATGTTGCAATCCATTGGTTAGTGCAGGAAGGCGACATCAGCAATGCAGGTGTGAGCTTATGTACGCTCAAAGGTCCAGCCAGGGCTTTGTTGACGGGCGAGCGCACCGCACTAAATCTGCTACAAACTTTGTCTGCGACCGCAACCGTGGCAAGGCAATATGCCGATGCCGTTGCCGGAACAGGTTGCAAAGTGCTAGACACCCGCAAAACCATCCCAGGGTTACGAAACGCGCAAAAGTATGCCGTCGCCTGTGGCGGTTGTTATAACCATCGAATAGGCTTGTATGACGGTGTGTTAATCAAGGAAAATCATATTATTGCCGCAGGCTCTATCGCAAATGCTGTGTCGTTAGCACGGCAGCAATCATCGGTTCCGGTGGAAGTGGAGGTTGAATCGTTGCAGGAATTCCAACAAGCAATTGCCGCAAAACCTGACCGTATCATGCTCGATAATTTTAGCTTGGACGATATGAGGACGGCGGTCGCCATGAACACTAATGAAATTGAACTGGAAGCATCCGGCAATATCACGTTGGAAAATATCCGTACCATTGCGGAAACAGGCGTTGATTACATTTCCATCGGCGCGTTGACCAAGAATATCAAGGCGATTGACTTAAGTATGCGGGTTAATCTGGTGAATTAACATGATCGAAAATGCCAACTTATTGTTCAATAAAATAACCCACGGCGTGTACGTTATCGCTGTTGCCAATGGTAAAGAGCAAAATGCGTTCACTGCCGCGTGGGTGATGCAGGTTTCCTTCGCGCCGCCGATGCTTGCGTTCAGCATCAACCCAGAACATTATTCGTATACCTTGCTAAAGGCTAGTGGCGTGTGTACCGTCAATGTCCTGGGGCTAGACCAGCTTGCGATTGCGGCACATTTTGGGCAATCAGGCGTTAAGGAGAAAATGACCACTTATCGCTGGCAAACTGGATCAACGAATGCACCAGTATTGGCTGATAGCTTGGCGTATTTTGATTGTAAACTCAGCCATTTTTCCGATGCGGGTGACCATAAAATTGCCGTGTGTGAAGTGATAGCTACGGTGGAGCTGAATTCAGGTTGGCCGTTGCTGTATAGCCAAACGGGGAATATGGATGGGAGTAGCGAGCTTTACAAGCGTTAAATTTTCCGGTCTCAACCCATCCCATCAAACAATTGATGGTCAATCAAATCGCACAAGCAATGCGTAATCAGTACGTGGACTTCGTGGGTACGAATTGCCGAACTGGACGTAACCCGTAGTTCCAAATCCCGTTCTGTTAATAACGCTGAAATGCTATCACTTCTATCGCCGGTCAGCGCGATGATGGTGATGTCTTTGCTACGTGCCACCTTAATGGCTTTGGCAATATTGCCGGAATGGTTGCCGTCAGTATATGTCACTAACACATCGCCGTTTTGACCTAACGAACGGATAGGTTTGGCGAACACGTCCTCATAACTGTGGTCATTGGCGATAGCGGTCATCGCTGTCATGTCGGCCGTTAGTGCAATTGCAGGTAACGACGGGCGGTCGCGTTCAAACTGGTTGAGCAGGGCGGATGACAATAATTGAGTGCAAGCAGCGGAACGACCATTGCCGCAGGTTAAAATTTTCCGGTCATTCAATAACGCCGCCACCATGCGTTGTGAAGCTAATTCGATTAACTCGCACAGCTCACCTAACGCATCCTGCTTGGTTTGGATGCTGTCGGTAAATTGGTTGATGATGCGGTTTTGTAAGCTCATGAATTAGGTATGGTGGTCAAAAAGCGTTCTTTATCCAGTTAATATCGCCATTGCCGGAGATAGCAACAACATCAAAACGCAGTGGGCTATCAGCACGTAATGTCGATAAATAATGCTGCGTGGCGGCGATTATTTTGGCTTGTTTGCTGGCTGTAACGCTTTCAAGCGCACTGCCGTAAACGTTAGATTTGCGGTAGCGTACTTCAACAATGACTAATGATTGCCGGTCACGCATTATCAAATCCAACTCGCCTTGTTTGCAGCGGTAATTGCGGCAAACTGGCTGCAAGCCTTTGTTAATCAAAAAAGTATGAGCTTGGTCTTCCGCGCTTTCTCCACGCAGTAAGTGTGCCGCTTTCTGTTTTATCTTAAGTAACACGCTATTGCAAAGCTGGAGTCGTTCCCCCAGTCGGCTTGCCAGCACCGCTATAATCGACTTCAGAAGGGCTATGGGTAAAACCGATAAGCTCCGGTTGCCCCATCGCAAATTTCGCACAGACCAGATTCCTTTTGATGCGGTTATCGCTATCTAGGGATAGCTTGCCTGTCGCGCCGGAATAGGGCGTTGTGCTTAAGGTCGTTAATTTTCCGGCAAGATGGTAGGCATCAATGCCCATAGCGACTAAGCGTATGTAAGATATGGGAAATTGGTTGATAACATTGCTTAACGACATCATGCTGAGTTCGCCGCTGTACGCGCCGTTAAACAGCCAAGGCATATCGCAAAAAGTGATCCCGTTAAGTGGCGTATCGTTCATTGAATCTGGTATACCTGAGTAAATAGCGGGTAAGGCGTAAACTTGCAGGTTTCCGTTTTGGTGGATAATCGAGTTAATTGCGCGGCCTTCCTTGCTGTATGCGCTTAAAAACAGGGCAACTGTATGTTCTTCTTTTTTTGGCGTAGTTTGGGCAGTCGGGGTAGTAGCCTGTTGCACAGGTTTTAATTCATTAACTCCAATCAGGTCTTTCATAACAATTGCTAAATCTGACTTAGCTGGATCGTAAGTCTGCTTATTCATGATGATACCACCAAGACTTTGCCAATCACCAGTAATATAAGCCGAAACACGTTTACCTTGGTCGTTTTTTGGCATCAGCAACAGGGCTTTTTTGTGGCCGTCCAAGGCGGCTTTTTTGGTGATCTCGGCAGCATCATCTATCGGGCTTAATGCAAACTGATAAAGATTTTGTTTGCTCAGGTTAGGCACATGGTTGAGTGCGAGTACCGGAACAGCCAAAGTTGTTTTAGCAAGGCTTAAGATATTTTCTTTATTCAACGGGCCGATCACCAGCTTTGCGCCTTCCTTAACTGCTTTTTGGTACAGATCAGCAGTTTTGCCTTTTTCGGTGTCGTAGAAATGCAAGGCTGGTTTAGCGCCACGGCTATTATCGCGGCTATGTGCCTCTATAAAGCCAGCCTTAATTGCCTTGGCAGGATCTAAAAACGGACCGGATTCTGGTAATAGTATGGCAATCGAACTGGGGGTTTCGCCATATTCATCGGGTAAAGTTGCCAGTTCGTTCGGTAAAGTTTTTACCGATGCCAAATAAATGTTTGCGGGATGCTCTGGATTAGCAGACCGCCAGCCCACCAACGCGGAATTAAAATTAGCCGGATTCTGATTTCTTGAAGCCAGAATTTTAGCAACGGACATCCATTCAGGCAGGTTAGCTGTTTGGGCTTTCTGGTTTTGTACGACGGATTCTGGCAATAAGCCCAAAGTTTCGAGAATCACGCCTTGATTCTTTTTGCGTTCATCCGGCTTGGTCAAAAAAGTATCCAGGGCAATCCTGGCTTTGGCACTTTCCAAAAGATTTCCCGTCAAGGAATAAGCAAAGGCTTCGGATTGGTAGAGCTTGATTTTATCGTTGATGCCCAGTTGCCCAGTTGCCCAGTTTCCGTGATAGCTAGCTTGCTGATTGCCTGTTCTGCTTCGCCAAAACTGAGCAGGATTTGAGCAGATAACAGATTAAATTGCGCTTGCTGTTGCAGCGTCAGTTCAGCCGCATTGATTAAATCAGCCTGCTGCTTGGCGGCATTGCCTTTACCGCTTTGAATTAAGGACTCAATAGACCGTAAACGGGTGTTATTTTGTTCGATTGCCCAGTCCGAAGGCTGTTCTTGGTACAATCCATAGTTATCGGGCAGTTTTACGCAGCCATACAACAGCAGCACACAGAAAAGTGGAATGATTGGGCAGTAACGGCTCATAGGTCTTACCTTTGTGTGAAACATCAATTCAAATCAGGGATTAAATGTCAAACCAATACGGCAAATTATACGTGGTCGCGACACCAATAGGTAATTTAGCAGACATCAGCTTCAGGGCGATAGAAACCTTAAAACAGGTGGACTTGATTGCCGCCGAAGATACCCGCCACGTCAAATTATTGCTAAACCATTATGGCATTAGCAATAAGGTTATGTCATTCCATCAACACAATGAAGAAAAAGCAGCCGAAAGTTTGCTGGAAAAACTACGTGACGGACTGTCCATAGCCCTGGTTTCTGATGCTGGAACACCGCTGTTGAGCGATCCCGGAATGCCGTTGGTACGCAGGGTTAAAGATGTGGGCTTAGACGTTGTGCCTATTCCCGGAGCTTGTGCCTTGATTGCTGCCTTATCGGCTGCTGGCTTGCCGGTCACGCAATTCTCATTTGAAGGCTTTTTGCCGCGCACCTCATCGGCTCGTAAGGCATTTTTCACCGAAAAACTGACCGCAACGACGACCTGGGTATTCTACGAATCCTGCCACCGAATCTTGGCGGCATTACAAGACATGGCAGCCATCCTGCCACCAGACCGGCAAATCGTAATTGCCAGGGAATTGACCAAACTGCACGAAACCATCGTCAAAATCACCCTGGCTAATGCGCTGGAGCTGGTCACGCAAGACGACAATATGCGTAAAGGCGAATTTGTGGTGATTATAGAAGGTGCAGCCAAAGCCAGCAAAGAAGATAATGGCCTCAGCCCAGAACAGTTGAATATACTTGCCGTGCTAATGCGCGAATGCACCACCAAAACCGCCGTTGAAATGGCAGTAGAAATCACCGGAGCCAGAAAAAAACTGCTTTACCAGGCGGCATTGGATTTGGAGAAAGCGGGAAGCACGTAGTTTCCTGATACCAAAGTTAATAACGATGAATGAAGACAGGGGACACCAAGTATTTTTCTGTAATATGTCTTTTTCAACGCCCATCACCCCGTTACGGTATAATTTGCGCCAGAAAGAGTCGGCTGGGCAGTCGCTGTCCTATCGCAAGATAGGATGGAGGAAAGTCCGGGCTCCATTGGGCAGGGTGCCAGGTAACGCCTGGGAGGTGTGAACCTACGGAAAGTGCCACAGAAAATATACCGCCCAGCCCTTGTAAAAGGAACTGGGTAAGGGTGAAAAGGTGCGGTAAGAGCGCACCGCGCAACTGGTAACAGGGGCGGCATGGTAAACCCCACCCGGAGCAAGATCAAATAGAGGAATATACGCGTGGCCCGCGCGGTTCCTGGGTAGATTGCTTGAGCTGCAAGGTGACTTGCAGCCTAGATGAATGGCTGCTCTCGACAGAACCCGGCTTATAGGCCGACTTTTTCTACTATTATAAATCCGCAGCAAATCGACCGTATGAAGTGCAATTTAATACGGGAAATCGAAGCTATGAAAGCCTAGATTCCGCAAACTCCACCCTGATTTTTACCGAATTTCACTCAAGCTGCCTTACCAAACGAAAACCCACATCATGCGTACGGGTTGTTGGTAAAGCACTAAAACGCACGGCTGAACGCAGGTTGGTGGCTTTGCCAATATAACTGCCGCCGCGATAAACACGGTATTTGCCTGTCTCTGGCCCAGAAGGGTTATTTGCTGGGCTGCTGCTGTAATACGTGCCATCGTACCAATCTTGCACCCATTCCCACACGTTGCCGTGCATGTCGTATAAGCCCCAGTCGTTGGGCTGTTTCTGAGCCACTTCATGAGGCGTACCCTTGTAACCCAAGTTGCCAAACCAGGCATAATTCGCCAGGGAACCTGGATTGTCGCCATAGCTATAATCGTCATCGCTACCGGCTCTTGCTGCATACTCCCATTCTGCTTCAGTCGGCAACCGGAAGAATGTACCGCCGTCTTTAGCATTCAGCTTCTGGAGAAATTCCTGAATGTCGTTCCAGCTCACCCTGTCCACCGGCTTGTCTTCGACCTTGCTCTTGCTGGGGTTACTGCCCATAACATCTTGCCATTGTTTTTGCGTCACCTCAGTTTCGCCCATGTAGAAAGACTTTTCTATACACACGCGATGGCTAGGTGTTTCGCCAACAGTCCTGTCGGTTGGTGGGTCGTCATTGCCCATTTGAAAACAGCCGGATTGAATAAAAATAAACTTAATCCCCGCGAAATTCTTACTGTCTACTGCGTTTGCTGAAGATAAACAAAAAAGGCTCGCAAATAGGGTGATAAGAATAGGGCTTAGGGTTTTATGCTTAGTTTTCATAATACGTATCCTTATCGTTGAATGAATTAGGGTGATAATGGTTTTGTTATGTTAAGACAAATAACGCAGCACATCTTGTTTTTTAATGATGTAGTTAATCAAATATAAGTAATGCGACTAGTTTTAGACACGGTTAATTCTCTACCTTTTTTATTAAGATTGTCCACTTTTTGTATAATTGAGCTATTGTAAAATGGCAGGATTAAGCACTTGCTAACATCCACCATTCAAAGGGTTGACGGGTTGTGAAAAAAGACATGTTTGTCAATGTGTTAGATATTAATTTTGTGGGCGTAGCCAATAAGCTCGATCAGGTCATCAGGCAAACGTTGATAAGTTATCTAAATCCAGTCTGCGACCTTAGCTGAATAGCCCTTAAGCCAACATGTCCCAAAATAAGCCGTTTAAAATCTTTTTTAGTGCAGGCGAGTCGTCTGGCGATCAACATGCTGCCAGCATGTTTATGGAACTAAAAAAGCATCAACCCGATATTAAAGGCATTGGCATGGGTGGTGTAAAAATGGAGCAAGCAGGTATCGACATCCGTTATAACTCATCTGCTATCGCGGTAATTGGTGTGATTGAGGTTATCAAGCATTTTGGAGAAATTCTCCGCACGTTAAAAGCTATGCGAAAGCTTTTACTGGCAGAGCGCCCCGGCTTGCTGGTTTGTGTGGATTATAAGGAGTTTAACTTCAAATTGGCGCGTTTTGCCAAGCAGAATGGTATCAAAGTCTTGTTTTATGTCAGTCCACAGGTTTGGGCGTGGCGACCTGGCCGTGTAAAAAAATACGGGGCAGTCATCGACATGATGGCGGTAATCTTCCCTTTTGAAGTGCCTTATTACGAAGCTGAACGTGTGCCGGTACGTTATGTGGGACATCCTTCTGTGGATAAAGTCCATCCTCAACGCAGCAAAGATGAGGATATACAGCTATTTGGCTTGAGTACAGCAAAGATCGTTGTAGGCATTTTGCCGGGCAGTCGCAGGAATGAAATAGATCGCATGTTACCCGTGATGTTAGCCGCTGCTCATGAACTGCAAACTAAATTTCCTGGCATTCACTTTCTATTACCGCAAGCCGATTCAATCCCCGATACGCTGCTGGCCGAGCATTTAAGATCAACAAGGTTAATGATAACCACCATCAAACATAAGCCCTACGATGTCATCCAGTGCTGTGATGCCATCATGACCACATCAGGTACTGCAAGCCTGGAGATTGCGTTATTAGGTGTGCCTATGGTCATTGCCTACAAACTAGCACCGTTAACGTATTGGTTGGGGAGAGTGTTGGTAAAAATACCTTATATCGGTTTGCCGAATATTATTTTGGGTAAATTGGCAGTTAAGGAACTGATTCAGCATGAAGCCAGTGCTGAAAATCTGGTAGCAGAAATAAGTAAGATACTGACAAACAAGCCTTATGCAGAACAAATACATGAAGATCTACATCAGGTAAAGCAACGACTCGGTAAGGGCGGGGGATCTAAAATTATAGCTTTGTTGGCTTTGAAGATGCTTGCGAGTTAAGATAAATAAGCCATATAACCATTTGATTTATTATAGTTTACGATAAAAATACGCGCTTTTTACCTAGAAAGTAGACATGTTATTTAAAAGGAAAGACGGTTAAAATTTAAAAAATATTTGTTCTATACTTGTTTTGTTTTAGTTCTTGTGCTAATTTTATAACAAAACAAATAGAGATCAAAATGAAATTCACATTAACCCGCAAACAGCAAGAAGTCTTCGATTTTTTAAGTCAAAATCAAGACAGTTTCAGGCATCCGCCGACGCTAGAAGAGCTTTGTGTCAGCATTGGCGTGAAATCTCGTGGTTCATTACATGCACATATCAAAGCCTTAATAGAGGCCAAGCTGATTGAAGCACCCGAACGTAAACAACGCGGTATCCGATTAACAGAATACGCCAAACAATTAATCAGCGGGTCGGATGGTGGCTCAGATAATCTGGGCAGTTTGCCGTTTGTGGGATATATCGCAGCAGGACGACCAATAGAAGCGGTAGAAACTATCTCTTATATGGCCATCCCCGACCAGCTCAAAACTCAAAAACCTTGTTATGTCTTGAAAATCAAGGGCGATTCTATGATTGAACAGGGCATTTTCGATGGCGACTGGGTGATTATTGAGCAACGCAGCTATGCCCGTAATGGCGAAATTGTGGTGGCTTTAGTCAATAAATCCGAAGCGACATTGAAATTCATCGAGCAGTACCCGCACGAAACCTTACTCATCCCCGCCAATGCCAAAATGGAAGCCATGCGCTACTCGCCACATCAGGTGGAAATTCAAGGTGTATTGGTAGGGCAAATGCGTAGCTATTCCAATCATTAATTAGGAGCAATCTCATGTTAAATAAAAATGTACACATGCGTGACCAAGTGACTAACCGTATCGAAATGATTATGCAGGAAGGTCGATTTTCCTTGATGCACCAATTGGAAGAGTTCTCTATTGCTGTATTGTTGGTGGCGGTTTTTCTGGTTGGTGTTGGTTTTTGAATGGATTATATTCAAACTGAAAGGGAAAATCATGAAGGCTGTTTGTCTCAAGAGTACTGGTTGTATGTTTTGAGTTTAAAAGTAGATAGGGTTGCTTTATAAATAAATACTCTTATAGTGGTGCGACTTCAAACACACGAGTATTTAATGCAACATTTTCGTCTTTCTTTTTTTATTTCAGCTCTTTGTCTAGCTACTGCTTTTTGGTGGGGCGGCATGATAGGCGTGTTTATCGCCGTGATTCTTGGAGTTCTTGAGATTAGCTTATCGTTTGATAATGCGGTTGTGAATGCGTCCGTTTTAAAGCGGATGAGTGCACGATGGCAGCAGTATTTTCTAACCTGGGGTATTTTGATTGCCGTTTTCGGTATGCGCTTGGTGTTCCCGGTACTGATTGTTTCGGTTGCCACTAGCCTTGATTTTATCAGCGTTACTCAAATGGCATTAGAAGATCCAGCGACGTATTCGCAGCATCTTAATAATGTCCATGTCCAGATTTCAGCGTTCGGTGGCATGTTTTTGTTGATGGTGTTTTTCAAATTTATTCTGGATGACGCTAAAGAACTGCATTGGTTAGGTAGGATAGAGGAGCGTGTGTCTGCCTTGGGCAAGCTCAAAGCCATTGAAATCATTCTGGCATTGGGTTTGTTACTGATAATACAGAAATGGTTGCCACCAGAAATTCGCTTAGAAGCTTTAGTGGCAGGCATTTCAGGGTTAATCTTATTTGTGATCGTTGATAGTTTTGCCGCATTATTTGAAAATCAGGAGCAAGGAGATCAGGTTTCTGGTGTCGTAAAACAAGCGGGAATAATGAGTTTTATTTATCTTGAAGTGCTGGATGCCTCATTCTCATTCGACGGTGTTATTGGCGCGTTTGCGATTACGCAAGATGTCATCATCATCATGCTTGGTCTTGCAATAGGTGCCATGTTCGTCAGAAGCCTGACAGTCTACTTGGTAAACAGGGGAACCTTGGATGATTACGTATTTTTAGAACATGGCGCACACTATGCCATAGGTGTATTGGCGGGGATTATGCTGGTCAGTATGCGCTATCACATCAGTGAGGTAGTAACAGGTTTGGTAGGAGCGATCTTGATCGCGTTATCGATATTTTCCTCTATACGTTACAATAAAAAAAATGCCTGAGATAAACGGCATGTTCAATGTTGTATAGTCTTTCATCCCGCTAGATTTTGGAAATTGTGGTTATGCTAATAACTACTTTGGCTATTGCGAACGCTTTTCATGATTGATTGTTTGGATAAATCGGCATTGCAAAGCATTTCCCCCATTGACAACCCCGAATAATTCTGTAGAATAGTTGGACTAAGTGCAGCGAAAGTAAATTGTTGTACGCTCTTTAACAAGCAGACCAAAATAATGAGTGTGGGTACATGTGTTGGCATTCTGTGTCTAGAGACACAGGTTGACACACAAGGT
>CAMAVM010000013.1 GCA_945861705.1 Methylomagnum ishizawai | reverse complement strand
GAGTCAAGTAGAGGCTGTCATGCAAAAACTTAATCACAGACCACGAAAAACGCTAAACTACAAAACACCCCATGCGGTATTTTTTGGCGTCGACAAACGACAAGCCGCATGAATACTAGAATTGCACTTCAGAGTTGAATTCGCCATTTATAAAAACCTAATAATTTCTAATTTAATTTGTTCGAATTATAGCACGGTAGGTTGGGGAGAGGCACGAACACCAATGAGACCGTTCATTATATTTTTCTCGTTCCCACGCTGTGCGTGGGAACGCATATCGGCGGTGGGTCTGCATTACCACGCACAGCGTGGGAACGAGCATTTCATCAAACCGCCGCCAACCCCGCGATATTGTACCCACAATCCACATAAGTAATTTCCCCGGTAATGCCGGAAGCCAAATCGGAACACATAAACGCGGCGGCGTTGCCAACTTCTTCTATCGTCACGTTTTTCCGAAGTGGTGCAGCGTCGGCGGCTTTGTTCAGCATGGCTTTAAAATCATTGATGCCTGATGCTGCCAAAGTACGGATAGGCCCTGCTGAAATGGCATTGACACGCGTACCTTCGGGGCCTAACGCCACTGCCATATAACGGACATTCGCTTCCAGACTGGCTTTAGCAACGCCCATGACATTGTAGTTAGGGATCGCCCGTTCTGCGCCGAGATAGGTCAAGGTCAACAAGGAGCCGTTTCGCCCTGCCATCATTGCGCGTCCTGCTTTCGCCAAGGCGGTAAAGCTGTAGGAACTGACATCATGGGCAATTCGGAAATTGTCACGGGTGGTGACATCAACATAATCCCCGTTCAGCGCATCACGCGGCGCAAAAGCCACCGAGTGCACAATACCATCCAGGCCGTCCCAGTGCTTGCCCAGTTCCGTAAACACCGTGTCGATATGCTCATCAATACTGACATCGCATTCGATAATGATTTTAGAATCGCACTGCCCAGCCATTTCTTCGACGCGGCTTTGCAGCTTTTCATTCTGGAACGTAAACGCCAGTTCAGCACCCTCGCGGTGCATGGCTTGCGCGATGCCCCATGCGATAGAACGGTTGCTCGCCAAGCCCACAATCAAGACCCGTTTGCCCTGCATAAAACCCATTGTCATCTCCCGATGTTTTTGTTGTTACAATAGGGTTGAAAGTATCCACGAGCCGCTTTGTGATGTCCAGTTTTTTGTCCGAATGATTTGTCCCCCTCTTTGAAAAAGAGGGGTTAGGGGATATTCTCTAAAAAACCCCCCTCAATCCCCCTTTTTCAAAGGGGGAAGCTGGAGTTTGACTTTACGGCATCTCAATCATATTAATTGCTTAAAACTATGCTATTTCGCAACGTTTCAATTTTTTTTGCTTTATTCTTAACGGCTTGCGACCTAAACCAAATCAACAACCCTTATCCCAAGGATCAAGACGGGCAGGCGATTTTATACCAATCATTTGATGAACGCCCCAAGCACTTAGACCCCGCCATTGCTTACAGCGAAAACGAATATGCGTTTATCGCCCAGATTTACGAGCCGCCATTCCAATACCATTACCTGAAACGACCTTATCAACTGATTCCACTAACGGCAACAAAAATGCCTAACATTCAGTATGTTAACAAGCAAGGCGAAAAACTTGACGCTAATGCGGACATCAAGGACATTGCGTATACCGATTACATCATCGACATCAAGCCCAATATCCGTTATCAACCGCACCCCGCTTTGGCAAAAACGGCAAATGGCGATTTTGCCTTTCATCATCTAAGCAAAGACCAGATTGTTTCCCTAAATACACTCACCGATTTCAATGCTACAGGCACTCGTGAATTGGTTGCTGAGGATTACGTATACCAAATCAAACGACTGGCGCATCCCAAAACGCAATCGCCGATTGCGGAAATGATGAAAAACTACATTGTTGGCTTTGGCGAGTTTTCAGAAAAGGTCAAACAGCTATCCAAAACCGCCATAAAAGACGTGCCGATGTCTGGCGTTATGGCGATCAACCGTTACCAGTACCGCATTCGCATTAACGGCAAATACCCGCAATTTATGTACTGGCTAGGTATGATGTTTTTTGCGCCAATGCCTTGGGAAGCTGATGCCTTCTACAATCAACCTGGATTATCCGACAAGAATATTACCTTGGATTGGTTTCCCATCGGCACGGGTGCTTACCTGTTGGCTGAGAACAACCCCAACCGGCGCATGATCCTGGAAAAAAACCCTAACTTCCATCTGGAAGCCTACCCATCCGAGGGCGAACCGGAAGATAAGCAAAAGGGCTTATTGAATGATGCAGGCAAGCCCTTGCCCTTTATCGATAAGGTCATTTTCATGCTGGAAAAAGAGACCATTCCCTATTGGACGAAATTTCTGCAAGGTTATTTTGACGCTTCCGGTATTGCCTCGGACAATTTCGACCAAGCCGTGCAGTTTACCGGCAGTGGCGGCGCACGGTTGACGGAAACCATGCAGAAAAAAGGCATCCAACTACAAACTACGGTAGAAACATCAAGTTTTTACATGGGTTTTAATATGCTGGACGCAACCGTTGGTGGCTACACAGAACAAGCCAGAAAATTGCGGCAAGCGATTTCAATCGCGGTTGATTATGAAGAATTTATCTCTATCTTCATGAATGAACGCGGACTGGCTGCACAAGGCGTGCTACCGCCTGGTATTTTTGGTTATGAAGAAGGTAAGGTCGGAATCAATCCATATATCTATGAATGGCTAAATGACAAGTCCCAACGTAAAAAAGTTGCCGTTGCAAGGCAATTGATGAAAGCAGCGGGTTACGACAATGGCATCGACCCCAAAACCAAACAAGCATTGATACTTTATTTTGACACTACCTCGACCAGTATTGATGACCGTCCCAGAATGAGCTGGTACCGCAAACAATTTGAAAAACTTGGGGTTAAGCTGGTCATTCGGGCGACAGATTACAACCGTTTTCAGGACAAAATGCGTAAAGGCAATGCCCAGATTTTCGTCTGGGGCTGGAATGCGGATTACCCTGACCCTGAGAACTTCTTTTTCCTGCTTTATGGCGGCAATTCAAAGGTTAAATTCGGTGGCGAAAATGCCAGCAACTACCAGAATCCAGCATTTGACCGTTTATTTGAAGACATGCGGAATAGGGATAATAGCCCACAACGCTTTCAATTAATTCAACAAATGCAGGAAACTGTACGCCACGACGCGCCCTGGATTTTTGGTTTTCACCCCAAACGATTTTCCTTGTCCCATAGCTGGTATAAAAACCGTAAAACTCATGCAATGGCCAATAACGAGCTAAAATACCAGCGCCTGGATACCGCTGCCAGGACACAAAAACGTCAGGGATGGAACCAACCCATATTTTGGCCTTTGCTGTTGGTTGGTGTGCTGTTCATACTAATCCTCATTTTTGCTGTTAACGCCGTCCGTAGTCGCACCAGGAAAATCTTGCAATGATTAGCTATATTATCAGGCGGTTTTTATATGCCATCCCCATTTTAATCGGGGTGAATATTTTGACTTTCGTGCTGTTTTTTATCATCAACAGCCCCGACGACATGGCGCGTATGCAACTTGGGCAAAAACACGTCACCCAACAAGCAATAGACAACTGGAAACAGCAACATGGCTATGACGTACCGCTGTTATGGAACGCAAAAGCCCAAGCGGAAGAAAAGCTAACGAAAACCATTTTTTACCAAAAATCGGTCGGCCTGTTTTTGTTCCGCTTTGGCACGTCAGACAGCGGCAGGAATATCGGCGCGGATATTAAAGAACGCGCCTTGCCCAGCTTGGCAGTGGCATTGCCGACGTTAATCCTAGGCTTGATAATCGACATCTGTGTCGCCTTGATGGTCGTGCTATTTCGGGGCAGTAAATTGGAGTTAGGGGGAATGGTCGTATGCGTCATCCTTATGTCGGTTTCATCCCTGTTTTACATCATCGGCGGTCAATTTGTGATTGCCAAAGTCTTACGGTGGGTACCCATTTCCGGTTATGACGAAGGCTTTGCAGCCGTTAAATTTATTATTCTACCCGTGTTGATTGGCGTATTTTCCGGCTTAGGCTCAGGTGTGCGCTGGTATCGGACTTTATTTCTGGAAGAAGTCGAAAAAGACTACGTTCGCACCGCCCGCGCAAAAGGCTTGACCGAAACCCAAACCCTGTTCCGCCACGTTTTGCCCAATGCCATGATCCCCATCTTAACGGGAGTCGTCGTCGTATTGCCGATGTTATTCATGGGCAGCCTAATCATGGAATCGTTTTTCAGTATCCCGGGCCTAGGCAGTTACACCATAGATGCCATCAACAGCCAAGATTTCGCTATCGTACGGGCGATGGTTTTCTTGGGTTCGGTGTTATATGTGATCGGCTTGCTGCTGACTGATATTTCCTATACCTTGGTTGATCCCAGGGTTAGGTTGTCATAAGACGTGGATGAAATAAGCTTATACATTCCCTACAAAACGAAAGGTATACTGAACTTTACTTTTCAAGCCCAATAAAATCCCACACCTTATGAGAAATCGTTGCATTTTCGTATTCAGGTACGGGTGGTCCGTTGGGGAAATTGAGCTTGTACACGTTTTCCGCATCTTTAGCTAATTCCGGCATATCCAGCTTGGTGTAGGCTTCCTGCATGACTTGCAGTGCGTAAGGTACGGCAGTGGTGCGTTGATACTTTTCAACCACATAAGAAGCGCGGTTGGCAGCAGCGACATAAGCTTTACGTTTGATGTAATATCTGGCGACATGGACTTCGTGCATAGCGAGATTATTTTTTAGTGCAATCATACGCTTACGTGAATCCGGCGCATATTTGCTTTCTGGATACCTACGTATCAATTCGGCAAAAATATCATAAGCATTACGGGCATTGCCGGGATCGCGTTGCGAGGCATCGGTGGGAATAAAACGTTGGGTGAAACCAATATCGCGGTTGTAATTGACCAAACCTTTCAGGTAATAAGCATAATCCACATTGGGGCTGCGAGGATTCATCTTGATAAAGCGATCTGCTGCCGCAATAGCAGATTCAGGGTCGGAATTCTTGTAATAAGCGTACGCAATATCCAATTGGGTTTGCGCTGAATCTGGCCCAAATGGAAAACGCGCTTCTAATGCCTCATAGATTTTTATGGCCTTCTCATAATTACCGCCATCGACCGCTTTTTTTGCTTGGCTGCGAAATTTGTTGGCATCCCAATCGACACAATCGTCATCGTCTGCTTCACCTGCCTCGTAATCCTTCCAGTCCGCGCATTCATTCTTGCTGGAATCTGAATCACCAGAATAAATACTTTTTAGTGCTGCACAGCCTTGTATGGATAAAACCAAACACAGAATAACTAATAATTTAAACGAAAATAATCGCATAGGACTAACGACACGTTGTATGATGTGGGGTTTACTCGCCGGACGTTCTCAGGGTTGGAAACGACTGTTTGCAGGCGAGTATAACGTATCGTTGAACGAATCAGAAGTAGTGTTATGCCGAAATTTACAGAAACAGTCCCTTACGAACTGGCAGGATTACGCCTGGATCAGGTGCTTGCCGAGCTGTTTTCAGATTATTCCCGCAGTAAATTGCAAACCTGGATCAAGTCTGGGCGGGTTGTAGTCAATGACTTAACCTTGTTAAGTCCAAAAGCCAAATTGGATGGCGGTGAAGAAATAACGCTTGATGCGGAAGCCGAAGTCGTTATCGAATCGACTCCAGAACCTATTCCGCTAGATATAATCTTTGAGGATGACAGCTTATTAATCGTCAACAAGCCTGCTGGCTTAGTCGTGCATCCGGCGATTGGCAATTGGAATGGAACTTTGCTGAATGCCTTGCTTAACCACGATGCAAGCCTGGAAACTTTGCCCAGAGCGGGTATTGTCCATAGAATTGACAAGGAAACCAGCGGTTTGCTGATGGTTGCCAAAACCTTGCAAGCCCATAACAGCCTGACCCAACAACTGCAAGAGCGAGAAATTACCCGCGAATACTTGGCAGTGACGCGAGGACGGATGACCGCTGGCGGCACGGTGGATGAGCCGATTGGACGACATCCGACTGACCGCAAACGCTATACCGTCAGAGAATCCGGCAAGTTTGCCGTCACCCATTACCGCGTCGTCCAACGCTATGCTCATCATACCCTGGTGCAAATGATGTTGGAAACGGGGCGCACCCATCAAATTCGGGTACACATGGCGCATATCCGCTATCCGCTCTTAGGCGATCCGGTTTATGGTGGACGTTTTCAAATGCCGCCTAATTGCGGTGCTGCATTGGAGAAAGAATTACGCAGCTTTAAACGCCAAGCTTTACATGCAGCAAAACTGGGGCTGCAACATCCGGTAACAGATGAATATTGCGAATGGGAGCAACCCTTACCTGACGATATGGTTAGGTTGATTAAAGCATTGGCAGAAAATGAACCTTAATACACACTGGTTGCAACCGGATTGGCCTGCACCTGCGAATATCCACGCGGCAACGACATTGCGTACAGGTGGTGTCAGCCTAGATGCTTATGCCAGCTTAAATCCTGCGACCCATGTTGACGATAATCCTCAGTTGGTCAGCCAAAATCGGCACATCATAAAAACGCTATTGAACTTGCCTTCCGAGCCTGTCTGGTTAAATCAAACCCATAGCAACCGTGTCGTTAAAGCAATCGCAATGGATACACCGCAACAAGCCGATGCCAGTTATACCGATCAATCGGGTGTGGTTTGCGCCGTGATGACGGCAGATTGTTTGCCGTTATTGGTTTGCTCTAACGATGGCGCTGAAATAGCAGCAATTCATGCCGGATGGCGCGGTTTGTTGGATGGAGTAATCGACAATACGATAGCAGCCATGCAAAACAAAGACTTACTGGTTTGGTTAGGCCCCGCAATCGGTCCTGATCGTTTTGAGGTTGGTGATGAAGTACGTACTGCTTATATGGCAAAATCGGCTGAGTATGCTACTGCTTTTAAACAACAAAGTGATACCAAATGGTTAGCCAACATCTATCAACTCGCACGTATTAACTTAGCTGCGTTAGGTATAAGTAAGGTTTACGGTGGCGATTTTTGTACCGTAACCGACGAAAAACAGTTTTATTCCTATCGCCGGGATCAAGTCACAGGACGCATGGCGACACTAATCTGGAGAGATTGAATTTGAATTTATTGTTATTAATCATCATCTTTACTGCTGTTGGCGGCGTACTTAGCGTACTTGCGGCGGGCGTATTCCTGTTGTTTCCGGATGACCAACGCAATCGTGTGATACCGCACGGCATCAGTTTTGCTATCGGCGCATTATTGTCGGTAGCGTTTTGGGGATTGATTCCAGAAGCTTTTGAACACGTTAAACCCGAACAATTTCAAAGCCTATCAGGCACCATTTTAGCGGGAATCCTGGGCTTTTTCGTGCTGGAAAAGTTGCTAATCTGGCGGCATTGCCATGTTGAAACCTGCGAAGCGCACGGTGATGAAGCGATTGAAACCGAGCATCACCACGATCAGGATCATCACGCACATCACCACGGCTTCGACAAATCCGCCGGTGCATTGATTATCCTCGGCGACAGCATCCATAACTTTGTGGATGGCGTGTTAATTGCCGCAGCGTTTTTGACCGATGTTAAACTGGGCATCGTCACTAGCTTGGCGGTAGCCACCCACGAAATACCGCAAGAAGTCGGCGATTTTGCGATTTTACTGCACAGCGGCTATTCCAAAGGCAAAGCGCTGTTTTACAACGTCCTCGCCAGCCTGACCACCGTACTTGGCGGAATTTTGGCTTATTACAGCTTAGAAGACCTGCATGACAGCTTGCCGTACTTCCTGGCGTTGGCGGCTTCAAGTTTTATCTACATCGCCGTTGCCGATCTGATCCCTTCACTGCATAAAAAAACCGACATGAAAACCTCATTGCAACAAATCGCATTGATTGCGGCTGGGGTTTTTCTGATTTGCTCATTACATGGCGTTGCCCATAATATTGAAGTTGATAGCCAGAAAGTGGCATTGAGTAAGGATTAGCCACCAACTCCTTAGCATTCAAGTAATCACATCAGGCTCAGTCCTACCTGTCCGTTTTTTTACTTCGCAAAGCTGTTCAGCCAAATTAATTAAATCAGCTAAGGCAATTTGTGCGTCCTGGTTATGTTTTGCGGCATCAGGCTCAAAGCGTTCCAGATAGATCCTTAACGTCGCTCCAACAGTGCCGGTACCAGACAAACGGAACACCATCCGCGAACCGTTGACAAAACCAATACGTACGCCTTGGTTGCTGCTGACACTACCATCGACGGGATCGGTATAGCTGAATTCATCGGCAAATTTAACCTCATATTCACCAAAAATCTGTCCTGGTAAGGTAGGCAATTGGCTACGTAAATGCTTCACAATTTCCTTGGCGATGGTTGAATCAACAGCCTCATAGTCATGGCGGCAATAAATATCGCGTCCGAATATTTTCCAATGTTCCTGGACGATGTCGGCGACGGATTGGCGTTTTACAGCGATCAAGTTCAGCCAAAATAACACCGCCCACATGCCGTCTTTCTCGCGCACATGGTCAGAACCCGTGCCGAAACTTTCTTCGCCACATAAGGTGATTTTGCCTGCATCCAGCAGATTACCGAAGAATTTCCAACCGGTCGGGGTCTCAAAACAGGGGATATTGTATTTTGCGGCGACGCGATCAACGGCTTGGCTAGTCGGCATGGAGCGGGCAACACCCGCCAAACCTTTGGCATACGCTGGTATCAAATGGGCGTTCGCTGCCATAATCGCCAAGCTGTCGCTGGGCGTAACAAAGATTTGTTTGCCCGTAATCATGTTGCGGTCGCCGTCGCCATCCGAAGCGGCTCCAAAGGTTGGCGCGGACTCGCTGAACATGGCTTCCGCCAGCTCGTGGGCATGAGCCAGGTTGGGGTCAGGGTGATGCCCACCAAAATCTTCCAAAGGCTCGGCATTGATGACGGATTCTGGGCTTGCTCCCAACAGTTCGACCAATATCCGCTGGGCATAAGGCCCAGTAATCGCGGACATGGCATCAAATAGCAGGGTGATAGCACCGTTGCTAATACTTTGTTTAAGCAAGGGAAAATCAAACAGCGATTGCATCAATTCGGCATAATCGGCGACAGGATCAATAATGGTGATGGTAATTCCATCCAATTGCTGCGTACCAATTCGATCTAAATCGACATCTTCCATCACAGCTATTTTATAACTATCAATGCCTTGGCTACGCTTAAAGAAAGCATCGGTATATTTTTCGGGTGCTGGACCACCATTTTCGGCATTGTATTTAATGCCGAAATCTTCATCGGGGCCGCCCGGATTATGACTAGCTGATAGAACTATCCCTCCAAACGTATTGTATTTCCTAATAATATTTGACGCAGCAGGGGTTGATAATAAGCCGCCTTGCCCTATAATAAGTTCACCAAAACCGTTAGCGGCAGCAATTTTGATGATGGTTTGGATGGCAGTTCGGTTAAAATAACGACCATCACCACCCAAAACCAAGGCTTCACCGGAAAAATTCTCCAGCGAATCAAAAATGGCTTGGACAAAGTTTTCCAGATAACCAGGCTGTTGAAAAACTTTCACTTTTTTTCGCAGTCCAGATGTTCCTGGGTTTTGGTCGTTAAAAGGCTGAGTGGTGACGGTTTTGACTTGCATGCTTGATCCTGTGCGGTAATTAAACTGTTTAGGTAAAGTACACTAAATTTCTTATCTCGTGTAGACCTTACAATATGTTGCGGATTTATTTATTACTGATTAGTAGTTTTTTTTCTCTAAACGTCTTAGCTTATGACGAAATTTGGCTGCTTGTAGATACTACCGCACTCAAAATTGAAGTCAAAAATGGCGAACAAACCGTTGATACTATTGAAGGTATTGCGATAGGTCAATCAGGTGCTGGGCAAAAAACCCATAGAGGCGATAATATTACACCGTACGGTGAGTACAGAATTGGCTGGATAGGTGAAAGGAGTTCATTTCACCGGTTTTTTGGTCTCAATTACCCGTCAGTAAAAGATGCGGACAATGCGCGGCGTAAAGGCACTATTGACCAATACACCTATAACGGCATAATAAGCGCACACATGTACAATCAAGTCCCGCCGCAAAACACCCCTTTGGGCGGTCGAATTGGCATTCATGGATTAGGGAGAGCTGATGAAAAAATACATAAGTCGATGAACTGGACGCATGGTTGCATCGCGTTAACCAATAACCAGATCGATCATTTAAGCCAGTGGGTTAATACCGGAACGCTAGTAAAAATAAAATAATACTGGAAAATATTAAAAACGATGCTAGAATTTAATTGGCTATACGTTTTTTTGTAGCAATAACTTTGAAATAAGGAAAATAAACATGAAAAAATTAATGAAAATCTCCATGATTGCTCTGGCGGCTAGCTTAATGGTTGGCTGTGCTACCAACTCAGATATCGAAAATCTGCAAACACAGATTGATGGTTTGAAAACATCTGTTGCACAAGCATCATCTGATGCAGCAAGTGCTAACGCTGCTGCTACTGCTGCTGCTGCTGACGCAAGAACTGCTGCTCAAGCTGCACAAGATACCAACAGCAAATTGGACAATATGTTCAAAAAATCAATGATGAAATAAGCATCATTTATTGCTCTACGTAAGACCAAAAAAAGCCCGGTGGCGTGAACCACCGGGCTTTTTTTGTAGCTTTTTTATGACGACTTAGCTTCGCCACCAAATAACTCAAGCAAACGCGGTAGCAACAAGCCCAGCTCTGCGGACATAATCGAGAAATCCACGTCAAAGCGCATGTCATCGCCATCAATTTCTATATCTTCCAATTGATCTTGGATTAAATCCAGAAACCGTAAGCGTTTGATAGCGAAACTCTTATCAATAACAAAAGCTAAACGGTCTGCCCAGCTCAATGCCAGTTTGATAACTTCTTTACCTGAATCGAGATGATTTTGAATTTCTGGCAACGACAAATCGTGGTTTTTACAGCGAATAATACTGCCCTCCTCTCCTGGTGAACGCAGCTCGCACTCGTCCTCAACCACAATATCGCTAGGGGTTTGCTGAGTGACCAGCCATTGCGTCATAATCGCAACCGGATTGTTAACGGTATTAATCGGTACAGCAGGTAGCGATCCCAGCGATTTACGCAATAAACTCAGTAAATCCTCCGCACTTTTTGCCGAAGCCGCATCGACCACCAGCCAGCCGCCTTTAGGATCAATATAAGCATAGATTTTCCGCGAAAATGTAAAAGCGCGTGGCAGCAAATCATAAATAAGCTCATCCCTAAGCTGAGACCGTTCTTTCTTCGATAACTTACGACCTTGCTGTTCTTCCGCCTCAGCCGCTTTCTCCTGAATCAATTCGTTAACGACAGCGGTAGGTAATACCCGCTCTTCTTTTTTGACACACAGCATCATATAGCCGTTTGCTGCATGGACAAGGGATTGCTCCAGCTTACCTAAAGGCGCAGTCCAGCCAAAACTGGCTTCTTCATGGAGACCACAGGGGCGAAACCGCAGAGCTTCCAGCTTTTCTGCTAATTCATCTGAAGACAAGGTAAACGGTTCTGTAAAGCGAAAAGGGCTAAGATTTTTAAACCACATAGTGTGCAGGTATCCTGTGCAAATTGGAGCGGCATTATTACACAATGCGACACGAGCGCGAACCGAAAACAATCGCCAGCAGAAACCCGTACAAAACAGCCGCCCAGTCTGTGATAAAGTAAGCGTTATTTTTTTGAGAGATCGATGGAATCCTTATCAACCTGGGAAAACCTATTATTAGGTGCGCTGGCTTTACTGATGATTTTCTGGATGAAACCTGGCATTAAAGCCGCCATGGAAAAAAGCAAAACCGCCAAATCCGACTGGCCTGGGTTGCTCATCCCCTTAGTGCTGGTCGTATTGTTTGTAGTGTTTCTTATCGCAATGGTCAAATCATGATGAACGAATACGATGACTATGAAGAGACTGGTGAAGATGTCGAATACTACGCCGTACGCCCCAATAAAACACAGATTAAAAAAGAAATCGCAGAACTTTTCGCGTTAGGCGAAACCTTGTCGAAATTATCGCCAGCGCAATTAAATGGCTTGGAATTTCCGGAAAATATCCGCAAGGCAATCAGCGAAGTGGGCGACATGCCGCACAAAGGCGCACGCAAACGCTTGTTGAAATACATTGCAGGACAGCTCCATAAAATCGACGTAGACCCCGTACAGGAAAAATTAGACCGTATCCTTAACAAAAGCGCCCATTCCGTGCGAGAGCATCATATTACCGAACAATGGCGCGACAAACTGATTCATGAAGGCAACGAAGCCTTGACCGAATTATTCGACGAACAACCGACTGCCGATTTACAACACATTAGGCAATTGTTACGTAATATCAAAAAAGAAACTGAAACCGCTAAACCGCCCAAATCAACGCGGTTGTTATACCGTTACTTAAAGACCTTATTCCAATTTGACTCTAACACCGAGTTAGAAGATGAGCAGGAAGGTGATTCCCCGGATTAAGTTTTGGTTTTTGGCACTCTACACGAAAGCTAAGAATTTCCTTCGTAGTGAGTAGTCAATATCTGTTTAAATAAATCCCCTCAACCTAAACCAGAGATAGAGGGGATTTAATTCTAACCAAATGGCATCAACATATTTCAAGCAACTTAGCTGTGAAATATTTCACATTTTTCTAGTGAACTACTTCACTAACATCCGTCTCAAATGGTCATAAAATGGACGCAGTTTGAATGTTTCTACATTAGCCCTGCTTTCAGATGAACTAACATCCAGCAAACCCAGTCAGGTATAGTACATCGGGGATTTTTTAACCCCAGCTATAACATCGGGTTCTTTACGTCTAACTCTGTTGCCGCCGGATTGATTGCTATAGCGAAGGATTATAGATGACTTACGCCACATTCTAAGGAAGTTACAAGTGACTGATTTAACCGCCAAAATAGCATTTTCAGCCGTAACAAACCCTATCCTACTCTGGCTCTTCAAACACGGATGGGAAGATCCGAACTGGGGAAATCTGCCGGTTAACCAAGTCGCCCTAGGGCTGATTTTACACGACCTGGGCAGCAAACTTGCAGACCCCGCTTTGCAAGAGCAAGTTCAAGAAATAGCGCAGAAAGTCATCACCGAAAATTCCAGGTCTGTCATTAAAAAACCTGAAGAACCAACAACTGATTGATTCTGAACAATAAAGCTAATAAAAATTCAGCTATTGCAGATATTTTCAAATAAGTCGGTTTGCTGAATAGGCGATCCTAGGGGTTGCTCATCCAGCGACGATAAGGTAACACCCAGCAAACGTACATCACGCCGACCTATGTCGGTATTCTTAAGTAACATCTCCAGCAAATCTTTTATATTGCTTGAAGTAGCAAGCTCACGCGGCACAGTGCGGCTACGGGTAATCTGCACAAAATCATGATATTTAATTTTGATAGTCACGGTATGCGCCGAAAGCTGTTTTTCCGTCACCTTGGTCAATGCCTTAAAAAACAATTGTTGCAGGTGTTCGGATACCGCTTCGGTACTGCTAATGTCCTGCTGAAAAGTTGTTTCCACACCGACTGACTGGCTTTTTCGGTAGCTGACGACCGGTCTATTATCTATGCCCCGCGCAATATTGTGGTAATACAACGCCGATTTACCAAAATGTTGCTGCAAGAATTCCAACGAAAACCGCTGCAAATCCTTACCTGTTTGAATGCCTAACTTGTGCATTTTAAGTGCGGTGGCTTTGCCTACACCGTGAAATTTATGGATGGGTAGTTGCTCAATAAATTCAATGCCTTGTTTGGGTTTAATCAGGTAAAGACCATCCGGTTTATCCAAATCAGAAGCGATTTTAGCCAGGAATTTGTTATAGGAAATACCAGCCGAGGCGGTCAGTTGGGTTGCTTGTTTTATCCTTGTTTTGATCGCTTTGGCAATCAGTGTTGCTGAACCCGCATTCTGCTCAGAATCGGTGACATCCAAATATGCTTCATCCAACGAAAGCGGTTCAACCAGATCGGTATAATCGAAAAATATTTGTCGAATAGCTTGGGAAGCTTCACGGTAGGCTTCAAAGCGCGGCTTGACGAAAATAGCTTGCGGACATAACCGGTATGCGCGGCTGGTGGGCATAGCAGAATAAATACCGAATGGTCTTGCTTCATAGCTGCACGTAGCAACAACGCCACGCGAGAACGGATTGCCACCTACAATCAGTGGCTTATTGCGGTATTCAGGGAAGTCACGCTGCTCCACCGCCGCAAAAAAAGCATCCATATCAATATGAATGATTTTGCGGACAGTGGACATAACAGCTTATTTTTTCTGGCGTTTCTTCGGTTCTGGCAATTTCAATTCTTCTGTTGCTTCCCATTCTGCAAATGGATAGGGCAAAGCATCAGTATTGAAGGTCAGAAACATCAAGATATGGTAGGTATACAAAGACAGATTGCGTCCAAATTTCAGGACATTCTCATTTGGACTGCCGGTAAACAGCACAGATGCTATCTGCAATAAGATAACTGCCCAAACTAGCATCCTGACCAAGCCACCAATAGCAGCAAAGATCAACATGAAAAATATGCGTTTCCAGGTACTGATTTTTTTCAGGTTTTCTTCGATTTGTTCGTCCATACATTATTACCCTCTATTCATGATGTCACGTAAATCCAACGCAGCGGCATTTGCGCGGGCGATATAAGTTGCCATTGTTAATGAGTAATTGGCTGTTACCCCGTAACCACTGCCATTCAAAATCATTGGACTTAACACCGGTGATAAGGCATTTTCCAAGGCTTTAATCATAATATCCACAGTATTCATTGCTCGTTTATCCAGCAAAATGTCATGGAAATCATATTTAACCGCTTTAAGGATGTGCAGCAATGCCCAACTAGCACCACGGGCTTCGTAGAATACATCGTCAATCAAAAGCCAAGGTGTTTCCCCCATAGGCGCAACTTTGGCATTTCTAACCTCAATATTGGGTTCTATGACCGCTAGACCGGGAATTAATGCCGCGCCTGCTGTACTTGCACTTAAGCGAGTAGATAGATTACCCAATCGCTTGATAACGACCTCGGTGTATTGCCAAAGATTGTCAGCACGCGAATAAAATTGTGCGCGTTTAACATTGCCTTCATATTTTTGCAGTCGAACCATATATTTATGAAGTGCATCAATACCTTTTTGATATTCCGCCTCAGTCGAAGGCAACGCCCAGGAATCATTTTCGTAATAAAAATACGGTTCAGCGACTTTTAAATCAGGATCTTCATCAGACTGCGACTGATCTCGAGTAAAGTGATTCCGCAAAGCAGTTGTCGCGTCGCGCAACATAACCAAAGCACCGTATTCAAAGGCGGATATATTATCCAGAAACACCCCAGGTGGGGCGACATCATTGGTAATGTAACCACCCGATTTATGCAATAAAACCTCGGCAATATGCGCCAAAGTATTGGTATAGGTATAGCCAAGTGGAATTTCAGTGGTTTTGGTAATCTTAGCACGCTCCATGGCTTCATCTTGAATGCTGAACTGTTGAGGTTCAGCACCCCACCATGCACCGAGAAAGAGTAGTACCAACAAAGAAATAATCACAAGCACACCAAAACCCCAGAGTATGCCCCTAGATTTTTCATCGTCTAGCGAGTCGCTTGATGCCATTTGGTTTCCTGAGAACGGGTTAATTGAGGAGAAAGGCAGTTAGAATGTTGCTTAAATACTAGGGGTATATTATCAGATTTTTAAGGCTTTTGCTCAATCCGCATCGTCATTCGGGCTTTTTTCTAGCGCGTGGATGCGCCTTATCGTAGATTTCTGCGAGATGCTGAAAGTCGAGATGCGTATAAATTTGCGTGGTGCTGATATTGCTATGCCCTAGCAATTCCTGCACTGCTCGTAAATCCTGACTGGATTCCAGCAAATGACTGGCAAAGGAATGCCTGAGCATGTGCGGGTGGATGTGTTGATCTATGCCCTTTTTTTTGCACCATTGCGACAACCTTAGCTCAATGCTGCGTTGACCTAAACGTGGCCCTTTGGTGGTCACGAACAATGCCACATTATCAATAGCCGTCATTTTTGCGCGTTCCTGCAACCAATTATTGATTGCTGTGACCGCTTTGCCGCCTATAGGCAGAATTCTGGATTTACCGCCCTTCCCTGAGCGGACTAGCAGTGAACGATCAGACAAATCAAGATCAACTAAATCTAACGAACTCAACTCACTTAACCTTAGTCCTGACGAATAAAACAATTCAAACATGGCAAGATCACGTATTTCCAGCGGCGAACTCGCCCCTGCATCCAATAGCCCATTAATCTGATCGACATCCAAAGTTTTCGGTAATGTGCGTGCCTGTTTGGGGGCTTTGATGTGCTGTGCGGGGTTACTTTCAGCCAAGCCATTTTTCAACAAAAAGGTGTAGAAGCTGCGAATGGCAGATAGCTCACGTTGCAAGCTTTTACTGCCCATGCCCTTGCGATGCCTGCCTGCAATGTGGGCGCGAACATCAGCTTGTTTAATCTCAGCCCAGTTGAGGATGAGCTTTTCTTTGCAATAGCCTGATAAGCGTTCAATATCACGTTGGTAACTTTTTACCGTGTGAATGGACGCACGCTTCTCGTATTTCAATTGATTTAAGAAGTTAGCCAGCATTTCCTCGGCGACAGGAGACATTATTGCCCTTGTAACAACGCAATCAAGCGAGTGCCGACAATCTCGCTCATTTGAGTTAAAAACAGGCTGCCCATGCTGTAATGAAATCGCCCGTCTTCACGGCTACCAACCGCCAAAAAGCCTTCCATCTGAGTAAACATCATCGGCATAACGGCGTACGATTGCACCTCAAGTGAGAAATCGCCAAACAGGATTTTTGCTTGGGTCAAGGTAGGTTTCCCGCAGGTCGGCTCACTGCTGGAAAGCTCTTTGCTGAATGGTTTGAGATCGTCACTGTCCGGTGCTATGAAAAGCTTGGAAAGCGTCGCATCAGGATTGTTTTTGATGATGCGGATAGCCACGAAATCGGTTAGGAAATACTCGGAAAGCACTATTTCCAGATTCTCAATAACTTCTTCAACGGTCTTGGAATCCAACATTGCCAAGGTCAGCTTGTGCATACGCACATAAGACGTGTCGTTTTCTCTGGCAATCTCGATCAGCTCAGTGAGTTGACTTTCCAACTCTTGATGTCTGCTCCTGAATATCTCCAATTGCTTGGAAATCAACGACACCGCATTGCCGCTGGGGTGCGGAATTCGCATTTGTTCAAGAAGATGCAGGTGTTCGTTGAAGAACTCAGGATGATCGCGCAGGTATTGCTCGACCTGTGCTGGGGTCAGGTTCGGTTTTTCTTGTCCGTTCATAGCGTTATGTTTCCATCAAACTGATTTTTCCATCATATACTGTCGCCGCAGGACCTGTCATATAAACCGGTTGACCTCGGCCTGCCCAACTTATCGCAAGCTGTCCGCCCGGCAAATCGACAGTAACTTCATTATCCAGTAGGTTTTGTTCAATTCCTACAACCACAGCGGCGCAAGCACCGCTGCCGCAAGCCAAAGTTTCTGCCGCACCACGTTCGTAAACCCGCAGTTTAATATGCTTGCGATTGACCACTTGTATAAAACCGATATTAGCGCGTTCAGGAAAGAGTGTATGGCTTTCCAAAATCCGACCTAAATCAGCCACAGGTGCTGATGTTATATTTTCAACTTGAATAACGGCGTGAGGATTACCCATAGATACCGCGCCGAACACTATTGACTTACCGTTAATTTCGACAGCATACGTTTGTGACTCTTGGGCTGTAGCCATAGGAATCTCAGAAGGCGCATGTCTGGGTATGCCCATGTTGACCGTAACCAAATCATTATTGGTAAAGGTAAGTATGAGCTGACCTGAATCCGTATCTACTGTAATTTCATCGTCGCTAAACAAGCCTTTGTCCCGCACAAACTGTGCAAAACACCGTGCGCCATTACCGCATTGCGACACCTCACCACCGTCGGCATTGAAGATGCGGTACTTGAAATTTGCATTTACGCTTTCTGGTTTTTCAACCAGCAACAATTGATCGAAACCGATGCCAAAGTGGCGGTCAGCCATGAAACGGATTTGTTCCGGCGATAAGTTGACGGTTTGGTTAATCGCGTCGATAGCGACGAAATCATTGCCTAGACCGTGCATTTTGGTAAAGTTAAGCATTATTCCCGTTGTTTAGATTAGTGATCTGTAGATACCATCTCTCCATACCAATCGCAAGTGGTCAAATTGCCACTTGAGGTTGATAGGGTTGTTGGTGTTTCAAGACACCAAAACAAATCTGTACCAGTTTTCTCATCGCCGCGCCCAACGCGGACATCTTGCTTTTGCCGCCCTTGGTCAGGCGCAGGTAGTGGGCTTTGATGTCGGGATTGTAAGTGGTCGCCACGACCGCCGCCATGTACAGTTTGGCGCGGATGGTCGGATTCCCGGCCTTGGACAGTTTGGGGCGCCCCCTGACGCTGCTGCCGGATTCGTGCTGTACGGGGATCAACCCCAAATAGGCGGCGCACTGGCTGGCACTGTCGAATGGGCGGCTGCCGATCACCATCAACATCCGGGTGGCAATCACTTTGCCTACGCCGGGGATGCTTTCTAGCAAGGCTTTGTTTTGTTTGAGTTGTTTATGATTGTTAATGTGTTCTTCAATCAGTTTTTCCAATTGCTGCCGCTCGGTGTCAAGCGTCCCGATGATTTGCACCAATGAGCTTAAGACGGCTTGCGGGGCTTGACTGATTTCAGCCTTTTCTTGCCGATTGCGCTCCCGTTGCACGTCCTTTTCAAGGCTGTCCAACCGCGCCAACAGGGCTTTCAAGGTGCGGATTTCAGCCGCTTCCGGCTGCCAACGCCTCGGTTGTTCATTCACCCCGTACCGTGCCAGCACCACGCTGTCCTTTTTGTCGTTCTTACTCCGCACACCCAGGCTTTGGGCGTAAAACTTGACCTGTGCCGGATTGACAACGGATACGTCAGCCCCTTGGTCATAGAGGTAAGCCGCCAGTTGCCCGTGGTAAACCCCCGTCGCCTCCATGACAAAATGCAGGTCGCTGATCGACAAGCCGGTGTTTTTTAGTGACCATTCGACCAAACCCGCCCAACCTGCCAAGGCGTTGGGAAACACTTTTACTTTCAATTTGTTGTGTTCGCCAAGCCAAGCACAATCCAGCTTGGCCTTGCTGACATCAATACCAATAACATTCATTTCTTTGCGACTCCCCTTGTTCATTCAGCCTCATTCCCCAATAGGAAGGACTCGGATACCATTCAGTGTTAAGAAAAATAGGTGCATGGGTTTTATCTACGTCACAGGCTTTTCGCCTAAGGATGGACCCAAACTCTGATCATGCACCACCATGATATAATGCTAGCTAGGCAACTATATCAGGTCTTGGAGAGATACAAGGATGGATAAGCATAGCGCATCCATCAATAGTTATTCGATAAACATAAGGTGGATGCGCTACTCTTATCCACCCTACCAACTTTGGCGAGTTATTCAACCGCCGCTTTTATCTAACGCGGCAACCGTAATGAGTAAGTGTTGCTAGTCGTATTGCTCATTGTTTTATCCTCTTGAGAGCTTCCGAAGGGTTCAAGACTTCGATACCGAAGGTGTTGGGTACGCTGCCGTAATCGCGAAGATTAAAAATCATGTAGGGTATGCACCGCATACCATATCCCAAGTCGAATAGTTATCAAGCACCTAAAAGGTACGCGGTGCGTACCCTACTCGGCTGTAAATCTTACCTAATCGGTCCAAAATGAATGTCATATGAAACACGGTTAAGGATGAGCTTGTTAATACATTCTATTGTAATATCACCCCGTTCGATAGGGCGACCAAAAATAGCTAAATTTGGAATTGCTTTGTTACTTTCAGACTCCTGAAGCTCAGGTATTATGCGATGAGATATTCCATATACCGTTTGAAACGGCATAACACCAATACGCAATAGACTAAAGTATGATGGGAAAACTATCCCATCAAAACCAGCATCTTGCGCCATGATTGCTATGTTTCTTGTTATTTTGTAAGAATGCTTGGTTGCAAAAAATAACATGTGTACTGTCATATCAAGGCTTTCAAATTCGGTAACGTTTTCTTCCTCAAGCAGAATCGATAAATCCAGAAACTTCAGAGACCGCTTAGGCTTTAGGGTTGCGACATAAAGTTCGTCCTCTGCTGTAACTCTGCATTCGTGTACACAAACCTGCAAATCTTGAGAAGCATATAGGACAGGATTTGTCTTAGTTTCTAACCGCCCCTTACAAGAATGATCAGATGGAGGACTGTCATATTCAAGAGGGTTTGAAGGTTTTTTTGGATTTTTTCTAATTCTGTAAAAAGCCTCATGAGGCTCAATAACTCGTTTTGGGTACTCGCTGATTATCCGCTCGACAATTGATAAACGCTTCTTTGTGGCCTGTAGTGCCTTAAGTGGCTCAACTTCACCAATCATCCATAATCTAGGGCCATAGTCGAAGAATCCAATGCCCAGTAGGCGTTCAAATATCTCTACATCAGGTTTAAGCCACGGTGAAAAATCAATGCTTGTCTTTTGATGCTCGTTGAATTGAATTAATGGCACTGCCCCGTATTTACATCTCAGAATTGATCCCCATACAAAAAAACGATGAGCTAGTTCAAAAAGCTCTGAGATTGATAATTTCCGCCCTTTAGCATTACTGCAGTTCGGGCAAACGCCAATTTCTTCAATACCGATTTGTTCAGCATCAAGTTTCAACCCTTGATCAGCAAAGCATTCTGAACAAACAATAACATTGCTTACTGAACTCATATTAATTTCAATATCTAAGTAGGGTGGGCGACATCAAGTTGCCCACCAAACAGTTGGATATTAATTTTCATAACGCCAACAAATGCTCCCCAGCCCACAAATGCGATATGCGCTCCCTATCACGAATCACCCGAACTTTACTGCCATCAACCATGATCTCAGGCACTCGCGGCCTGGTGTTGTAGTTGGAACTCATGCTGAAACCGTACGCACCGGATGAACGGATTGCCAACAAATCGCCTTGTTTGATGGCTAAAACGCGGTCTTTGCCGAGGAAATCGCCGGTTTCGCAGACGGGGCCGACGATGTCCCAATGCAGTTCGGGTGCGTCGCTTGGTTGGGTGACGGGGATGATTTCCTGCCAGGCATCGTAAAGAGCGGGGCGCACGAGGTCGTTCATTGCTGCATCGACGATGGCGAAGTTTTTGTGCGGCGTGGTTTTAAGGTATTCCACTTGCGTCACTAAAATTCCGGCATTGCCAACGATGGCGCGACCGGGCTCGAGCAGGATTTCATAAGTATGGCTGCCTAACCGAGCCAAAACCGCCTGGATATAGTCGGCGGGTTCTGGTGGCTGTTCGTCCTTATAACAAATCCCCAGGCCACCGCCTAAGTCGATATGATGGAGGTGGATGCCTTCCGCTTCAAGGGCGTTGACCAACTCCAGCACCTTATCTAAGGCATCCAGGAACGGTTTGGATTCGGTCAGTTGCGAGCCGATGTGGCAATCGATACCCACCACTTTTATATTGGGCATTGCCGCCGCACGGCGGTATTCGGACAAGGCTAGCTCGAAATCAATCCCGAACTTGTTTTCCTTCAAGCCCGTCGAAATATAAGGATGGGTTTTTGCGTCCACATCTGGGTTCACGCGGAAAGACACGGGGGCAATCACGCCTAACTGCTCGGCTAGAATGTCAATCCGGTCAAGTTCACCGCTGACTTCGACATTGAAACAGCGTATGCCCATTTTCAATGCCGCCAGTATTTCGTCTTCGCGCTTACCGACACCCGAAAAAACGATTTTTTTCGGGTCGCCGCCCGCCGCAATGACCCGCTCCAATTCGCCCAGGGAGACAATATCGAAACCTGAACCCAAGCGCGCCAGCAAGTTTAAGATGGCAAGATTGGAATTGGCTTTTACCGCATAGCAGATAAGGTGCGGCTGTTCGCCAAAAGCATTGTCGAAAGCCTTCCAGTGCCGTTCCAAGGTCGCCCTAGAGTATATATAGCAAGGGCTGCCGTGTTGATAGACAATGTCCTGCACCGATATGTCTTCGACATAGAGTTCGTCGTTGCGGTAATTAAAATAATCCATTGTTATTGCTCTGTTGCTGGTGGTTTTATTTCGGGTTGCGGCGGCGGTTGTGGTTTTGTTTCCTGTTTAGGCGCAGCATCCTTAGTTTCTGGCTCTGCCTCTGGTTCCACGTACATGGGCGGCTTATTGGTCGGCAAATACAAAGGCCCTGGTTGCCCACAACCCGATAGAAGTGACAGTACAAAATACAACGCAAATCCTGTGTTTTTCATGGCATTGATTAACATTTAGTCATAACAGTGGCATGATAAGCTGAAATGCAACAAAAGGCATCAGAAAGCAACAACTGAATTCGATTTAAAACTTACCCAAACCTGATCGCCAAGCTGCATTTTTAAGTCATTCAGCGCTTCATAAGTAATTAATACCTGAAATAGCTCACCTGCGTCAACCGCAACCCTGACTTTGCCCATTTCATCCGAGATTGCCGATACTTTTCCCTGAAACTGGTTACGGATACTGGACACCAAGGCTTGCCTGGACAATACAATTTCATGCGGATCAACTGAAACATGCTGGCACTCGGTTATATCGGAAGTCAGAACGATGTCTATTTTACCGGTGCTGAACACATGCTGTTTACATGTGCCATGATAGAGGTTGACTAGAGGTGATTTGACCTGCTCGCCATCTACCAGCGAAATAACATCATCGGCAAGTGCCAAAGCCTGCAATCTATCATGGGTACTGAACACCAGCGTTGCTTGCATTTCGTGTAGGTATTCGCTAATGACTTGTTGTAGTAACTGATTGCTGGCTTGATCGAGATAACTGAATGGCTCGTCAAGCAACAACACGTTTGGTTCAATGACCAGTATCCGTGCCAAAGCGGCTTTTTGCAGTTCGCCACCCGATAAGCTCGCCGCTTTGTGCGTTTTGAGATGACTAATGTTTAGGCTGCTTAAAACCTTACTAGTCCGGTTTTGCCAACAGTCTTTCGGTACGCCCCTTAATTTTAACGCCAGCTTGAGGTTATTCTCCACAGTGCCACGCAGCATGTAAGGCTTTTGTGGCAAATAACCGATACGTTGTCGGTATCCGAACAATTTTTCCGCTTTCACTTGCTCATCAAAAAACAGGATGTCCCCATTGTTCGGCTGTTCGACAAAAGCCAGCAAATTCAATAAGGTGCTTTTTCCACAACCGTTTGGGCCAATTAAGGCAGTGACCTTCTTTGAAGCAATCTTTAACTCCGGTAATGACAAAACTATCTTGTTGCCATAGTCGAATCGGATGGAATTTAGCTGATAAGCAGCACTCATTTAAGTGCTGCCAAAACGGTGTTTCGGTTTAATTCCGGCACTAATATATGAATAAAATCATAAATATAATCACGTAAAAAAGCATCGCGGCGCAAGCCAAGATAGGTGGTACTGGCGGGAAATAAATGACCGACATCCAACATCCGCAAGTTCCCATCACGCTCTGGGTCGTATGCCATCGTAGCCAGCAGACCGACACCCAAGCCCAGGTTCACATAAGTCTTAATAACATCCGCATCAATGGCGGTCAGCACCACATTTGGCTCAAGACCAGCTTGATTGAACACACGTTTGACAACTGACCCGCCAGTAAAAGAAAAATCATAAGTAATCAGAGGATAACGGACAATTTTTTCCAAGGTAAGCGGGAGATCATTCCATAAGGGATGCTCAAAAGGTGCGACAACACAGCGATTCCACTGATAGCAAGGCAAACACAAAAGGTTTTCGTAAGTACTGATAGACTCCGTTGCAATGCCTATATCCGCCCCGCCACTCACGACTTGTTCCGCCACTTGCGTTGGATTACCTTGATGTATCGTCAAAGTAACGTTGGGATATTCCTGCATGAATTGCTTGACGGCTGGCGGTAAGAAATAACGCGCTTGGGTGTGGGTTGTGGCTATGGTTAATGTTCCACGATCCTTTTGGGTGAATTCTTCACCAACCCGCTTGATGTTATCCAGTTCACGCAACACCCGTTCGGCAAGATTGACAATAATTTTACCTGGCTCAGTAACGCTAATCAGCCGTTTGCCATTGCGCTGGAATATCAGCAGCTTAAGCTCTTCTTCCAGCAATTGAACCTGCCTGCTAACCCCTGATTGCGAGGTATGCAAGGCTTCGGAAGCATTTGAAATGCTGAGGTTTTGATGGACTATCTCACGAATGTAACGTAATTGAATTAGGTTCATTAGATCTTTCTTTATGACAAAATTGCATAAAGTTAGCATAACATATTATTAAAAGACGGGGTATGTGGCAGGTATAATGCACCTTCATCTCAATCAAACATTCAACAGGGATTACTTTTCATGAATTTGATGTACTCGGCTTCGGGTTTTGCAGTGGGCTTATTGGTCGGTATTACCGGTGTCGGCGGCGGCTCACTGATGACACCGTTGCTGGTGTTTTTATTCGGTTTTAAGGCATCAGTAGCTGTGGGGACCGATCTCTTATATGCCGCCATCACCAAAACGGCTGGGGTTTTCGTACATCATGGCAAGCACCGTTCTGTGGACTGGCCGATTGTCGCTTGGCTTGCGTTGGGCAGCTTACCTTTTGCTGTCTTGACCCTGTTTGCCATTAAACATTATATGGAGATTGGCAAGGAAACTAGCGGGTTGATTACTTACGCCCTGGGAATTGCCCTCATACTGACTGCCTGCGCCTTGTTAATTCGTGCCGTCATATTGCGTAAATCCAAAGCCTTGGGGCAACTTGATGACGATTACAGCAATATGATGAATGCTGGACGTTTCTCACCTCGTTGGCAAATACCCATAACGATACTTACCGGCGCGATTTTAGGTGTGCTAGTGACTTTGTCATCTGTGGGTGCTGGTGCGCTAGGTACTGTCGCTTTGCTGTTTCTTTTTCCACGAGAGAGTACGCTAAAAATTGTCGGCACTGATCTCGCCCATGCTATCCCTCTTACTGCCGTGGCTGGCTGGGGACATCTTATGCTGGGCAATGTTGACCTGACGTTACTGGGCAGCTTGTTGGTCGGCTCCTTACCTGGCATCTGGATAGGTAGTCATTTAAGTGCAAAAATTCCCGAATATTATTTGCGACCAGTGCTGGCTTCGGTATTACTGCTGATTGGACTTAAGTTTGTTACGCAATAAGTAAATATCAATGGAGTGAAACGAGCTTTGCACTCCCCAGCTGGACGGGGCATTTTGCCCCGTCCGTAGCGTTTCCGCGTGGTTCACAAATGACAACACAAACAAAACGGTTGGAACGGGGTTTCAAACCTCGTCCCGCGTTCATAAACAATTATTTTTGTTTTTAAACGTTTATTCCTGTTTTTTTTACATTATACTTATCGCCAATCCGCATTTATCTATTGGAAAACTGCGATTTTTAACCCTTTCTTAGATCTACAATGAATATCTTTAAACAAGCATTAATCGTAAGTACGGTTAATATTCTGTTAATCAGCCCAGAGAATGTACTGGCTTCTCAAGGATTCTGGGATGACGCAGGTGATCGCGTAGCGAAGGAATACCACTCCAAAAAATGGCAAGAACTGCCTGACGAAGCCTTGATCCCATCATCCAAAATCAAATGGAATCGCTTGGCTAAAGCGGCGTTAAACCTACCCGAATGGATGGAATTCAGCTTAAGCCAACGCACCCGTTATGAATCGGTCTCGCACCCTTGGCGTAACGGCCAGTCCAGCAACACCGATGTGCAATTGCCGCTGCAATCGCGGGTGCATTTAGGCGTAAATCATGGCCCGTTCTGGTTGATGTTTGAAGGTCAGGATTCCCGTACGCATTTTGCTGGCCCCAATGATTTCAATAACTTTACGATCACCAATAATTTTGACGTTTTACAGTTATTCGGGTCGGCAACGTTCCGTAATATCAACGATACTGGACTGAGGACTGATTTTCATGTCGGGCGAATGACCTTGCATATTGGCTCGGGTCGTTTGGTAGGACGAAACGGTTACCGCAACACGACTAACAGCTTTGACGGCGCACACTTTGCCATAGGCAACGACAAGGATTGGCGGGTGCGGGCATTTTTGACATCGCCCGTGCAAATTGATCCCACCCATTTGGACGAAGGCAGTAGCAGTCGTTTGTTTTGGGGAGCCGTTTTTGAAACAAGCCAAGTGTCTTGGCTAAATGGCGAGGCTTATTACTATGGCATCAACGACAAAAAAATTGCCACTAACGCCAGGACATTCTCGACTTTTGGCATAAGGGGCTACCAAAGCCCGGCAAAAACTGCCAGATTCCAAAAACAGGACTTCGGTAAAGTGGATTATGAATTTGAAGGCGATGTGCAAACTGGTAAGTCCAATGGTAAAGACTTGCTCGATTACATGGGTCATGCCGAAATTGGCTATACCTTCAATGCCCCATGGTTTCCCAGGTTCAATGCCGAATATGATTACGCCAGCGGAACAAATAATCCCAACGGCAACAACAACCACACTTTCGACAGGCTATTTGGCGTACGTCGCGGTGATATGATGCAAACGGGTATTTTCGGGCCGTTTTTCCGCTCCAACATCGAGTCAGTTGGGTCACGGTTCACGCTACAGCCACGGGATGACCTCAAGCTATTTGTCAAACATCATGTTTGGTATCTAGCCGAAGCCAAAGATGCGTTCGCCGGATCGAACCTTAATAATGACTTTAAAGCGCTAAGGGACAAATCCGGCAATGCAGGCCGTTTTTTAGGGCATGACATCGAACTGGTTGGGTCATGGAAATTAAAAAGCAACATCGTTGTTGAGGCTGGCTACGAACACTGGTTTAAGGGTGATTATTTCGACCGTCTCCCTGCCTCAGCCGGATTACCCGCTGGTGGACAGAAAGATTCCGATTATTTCTTTGTCAACACAGAGTTTCGGTTTTAACTTGCCCGATAAAATAAATAGGATTTGGTGTTATGAAATTGTTAAAAATAATTGCAGTATTAAGTGCTTTTTTTAGTTTTTCTTCTATCCATGCCGAAGAAATATTACGAATGGCGACCACAACCAGCACTGAAAACACCGGCTTGTTGCCAGTTTTGAATGCGCCTTTTGCCGCAAAAAATAACGTCCGACTTGATGTTATCGCCGTTGGCAGCGGTAAGGCCCTGAAACTGGGCGAGAACGGTGATGTCGATGTGCTATTGGTGCATGCCCCCAAAGCCGAGGAAAAATTCGTTGCGGATGGTTTTGGCTTAGACCGCACGGCTGTTATGTACAATGATTTCATCCTAGTCGGGCCAAAATCTGATCCCGAAGCGATTAAATCAGCATCGAGCGCCGAGGAAGCCTTGAAGAAAATCAGCCTGGGCAAAACGCCTTTTATTTCTAGGGGCGATGATTCCGGCACCCATAAAAAAGAGCTAGAATTATGGGAGAAAATCAGCATCAAACCAGCGGGGAATTGGTATATTTCGGCAGGTCAAGGCATGAGCGCCGTGTTAAGAATGGCTGATGACAAACTGGCTTATACCTTGACAGATCGAGGCACTTTCCTTGCTTATCAAGATAAGACCCAACTGGTCATCTTATTTGAGGGCGGCGCGGGACTGCTGAATCCTTATCATGTCATTGCCGTCAACCCAAAACGTCATGCCCATATCAAATACGGGCTTGCCAAAAAATACATAGATTATGTGGTTGGCGCGGAAGGCCAAACTATCATTGGCAACTTCAAAAAAGACGGCAATGTGTTATTTCATCCGGGATTGCCTAAATAGGCAGCTCTGAAACGCTCCAGTACTCGTATTTTCACTCACGCTGGCATAACCTTAAGCCAATAATTCGCTACTAATCCTTCGAGCATAGAACCCAAAAAGACTATTCCGGTAAATTTTCCCGCCTATGCTCTGGACTGACAAAATCCAGGCAATAAAAAGCCCCCGTCGGTTTTTCAACCTCGTGAGGGCTTGGGTCGCTTGAAGGCGGAGCCTACGGAAAAACATTCCATTGGTATGAAAAGCAAAGCAATAGGCTATAGTTGGTTACACTACGCAACTGATTATAGACGAAGGTTAAAAATGGGCAAGAAAATTCTAGGTTTGGATTTAGGCACTAATTCAATTGGCTGGGCATTACTTGAAGAAACCGAAGGTAAACCCCAGATAATTATCGACTTGGGTAGTCGAATTTTTACCAAAGCAGTGGAAGAAAAAACACCCACGCCCAAAAATGTAAAACGCCGGAATGCTCGTTTGACTCGGCGAGTATTGCAACGTCGTGGCAGACGCAAGTTGCGGATGCTCAATTATCTGATAACACTAAAGTTATTGCCACCTGAACTGACTGGCAACCTTACACCGGAAATTATCCTGAACGATCTAGGCAACCCTTACCAATTAAGGGCGAAAGCATTAGATTATCCTGTACAGCCTTTTGAGTTAGGCCGCGTTTTCCTGCATTTAGTGCAACGACGCGGCTTTTTAAGTAACCGCAAAACACTGTTGGGCGATATGGCAGACGACCCTGATGTGCTGGATGTTTTGGCTGAATTGGAAGGTGAAGATGACACCAGTTCCGAACGCGCCAAGGAAGAAACCGCCTTCAAGGCTGACATCAGCAAATTAAAAAACACCATTGCTGAATCGGGTAAGCGTACCTTGGGCGAATATCTTGCCTCGTTAGATCATCATGACTGCAAACGCAACCGGAAAACCGACGGTGGTCATCTCCGTACCGACCGCCAAATGTACCGCGATGAACTGGATTTAATCTGGCAACAACAAAAACAACACCACAGCGTTTTGACCGATGCTGTTAAAGAGGAAATAGAGCAAATCATTTTTTACCAACGCCCGTTAAAGCTCCGCGCAGACAGGATTGGCAAATGCTCGTTGGAACCCACCAAAAACCGAGCAAAACTCGCTTGGCTCGAAAGCCAACGCTTTCGGTATCTGCAAGATATTAATAATGTGCAATACTTTGATCCATATACGGAAAAGTCGCTATCGCTTAACGAACAAGACAAACAGAAACTGGTGAAGCTGTTCGAAACCACCCAAAGCATAAGTTTTGCTGCCGTAAGAAAAGCTTTAGGTCTGGATAAATCTTACGAATTTAATTTGGAAATCGGCAATAAAAAACTCAAAGGCAACATTACCGCCTGTGAAATCCGTAAACAACTACCGGAATGGGATCAATTTACTGACGAAAAACAACACGCCCTAGTTGAAGACCTGCTCACCATCACCAAAAAATCAGTGCTGAAAAACCGCTTGGTTAAACATTGGGGATTTAACCCTAATACCGCTGTGCAACTTTGCCTGTTAGAGTTTGAACCAGGACACGGCAACCTATCCCTGAAAGCTATCAACAAATTGCTACCGTTTTTGCAACAAGGGCAGATTTATTCTGATGCTCGCGTGAGCGCGGGTTACGGTTATGAAGTTAAAGACATCATAGCAACCGATAAACTAGGCATACCGCCCGAATTACCCAACCCCATCGTACAAAAAGCCCTGCACGAGCTAAGGCGACTTATCAACGCCATTATTGCTGAATACGGTAAACCCGATGCCATACGGGTAGAAATGGCGCGTGACTTGGAAATGAACACCAAACGCTACCAGGACTTTATCAAGCAACAAGGCAAAAATACCAAAGCCAACGATGAAGCAGAGGAAAAATATAAGCAACAATCGCAACTTAGCCCACATTTAAAGCTATCCAAGTATCCCAGCAAAACCGACAAGCTCAAATATCGGCTGTGGCAAGACCAGAAACAACTTTGTGCCTACAGTGGCAAGACGATTAATTTATCCGAATTGTTCAGTGCAGCTATTGAGGTAGACCACATCCTGCCGTACAGCGAATCCCTTGATGATTCTTACATGAATAAAGTGGTTTGCTATGCTGCTGAAAACCGGAACAAAGGCCAGAAAACCCCAGTTGATGCGTTTAGTGGCAATAGCGACAAATGGAATCAGATTACCCAGGCCATCAACCGTTGGGACAGGTCGCTGAAAGCCAAAAAAACCCGCTTTTTTACCACGGCAGCGGAACTGCAAAAGCGGGACTTTATCAACAGCCAACTTAACGATACCCGCTATATCAGCCGTGAAGCCCAAACTTATCTGGCGCAACTGGGCGCGGATATTTCCGTCAGCAAAGGCATTACCACCGCATGGCTTAGGCATCAGTGGGGGTTGAATGACTTGATCGGGGAAACCAACAAAAAAGAACGCACCGACCACCGCCATCATGCCATTGACGCTGTCGTGATTGCCTGTGTGGACAGGCGTTTGTATCAAACCTTGGTAAAAACCGCCCAAGACCTGGAACGCAGGCAGTCGGAACTCAATATGAAAGACATCCATATTGACCCGCCTTGGCTGAATTTGCGCGATGACTTAGAACAGCGGCTAGACGGCATCATTATTGCCCATACCCCGCAACTCAAACTCAGCGGCGAGTTGCACGAAGTAACTGGCGCAGGTTTTATCGAAGGCGTAGGCAATGTCAACCGTAAAGACCTGGACGGCAGTTTTACCCAAGTCGAGAAAATCATTGATCCGGTTGTTAAGGAAATCATCGCCCAGCATCTTCAAGATTACAGCAACAACCCTAACCTGGCGTTTGCCGAAGGCGTTAAGGTCTTGCATCAAGATGGCAAGACCCCGATCAAACGGGTTCGTGTCCTGCAATCTAAAACCACACTGGCAAAGTTGGAGAAATCCAAATTTGGCGCACGGGACAAACAAGGCAAAGTATTCAAATGGCTGGCTTACGGCAATATGCACCATGTGGAAATCATCAAGCACAAGGAAAACGGCAGTTATTCAGGGCAATTTGTGACGATGATGGAAGCCTCAAAACGCGCCAAAGGCATCACCATGCAACGCCAGCCGATTATCAAGACCGATCATGGTGCGGATTATGAATTTGTGCTGGCATTGCATATCAATGACTTGGTGAGTATTGAGAAAGAAGGTAAGCAATTGTTTTATAGAGTACAAAAATTGGACTCAGGTATCAATATGGTAATGTTTCGCTTGCATTCAACAACCATTTTGACTAACAAAAATGAAGAACTACATCTTACTATCAATGAAAAATTAATAAATATTTGGAAGCTGAAAAAGCATTCGATAAACGCAATTGGGAAATTAATCGAATGATAAAACGCACCATTGACATCAGCGAACAGGCATATTTGCACCTCAAACACCAGCAATTGCTGATCGACAAAAAAGGCGAAACCGTCGCCCAAATACCGATTGAAGACATCGGCGCGTTGATTTTGCAAAATCCGGCGATTGTGATTACGCAAGCAGCGATTATTGCTTGCCAGAAACATAACGTTGCCCTGGTGTTTTGTGACGAACGCTATCTGCCGTATTCGCTGTTATTGCCCATCAGTGATGGCAACAACTTACACGCCAAAATCCTGAAACAACAAATCGCCTTAACACTGCCAACGAAAAAACGCCTGTGGAGCCAAATCGTCAAGCAAAAAATCATTAACCAGACGGAAACCTTGAAAAGTTTGGACAAAACCTACCTGCCACTGGAACGTCTAGCCACTAAAGTCAAAACGGGCGATCCTGAAAACCTGGAAGCCCAGGCCGCACAAAAATACTGGCGGCTGTTATTTGGCGAGCAATTCCGCCGCGATACTGAATTGGAAGGCATCAATAGCTTGCTGAATTATGGCTATGCCATTATCCGCGCCCTAATTGCCCGCGCCATCGTCGGCAGCGGCCTACATCCCGCATTAGGTTTATTCCACAGCAACCAGTACAACGGCTTGTGTTTGGCGGACGACCTGATGGAACCGTTTAGGCCGTGGGTGGATTACAAAGTGTACTTAATGGCAATTGAAAACCCGGAGCTGATTGTGAACAAGGAAACCAAAATCCCCTTGCTTAATTTATTGGCTGAACCCGTTTTATGGGAACAGCAAACCTTGCCGTTGATGGTTGCTTGCCATTACTTGCTGACAAATCTTAAACGGGCTTATGAAGACAGCACGGTTATACTCAACTACCCCCAACACATAAAATCCCCTCTCCCTCAGGGAGAGGGCTAGGGTGAGGGGGTATTATATAACCCTCATCCCAACCTTCTCCCAAAGGGAGAAGGGGTTATTAGAAACCCTGCGGCAACCATGAGTTTTGGCGGACTCAACTCAATGTGGGTGATTGTTTTATTCGATTTGCCTACCGATACGCCGGAAGCGAGAAAGCAATATACGGACTTCAGGAAACATCTGCTGACCGACGGCTTCACCATGATGCAATATTCCGTCTATATGAGGCACAGCGCCAGCGAAGAAAACGCCCAAGTCCACGCAAAACGGGTAAAATTACGGCTACCGCCTGATGGCGAGGTACGTATTATTAAAATAACCGATAAACAATTTGGCAGGATTGAAGTTTTTTATGGCAAAAAACGCAGGAAAATCGAAGAACCGCCGGAGCAATTGTCGCTTTTCTGACTGCAAAAACGACAACTACTCCTTTGTAAACAAGCTATTACGAAAGGGCTAAGTGTAACCAACTATAGCCTACCCGCAAATCACAACGTAACTCATAATTTTGGATAAAAATCTCAAAGTGTAACCAACTATAGCCTACCCGCAAATCACAACGACATGTGCTATCTAAACGAAATACCGATAAGTGTAACCAACTATAGCCTACCCGCAAATCACAACGATAGGGTTAGCGCGAGCAACATACGGTATAGTGTAACCAACTATAGCCTACCCGCAAATCACAACCTGTGAGCTGGTTGACCACATTTAACAAGTAGTGTAACCAACTATAGCCTACCCGCAAATCACAACCACGTCAAAGGGTTCAGCGCTTTTTTGTAAGTGTAACCAACTATAGCCTACCCGCAAATCACAACCCCGTGCCAATACGTCCCGTTATAGTGGCAAAGTGTAACCAACTATAGCCTACCCGCAAATCACAACCGCTTAATAAGTTCGCGAATAGCCAAATCCAGTGTAACCAACTATAGCCTACCCGCAAATCACAACCAACGAGGCGGTGTGGGGCGGCGACAAGTAGTGTAACCAACTATAGCCTACCCGCAAATCACAACAGAAGGGCGACTACTAATGTTTATTTTTCAAGTGTAACCAACTATAGCCTACCCGCAAATCACAACCTGTCTTTGGCTCGGTGCATCTTTTAAATTAGTGTAACCAACTATAGCCTACCCGCAAATCACAACAGTATATATATGTGGTATAAAGCCAATAACAGTGTAACCAACTATAGCCTACCCGCAAATCACAACCTGAGCCTTGACCTACTAATGCCCCTGTGGAGTGTAACCAACTATAGCCTACCCGCAAATCACAACAGGCTTAATTGCCGTGTCGCTAATAATTATGGCGTTGCAAACCTAGGTTTGCACTCCTTGGCTATCTCGAAAATTACAACCCACTTTATTGTTTTTCGATAACGCTTAGTCGGTCTGCTTGAATGCCGAATAGTAGCTCGCCTTTCAATAAGCCAACCAGTTCTTTACCTGCCATGGAATAGCGCCAACCGTGCAGTAAGGGACAGCCTTCCTCTTCATTTAACATTAGCATTTCCAGATCTTTTCGAGTCGCTAATATGGTTGGATTAAGTGAATTTTCTTCGGCGCGGATACGTACCAATGCCGTTAATATGTCCAAAATAGCTTCGTGCTGTTGATTTTTCTTGGTGGTTTTGTCTTTGTCCTGCTGCGGCTGGGGTTCGGTATTTTTTGCTTTGGTGATTAATTCGCACAATTTTTTGCCGTAACGGTGAACAGTCCGTTCGTTAATGCTACGAATGTTTTCCAAGTCAGCGACTGTTTCCGGTTGCAGCTTTGCCATGTCAAATAGCAGTTCATCACGCAGCAACCAGGTTTTGGGGCGATTTTCAGCTTGGGCTGTTATTTCCCGCCATTCCGCTAAGGTTTGCACGATGGATAATTGCTTACCCGTGAGTTTGTTTTTGCCCCTAATCTTAAGCCACGCCTTTTCCGGCACGACTTGGTAATTATTGGGGTTTTCCAGTTCTTTGAAGTCATGTTTTAGCCAGTCTGCCCGACCGAGTTCTGCCAATTTTTTTAGCATAATCTGGTAGATTTGGCACAAATAAATGACATCATCTGCGGCATATTGGATTTCTTCTTTAGACAATGGCCGTTTGCTCCAATCGGCGCGGGTGTGGGCTTTGTTGAGGTTGATGTTCAATAGGCTGGAAACCAGCATGGCATAACCGGGATTGTCCTGATAACCCAGTAATGGCGCAGCAACTTGGGTATCGAATATCGGACTTGGCACTTTTCCGGTCATCTGATAAAAGATTTCTAAATCCTGATGGCAGGAATGAAATACTTTGACGATAGCGGGGTTATAGATGGCATCAAAAAGCGTGTCTAACTCAGGCAACGCAATGGGATCTACGCAGGACACCCATTCCGGCGTTGCTATTTGTAATAGGCAAAACTTGGAATAATAGGTTTTTTCCCTTAAAAATTCGGTGTCCAAAGCCAGCCAGGGCGCTTTTTTTATGTGTTCACACAGCGCAGCCAATTGTTCAGGGGTGTTAATGTATTGAATATTTGTCATTTAATCCTTTATCAAGCAGAAAACATACCGTATCGGTATTAAGCCGTTAACGCACTAGCTTTCCGATAGCAGTGTTTCAATCTTGGCTCACTTCTTTGGTAGGTGATGAATTGACGGGGCGGGGACGACGGTGCATACGGTTGCCACGCTTTTTGTTACGCGGCTTAACGCGCCTGATGTCGAGCTTTTGCTGGTTTATCTCGACCGTTTTCAGGTGATGAAATATTTCCTGCGGCATTTCATCAGGTAGATCTATCAGGGTGTAACAATCCTGCATACGCAAATTGGCAATATTTTTGATGTCAACGCCGGATTCTTCAACCAACACTATTTTAATTTCATCCAGCGTCACTTTATGCTGATAACCGACATCAAGACGATAGCGAACCAACCTGATGCTCGTAGCTAAATTATGAGGTAAGGGCTTTTCGGCTACGATTTGTGGCTGGCTGATTTTGCTCGGAACTATGTTGCTGGGGTTTTCGTCATTCAGTATCATCACTAGCGCTGCCGCACAATCGAGAACAGTGATGTTTAATTCTGCTGCAATGGATTCAACCAGTCGCCGCTGATGCTCAAAGCTTTGGGTGGCAAAAATATCTTGCACCTTATCCTTCAGCATTTTTAGCTGCTCGTTCTGCAAATTTAATGGCAATGTTGAGTCGTTTTTATTCATCCTATTGCTGTTATACAAGGCGAATTGCCGTAACGCAAATCAAAGTCTATCCTGATAGATTTCTACCGATGATTCGTCACGTAAGCGGCGCAACCACAGCTCGGTTTCTTCCTCGATTTTTCGTTTGCGGATGACATCCCTGATCTCATTTTTTTTGAAGTCGCTGGTGTCGTCTTTGTTTTCACGTTCCAAAACCTGGATTAAATGCCAACCGAACTGGGTTTGAACAGGTTCGCTGATGTCATTGATCGCCAACTTTTCCATGGCCTCCTGAAACGGTTTGACCAAATCATCTGGCCCTACCCAATCTAGCGAGCCACCTTTTAGTGCTGACCCTTTGTCGTCGGAGTGCGCGCGTGCAAGTGTGGCGAAATCATCACCATCAACCATGCGTTGCTTTAGTGCAAGTAGTCGTTTTTGGGCTTCGGCATCATCTATCAACTCATTGGTTTTAATCAGGATATGCCTAACTTTTGACTTGGTTATCGTGTGTGCGCCTACGCCTTTCATCTCTAGCATTTTAACAATATGAAAACCACTTGGGCTGCGTATGGGATCAGACACATCACCTGCTTTCATTGCGCTGACTGCATCAGCAAATAATGTTGGCACATCGGCCTTACCGCGCCAGCCTAAGTCGCCACCTTTTAACGCGTTGTCATCGTCGGAATTGCTCATTGCCGTCTTGGTAAAATCCTGACCGGAACGCAGCTCCTTAACTAATTCATCTGCCTTTATTTTGGCTTTTTGAATGACTGCGGATGACGCGCCTTCTTTAACAGCTATCAGGATATGCCCCAGATGGTATTGCCCCATTCCTGTACCGCCTTTGTCTTCCGTTTCTATAAAGTGTTCGATTTCTCGGTCGGTAACTTTAATACGCTCACCAATTTCCTTGCCTCTAAGTTGATTGATGACGATTTCATTACGCATATTGTCTTGAAAGCTTTGGTAAGACATGCCCTGCTTTTGCAGCTCTTGTTTGAATTGCTCAAGCGACATATTGTTTCTTTGGGCGATGTCAGTCGCTGAATTATTTAGCATCTCTTCGCTTAGATTAATGCCCGCTTTTTCAGCTAACTGGCGCTGGAGCTTTTCAATAATTATTTTCTCCAGCACCTGTTTTTTTAACACGTAATCAGGCGGCATGGCGGTGTTGCTGGCTTGAATCCGTTGCACAATCGTCATAATTTCACGTTGCAGCTCGCTTTCAAGAATCGCCTCGCCTTCGACATTGGCAATCATTCTATCCAAAACCTCTGCATAGAGGTTTTGACTAACCAAGAATAAGCCGCACAGTACCAATAGCGTGGTAAATAGTTTTTTTAAGTCATTCAAATACATCATTGTTCGGATTTCCGATAACCAAAAATACTTTGTGTGAAGAAATCATCCAGTTTTTCCCCAATACCCGTCAAGCCTTTAAGTTCGAGTTGAAAAAACAGACCGGTTTGGGTATTACTGGTTTGTCCAGTAATAGAATTAGCGGTGGTTAAGTTATTGATATAACGCCTACCAATTACCCTAAACCGCCAACAACAATTTTCCTTTTCTAGCCCAACAAAAGCTTCTTGCGTTTGGTTATATAACAAGGAATATTGCCAACGTCCAACCGCAAACCAATCGTCATAAATGGGCCAACGGATGGAAACATCACTCTGGATAATATCATTACTGCGTATTGTAGGATTGTCGTCCCTGAACAATTGGAAGCGAGCTCTATCACCGGAACTTAATGTGTTATCAGCCAACGCATCATCGAGGGCATCCTTAATCAAGTTACTTTTTCTGTACGTGTAGCCAATATTTATTAGCTCACCGGGATTGTTAACGATATGTAATGCCGCATTAGCTCTGACTATCTCATTAACATCAGGGTCCCATTGAATTCCGGTTTGAACAGAAAAATGATTATTAAGTTGGCTGCTTAACTCCGCCACGACTGGCGAATAAGTGCTGGTTTGTACGGCATTATTCAAAAAATCTGTACCAACGCGTATGAGTGGCCCCGTCACATCGCGGTTTTGGAAATAAAAAATCTCACCGAGATTTAATTTTAATTTTTCCAATCCCGTTTCTGAATCAACCAAACGTGTCGTTAACGCAGCAGAAACTTGGTTGCCATCCTGAATTCTGTCGCCACCACTGTAACGGTTTTCTCTAAACAAGCTGTCATATTGGAAATCATACAAAGAGGTATCGAAAATAGGGATATTGCTTTGATCAACTTTAGGAATGTATAGGTAAAAAAGTCTGGGCTCTAAGGTATGTAAGTATTTGCTTCCGAACAAATTAACATCTTTTTCTATAAATAAACCGCTGTCTATTGAGGCAATCGGCACAGTTCGGCTCACATTGGCATCTTTGAAACCAGAATTTTCTTTACTGATTAAAAATTCCGTATGCTGCAAGGACAGTTTTGGTGTTACGTAGGCACTTGCAGTCTTTAGCGGAAAGCTAACATACGGTTTGACATTAAATCGGTGTCCGTCGGGTAATCTGCTGTCGTCATGCTGGAAATATACATATTCACTTTCCATCCCCGTGTTGGCAGGAACAACGGATTCAAATGCGTGGTCGAGGTTTAAATTAAGTTGCGGTAAGCGACGATACGGTTTTAGCCTACCTCCTAAGAGTAATAACGTAGGGTCTATAGTTTGAAAGTTTTCTACGATCCCCGTAAAGGAGATGCCTTTATCGACATAAGACGCATCTGCATAACTTCTAACGTGACTGAAGTTTGGAAAACTCAGTGCATTTCCAAGTTCTGAGAAATAAGCTCTGTCAGAAACGATATTTAAGTCAAGGTTGGAACTAATATTAGGCGTATACCGCGTGGTATTCTTAATCGTTGCTAAATATCTTGATTTATTATCGATGCTGTCATCGGGCATGAACTCAGCACTCACCAAACCTTTTGATTTTTTGGTCAGATAACGGAAATCACCTGCCAGTAATGGCCCTCGATTAGTGTAATATCGCGGCCTTATCGTTGCATCATAGTTAGGTGCTATATTCCAGTAAAAAGGTGCTGAAAAGTTAAAGCCACCTTTTTGAATTCGTCCGAAAGATGGCGCAAGGAAACCGGTCTTTCTTCTATCGTCAATCGGAAAAGATAGATAAGGCGAATAAAACACCGGCACGCCTTTAAACTCAATCCAAGCATTTTTTGCCGAGCCATCTCCGGTTTTTTTGTTCATTTTTAAATCGGTGGCATGGACAATCCAATCCTGATTACCAGGTTCGCAGGATGTATAGGATGCACCCTTGTATCTGGATAAGGTGGCACTATCACGATACACCGCACTGGCCTTGCCTCTGATAGGTGTCGTCGGTGAAATAAATAGGGTATCTCGCAAACGTGCCTCATCACTGGCTAGCTTTAACGTTGCGGTGTCGGCAAATAAAGACAACTCATCCTCGCTGTAGAAGACATTGCCGTGTAAATCTAAATTCTCTGAAACCGAATCATAATTTGCCGAATTGGAAGAAGCTTGCTGGTCGGCACGTTTCATCTCGACATTGCCCTGATAGTTACCGACTTCATTATCGTAGATTTCGGCAGCATTGGAATCCATATCCAAATCGGCTTTGTCGCGCTGCTTTTTATCAGGCACATAATATTTCTGTGTGCCGAGTTGAATAGAGCAATTACCCCAAGGATTATTTTTAAAGCGATCCCTTAAGGTATTGAAAATACGTTCTTCTTTATAATCAAATGCGGGGTTGAGCAAGCTTAATCGACTGTGTTCTTCAGCATCAACAACACGCGCTTCGCCTTTAGGATCCGCACCTTCCAACTGGCAATTCCACTTACCTTCTTCACCTTTGGTGTCACAATTCCAGCCGCGCGGCTTGGTATTATCGCCTGCTGCTGGTTTACTGCTTGCTGCCACGGGTTTTTGAGTGGCCGGTAGAGCTCGAGGTGGTGCTTCTGAAATGATTGGAGATGGCTTAGGTTTAGCCGAAATAGGATTGCTAATCGGTGCAGGTCGTTGTTCTACCAATTTTTCCTGGGTTTTAATTTCGACAGGCTTAATAGCTTGAAGAGGTTTTGTATCGAATGTCTGAGCTTTTTCCGCAGTCTCGGCTATTTTGGGTGCAATGCTTTTAGGTGTGGTGCTAGAAGATGGGCTAGCAGCAGCTGCTGACCCCACACAAACCCATTCTTTGGTGTTTTTGTCTTGTTGGCAGTTCCAATTGGCTTCACTAGCAAAGCTGATTGACGCAAAAAGCGATAAAAAATAAACCAGATACAATCGGGCGAACATGAGTAATGGAAGTTTAGTAGCTTAACGGGTCAAAAATCGAATAGAATGCCAGCGCGAATTCTACCTCAATTTGACCCAGCGTTATAACTAATCTGACCGCATCCAGACATGATACCCGACGACTTCCGTAAAATAAGCCTACTTGCTTGGCTGGAGAATGACTTGCTTTTGCCTGTCAAAAGCTGTGAACCGGCATCGAGTGATGCCAGTTTTCGGCGTTATTTCAGAATTACTTTGCCAGATCAGCCATTAATCGTGATGGATGCGCCACCGGACAAGGAAAATACCGCGCAATTTATTAAAGTCGCTGAATTTCTGAGGTTTTCAAAGGTTAATGTGCCACGCATTTACCATCAAAACCTGCTTGACGGCTTTCTGGTGTTAGAAGATTTTGGTTCTGTCTCGTTTTTGGATAAAGTCAATTCTGATAATGCTAATGCGTTATACGGCAATGCTTTGGACAGCTTGTTAACGCTACAAACTCATGCTGACCTCAACAACTGCGCCCTGCCCCGCTACGATGAAGCCTTATTGCAACGAGAACTGGGTATATTTGAAGACTGGTTTATCAAGCAAGCATTAGGCTTAGAAATACCTACTGCAATCTGGGATAAGGTCTGCAACATTTTAATCAATTCTGCGCTGGAGCAACCTGTTACCTGCGTTCACCGCGACTACCATTCCCGTAACCTAATGGTCTTAAAAGATGATTCCATTGGTATTATTGATTTTCAAGATGCTGTTATTGGTCCAGTGACATACGATCTGGCATCATTGTTACGGGATTGCTATATAGATTGGCCGAAGGATCAGGTCGGTCTTTGGTTGTCCCAATATTACCAAAAACTCAAACAAGCGGACATCATAGCTTGTGATCTACCCCAATTTACCCGCTGGTTTGACCTGATGGGAATGCAACGACATCTTAAAGCCATCGGCATTTTTTCCAGGCTTAATCTTAGGGACGGTAAATCTGGCTATCTTAAAGATATTCCTCGTACTTTGAATTACGTCATGGCGCAAGCCCAGGTTTATCCAGAACTGGCTGATTTTCATGATTTTTTGCAGCAGCACGTCTTGCTAACATCTTCGGAAACCCAATGAAAGCGATGATACTGGCCGCAGGTCGCGGCGAACGGATGCGACCTTTAACCGACCACATCCCAAAACCTTTGCTGCCTGTGGCTGGCAAGCCATTGATTGTACACACTATAAACCAACTGGTTGCAGCGGGATTTACCGACATTGTCATCAACCACGCCCACTTAGGTCAACAGATTGAGGATAAGTTGGGTGACGGCAAGCATTTAGGCGCGAACATTGTGTATTCACCCGAAGGCGAACAAGCCGTGGAAACCGCTGGCGGCATCATCAATGCCTTACCGTTATTAGGAAACGAGCCGTTTCTGGTCGTCAACGGGGATATTGCCACGGATTTTCCATATACTGAGTTGCAGAAAATCAAGGTAGATTTAGCGCATATTGTGCTGATTGATAATCCACCGCATCACCCACAAGGTGATTTTGCTTTGAACCACTCGGGCAAGGTCACGGAAGACGGCCACCAACGCTATACATTTAGCGGAATTGGTCTGTACCATCCCAGCTTATTCAACAACACGCCGACAGGAAAAAGCAAATTAGCACCTTTATTACGTGAGGCTATTTCGGCAAAAAAAGTGACAGGGCAACATTACTCTGGATTTTGGATGGATATTGGAACGCCTGAGCGATTGCAAGAGTTGGACGTGCATCTACGTAAGCTTTAAAGATACCCACCGCTTACTTACTAAACGCAATAAATTTCCGGTACGGGGAATCTTTCTGCCACGTCAAACCTTCCATGTAATAGTGCATCAACGCCAGATAACCTAGGAATCCCAACGTAATTACTTTATAAAACTCTTTGCCTAATAGGTGGCGGGTTATCAGATTGACGAGATCATCACCATAAGCTTGCAGTAGGAAAGCCAGTAAAAACGAAATTACCGGTAATACGATAAAGATGTGCAACTCATATCGTGCAGTAAAACGATAAAGAAAATTCTGCGGCTGTCGATTATGTTTATTGTAGTCATGCGTTACGTAAAACAGATACGCCGTCGCATCATGCACAAAACGCGGCACTAAAATCGCCATAAAATAGTGTTGCTGAAGAAACAAGTAAAAACTGGTCAGCACCAAAAACACATTCGACCAATAAAACCACAATCCAAACGAAGTAGTGACCAAATGCTGATAAACAAATGCCGCTATCACCAGCAGCAAACAGCCCAAAGCGGCAACATGTTTAATCCAAACAACCTGGTCTGCCGTCAGGCTGTTCCTCAAAAAAATGCTGATATAAATGGCAACGCCAGCCGCCACACTAAGCGTTAACAACAACTTAAACACCGACTCCGGCAATTGGCACACGCCCCGCGCAATTCCATATTGCTGCTTAAGCACATGGTAAACCGTCCAAGTCGCTACAACGACATACAGCAAGCGATACGGCAACAACATATTGCCCACAATATAGGCAACCGCAATGGCTACCGTCATCAAGGTTATTTGACGTTTATAATGCTTTAGGTAATCTGGATTGCTCACCAGTAAAATATTGCTGGCGATAATATGTGGCGTTCCAAATAAGATTTGGAACAGCACAAAATGGTAAGGGCTGCTAGGTAGATTGCTCCGTAAATAATCTTGCCAAAACCCGTGATCGAGAAATTGCAGCAGCAAACACAGTGGGATAATGCCGTAAAGCCCTAACAAAAGGCAAAACGATACCGCCTGTTTTTGATCACATAAAGAATCGTGAATGGAAACGGACGACGCTGACATAGTGCTTTACTCTTTATCTAGTTTAGTTATTATTAGGGTTAAGATAAAGTTGCAAATTAAACCAAAAATACAGAAAATTTCAAGCAAATTTTGAGTTTTCAAGATTTTTTCACGACAACCTAATTATGCCATTTCACCTACATCCACAACTGCAAAAAGACTGCATTTATATCGGCAAGCTGGTGTTATGTCGGTTGTTACTTATGAACGACAGCCAATTTCCTTGGTTTGTCCTGGCTCCTGAAATAGCAGGAATTACGGAGATTTATCAACTAAATAAGCAACAACAGAGGTTGTTGATTGAAGAATCAAGCTTTCTTGCCGAACGATTGAGCGAGCTTTACAGACCAGATAAGCTCAATATTGCAGCAATTGGCAATCTAGTCCCGCAGCTACATATCCATCATGTTGTGCGTTATCGCACGGATAAGGCCTGGCCGGCGCCAGTATGGGGAAAGTTTCCTGCGGTTGCATATTCTGAACAAGAGATTACGGATATAACCCGTTTAGTAAAAAATGCGCTCGAAGAACCGTAGCAGTCAATACTACCGATGGCGGATTTCCGCAGCTAACATGTTACAAAGCTTCTCAACCGCTCCACGGTTGTTATGTACAAACGCTTTGCCGTTATCAATAAGCAAGTTTCGGTAGCCCATATCTGAATACACAGTTTGAATTGCCTTAACAAGTGCCGCATTATCTTGGCATTGTATCGCCGCATGGTGTACCAACACCTTATTAGCTATTTCTTTAAAATTAGCCATGTAAGGACCGAATAACACAGGTATACCAACGACTGAGGCTTCCAGCAGGTTATGTCCGCCGACAGATACCATGCTGCCACCCACAAATGCCACGTCTGCTGCTGCATACAGCATTTTCAGCTCCCCCATGGTATCTGCGAGGAAAATATCGGTGTCCAGCTCGCAGGGTTGTTTCGATGTGCGGGTGACAACCACCATTGTGTTTTGGCTGCATAATGCACTGACTTCGGCAAAACGTTCGGGATGTCTGGGAACAATTACCAATAATAATTCAGATATTTTCGGTTTGAGTTGCTTGTAGACATCCAAGAAAATCTGCTCTTCGCCCTTGTGCGTGCTGGCGGCAATCCAAACAAAACGATCTTTAAAAACAGTGGTTTTCAGTCGTTTTCCTTTATCAATAATGTGTTCAGGTATTTCAAGATCGAATTTGATATTACCTAACGTAACGACTTGCTCCGGTTTTGCACCAATGGCGATAAACCGTTCAGCATCGTCTTGGGTTTGGGTGGCGATCTGCTTTACATTAGCAATAACCGGATGAATTAATGAGGGAATTTTTTGATAGCCACGCGACGACTTTTCCGATAATCGGGCATTAACAACGTATAACGGAATGTTGCTATCACCACAGTAGGTAAACAAGTTGGGCCAGATTTCGGTTTCCATAATGACCGCAAGTATGGGCTTGAAACACCACATAAACCGCCTGACCGCATTGGGCGTGTCATAAGGCAGATAAACATGTTCAACTGTTTGCCCCAACACAGCACGGACTCTAGCTGATCCCGTCGGTGTGGTTGTGGTAATTAATAGCTTTGCTTGAGGAAACTGCTGCTGTAACCGTCTAATCAGGGGAAATAAGGCTTCAGCCTCACCCACAGAAACGGCATGAAACCAGATGACATTTTGAGGAAATTTTCTATCGTAGAAAGCAAAGCGTTCACGCCATCGTAGGCGGTAATCTGGTGCTTTGATACCTCGCCAAAACAAGCGGAGCAGGATGAATGGAATGATAAGGTAAAAAACAGCCGAATAAAAAGTTCTCATTAGACGATTGTCTTAGCTTTTCTGGCGTAAAAGATAGGTATTTAGCCCCACACTTATCACGAAGAACTCAGGCTAACGTTCTATTGAACGTGTAGCCTGAACACAGATCGCAATCGAGTCTAAAAAAACTTAAGCTTCCGCCGCAACCTTGATTGACATCGTTACAATCACATCGGAATGCAGATTAATATCAATATCGTAATCGCCGACTTGTCTGATTGTGCCATGTGGCAAGCGTATTTGTTGCTTTTCAACCGCGCCGCCCGCTTGATTAATGGCTTCGGCTATATTGAGAGTGCCTACAGAACCGAACAAACGTCCTTCATCACCCGCTTTATGCGTGATAACGATTTCCAACTTACTCAGCTTGTCCGCATGGGCTTGGGCAGCACCCAACTTATCAGCCGCTGCTTTTTCAAGATCAGCGCGACGTGCTTCAAATTCAGCTATTTTTTTGACCGTTGCAGGCACGGCTTTACCTTGGGGAACCAGGTAATTTCTGCCGTAACCGTTCTTAATGCTTACTTTGTCACCCAGATTACCCAGGTTTACTATTTTTTCAAGAAGTATGACTTCCATTTTTAATCACCTCTCGGCTGTTAACCGATCATTGCCATCAGGCATTTAAGTTTAATTCAATTTTCTTTTGCGTATATCCAGCCAGGTATCACTGAAACCTACTATAGCAACGGGGAATAGGCTGTAGGGTATCAAAAACAGGGTAATGTAAAGCATGGCTACGGCATATTGCGCTATCTTCATCCTAGAAAACACCGTATGTAACACGGCAATGCCAGTAAATGTATACAGCACAAACAGTATAATGGCACTATTCCAGGCTATTTGAGACACAGCTCCAGAACTAAGCATAGCAATACCAATGATCGCAAGACTAATGATAGCCAATCTGGGTTCAGTCTTTAATGATAGAAACTCTTGCCTAAAGCCACCGGGATTGTAAAGTATGGACTGCCACCAACGCCCCAGGAATAAGCCCAACATCATGCTGAACACGGCTCCAGCGGCGGCTATTCCGGTCATATACGGTGCTATAAAAGCTATCGTCCGCTTGACATCTTCTGCGGGTGCATTGGCAGGCACCATTTTAGGCATGACTTGCGCCCACATTGAAGCAGGGTCGGTATTAACTAGGTAGTACGCAACAACACCCACAATACCTATTAGAACCGCTATCTCAACAGCCAGTGAAATATGCCGCCCTTCCCTGAGTACAATCGCGATTAACCAGATTGGTAGCCACAAAAAAAGCACATAGATCAGGATGAACTGATAACTGACCTGGATTAATGTAGCCAGTATTCCCGCTGCCAGACTTGAGCACGCAAGAATAATCAGACCTTCATAAGCACCTTTCCTGAGTGTGACTAAGGCAACAGCACCTGAGCTAAACACACTCAATGGAGCCAAGATTAGCGACAACATCGCCAGCGTAGCAGCCAAAAGCATGGCTTCTAACCTGCCGCGCATGATATATGCCGCTAGCCATTTCATCCGATTTATTACCTGTTTTACTTGTGTGCGTCGCAGTAAGGCATCAAGGCAACCATACGCGCACGCTTGATAGCGACGCATAACGCTCTTTGATGCTTTGCGCTAGTGCCAGTAATACGGCTAGGAATAATCTTACCCGTTTCTGTGATGTAATCTTTCAATAAATCAATATCTTTATAGTCAATTTCCGTTCCACCTTCACCGAAACGGCTTAATTTTTTGCGTCTAATATTACGTGCCATAAATATTCCTTGTAATGTTCTTAATTAAATAACAGCTTCTGGATCGATTTCATCTGCATCAAGATCTTCATCTATCAGATCATCCAGATCAATATCGTCATCAAGGACAACGGCTTCTGCCGCGACTGCCACTTCTTTTGCCAATAAGCCTTTAGCCCGTGCTTCAGCGGCTTTACTCTCTTCTGCAGTGGCAATCGCGATGGCGGAGACTTCGGTAATCGCCGTCTTTTGCACGAGTATCATGCTACGTAAAATCGCATCATTAAAACGAAAACCGCTCTCTAATTCAACGAGAGTTGGCTGATCGCATTCAATGTTCATCAACACGTAATGGGCTTTGTGGATTTTCTTGATAGGGTAAGCCAAATGCCGACGACCCCAATCTTCCAGACGGTGAATTTTGCCGGACGCGGTTTCGATAATCGACTTATAGCGATCAATCATCGCCGGTACTTGTGCACTCTGGTCTGGGTGCACTAAAAAAACAATTTCATAATGTCGCATAATTTTCCTTACGGTTAAAGCCTCCCACCGTCTATGAGAGAAGATGGTGAAGCAAGGGCGGTGCAGTACACACCAATGAAAAACCCAATATTATATTCCTTTTTATTTGCCTTGGAAAGCTTTAGCCTTGAATATTGTCTACCTGTTGAATAATCACCAGCAGATTCTAAAAACCTAATTTTGCATCAATCATCAGACCGCAAAGTTATTTCAATTGCTGATGTAAACCACACCTTATGGATGAAAAAATATGTGAGAAATTACCTTGTTATCCGATACATTACTGCTAATCTACTTCTCACACAATACAGTATAAAAGTTAGCTGTTTAGCCATTAGGGATTGGCAAAATTTAGAACCAAACAGGCTTGGAATGGGTTAGAAAAACGGGCATCGACAACAAAACTCAAATGGAACTTGGCCTCTAGCCATCAAGTTGTACATAAAAACAACAAATGTTGATTTAATCAACAGCAATAGAGGGGCGGCCATGACAGCACGACATCACCATAATCACAATGGACTGTTTTCAACAAAAGTTCAGTCTAAAACAAAATCGCCTTATAAGTGCCTTCTGCTTATCTGTTATGTGACAGCCGCACTCATAGCGGGATGTTTGACGGATGGAAAAACAGACCACCCGCCGAGTGGAGAGCAAGCAAGCTCCTCCCAGCAGTCTAAGCAGTGCGACCAAAATAGCTCACAAAACAGCTCCAATACCATTACTGCCGAAGTCATTGCATTAGAACAAATCATAACTTTCAATCGCTTTGGCGCATTTAATCCAGCGGGGATGGTGTATGCACTACGAAAAGATGTTGTCGATGAACATGGAAAGACTATTTCTTCTCGATCAGATGCAGAAATGGCAGCATTGAAAGGCAGGGTTAGGCTTAAAGACGACAAAAGACCTCGCCCCTTAGTGCTTCGAGTTAACGAATGCAATTATCTACAAGTAAAATTTTGGAATTTATTATCGCCACTACCAACCGTACATACTACATTTCAACGCGCTGATTTTCCTGATGGCGGCGTACAAAGACATTCCATTCAAGCGACCAAACCAGGTGACCCCACTGCAACTGATCTCTCTACGCCGCCACGTAATAGTATAAGCACCCAACATCCAGCGTTCCCATTTCCACGCCAAGAAGAACCTGATTACCCCACCACACGGGCGGCATCCATACACGTTAATGGTTTGGATTATGCAAACATGGAGTCAGACGGTGCTAATGTGGGCAATAATCCATCGTCACTAGCTGAACCTGGGGCGAGCAAAACGTATACCTGGTATGCCCAGCAAGAAGGTGGGTATTTTTTCTATTCCACCGGTGCATTGGCGGGTGGCGAAGGTGATGGCGGCCAACTAGGTTTGGGGTTGTTTGGTTCAGTCAATGTCGAACCCAAAGATTCCATCTGGTATCGTTCACAAGTAACGCATGATGTATTAGTTGCTGCAAAATCAAGCACTAATCAACTATATGATGATTTACAATATGAAAAACTGGCTATTTTGGATGCTCACAATCAGATTATACACTCCGACCTTAACGCTATTATCTATCAGGATAATCCTACGAATTCATCCGGTAATTTGAGTGAATCGGGTATGGACTGCTCAAAACAATCGCCCGGCTCTAGTTGCGGCATGTCATTCCGTGAATTCACCACCATTTTTCATGATGAGAATAAAGTATTCCAAGCATTTGCAGAATTGTCCGATGAGGGCAATCCGATCAGCGCGATTGCGGATGGCATGGCAATCAACTACGGCTCATCTGGTGCAGGTTCCGTGGTACTTGCTAACAAGAAAAAAATAGGGCCAGGAAAAGATTGCCCTGATTGCAAACTGGAAGAGTTCTTTTTAAGCTCTTGGGTTAATGGCGATCCAGCGATGATTGTACGCCGCGACCAGGATGGCAAAGAAGTAGAAGCCTTATACCCCGATGATCCATCAAACGTGCATCATGCTTATCTTGGTGATCCAGTGCGTTTCCGTAATATCCACGCGGGACCAAAGGAAACCCATGTTTTCCATTTACACGCGCACCAATGGTTGCAGGATAAAAACGATCCCAATGCTAATTACCTGGATTCGCAAACTATTTCCCCAGGTTCGTCCTACACTTACGATATTCAATACGGTGGCGGTGGCAACCACAATTTAACCGTAGGCGATGCTATTTTCCATTGCCACTTGTATCCACATTTTGCGGCGGGGATGTGGGAGCTGTGGCGGAATCATGATGTATTTGAGGATGGCAGACCGGGATTATTTGACGAAAAAGCCAATCCAAAAGGAAGAAATCTGCCCGATAAAGAAATAACGGGTGGCACACCCAATCCAGCAATCGTTCCTATTCCAGGTCACCCATTAGCCCCTTTACCCAGTGCTGAATTTCGTGGCTATCCTTTCTTTATGGCAGCAGAACCTGGACATCGACCTCCACAACCCCCTTTAGATATGGCGGAAAACAAACATCCAACGGGTACAAACGACAAATGGCTAGACGGCGGCTTATCTCGCCACATTATTACCGAGGGCACTATCTAAGACATTGATCTTAAAAATCCTGCGGTGACAAAAGATCTGCTCGAAGGTTACGGAGATCGAGAAAGCAACAAAGCTTCGCGTTATGTCGCCAAACGCACCTGGGCATTGAACAGTGACCCGAATAACCTCATTTTAGCGAAGAAAATTGAATCCGCTACTGTAAAAATATTGCCGCAATGTGGCACGAAAGATGAAATTCTGGCAATGGCTTACCATGCCGGTTGGGATAAAGCCACTATTGAAAGCTTGAAGCAAGGGCGCGACACCGTACCTGACAATATGCTCCCAGGAGTATGGACATTGTGTAAAGATGAATTTAAGAAAGTCTTACAAGCTGCCAATTCACCGGAATCGTTTGCATGGAACTTTAAATCTGAAGAAACCCAATGGCCTAAGCATACTGACCCAGCAAATCCTCAAAGCCATTGGGCTACCACGAAGCCCCTCTGGACAGGTAAGGGTTTTGAAACCGCTAATGCCGCTTATCCTCATGGTCATTCCGCTAATAAAGCGTTCGATCTTGGCAAACATTTCCGCGTCAACGGCTTTGCCCCCGCACAAGGAGCACCATTTGCCGACCCTTGCCCAACGGATTATCTTGAGGAAGCAAACAAACAAACACTTGTTAACCGTACTAATCCGCGTCTTTACAAAGCCGCATATATCGAATTCGATATGACCGTCAATAAATATGGCTGGCATGATCCGCAAGCACGGATGCCGGTTCTTGAAGAAGATGCCGCTAAAACGCTAACTGGCGAACGGCTTGCAGAACCCTTGTTTTTTCGCGCTAATTCAGGGGATTGCATTCAATTTCAAGCGACTAATTTAATTCCAAGCGTCTTAAATCTGGATGATTTTCAAGTTTACACCCCTACCGATACTATCGGTCAGCATATTCATTTGGTGAAATTTGATGTTACCTCGTCTGACGGTTCGGCCAATGGCTGGAATTATGAAGACGGTACATTCTCACCTGACTAGGTTCGGGAGCGCATAACAGCCAGTAAACACCTAGGTGGTAAGGTGGTAGATTGGAATAACAAACCGCATAAGCCATTAATTGCAAAATCCTATAGCTTACCCAAAACCACTAATAGAGATGTCCGTGGTCAATGCTCAGGCAATGCAGAGGAAAACGATAAAAATCACCCTTGGTGTGGCGCACAAACCACCGTGCAACGCTGGTGGGCCGATCCCGTACTCAACGATAAGTGGGAAGACAGAACCATGAGAACTGTCTTCACCCATGACCACTACGGCCCCAGTTCACACCAGCAGCACGGTTTTTATGGTGCGTTGATTGTGGAGCCGAAAAATACTGTTTGGACCGAACTGGTCGCTTCGCCCGCTGATGTCAATACCAAACAGAATAAATGCAGCGACACCACTTTGAGCGGTTTTATTGATAATCCTTGTAGACCAGACGGTGGTCCAACCAGTTACGCGGCAAATATTGGTTTCCCTAAAGACCATCCACATGAAAAAATTGAAGAACATCAACATGAGATACGGCGAGAATATAATCTAGCATTTGCCGATTTTGCGATCCTGTATAACGCTGATTTACGCCCCGTCAACCCGCCGAGCAGGCAGGATGAACTGCTACTGCCACATAATGTGCGTGACGGCTTGAAACCAAAACCGGAAGGCATTTCTACCGAAGATCCAGGCACACGTTTACTTAACTACCGTAATGAACCGATTCCGTTGCGTATTGCCAAGGAAGACAGGAACAGCCTTGAGTATCATCAAAAAACAACGCTAGGCAATGGCAAAGGAGAGCTAACTCCTGAAGGCGATATGGCGAATGTGTTTAGCTCATTAGTTCATCATAGTTCACAGCTAGATTCAGCTTCGGACAGAATGAGGAAACTGCAAAACAATGTACCTAATGAAATCATTGATCGAAAAGAATTAACCCGCTTATTGGATCAACAAATAAGCAAGACAAAAAAATTCACTGGTCTATTACGTGAGAACGAGCCTTGGCGCTTGGATGACGACCCCTCAACCCCTGTTCTACCTGCGTTTGCGTGCGATCCTTTGAGCATTCAACTGATCCAAGGCTCACAGGAAGAGCAGCATGTCTTTTCAATGAACGGCGTTAAATGGCTGGCCGAACCTAAGTCACTTAACTCTGGATACATGAACGGACAACAAATCGGCATTTCCGAACACTTTGAAATGGATGTAAAGTTGCCAAACGACCCTGGTGTAACGGACTATTGGTATGGCTCACCCAGTGTTGAAAATTTCTGGGATGGTATGTGGGGTTTAGTGAGAGCGTATGGTGGAAAAAAATGTGTTCCAGGAAAAAATGAAACTTTTGCAGATTTAACAATCAATAAATACAAATATGATCAAAATGAAAAAGTCCAGGAACGCAAATTAGCTGTCATGGCTAAAGCCGATAAAATCGATGAATTTCTCGCTGTTTTACCCACAAAGAAAAACAACCAAACTGAAGATGTTCCAAACTTATGGGATGTGAGCGAAGAAGACCCTGACGACAAATTTGATGTTGTCTATAAATCGGAAGCTTTTATCAATCACTTACTGGAAAAATCTGCAAAAGACCCCAGCAAGATACCTCATTTATTAAGTTATTTACATGAGGAATTATCGCTTAATGCTCCTGACTTGACAGGGCGTAACGCTAATAAAAAAATCAATACAATTAAAGACTTGTATAAAGAGTACTTCAATAATTACATCTGGAAAAAAAATGTTTGTCCATTTCAGGAGTTTGTTAAATCCAGTAGCCATAAGAAGCATGTCGTCGCCATTTTAGCGAAAGATATTTTGCCTAGCCATAACGGCTTGGTATACAACAAACGCTTTAACATTACTGATCCGAATGGCATTGTTTTTGTTGAACTTGATGAAAAGTGGATTGAAGAACATCAGGAAAATCACATCAAAAAGGTTATAACTAAATTAAATAAGAAACAAATTGATCCTCACAACAATTTCCATCTTAGCGCGAATGAAATTGTCAGCATGTTAAGAACTGCTTACGAAGAGGGTAAAGCTGTCGAACCGCTGGTACTCCGTGCATCAGCAGGTGATTGTATCCAAGTTACCTTACACAACCTGTTGCCAGAAAATTTTCTGGAAAGCACAAATCCTGCAGTTTTAGCAAATTCCAGTAGTTACAATTTAATGCCGCCAATAGTAAATGGCTTTAATTTTAACCAAGTACAAATGTCTTCCATGATTAATTTAATACCGCAACTCGTCGCTTATGATGTCAAATTCATGGGCGGTGGCAATGTGGGCTTAAACAGTAGAGATGATGATCTTGACAAAGCGGATTTTATCAGTGGAGATGAAGCACCTGGCAAAGTGGGTTCAGCCAGTGATGAAAAACAAAAAAAAGATGATAAGCGCACGTCGAGCGGCTTACCTGGCTGTCGCAAAGTATCATCCGTCGGCACACCTGATTTTAATACGTGTGATGACAACATTGCCGAATACATTTGGTATGCAGGTACTCGTCAAGAATATGATAAAACAACCTTTGGCAGTTTTAATCCTGAGCAGCAAAAAACAGAGTGTCCTATCAAGACCAAATTTCGCTCGAATGAAGCTTATTTATGTCATAAGCCCATTGAATTTGGGGTAGCATCGTTACGTAGTTTTGGCGATGTCATCAAACAATCTTCGCATGGTGCGGTAGGTGCATTAGTTATCGAACCTAAAAATGCGGAGATAAGTTTTCCAGATAAATTATCCAAAATCACCGCTAACGTGAAAACACTAGATGAGCTGGGTAAAGACCGTTCCTTCCGAGAATTCGTCGTGGTCTTCCAGGATGACCTTAGCTTACAACAAAATAAACAACCGATGCCAAATCACCGGATGGCTGATGATGCCGAAGACACCGGGCAAAAAGGGTTTAACTACCGTTCCGAACCGCTTTGGGCAAGAAACGGCGTAGGAACTTCCGGTGCTGACTTTAACGCACTTAACGAGTTGGATTATAGAAACACCCTGAGCTCAACTGCACCCAATCCTGGCTGCGACAGTAAGGCTTGCGGCGATCCAGAAACGCCTGTATTTAGAGCCAATGCTGGCGAAGACATTCGGTTTAGGCTGGTTCATCCCAATGGGCATTCCCGTCAACATGCTTTTGCACTATCTGGACATAATTGGGATTATCAGCCGTGGAAGAATGACTCAACCTCAATAGCAACACATGAGGAAAAGAAAATTAAAACCGCCCTGTTGGGTGCTATCGGTGGCATTGGGCCTGGCCGACATTTCAATATAGTCACTAAAGCAGGCGGAAAAAACGAAGTGCCAGGCGATTACCTATTCAGGGTGCAAGAAAACTTCCAGTTCCAAGGTGGAATGTGGGGGATTTTGCGGGTTGATTAAGCTCAAATTAACGGCGGATATTAACGAGGACGATATGATTCCTATGATAAGGGCTACCGCCAAGCTATTGTTGCTTGCCGCATTTTGTCCATTGGTGGCACAAGCCACGCAAAATGTGAGTCAACATGTTGAAATCCAGGGGATTGACTTGGCTATGCAAGTGGTTAATGTCCCTGTTGGGAAACAAGCTGATCCTGTCGATAGTCAACAGCTAAAAGCAATCCTTAAATTCAATGAAAAACAAACCGGAAAACCGATAACTCAATTACGCCCAAAAGCTTGGTTCTCCCTGCGCCGCTCCGAACAAGTCGCCACCGAAACCAGTTGTGAAGCCAAGGTACGGAGTTTTTCCAGCGGCCAGTTGGCGACTCGTGCCGATGTTGACCTGAACAGTTATTTTTTGTTGACGCTTAACCAGGATAAGACGGTTGCGTTTATTAACCCTCAAGTCTCATCAAGCAGTAAACTGGAAGGCATCGTGCAATTGCCGGAACAAGGCTTGGATTGGGTGTTGACCAAGGATGGCAAATGGCTTTATGTGACGATGCCGAATGCTGCTGCGGTTGCATTGATTGATACGACTACACATAGTCTAGCGACAACAATTTCCACTGGGGCAAGCAGCAAACCGACCCGCATTGCCTTATCCCCTGATGAACAATCGGTATGGGTGGGTTTGGACGGTTCACCGAAAGTTGCCGTTATTGATCGGAGCGAAAAACCTAAAGTTAATGTTGTAACCGTAGACGAAGGATTACATCAAATCAGTTTTACGCCGGACAGTAAGTTTGCTGTTGTAACGAATACTCAAGCCAATACAGTATCCATCATCGAAAATGCCAGCTTGAAGAGACTGGGTGACGTAAAGGTTGGCAATACGCCCTTAAAAGCGGTTTGGGTAGACAAAGCAGAACGGTTTTATGTCGCATCCGTAAATGACAACACCCTTAGCGTTATTGATCCGGTTAAACTTACGAACGAAGCCCAAATTGAAGTCGGTCGTGGCGCGGTCGATGTCGCCGCTGATCCCCAGGGTCGTTATGTATGGGTAGTCAATCAACTCGATGCGAAAGCGTATGTGATTGATTCAGCCACGAATACGAAAATTGCTTTTGCCAATGTGACCGCAGAACCCGACCAGATTACGTTTACCGCTGACTATGCCTATGTTCGGGGGCTAGGCTCGGAAAAGTTCGCGCTGGTGAACAGGAAACAACTGGAAAAATTGCCTGCCCAATCTAGCGAAAAGCAAAATAGGGTATTAGCCGAATTGTCTGTCACCCAAATTCAAGCTGGCGAAAAACCGCCTTCTGCCCTGCCCGATTCAGTCGGTGTTGCCGCCATGATCGCGCCGATACCAGAACAAAATGGCGTAATGGTTGCCAATGCGCCTGGCAAGACCATTTATTACTACGTCGAAGGCATGATGGTGGCTATGGGGACGCTGGATAATTACCGCCGAATTCCAAGAGCCTTGATGATATTAGACCGCAGCTTAAAAGAAACCGCGCAGGGCGTATTCGAAGCCCCAGTAACTGTAGAAAAACCAGGCAATTACGACGTAGCGGTGATGCTAGACCAGCCGCGCATTATTCATTGCTTCACAACAAAACTTGAAGGCAAGGCCACCGGACCTAAACAACAAGAACAGGCAAAAGTTAAACTGGAACTGTTGCCTTTAACAGCACAGCCGTTTGCAAACACAGAAACCTTATTAAGTTTTAAGTTACAAGATGCCGCCTCCGGCAAGCCGATCTCAGGTATTCAAGACGCACGTTTGTTGGCGTTTGAGCCACCTGGGCTTTGGCAAAAACGTGCGTGGCTACAAGAAGTAGATGCAGGGGTTTATCAGGCTGCCGTCACTTTTCCACATGCGGGGAGTTTTAATCTGCTGGTGGAAGCGCAATCCAGTGGTTTGGAATTTACCAAGCAAGCACTGTTAATTGTTAAGGTTCAAGAGCCTTTATCCAAGAGCCAAAACGTAGGACAGAAGTAAATTTTTAACACTAATTAATTCAAGGTTGGAGGATGTTATGAAAAGATTCACATTGCCAAAGCTGATCGCAATGGCATTATTAAGCAATTCAGGATTTGCATACGCCGCCGATCCCGTACCAACGACATCCTTTGGGCTTATTGGCTATATACAAGAATTCAGGATGTGCCAGCCTAGCGATGGTTCGTGGTGCGTCAATCCTAGTGATGCCCGCGCTGGTGCCATCATGAAGGTCAACGGCACTAAAGTCATTATCCCCAAAAACAGTTATATCGTCATGCCCGGTTCTTACCTAAGACCGAAAGCTATTTTTGACATGAAGCTACCCACAACAACGGTGGGAAGTGGATTGGCGCTAGAAGACACCCCTCCCCCACCGTTCCCTTATGTTGCCGATTTAATTGGCAATATAGTCAATGGTGAATACATAGCCGGATTGGCAAACATCATGCAAATACCGCTGCAAATCAGTTCCGGATTTATTAAAGAAATCAGCAGCACTGGTGAATTGCTCATCGGCCCCGAATTGTCCAACCCAACCGTGTCGGCACGGGTAAGATTGAATGATCCCGATATTGGGACGGGTACAGGTCGTTATGGCATAGCACAATCAGCCGACCCGCGTTTTCAAGCAGATCAGGGCAACCCTACCGTCCATGCTGCGACAGGTTATCCTTTGTGTGTGCCTAGAAACACACCGCCTGCGGTTGATGCTGAATGTCCATCATCAAATAGACCTAAAGGAACGGATGGCAAGCCTTTACGCCGCTTTACTATGGGTACGACATTTGCCTTAAGCGATGCACCTCCCTGTGGTGGCGCTTGTGACCCTGAAAAAATGGCTCCCCTTGAAATTGGCGACTATGTGACTTATACAGGAATCCTGGTTAAAGACCCGACACTGGCTGATCCCAATAGCACTTATATTTCTGCTTCTGCTCTTGAAGCAGATTTAGGTATTTACACCGATAAAGGAGAAGATCCTGCCTACTTGTTTATTGAAGTGGCAATTCTGGGTGCTGGCGGCACTGTGTTTCCGGGATTGGATCAAGAAACGGGTCCAGGGAAAGCAGGCGCGTTTGGTGCGGTAATACCCGGTCAAACATTAGTTACCCGCTTCCGTATTGTCGGTTTTACCACCGACCCCAGCAGAAACGTAGATGTTTTTGCCTTAGATCCAGTAAGACCATTAGCAGAAGGCAAATTTACTGAAAGACTTTTATCAAGCCCAGCACCTTCAATAAAGCCACCCTTAGGTCGTTTTGAGATCACTGTCGATCAGCAGGTTTTTATGCCGCCACCCCGAGAAATTCGTGCACGCATTAACGGTATTGATGGCTCAAGCGATTCGTCACCATCAACGGCAGCTAATGGTTTAGTTTATGGCGAATATACCGCTCCCGTAAGCGAGTATATATTCCCTGAAGGTAGAGTGTTCGGCAATAAAAATAAACCAGTGCCAGGTTGGATTCCTGCTAATTTTGAGGACTTATGTTTCCTATCCCGTGGCTGGTGGCCTGATGATGAAGATGCCGCACTGGAACCATTAGACCCTTGGCCTGAATCTGGTCACGGCAGACTAGGCGGTGTTTTTTGTAATTAAAAAACAATAAATATCCAGGTGAAACCCTGTAAAAGCATCATTATTATGCTCCTGATGCTATCGCCAATAATGGCGATAGCATCAGGAGCACTTGTTTTAAGTGAAACAAAATTTAATGCATCAATAGTCGATCAAACCGGAAAAAGGCATCGGTTCCACAACGATTTAATCAAAAACAAAACCGTCGCAATCAATTTTATTTTCACCGCTTGCACCAGTAGCTGTCCGCTTTCTGTCGCTGTTTTCAGGCAAGTCCAGAAGAAACTGGGCAAACAAAAGGTGCAATTAATCACCATCAGTGTCGATCCTGTTAATGATACTCCAGAAAGATTGCTGGAATTCAGCAAAAAATTTAAAGCCGAGCCTGATTGGAGTTTTATAACTGGAGAGAAAACAATCATTTCCGAATTATTAAAAAATCTTGGTGTGTACACCGCTAATAAAAACGACCACAGTAATATCATTATTGTCGGCAATGATGGCAACCACCAATGGACGCGTCTCTATGGCTTCCCCCAAGCCGATGAAATCATCTCAGCACTGAAAAATATCACGGGTGAAAGCAAGCATAAATAGACCTTATCAACAGTGTACTTTAAGCATTAAAGTACTCATCGTGTTGATGTCATTATCAAGCGGCATTATTGACGTTGCTAATGCCGATGAGTCGTTAACCGCCATAGAACTATTAGGACGCAAAATCTATCGGGAAGGTAGCGATGGTAGCCAAAATGAAATTACTACAACCTTAGGTGTTACTGATGATTCCGTTTCCGCCACTACGTTTACTTGCGCCAATTGTCACGGGCTGAAAGGTGAAGGCAAGCAAGAAGGCGGCTTGAATGTTCCGACAATTAGTCCGCAGCATTTGTTTACCAACACACCTGCCAAAAAGGCTTATGACGAAAGCACATTAATCCGCGCAATTACCAAAGGTATTAATGCCCAAGACAAACCCTTAAGCGCCGCCATGCCTAGATATGGATTCACGGACTATCAAGCGCAAGCGTTAGTTGCATACATAAAAATTTTAGGGTCATCAAGCGATGGCGATGCAGGTATAACTGCATCTGAAGTGCAATTGGGCACCGTATTGCCACTAACCAGCACTCAAGCTGCTACCGGAAAACTACTGAAGGCCACCCTGGATGCCTGCATTGCCGAATCGAACAGACATGGGCTAATCTATGGACGCAAAGTTACGTTGACAACATTGGATTCAGGCGGCACTAAAGAGGAAATCCTTGCATCCACCAAGAGATTAATCATTGAAACCAAACCCTTTGCTTTGATCTCAGGATATTTTCCAGAAGTCACTACGGATATTTATCAACTCTTGCAGAACGAAAAAATTCCAGTAATCGCCCCGCTGTCTTTCATACCTAATGAAAGTTCGCCGCCCTCGCCTTCGTTTTTCTATTTTCTGCCCAGTTACGCCGATCAATCGCGCGCCTTGGTCGATTATTGGCTAGCCCAGATGCCAAAGGACAACAGCACAGCAAAACCAAAACTGACTATCGTTTATAGTGATGGGTTGACAAACTTAAACGTGGTCGCGGCGATTCGTGAACAAGTGCAACGCAATAATTTAAATGCGCCAACCGAAATCGTCTTATCCCAAGCTAACTCAAAACAAGATGTTAATCAGCTAATAAAACTGAAAACAGCAAAACCCGATGCTGTTTTCTTTTTAGGAAATACCCAAGAGCTAAAAGACTTCAATTTATTAATGCCAAAATCCGATCATCAACCGATACTATTGGGATTACTGGCAATGTTAGGTGCAAATGTTATCGCTACTCCCGATTTGGCAGCATCCAAGATGCTGTTAGCGACCCCCTTTAACCTGTATGCTCCAGCAATGCGCCAATTCGCAGCCCTGCTAAATCAGCATTCAGTTAGCTTGCAAAGCCCAGGCTTACAACGCATTGCCTGTTCGGCGGTAAATTTTGTGACTGAAGGATTAAAACGCTCCGGCAAACGTTTAAGCCGCGACAAGTTTATCCACGCGTTAGGAGAAATCAAAAATTATTCAGTGGACATTGTGCCGCCGTTCCAGTTCGAACCTAATAACAGGAAAGGCGCAAAAGGTGCTTACATCTTAACTGTAGACATGAAGACCCACAACTTATCACCGCCTAGTGCATGGGTTATTCCTTCCGATGATAGCTTGCTCAGAGATTTCTAAAGCTGCACAAAAAAACGCCGACTCCCTTGCGAGAGTCGGCGTTGGTCTTCCTTGTTATCTGTTCCTATAGGTATTTACCTGCCAGGGAGAAATCATACAACCTCATGATTTCTCCCAGCGTTGATTCCTTTAGTTCCTGACAGTAAGGTTAAAGGGCAACGATTGGGCACCACGACTGCTTTTGACTACGATAGGGCCGGGGCGTTGAGGTGCTGTAGCTCTAAAGCTCCAAGCACCAGTTACGTCTGTCGTTGCAGTTCCTAAGAGGAAGTTGCCACCGTTGCTGTAGACGCTCATCACGACTCCGATCCTTGCTGGTGTATCAGTACCAGAAATCCGCCATTGCGTTTTGCCTGTCCTAAACTCAGCTACGGCTACAGTCACAACTTCTGCCGCATCAACGGTAACCGTAATGCTGCTAGTTGCCGTTTTGTCACCGTCGCTAACAGTGTATTCAATGGTTTTAGCCCCAACAGGCAATGCTGCGGTATAGCTAATCGTATTGCCCACTTTAGTCGCACCTACACCCGTTACAGAAACCAAGGTCAGACCGGCGTTTTCTGGATCAGTATCATTAGTTAATGGATCAATAGTGATAGTGGCACCAACGGCTGCTGAAGCAAAGTCTGGATTCGCTACCGGCGGAAGGTTTCCATTGGTGATTGCAAAATTAACTTTTGAAACGTTGGATACATTTGTGCCATCCGCATCGGTTAGGTAATAACTGAATGTATCCCATCCATTTACACTGTCATTTTGGGTGTAAGACACGGTTTGGTCAGCCTCATTGACCGTGACAGTGCCATGAACAGGCTGTTTAACAATCTTAACTTTATCATTACTTGGATGACACTGATTCCCGTGATCTGAGTCATTGTCAATCACAGCAAATGGAGAACTCGCATCATCAAAATGATCTTCAACAGTCACTAGGCCTGGCAATGCAGGAGTGCTTGCTGTCGTTGTAATAATCAGTTCAGCTCTTCCGCCTTTATTAGACCTGACAATCACTTTAGCTGGCGGCAACGAGACGCTCGGTACATCTTTGACTCCATTCACCAGTTGACCATAAGAAGCGCCATCTGATCCTTGAGCTGACAAAATTGGTAAGTCGTCAGATTTCTTATCACTAGATTCTGCTTCGATATGGAGCGTTTGTGAAACACCATCGTAAACAGCTTGTTTGACGGTTATGTGGTCAACCAAGTTTGCCGTAAAAATCCTGTTCGGCGTTTCGTTAAGATCGCTAAGATAGATTTCTGCAGGTATATTGCTCGTATCAAGTGCTAATTGACCATAGAATTGCGTTGAATTATTTGAGTTTTTTACCAGCGATGTACCGGGTATACCTTCACCAAATAATTTCAATTTTTGCACAGGTTCTCCCAGTGCTTTTACCGATTTAGCATGGACATCTATTTGAACGGAATCACCGTTTGCCGACCTTGAGTAAGTGGCACTTTCGACGTTGGTATTGCTGGGTAATGGATCAGTGTGTACCCTGCCCATTACGGTGAACAAGTCGTTTTCGCTGACACCATCCGGCCCTTCAATTCTGAAGAAGTTAGTGTCGTGCGGACTTCCAGTGACGGTCGTTTCAACGCCTGGATCGGCGATGTAAGTCTTACCATCAACAGTAACAGGCGGCAGAGGTTCGCCGCCGCCGCCCAATTGACCTGATGGCCTCAGGAATGGCCCTATCCGTCCGTTGGCGGCGCATGAAAAATCTGACCCGCATAAGACACCGTGGTCATCGGTAAAAAATACCCGTTCCCCAGCCACTGCGTCAAATTCTTCAACACCGTAGGGGTGAGTAACGGTGTAGTGGCCGGTGGTGGGAGCCACAAAACGGACACGAATACGAGCAAAAACCACTTGGTCTCCAGCGATAGGCACTTCATTGGCAAATGCCGCTTCCATCGCCATGACCAGGAGGGCTTCGCTGCCGTCGGGTAAGATAAGTGAACCGTCGCCCATCCACCAAAACGATTCGTCTGGGAAGTTAGTGGGGAATGTTATGGCCGCATTCGGACTAGGCAGGTCTGCCAAAATACACATACCTGAAGCCCGCTCTGGACCTACAGCAGGAAGGCAAAGATCTAGTGCCAAGCCGTTTGTGTCTTGGTAATAAGTTGGGAAACTTCCTGTTGCCGCAGAAACCGGCCCAGTCAAGTTCAATTCCGCTTGCACTGCCAAGCTTGTCATCGCTAGCGCAGCAGTTATTAGCTTAAATTTCGTTTTCATCAGTTTTCCTCAAATTAAAAAAATAATGCTGAATCGTCAATCCCTGTCGACTCAGGTAAAATTTGGGAGCCATAAATATCGCTACACCATTTGAGCAAATGCTCGATTTTTATCCTAAAAATCTCTAACTCCAAAACTGCTTCAACTCGCCATATGTGACGTATATTTTTCAGTTGATTAATAGAATACTCTTTATAAATCCTACGTATATCCGTACAAACACCTAGTTCGTAGTGAAAAATTACCTTTTAGGTTTTGCCTTCGAATTCGCCTAGATCTCTTGAATCACAAGCTCTCAGCTTTGTAAATTTCCGCTACGCTGTTAACACTGAATAAGCAGCAATACTGCCCATTTGAACGGCGACTATTTGGAATAATGTCTGCCACTACCACTCGGTAAGTATTGCTATCTTGTGTACTAATTTATCCTTAAAAAGCGATGTTTAATATCCGTACTAATACCTAGTCTCGACCGGTATTTGGAGATATTTATTTTTTGTGTGCTATGGAAGTGGCGAAATGAAGGCTATAAGTTGAAAACGTAAATTGCGTTGATGGACAACCTTAGAACCAAATGGGGCATGTTGCTTATACCGTTAAGTTAAAACATGTTTTGAAGTGCAAAGCTTGCTTTGCACTTGTCCGCCACAGGCAAAGCAAGCTTTGCACTCCATTGTTGCTATTATTAGCCCTTAACTTAACGGCATAGTATTAGAAATCCCCTGCTGCCTTAACCCATCATTTCAGTTAACACGGGGCGGCTGCCATTTGGCTCCATCCAGCGCAGGTATTCGGCAATGTATTTAGGATCACCCATTGCCGGACTCATGCCCCATCTTTCCAGAGATTCAATGCCAAACTTGACGACACCGATGTGCTGACTTCTGTCCTTATCGATGGCAGGATCGGTAAAACTAAAGCCAAGCTGCCTTCTAAGCATTTCTACGTCATCTTTTTTGCCAGTCAGAAATGTCCAGCCCGGTTGGACATGAAACAGTTCCGCATAAGCTTTTAGCACTTCAGGCGTATCGTGTTCTGGCTCTAGGGAGATGGAATACATAAAAACGTCCTTACCCACCCTATCGCCCAATTCTTTTTGGACTTGTCTCAAGTTAGCCGTCATGCCTGGGCAAATATCACCGCAACGTGCGTACATAAAGTTAATCATTACCGTTTTGTTTTTGATTAAATCGTCATAGAACTTAACAACCTTGCCTTCGTGAGTTACCAATGGAATATTGGCAAATGCCTGCTTTCTACGCAGTACAGGATCAGCTTTACTTAAGCTATCAACACCGAATTTGGCTGAACTCGCTGGCAATGTAGCTAATGCCGCAACCCCCAGGGTTGCCCCACCCATACTTTTAATAAAATCTCTTTTGTTCATGGCTATATCCTCTTAAATTTCTGTCCTAGTTACTTGCCGGCATTTGGGTCGGTTGGAGACACCAGCTTCCAGCGAACCATCATGCCGTGGTCTTCATGAACAACGTTGTGGCAGTGCAAGGGGTAATCGCCATACCAATCACGAAACTGCATGTAAACTGTCAACTTGCCTGTATTCGATGTACCTTGTGCAGCCTTACCAATCCTGACCACATCTTTTCTGGACTTATCGTCGAGTGCAGGGTTACCACCATCACGGCTTATTACCTGAAATTCTTCATGATGCGTATGGATGGGATGTGCCCAGCCACCACCGGAAGTAAACGTCCATTCTTCCGCAGTCCCCTCCACTGGATAAGCACTGATTTTTGACGGGTTAAATAACTCCCCATTAACTGTCCAAGCGCCATTTTTAGTATCGAAACTGAATGTGCGTTTTTTTACGACTGGATTGGCAGAACGATTTGGCATCGGTACCATCACTTGTGTTTGCAACGTAGCCAACGGTGCGCTGAAATCATCAGCGACATCACCCACAATAAATTTGAGCAATTGTGTTTTAGTGCTTGAAGGTAAGATCTTTCCAGTAGGGCCTTTACCGTCGGTTTGTTCTAGGCGATTTTCCAGATATATCACGGTACCTGGCGCATATTGGCTAAAGTCAATAATAACGTCGGCACGTTCTGCCACACCTAAACGGATACTAGAAACAACTTGTGCTCTAGGAAGCAAATTCCCACAGTTTGCGATGCGGGTCATTTTGGAACCATTGCTTAATGACAGCTCAATAAACCGTGAAGGGCCTGCATCCAAAAAGCGGAAACGGTATTTACGGCGCTTAACGTCCAGATAAGGCTTAATCTTAAGGTTGACGGTTTGATGGTCACCGACTATGCCTTCAAGATTAAATGTGTCAAAAAACAATTGTCCACTTTGATCGAACACCTTGTCGGCAAACATTAAAGGAATATCGTATTCACCGCTAGGTAGTCTTAAGCCAGTACTTTCATCACCGGTATCGAGATCAATATCATCGCTAAACAAGGTGTAAAAAGAGGCCATACCTTTGTAAACATTCGCCGCCGTAAAATCGAAGCGATGGTCATGAAACCAAAGTGAGCTTTGGGTTTCTTGCCAATCACCTGGACACCACTTATCACCACGGAAAGTGCCATTCTTGTGGGTGCTGGCGAATCCGGCACGAATATTGGGATACCAAAAATCGTACCATTTACCGGAATCCCAAAAACGCAGTGGCCCACCATCGGATTCAGGTGGGTTGTGAGCGTTATGCAAATGTGGCGAAATTTGGTTGATGCCAAAACCTTGGTTATCCCTGCCATCTTTAGGTAAACCGTTGTACATACGCATCAAAACGGGCTTGCCGTAGTGTGCTTTGAAACGCAAAACACCGGCAGCATCAGAATTCAGGTCTGTGTAAGCCCACACTTTGGAATTCAAACCGCGTCCATCGCTGTCGGAATAAAAATTCCAGTCGAGTTCCTTAGCCATCATTTCGTATTTAGTGCAGGCAGCGAAGCCGCCTAATTCTTCCCAGCGTTGGTGTTTTTCAGTACGCGCTTCAGAGAATTCTTCATCTTCCCCGAATTCACCTTTACCTGGATTTAAACGCGTGTGCTTTGATTCGCACTGGCCTTCATCTCCTTCTGGTCCAGAAAAAGCACCGACGGAAACTGGGGTTTTGGGTATAGGCAAAGGTTCAGACCAGGGCATAGTGCAGGGAGGGCTGATAATATTTCCAGAAGAGTCACCATCTTTGGCTTCCGCTAAATTAGGCAGAAAAACGCCTCCGCCGATAGCAGTCAAACCGCCCACACCAGCAGTCAAGCCCATTTTGAACAATTCCCGGCGCGATATTTTTGCATCCTGGATGTCTCTGACTTCTTTCATATAACGCGCAACAGCTTTTTCTTGACGACTAAAGCTTGTTGCTTTGATAATTTTCTTTAACATGACATTTTCCCTTCAAATTAACTGTTGCGTCAAAACCACTAAAACCTGTTTTTACTGCTAAATATTTGGATTTATTCGTTACTTAATACAATACGCCGTATAAATTTTTCGTATATCCGTACAACTACCTAGTCCGGTGTGGAAAACTACCTTTTTGGGCTGTTTTCCGTGAATCCACCGACTTTTTTTGCCAATTACAAATTTTTACTTTCCAATACTTTTTAGTAAGCGGTATTGCTGAGTAATTCGAGCTAAAAGGATTCTCTAAAAGCTCGCTTCAGTAAGAACTGATGTCTTGTGCAGTAATTTATTACTAAAAAGATGTGTTTAATATCCGTACGAATACCTAGTCCCTCGTCGTTTCAGGTACGATTTAATTTTTTTGGTGTGGAAGTGATGAAATGTAACTACAGAATGAAAACGCAAGTGCGTTGCTGCGCGGGTAGGGATTTGGGAATATCGAGAAATGCGGTAGAACCAATCAACATTTTGCTATGTTGGGTTGGTCATCTGAACGGGATACGGTTATTTTTAGGATTAGCGTGGCATTTATCTATAGGAGGACTATAGGGAATTTGGACTGAGTTTTAATAGTCGCTTTGCTGACCCCCCACTTTTGGTTATTTAAATAAATGTGGCAGCAGATGGATTGTGTTAATACACAACCGCATTTAGCGTATCTGCATAATTGTCATCGCAAGAATAGCACTTTGATGTGCCGAAATGACTAGTTAAGTACTCTAACCAATTGTATTTACTAAGACTGATAGCTTAATAAGATGGTATCAAGGCGAATACCCTGATACCACACTCATTTTTTACCTTTGACAGGATAGCTGGTGCGGACTTTTTTAACGCTTCCGTTTTTGTAATCGAATCCAGTGTGCTTGGTTTTAAAAGACTGGACTTTCCTAGGGGCGTCTTCAAAACCTTTTGGTTGAAAGGTAGGTATCAAATGGTGCTTACCGTTACCAATTAGATCGCTGCGGCCCATATCCTTTAGAGCTACACGCAATAACGGCCAGTTTTTAGGGTCGTGATAACGCAAAAATGCCTTGTGCAATCGGCGTTGCTTTTCGCCTTTTGGAATAGCAATATCTTCTGCTTTGTGGCTGATTTTTCGTAAGGTATCTTTGCCGGAATGGTACATGGCGGTGGCAATTGCCATAGGAGACGGCAAAAAGGCTTGTACTTGGTCCGCCCTGAAACCATTGCGCTTTAGCCATAACGCCAGATTGAGCATGTCGTTATCTGTTGTACCTGGGTGCGCGGCGATAAAATAGGGAATCAGGTATTGTTCTTTGCCCGCTTCTTTTGAATACTTGTCGAACATCTCCTTAAAGCGGTCATAACTCCCCATGCCCGGTTTCATCATCTTGGATAGCGGCTCTTGTTCGGTATGTTCGGGAGCAATTTTAAGATAGCCGCCGACATGGTGGGTAACCAATTCCTTAACGTACTCAGGTGATGTAACCGCCAAGTCGTAACGCAAGCCTGAGGCGATAAAGATTTTTTTGATTCCAGGCAAAGCCCTCGCCCGTCGATAAAGCTTGATAAGCGAGCTATGGTCGGTATTAAGGTTAGGACAGATACCTGGAAAAACGCACGATGGCAAGCGGCAAGCGGATTCAATCTTTGGGTCTTTGCAAGCCAGTCGATACATGTTGGCTGTGGGGCCACCTAGATCAGAAATATGTCCGGTAAAGTTGGGCGAAGTATCGCGGATGGCTTCAATTTCTTTGATAATGGAATCTTCAGAGCGGCTTTGAATAATGCGCCCTTCATGCTCGGTAATCGAACAAAAAGTACAGCCACCAAAACAGCCGCGCATGATGTTGACCGAGTGTTGGATCATTTCAAACGCGGGAACGTTGGCATTGCCATAGTCTTTATGCGGAACGCGCGAATAAGGCAAATCATATACGCCATCCATTTCTTTCGTGGTCAATGGAATGGGCGGCGGATTGACCCAAATCTGCCGTGTGCCGTGCTGCTGGATTAACGGACGGGCATTACCGGGATTGGTTTCACCGTGCATGACGCGGGACGCATGGGCATACAGGATAGCATCGTCGGCAACCGCTTCATAAGCGGGCAAACGGATCACTGTTTTTGCCCTTTGCGCCTTTGCTAACAAATGCCTGTCAAACCGGATTACATTTTCGTCTGCATTCAAGTCAGGTGGTTTTTTATCACAAGCAGGTTGTTCCTGATAAGGATCGACAATGGTCGAAAGCGCTCCCGGCTTATCGAAATGGGTGGAGTCTTTGATTACCCAGCCTTCCGGAATTTGCTTGACATAATGGACTGTGCCGCGAATTCCGGTGAGGTCTGTAATTGTTTCGCCATTTCCCAAACGATGGGCAACTTCCACAATCTGCCGCTCGGCATTGCCATAAACCAACAAGTCGGCCTTGGAATCCAGCAACACGGATTTGCGAACCTTATCAGACCAATAGTCATAATGCGCTATGCGCCTTAAACTGGCTTCTATACCACCAATGATAATCGGCACATCTTTAAACGCTTCTCGGCAACGGTGCGAATACACATTAACCGCTCGGTCGGGTCGCTTACCCGCCGCGCCATCAGGTGTGTAAGCATCGTTCGAGCGAATTTTTTTATCGGACGTATAACGGTTGACCATAGAGTCCATATTGCCGCCTGTCACGCCAAAAAACAGGTTGGGGCGACCCAGCTTGGTGAATTCTTTAGCACTTGTCCAATCCGGCTGGGAAATAATGCCCACCCTAAAGCCTTGCGCTTCCAGCAGCCGCCCGATCAACGCCATGCCAAAGCTGGGATGGTCAATATACGCATCGCCAGTCACCAGAATGACATCGCAAGCATCCCAACCCAGTTCGTCCATTTCGTCACGGCTCATGGGCAAAACAGGCGCTACGCCAAATCGCTGCGCCCAGTACTTGCGATAGCTAAAAAGATTAGGTGCGGCTTGTGAATCTGGAGACATCATTTTGAGATAACTGTATGAATGGAGTAAGCATTGTGCTTATTAAAATCTTTTAAAAATTTGGAAAATTCGATCTGGTATTGCTGTTCAAGTTCAATCGCCCGTACCTTGAGTGCCTTCAAGTCGTACTGGGGAATGTCCTGATTGAACGCCACGGTTATCATATTGCCGCGATTACGGACAGGCAAAATCAACACTTTCCCGTTAAAAACCTGTTCCAGCCAATGCAAGCAAGAACCGTACAACTTCGCTTCCGATCCCCACAGGTTGATGACCAAAATACCATCTGGTTTCAGCAAGATTTTACAGGCATCGAAAAAAGCGATAGACGCAATAGAATCTGCCATACCTTCACTGTCAAACGCATCAACCAGAATCAAATCGTGCTGCCCTGCCTCCGTTTGAGCGTGTTGACAAACATAACTGCCGCCATCGTCAACGATAACCTTCAAACGTGAATTCAGTGGCAAACCGAAGTGACTACGCGCAACTTTAACAACACTTGCCCGGTATTCAACTGCTTTAACACGGCATTCTGGGAAATGGTACAGCAAGTGTCTAGCCAACGAACCGCCACCCAAGCCGATAATTAACGCATCGTCCACCGTGTCTTTAAACAACAACCAACTGGTCATCGCCCGTGTGTAAGGCAATTGAAGGTTTTCGGGATCATACAGGGAAATACTGCTTTGCCGAGAACTTGAGCCAAAATGCAGTGATCTGACCGCCTTTTCTTCGACAACCTCAAGGACACCTTCATCGTCATGGTTTTGGTAAATCACCAAACCATCGTATTTGTACATAGCAAAAAAACAGGGGCTGTAAACTCTAAACCCTTATTATACACAAGTTTACAGTATGCTAATGAGGGTATTACGAGAGCAGAGAGGGGCTATTCGATAATGCAGCGCAGTATCTTGGCAACGCTGATTTATTAACATGAGTTTCCAAAATAAAACCACATAATAGTCCTATGCTAGAATATGCACACTAAGCCCCGATAGCTCAGTAGGATAGAGCGGTCCCCTCCTAAGGGACAGGCCGGTGGTTCGAATCCGCCTCGGGGCACCAGTTAAATCTGTAATGGTCAACAAAAACCAGACACATTTTTAGACAGCCTTCCTATAAAAATTCCGCTCAAAATGCAGCAGGGCTTGATAGCCGTGTTTGAATGAGGTCGTTTACCCTTGTAAAAGGTCACGTAATCAATTCAAACCGACCCATAAAATAGCATTTTCGAATCAAAAGAAAGTCAAATTTCAGCTTAATAAGGAATCGAAATTCAAAAGGCAAGTTGTTTTTATTTTGAGCGAAATCAAAGCCTGCAACGAAAATCGCATTTAATATGCAAGTGCTATCTTTTTCGGATTAAATACTGTGCCAAATCAAACAAAGCCTTATGCAATGATCAGACTAATTCTGGCATTATTAGCGTTGTTGCCTATTGAAAAAGTATTTTCTGAAGCATTCCACCCCTCTCAACAAGTCATCAAGCATATCTCAGAAACCTTACAGCAAAAACTCCAGGCTAAGGTTTTTACTCAGGATTTTGTCCGAGTGACATGTTTCGTAAATGACGTAATTGAACCGCATACGGATTTCGACAAGATCGCACCGTTAGTGCTGGGCAAGCACTGGAAAACCGCCACCCCAAAGGAAAAAGAACGCTTTAAAAAAGAATTCCAAACCCTGTTAATCAGGGCGTATTCTAGGGCGTTTGTTGAGTACAGTGATTGGACAATCCAATACCTGACGCATGAGGTCGCAAAAGATGCCGCAAAAGTACTGGTAAAAACGACAGTCTTGCAGCGCAGTCTACAACCAGTTGAAGTCAATTACCGGATGTTTCTGGTTAATGGTGAATGGAAGACCTACGATATTTTGATCGACGGCGTGAGCCTGGTGACAAATTACCGCTCAACCTTTAACGACAAAATAAACAAGTCGGGTTCATTAACCGCTGTCATTGATGATTTAGCCATTCGGAATGCGGATGCGTTGAAAGGCAAACATCGAGAATACTAATGGACACTGAACACGTCCTTTGATTCTCAAGACAAACGGTATAGTGTTGTTCCCGTTCTTGGTAAACCATGAATGGAATCAATCTGTTCAAAGATTACCAAATATAGGTGTCGTAAAAATATTTGGTTTTATGTAGAGAACATATTCTGTCGGTGATACGCCCTTGGGAGTCCGGCGGACAATTGAAATTCTGTAACTAACGCGAGGTAATTCATGGAAAACTTCACTCCTTATTCTGCCCTGTTCGGTGGCATCCTTATTGGGCTGGCAGCCTCCTTGCTATTGTTGTGCAATGGGCGGATTGCTGGGATCAGCGGTGTCATGGGCGGTTTAATTAACACGACCAAAGAAGAGTTTTATTGGCGTTTCGCTTTTCTGATAGGCATCGTTATCAGTGCCTTTTTGCTCAAGCATTTTCAGCCTGAGCTTTATCATCCCCGCGAACATTTCCCGATCTGGTTGTTGGCATCGAGCGGATTCCTGGTTGGTTTTGGTACCCGTATGGGGAATGGTTGCACTAGCGGACACGCGATTTGCGGCATAGCTCGGCTGTCCATGCGTTCGATTGCGGCGACATCAACCTTTATGGTAAGCGGTTTTTTGACGGTTTACTGTATACGTCACGTTCTGGGGATTTCGGTATGAGATTAATCTTGATGAGTTTATTGAGCGGTACTTTATTTGGCATAGGTTTGGCTTTGTCCCAAATGACTAATCCCGACAAAGTGATTAATTTTCTGGATCTTGCCGGAAACTGGGATTCCAGCTTGCTTTTCGTTATGTTTGGTGCGCTTGCCGTCACCTTGCTGTCGTTCAGTAAGATACTTAAACGCTCTGGATCTCTATTTGACAAACAATTTTACTTATCAAACAAGTCTGCTATTGATAAGCCACTGATTATAGGTGCGGCAATTTTCGGGATCGGATGGGGAATGAGCGGGTACTGCCCAGAGCCATCCGTTGCCGGATTGGGATTAGTAAATATTGAGGCGGTTGTAATGGTTTGCGCTATCTATCTGGGTTTTTTTGCTCATGGTGTATATCAACGTATGAGCAAAGATAGCTAAGTTATTCGGCAAAAAGCTTATCCACAGCCCGTTACAGGTAAGTTGAACCACCGCGATACCTGTCAGTCGCAAAACTAATATCAGGTAGGCGTAGAAACTAGCCTTGTTCCAAATGTTCAAGAGCATAAACCTGCACCAATAAGCTCAAATCAATTTTCCACAATGGTTTGTCTGTCAATTTACCTGTTGAATTTCAGTCTGGCTTATCTTGATGTAATGATGATTTTTGCTGATTGGTATTAAGTTGCCGTAACCACGCTTGCCAGACTGCCAGTAAAACCGACAGGATGATCGGGCCTAAAAACAGACCCACTGCACCAAAAGCGACAAGTCCGCCGAAAACACCGAACAGCACAACTAAAAATGGTATCTGCCCAGCGCCGCTGATAACCAAAGGCCGGATGACGTTATCCACCGTGCTAATGGCAAAAAACCCCCAAAGCAACAAGCCTATTCCCTGCCAAAATTGACCTGAAAGCATCAAGCTGAAACTAACAGGCAACCATATCAAGGTGGCTCCCATAGGGATCATGGCTAGTAATGCGGTAATTGCAGCCAATAACACGGGCGCATTCACTCCCGCGACAGCATATCCGACACCCGCCATCAAGCCCTGCCCCAAAGCGGCAAGCACTAGGCCATAGACCACGGCGTGGGCTGTGTCTCCGGCTGCCTTTAGATAGATATTCTGGTATTTGCCCAAAAAATAACTGAGTCCATGCCGTAATTGGTCGATACCTTGGCAACCATCACGGAAACAAAAAAACAAGGTCACTAAAATGAAGCCAAGCTTCATGATGTAGCGCCCCACACCGCCAAGAAATCTGCCAAATTCGCCTAACCATTGTTTTGCCCAGTTAATGACCTGTGTTTTCATTCCGGCTTGATCGGCATTTAATTGGTCGAGATGCTGTTGCAGATAATTACCTAACCAGGGAATTTGGCTGATATTTTCGGGTAATTGCTTGGGCGGATGGGCAAAATTCGTCAGTAGGACCTGATAAACAACATTGATCTCTCCTTGCAACATAATCACCAGCCAATAGATCGCCAAGGCGAAAACTGCAGAAATAATTCCTGTCATTACAACAGCACTCAACGTTGCATTATTATTTAATTTTTCTTTAAGCCATTGATAAGGCGGCCACATAATGTAAGCAATAATAAATGCCCAGGTAATAATGGGTAAAAATTCACGCAATACGGCATAACTGAGCCAGATAAGCCCAGCCAGCAATACTCCAGGAATGGCATATTTAATGGGGGAATTACGCAAAAATTCGTTCATAGCCTTGCCTTTAGGTATTGATTTTTTGAGCGGGAAGCTGACATCGATTGTACCAAAACTTTACCACAGTGCTTGCCTTAGTGGGCTTTCCAAGCTCGATGAAACGCGAAATGCCCCTCCCTAAAAACTAAGGCAATTGCCGTTCCTGACAACTCAACATGCAAAACCTACAGCCATTTGTTTGATCCAAATCAAATTCCCGTTCGATGCTTACGTTAAACTGCAACGGCTTTTAAACCAACAAGCTGCATATTACAGTTAGGTATTCAGAAAATTTTTACCTAGCTTTGTACGCCGCCTTATTTCTAAAAATTCAACGAGGCAATCAGTCAAATGAATGAGGAAGAACGTCTACGTATTCTTGCAAGCACGCCGGTCGGAACGTTTGCTTTACTGGCTGCTGTTATTGGTAGCATGGTTATTGCTTGGCTGTTTCTTTATTTTGGCGTGTTTATTCCGCGCGGCATCATCAATTAGGGCGAGCTTATGCAGATAGACAGCATCGTCCAAAGATGTCACGACTTGGCAGGCAAAACCGTGGATTTTCTCCAGGATTTTATTGCCCAAATGCGGACAGTCCATGTTGACTCTTTGGAACAGAAATGGATCAAGATCGCGCTGCTGATTATTGGCCTATTGGTTGGCATTATCACAATAGACGCCTTCTTTCATGGCGTTAACCCGCCCAGTAAAGTTGAGACCATCGATTCAGCACGGCTGCATTTGAGCAAGGAGTTTGCGGAAAGCAACTTGGGCGTACAATTGGATGACAAGGGCGCAATAGTTGTCAGGATGGTGGCGGGGCGTTATTCCTTTTTCCCCAAACATATCTCGGTCCCCGCCGAAACCAAGCTGACTTTCCGTTGGGTGAGCATGGATGTGTTGCACGGTGTGCATATACCTATGACCAATATGAGCACGATGATAGTCCCAGGCTATGTGGCGGAAATAACAACGTCCTTTCCCAAACCCGGCGAATACCCGGTGTTATGCAATGAGTACTGCGGCTTAGGCCACAACCACATGTGGAGCAACATAAGCGTGATCGCCAAAGAAGATTGGCAAGCGCCCACACATACAATTGCCAACAAGGAAGCCAACAATGGATGATGCAACAGAACGTAAACTGACATTAAGCCATTTATGGGTGGCCTTTGGTGCCTTTATCCTGGCCTGTTTCATGGGTGAATACCAAGTTCTGGAGCGCAGCGGCCTTATTTCCGCGCTGGATTCACCCACGGTATATTTTGCTTCGGTCAGTACGCACGGCGTGTTGATGGGCTTTGTCCTGACCACTTTCTTTATCATGGGATTTGGTTATTACACTGCGACGACTAGCTTGAAAATGCCAGTTTGGAATCTCAAACTGGCTTGGGTCGGCTTCTGGATTTCCTTGTTGGGCACTGTGATGGCGGCTGTGCCGCTACTTACGGGCAAGGCTTCCGTCCTATATACTTTCTATTTGCCAATTCAAGCGCATGTCGCGTTTTACTTTGGGGCCGTATTGCTGGTTGTTGGTTCGTGGCTTTGGTGCGGCATCATGCTGGTGATGTTTAGCCAATGGAAAAAAAGTCATCCTAAACAACCCGTACCCTTAGCCATGTTTGCCACCACCGCCAACGCCTTATTATGGCTGTGGACTAGCGTGGGCGTGGCCTTGGAAGTGCTATTCCAAGCGATTCCGCTGGCATTGGGTTGGATAGATACCGTCGATGCCGGCTTGGCTAGGACTTTATTTGCCTGGACCTTGCACCCCATCGTGTATTTCTGGTTGATCCCCGCTTACATCGCCTTTTATGTTTTTGTCCCTAAACAAGCGGGTGGATTTTTGTTTAGTGATGAAGTGGCGAGGGCAGCATTCATTGTCTTGGTCGTATTTGGCTTGCCCATTGGTTTCCATCATCTTTACATGGATCCCGAACAGGCCAGCGGCTGGAAACTGTTGCACGGCATCGGTACTTTCGTGGTATCCCTGCCCACATTAGTGACAGGTTTCACCGTGATCGCATCATTAGAAATTGCCGGACGCTTGCGAGGCGGTAAAGGGCTGTTTGGTTGGATTGGCACATTGCCTTGGACTAATACGATGGTGTTGTCAGTGATATTGTCGTTGCTGATGCTCATCCTGGGCGGTTTTGGCGGGATCATCAATGCCAGTTACGCCATGAATGCGATGATCCACAATACCGCTTGGGTTCCAGGCCACTTCCACCTGATTTTTGCTGGCACGACTGTCATTATGTACTTTGCCATTGCTTATTACTTATGGCCTGTACTCCTGCGTAAGCCCTTGTTTTCAAATTCAATGGCGTTAATTCAATTATGGACTTGGTTTATCGGCATGGGCATCTTGACCACGCCATGGCATGTGTTGGGCTTGCTTGGACAACCTCGCCGCATCTCCACCGTGGTTTACAACACCTTATTGACCTTGGCTTGGAAACCCTATGAGCTTGCCATGATATTTGGTGGCTTGATACTGTTGGGATCAGCTTGCTTATTCATCTATAACCTGGTCAAGACACAGTTAAACCCAGCCCCAGCAGAATTTAACCAACAAATTGAATATGCCGACCCTATCCATCCAGTTGAATCTATACCCGAATATCTCAATGACTTTAAACTTTGGAATCGCGTTATTGCCGTATTGATGGCGATCAGTTTTGGTGTGCCGATCTTACAGTTCTTCTTTATGGACACCTTTGGTTCACCGGCTTGGGGATATTGATGATGGCTCGAATTCTTGTACTGATAATGGCGTTTACTGCGCCTATCCTAGTCAATGCTGCCGAAACTGGATCACAGATTGCCTGGACGACCGAAACCTTGAAACTGGTCAAAAACGGCAATGCTGCGAAAGGCAAAAATCTGGCCGAATCTTGCAAAGCCTGTCATGGTCTCCGGGGCGAAGGTACACCAGCCGAAACCAGGGACGATGAAACTTTCCCTGCTATTCCGGCACTGGCAGGTCAAAACGCCAATTATATGTTTAAGCAATTGCGCGATTATTTTAACGATGACCGCAGCAACGATACCATGACAGCTATCGCCAAAGGCTTATCGGAACAGGATGCCGCTGATTTGGCGGTTTGGTATGCGTCCTTGTCGTTGCCAAAATCAGCTGGTAAGAGCCAGGATATTGCCAAAGCCGAAACCTTGGTGGAAGCAGGTGACGGCAAACGCATACTTCCGCCTTGCTTTGTCTGTCACGGTGCAAACGGACAAGGCGAAAAGCTTGACATCCCCAGCCTGGCAGGGCAGCAAGCGGATTATTTTGAACGGACGCTGATGCAATACCGTAGCGGTGAACGCCATAACGACATTTATAGCCGGATGCGCTTGGTTGCAAAACAACTGAGCGAAGCTGAGATTAAGGTGTTGGCTAATTATTATCAGCAACTTAGATAACGATCATTCCGTGGCAGTAGTTGTAATCGTGTGGTATATCCCTATCGGGTAGTGGGCTAAATCTGTATTTTTTGAAGGGCTTGTCGGCTTCATAACCTAAAGGTCACAAGTGCCTGTGAGTCGCTTGCATTTTGGAGTGACAAACCTAGGTTTGTCACTCCGCCCTATCGAAAAATTGATGGTTTGTGACCTGACGGATTGTTTATAAGTTTGCGCCACCAGAGCATTAGGAGAACAGCATGCTTCAGCAAAAAAACTACATCCGCTGGTTTAACGAGTTGACTATCGACGATATTCCCTTAGTGGGCGGCAAGAACGCCTCATTGGGCGAAATGGTTCGTGAGTTGCTACCGCAAGGCATCAATATCCCTAACGGTTTCGCCATTACCGCCGAAGCTTATCGCTATATGCTGGATGAAGCAGATGCTTGGAAGGAATTGCATTCGGCGTTGGACGAGCTTGATGCAGATAACATGGAAGACTTGGCTAAATGTGCCCGTAAGGCCAGGGAAATCATTTATGCCGCCCCCTTGCCCCACTTGCTTGAACAGCAAATTCTTGCGGCTTATCGCCAGCTTCAAGACCAGTATGGCGAGGATCTGAGCCTTGCCGTCCGCAGTTCTGCCACTGCGGAAGACTTACCTACCGCCAGCTTTGCCGGGCAGCAAGACACTTTCCTCAATATCCGTGGCGAGCAAGCCTTATTGGAAGCCTGCAAAC
>CAMAVM010000012.1 GCA_945861705.1 Methylomagnum ishizawai | reverse complement strand
CTCTCCGATGTTCTGTAAGCGCGGCATTATGGTTTATCGGCATCTAACTGTCAACCGATGATTTTGCGCCGCTGGGTGTTTTACCGCTATTTCAAAAATAGCCGCATTGTTTATCTCGTAGATGAGAACCTCAAAGGACAATCGAACACCTTAAATTTAGCTATTCATCGTGTTCATCACTGCAGCTATGTCGCCTGAAATGATTTGATCGATAAACCCCTTGCCGTGTTCAATCGCTGAGTGCATAAGCTGACTATCACTCTTGGACGGTGCTGATAATACGTAATCCGCAACGACCACTTTCGCAGGAGGACGACCTATGCCTATGCGTAGGCGGTAAAAATCTTTTGCGCTTAGGTGTGCGATAATGTCTCTTAAGCCATTGTGTCCGGCGTGACCGCCATCTTTCTTTAGCCTTACAACACCTGCATCAAAATCCAGCTCATCGTGAACAACGAGGATTTCTTCTGGCGTAATTTTGTAATACCGAGCCACTTTGCCAACCGACTGACCACTTCGGTTCATGAACGCTTGGGGTTTAAGCAACAAGATCTTTTCACGGGCGATAGTACATTCTGCCATTAGACCCTGAAATGCAGGTTTATTTGACCAAGCACCAGACCGCTCGGAAGCTAGGCTGTCTAAAAACAAAAACCCGGCATTGTGCCGGGTTTTTTCGTATTGTTGACCTGGATTCCCCAGGCCAACGATAAGTTTTATCATAGCCAGTCTATCGCATTACTCGGCTGCTGCTTTTTCAGCATCATCGGCAGCGTCATCTTTGCTGGCTTTTGATGCCATCATCGAAGCGACTGGCAAATCGTGATCCGCACCTTGGTGCAATATCACAATTTCGACACCTTTCGGTAAAATTATATCGGACAGATGGAGGGTTTCACCAATGTCCAGCTTTGCCAAATCCACTTCGAGGTATTCTGGTAAGGCCGAAGGCAAACAAGTCACTTCGACATCCACCATAGAATGCGTGGCAATGCCGCCTTTCTTGCCACCAATAGAGGTATCTTCGTTAATAAAGTGCAACGGAACATGCACTTTAATCGCTTCTTTCATACTGACCCGTTGAAAATCCAAATGCAGAATCTGGAATTTAGCAGGATTGCGTTGTACGCCTTTTAAAATGGCTTTTTCGGTTTTGCCATCAACGGTAACATCCAACACATGCGAATAAACCGCTTCATGCTCAAGATGCTTTACCACTTCGTTATGGCTTAACACCAGCATTTTTGGCTCGGCATGACCACCGTATATAACTGCTGGTACTTTACCTTGACGACGTACGCCTCGCGCTGCGGTGGTTCCTGACTGTCCACGACTTTCAGCGACAAATTCAAATATATTTGACATTTCAACTCAACCTCGCGCCTCAAGCGCTCTATAAACTCTAAACTCAACAACTTTAAACGACGTAAAGTCAATCAACGTAAAGTGAACTCACTGACTCACCTACGGCAATACGTCTTATCGTCTCAGCCAACATTTCAGCGACGCTTAACTGCCTGATTTTCTCAGACTGTGCGGCCTCTACGCTCAAAGGTATGGTATCGGTTACCACTAATTCATCCAGCACCGAACCGTTAATGTTTTTCATTGCATTACCCGACAACACGGGATGGGTACAATAGGCCACCACTTTAATAGCGCCGTTTGCTTTTAATGCGGTAGCTGCGTGACACAAAGTGCCTGCCGTATCAACCAAGTCATCAACCAGCACACAGGTACGACCATCTACATCGCCAATAATGTGCATAATTTCAGACACATTGGCTTTGGGTCTGCGTTTGTCGATGATGGCGAGATCGGCATCATCCAGTCGCTTGGCAAGCGCCCTGGCCCGTACCACCCCGCCAACATCTGGCGAAACCACAATTAAATCCTTGTACTGCTGCCGCCATACATCACCCAATAACAGCGGAGATGCGTAGACATTATCGACAGGAATATCAAAAAATCCCTGGATTTGGTCAGCATGTAAATCAACGGTTAATACCCGATTAGCGCCTGATTGCTCTATCATTTGGGCAACCAACTTGGCGCTGATTGGCACTCGCGCCGATCTTGACCTTCTATCTTGCCGAGCATAGCCGTAATAAGGCAATACTGCTGTTATTCGTGATGCAGAAGCACGCTTAAGTGCGTCCATCATCACTAGCAACTCCATCAAATTTTCGTTAGTGGGTGAACACGTTGGCTGGATGACAAAAACATCCTTACCACGGACGTTTTCTTCAATTTCTACAGCAACCTCACCATCACTAAAGCGCCCAACAGTCGCCATTCCTAGGCGCATGTTAAGCTTTTTAACTATACCCTCGGACAAAGCCAAGTTAGCATTTCCCGAAAACACCATCATTGCGGTGTCGTTCATCCGAGTTCTCCTAAGTCTTTCTTAGTCCATGCGGAAATAGTGGCTGGGTCGCTAGGATTCGAACCTAGGTATGCGGAGATCAAAACCCCGTGCCTTACCGCTTGGCGACGACCCATTAATTCACGATATTAGTATGATAATCATTAAGCTTTGCAAACAAAGGCGATTCATTGACACCTTTTGCCAAATAAGCAACCCACTTGCTTTTCAGCTTGTGGTAAGCACCGGCGGCGGCATTGTACGAATCAAACTGTGCAAACACGCAGGCACCTGTTCCGGTCAGTCTTGCCTCTGAAAATGCCGACAAGTCTTGCAGAGCTTCTTTAACCAGCGGGTAACGCTCACAAACCACCTGAAGACAGTCGTTTTGGTGGTCGCCACTAATAAAGCCCATCATTGTGATGGATTTACTATTACGTGTCAAATCTTTAGCGGAAAAAATTTCCCGTGTTTCCACATGGCAATCTGGCTTTATGATTACAAGCCATTGTTCAGGAATGGTAATTTTATCCAGCTTTTCCCCAACCCCTTCGGCCCAGGATGTATGTCCGTAAATGAACACTGGGACATCTGCGCCTAGCGACAAACCCATCGTGAGCAGTTTTTCTTTGGGAAGATTTAACCCCCAAAGGGCATTCAACACCACTAACGTGGTTGCGGCATCAGAGCTACCGCCCCCCAAGCCACCACCCATAGGCAAGTTCTTTTCCACTTCGATGCGTACACCTAATTCGCAGCCAGTCTCGGCCTTGAGCAACTTTGCGGCACGAACCGTCAAATCATCCGCTTCTGCTACGCCAGGAATGGTCTTTAGCAGGCGCACTTCGCCATTATCAACTGGATGAAAAATCAGCCAATCGCATAAGTCTACAAACTGGAACACGGTTTGCAGGAGGTGGTAACCATCTTCCCGCTGACCTACAATACGCAACATCAAATTCAATTTTGCAGATGCCGGCCAGCGTTCTGCCCATGCCGCCTGATTACTTAGCATTTTTGCCATTCAAATCCCATTGATCGACAATCAGTTTCAGCTTCGCATGGTCATTCGTGACCGCCATTTTGTGTGGCAGGGTTTCAGCACCCGTCTTCTGCATTTCTTTGTAAGCGATCAACCAGCCGTTCTGTACAAAACCATCGTCAGTTTCCTGAAATTTTTGCTCTGCTTCTGGCAATCCCACCGCCCAAAAACGCAATGACTGCAATGGTACAAACAGCCCTAATTGCTGATTAATGAACTGCTCCGGCTGATTTGATGTTTGCACATTGCCGCCACCACGGTCTATTTTGACGACATTTCCAACGAGTTCAATAACCACAGCACCTTGACCTAGCGGCCCAGACAGCTTTATTTTTTCTGAATCAGGCAAATGATTCCATTCTATATTGGCTGACCATGAATCTTTGGGCGAGGATATTGCTACCCGCCCTTCCAGATGCCATTCTTGCATATCATACAAATGCGCTCTAGCCACCTGAGAATAATGCCCATTTGGTACGGTAGATATGCTAGCGCAAGCGGATAACAACAGCACAAAAGAAGCTGTGCCTAGCTGTTTTGATAGTTGGTGCAACACGTTATTTACTGGAATCTGATTTTAGGAATTTATTTTTAAATCCAAGCAGATAAGGATCATCAGGTGCGTTACCTAAGGCATCCATAATGAGTTTTTGAGCTTCCTCTTTCTTCCCTGAAACCCAAAGCACTTCGGCAAGATGGGCGGCAATCTCATTTTCGGGTTGCTTATCGTACGCCTTTTGCAAATAGTCTAGTGCAGCTTGGTAATTGCCCATTTTGTACTTTAGCCAACCATAACTATCCAGAATCACCGCCTCTTCCGGCTTGATTCTTAACGCATGATGGAGATAAGTTTCCGCTTCAGCATAACGGGTGGTTTTATCTGCCAAACTGTAACCCAAAGCGTTTAATGCCTCGACATTGTCCGGCACTTTAGCCAATATTTTCTGTAAATCGGCTTCCATGACATCGAGCTTACCCATACGATCAGCTATCAACGCTCTGGAATAAAGCAATTCCTCCTGATCTGGGTAATTTTTCAATTCCCCAGTCAAATAGTTGTACGCTTTTTCTTGCTGCTTTTGCTGGCTGTATAATTCCGCCTGAATCAACACAATACGCAGCTTTTGTTTGGGAAATCTACTCGGCAACGCTTTCAAACGTTGTTCCGCTTTATCGTACTGCTTGTCCTTAGCCAGCAAGGATATACCCGTTACGGCGGCCTCAAACTGGAATGGTCCATCGGTGACTTTATCAAACCAAGCCAGCGCATTTGCTGTGTTATCACGCTTTTCTTCGATTTTACCCAGATAAAAATTCGCTTGATTGCGCCACTCAGCTTGTCCTAACAATTGCTTGAAAATATCTTCTGCTTTGCTGTCATGGTCTAATTGCAAATGCACCAAGCCTAAGGAAAACAGGCTTTCATAATCTTTGGGGTCATTGGAAACGAGTGTTTCATATACCTCACCTGCCTCATTGTACTTGGCAGCCTTGATAAGTACTTGCGCCAGCAGTTTTTTAAATTTTTGGTTATCAGGGTATTTGGCGACTGCATTTCGCAATAAGGTTTCTGCACGATTGAAATCTTCTGCATAAACCGCCATTTGCGCTTGTAAAATCAAAGCCTTATCCAAATCTGGCTGTAATTTTAAGGCACGTTCGATTTTTCTTTCAGCCAATTCTTTGTTCTTCATATCCGCCGCTAGCAAAGACTGGATAAAGAAGATAGATGCTTGATCGGGATGCTTTACCGACAAGGTTTCCATCACCTCGTAGATAAATGGGACGCTACCATCTTTTTGCAATGCGCCAGCCAATTCAAACAAGGTTTTTTCAAAACCGGCTGGATCTTGCTTTAAAAGCCCGTCCAACTGCTCAACAGACTGTTGTTTATTTTCAGATTTTAGTGCCGAAAGAGCCGCTATTTTTCTGGCAGAAAGATTTTTTGGATCTTGCTTCAGCCACAAAGAGACGGCTTCATTAGTTTTATTGCCATCTTTCATGTACATGGCAATCATTGCTGCGCGTTCGGTAAGCCGTGGATCATGAACCCGCTTTGCGGCTTCCAGATAGCCTTCCAGTGCCACATCGTACTGACCTCGTTGTCCGGCAATTTCCGCCGTCATCAACATAAACAGCACGTCGGGATCAATGGAAGTTTTATCTTCCTTATGTTCACTTTTACTCAGTGGCTTGGTTAACCCAAGCGATTTTTCAGCCGCTTTAGGTACACCAGTCTGCTCCGGCGCAGTCGCACAAGCCGCAAGAATAACGAGGGAAATAACTGAAAACAATCTTAAAATTGACACAGATGATCCTATCTTTAATTCACAAAATATCCCGCATAGATTAGCAGAAATCCCAATTGGTTCAGACTGTTAATTTATTTTGACACTATTGTACAGTTAATCAGATACTTACTAAATATTTAAAATGCTGCTGCCATTCATAAACAATAATTCTTTCTTAAGCAGATCATCGTATCCTTTTTCCATTAAGCAAACCTTTTTTGTGCCATATATTGTTGATAACACTAGCCTATGGAGTCCAACTCAATCCTCTTTTCCAAATCTGTTACAATTTGCACAATCCGTTCATTTTTTTAGCTCATGACACTTTTAGCCGTCGGAATCAATTATAACACCGCGCCAGTTGCGATCCGCGAGCGTCTGTCATTCCCTGCCGACACCTTATTTGCGTCCTTAAAAGAATTACGGCAAGTCCGCGAAATCAGCGAAGCCGCTATACTGTCTACCTGCAACCGCACCGAATTCTACTGCACTACCAACACCGCAAATGAGCAATTCCTGATTGATTGGGTGGCAGAAACCAAAAACATTGATGTCGCTAGCTTTAAACCCTATTTGTACACTCATGCCGATAACCAGCTAATCCGGCACATGTTTCGAGTGGCTTGCGGTTTGGATTCCATGATCTTGGGCGAGCCTCAAATACTCGGCCAAATGAAATCTGCTTACCAATCGGCTTGTGAAGCCGGCACTTTGGGGAAAAATCTAGGCAGACTTTTCCAGCAAACTTTTACCGCTGCCAAAAAAGTCCGCACCGATACGGCAATAGGCTCCAGCCCAGTCTCAGTGGCTTTTGCTGCCGTGCAACTTGCCCAACAGATCTTTGACAATCTAAAGGAGCAAACCGCGCTATTAATCGGTGCTGGTGAAACTATCGAGCTTACTGCACGGCATTTACGCCAACAAGGCATAGGTCGCATTATTATTGCCAACCGAACCCTTGCAAAGGCACAAGCTCTAGCCGAACAATTTAGCGGAGTAGCGATCACCTTAGCTGATATACCCTCACATCTAGCAGAAGCGGACATCGTGATTTCATCCACGGCCAGCCAATTGCCCATTTTGGGCAAAGGCAGCGTCGAAAGTGCTTTGAAAAAACGTCGGTACAAACCGATGTTTATGGTTGATCTCGCCGTTCCCCGGGACATTGAAGCGGAAGTCGAGCAGCTTAGAGACGTGTATCTGTATACCGTCGATGATTTGCAAAACACCATCGACCAAAATATGGATTCGCGCCGCCGTGCCGCCGAGCAAGCCGAAGAGATTATCGACACCCAAGTCGATTATTTTTTGACCTGGTTACGCGCCGAGAACGCCCAAACAACAATACGCGACTACCGCTTGCAATCCGAACAACTCCGCGACGAAGCCTTGCAGAAAGCACTGGCCTTATTAAAAAACGGCAGTACACCCGAAGAAGCACTGACACGTCTCGCTTACGGCCTGACTAACAAGCTGATCCACACGCCCAGCACCCAAATCCGTGATGCTGCTGCCAATGAAAGACATGATGTGATTGCCGCTGCACACGAAATTTTTAAACTGAACAAATCTTGATGAAACCTTCCATACAACTCAAATTAGAAAGCCTTTGCGAACGCTACGATGAAATAGCGGCGCTATTATCCGAGCCTAGCATTCAAAATAACCAGAACAAATTCCGCGCCTTAAGCCAGGAATACGCGCAAATCACACCATTGGTTGAGGTCTACAAAAAACGTGTCGAAGCCCTTGCCCAGAAAGCATCCGCTGTTGAGATGGCTAATGACAGCGATCCAGAATTACGGGAATTAGCTAAGGAAGAAGTTGCCGAAGCGGAGCAAACCATCGAAAATCTTGAGCATGAACTGCAAGTCCTGCTGTTACCTAAAGATCCTAATGACACCCGCAACATTTTCCTGGAAGTCCGTGCGGGAACGGGCGGTGATGAAGCCGCGATCTTCTCCGGCGACCTGTCCCGAATGTACCAACGCTATGCCGAAAGAAAAGGTTGGCAGACTGAAATTATCAGTGAAAACCAGGGCGAACACGGCGGTTATAAGGAGATCATCCTGCGTGTTTCGGGGCGCGATGTGTATTCGCAACTCAAATTTGAATCCGGCACACACCGTGTACAACGCGTACCAGAAACCGAATCACAAGGTCGTATCCACACCTCCGCTTGCACAGTTGCTATCATGCCGGAAGTCGAAGAAGTTGATGCTATCGACATCAATCCGGCTGATCTTAAGGTAGATACTTACCGTTCATCTGGCGCAGGTGGACAGCACGTTAACAAGACCGAATCTGCCATCCGCATCACCCACATCCCCACTGGCGTGGTCGTCGAGTGCCAGGATGAACGCTCGCAACACAAAAACCGCGCACGAGCCATGTCCTTATTGGCTTCCCGACTGCTGTCTGCCGAGCAGGAAAAACACCATGCCGAACAGTCCCTTAATCGCAAACTACAAGTGGGCAGCGGTGACCGCTCCGAGCGCATCCGCACCTACAACTACCCGCAAGGCCGCTTGACCGACCACCGCATCAACTTAACCTTGTACAAGCTGGAAGACATCATGCAAGGCGGCCTGGAACATGTGGTTCAACCCTTGATAAGTGAACATCAAGCTGAATTGCTGACACAACTGGGTGATGAATAACCGCTGTGCAAAGCATCAAATCGGTGTTAGCAGAAGCTGTAACGTCGCTACAAACGGTATCAGATTCAGCACTGTTGGATGCGGAAGTCCTGCTTTGCACCGCATTGGGTAAGGAACGAACTTATCTGCGTAGTTGGCCGGATAAAGTGCTACATCCTGAGCAAATAGCCGCTTTTAAGCACTTATTGCAGCAAAGACAACAAGGCAAACCCATCGCTTATATCACGGGCAAGCGAGAATTTTGGTCGCGGGATTTTCAAGTGTCGCCGGATGTGTTGATTCCCCGCTCAGATACCGAATTGCTCATCGAACTTAGCTTGGCTCTGATACCGGCAAACCAACCTTGCAGAACCATAGACTTAGGCACAGGCTCTGGCATTATCGCCATCACGCTTGCCGCAGAACGTCCACATATCAATGTCAGCGCGACCGATATTAGCCCAACCGCTTTACATATCGCAAAGATGAATGCCGCTAAACATAAGGTCGAACATATCCAGTTTTATCAAAGTAACTGGTTTGATAGTGTTCCAGATGGCAAATTTGATCTTATCGTTAGCAATCCGCCTTACGTCGCTGAAGACGACGAACACTTACAACAAGGTGATTTGCGTTTTGAACCACTGACAGCCCTCATTTCTGCTCAACACGGATTAAGTGACATAAAAATAATTGCCGAAACCGCCTGTAACAGGCTTAAAACTGGCGGTTTTTTGCTGGTTGAGCATGGTTATAAGCAACAGGAAGACCTGCAAAGCCTATTTAAAACACTGGATTACTGTAATGTTCAAACTCATACCGATTTAGCAGGACAACCGCGTGTTACTTCAGGACAATTCCTACCGCCGCGTTAAAAAAACTTTTACAATGCCCTCAAACCCAGCGTTATGTTTGGCAATCTCTAAGGAATTAATATGCTCCAAACCACCGAAACCCAAATACCCCGTAAACTGACCAATCAGCTATTGCATCTGGCGCAATTATCGCCCGATTACGAAATATGCGGCCTCGTCGGCGGCAAAAACGGCATTCCCAGTACTTGTTACCCCATAGCCAACATTGCTGAACAGCCGCAGCGGCGTTTCCTGCTCGATGCCAAACAACAAATTGCCGCGATGAGCGACATGCGAAGCCAAGGCGAAGAACTGTTCGCCATTTACCATTCCCACCCGAAAACACCCGCGCAACCGTCTATCCACGACCTGGAAGCCGCCGCTTATCCCGATGCGCTATACCTCATTATCTCTTTGAATATAAAAGGCGTACTGGAAATGCGCGGCTTTAAAATCAATCAACAGAAAGCGCAGGAAGTTGTGCTTAGTTTGTTGGAGGAATAAATTCAATGTCGGGCGTGCCTGTTGACCATCTGGCTGAAGTGCAATAATCCATAACAAAACCCTCCGACTTCCATCACTGCTTGACAAAATTTCCACTTAGTAGACACTAGACCAGTTTTTCACTCCCCAGAGACCGCTTTGAACGATATGACCCTGGGTATGCTATTTGGCATACTCGCTTTAATGCTTATTCTTTCCGCTTTTTTTTCCGGCTCAGAAACGGCATTAATGGCCTTAAACCGTTATCGGCTCAGGCATTTAGTCAAACTCAAGCATAAGGGTGCGATAAAAGCCCAAAGACTACTGCAACGGCCTGACCGGTTACTGGGCATGATTTTGCTGGGCAATATCTTCGTCAACACTGCTGCCGCGTCCGTCGCTACCATCATCGCTATCCGGCTTTATCCAGAACGTGAAAGTGCCGTGCTTATTGCTGATGGGATTCTGATCCTGGTGACCTTGATTTTTTCGGAAGCCACTCCTAAAACTTATGCTGCCGTAAAACCGGAAACCATCGCTTTTCCTTCCGCATGGGTTTACGTTCCTCTGCTCAAGCTGTTTTACCCAATCATCGAATTCGTCAACATCTTTGTTAGCTTACTGCTGCGATTGTTTCAGGTAGATGTTAAACAACACAGCCTGGAAACGCTCAGTAAAGACGAGTTAAAGGTCGTTATCGCCGAAGCCGAAGGCATCATGCCGCACCGTTATCAAAAAATGTTGATGGGCATATTGGAGCTTGAATCGGCGACGGTTGAAGACATCATGACCCCGCGCAATGAAATCGTGGGCATTGACCTGGAACTGCCACTTGAAGACATTATCAATCAAATTAAAACCAGCCCACACACCCGCTTACCCGTCTACAAAAAGAGCGTAGACCGCATCATTGGTTTTTTGCACTTACGTAAGGTGTTGATTCTTATCAATCATGAAGATTTTGACAAGCAGACGATTATTAGCTTGTTAAGTAAACCTGTTTTTATCCCTGATACCACGCCTGTGCATTCACAGATGCTGGCATTTAAAGCAGATAAAGTCCGTGTTGGTCTCGTGGTGGACGAATACGGCGATGTTCATGGCTTAGTGACGATGGATGATTTATTGCAGGAAATCGTCGGCGAAATCATCACTGATGATACCCAGGTCAGGATGCAAAGTGATGGTAGCCATGTGGTAGATGCCAATATCACCGTCAGGGAATTAAATCGCTTTATGCAATGGGAATTGCCGACTGAAGGCCCGAAGACGCTGAATGGGCTGATTATCGAATTTATGGAAACGATACCGGAAGTTGGCACGAGTATAAAGCTGCACGGTTATCCGCTGGAAATACTTAAGCGTGATGATAATACGGTTAAGTTGGTTAAGTTTTTACCTTCCAATAAAGGACATTAATAAATTATAAGGCTACATATTGAAAAGATTTCCCCACAAGTTTTGGGCTATGTTCTTCTTGTAACCATTCGATCAAATTTTTCAAATCCAATATGCCACGAATTTTACCCTCTGGATAACAAATACAATAGGATTCAACATCGGTTTTGCCCGAAGATCTTTCGAGATAACTCTCTGCGTCCATAAACACATGACCATACTTTTCATCAAAACGATCATAGATAAAGGTTCTTATTGAAGGAATTGTGAGATTGTAGTCAAAATACCGCGCACTAAAATATACGTCGCCTTTTATAAGTTCAATAATATTCATCACCTTATCCTCAACTCTTTCAAAATCCCAAAATTATATCTAACGCTTCTGAAAGCGTTGCAACCGGATGTATTTGCAAGCCTTCAATCCGCTTTTTTGGCGCATTGGCCTTAGGAATCACTGCTATTTTGAAGCCATGCTTGGCGGCATCGTTTAAACGCGACTGTCCGTTCGCAACGGGTCTTATTTCGCCGCTCAAGCCGATTTCCCCGAAAAAAAACGCATCGTGCGGGATGATTTTATCCCGAAAACTGGAGACTATGCCGACAATTATCGCCAGATCGGAGCTGGTTTCCGTGACCCTTATTCCACCGACCACATTGGCGTAAATCTCATCATTGGCTGTAACTATGCCGCCGTGTCGGGTCAATACAGCCAGTAACATAGCGAGGCGGTTCTGGTCGAAACCCACGGCAAGCCTGCGAGGATTGCCATATTGGCATTCGGTTACCAGCGCCTGAATTTCCACCAGCAAAGGTCGAGTACCTTCCCATAATACCGTTACTACGCTACCTGGAGAGGGCTTGTCAGGCCTGTTTAAAAACATCGCCGATGGGTTTTTTACTTCTTTAAGACCAGTGCTACCCATGGCAAAAAAACCAAGTTCGCCGACACTGCCAAAGCGGTTTTTATCCGCCCTTAGCATCCTGAAACGGGCATCATCCGTGGACGAGAGCATCACTTGGGTATCGACAATATGGCTTAAGGTCATGGGCCCTGCCAGGGATTGATCCTTGGTCACATGACCCACCATAAAAATGGATATGTGCTGCTTTTTTGCATACTGGGTCAGGTAACTGGCCGATTCCCTAACTTGCGAGACTGAACCTGGTGCCGACTCGACATCTTGGGTGTACACGACTTGAATGGAGTCAATCACCAAGATTTTCGGCTTTATCTCGTCAAGGACATCGCAAATCCGTTGCACTGAGGTTTCGGCCAACATCATGATTTTGTCGGCTGGCAGACCTAAGCGGTGCGCCCGTTCAGCAATTTGCTGCAAGGATTCCTCGCCGGACACATACAAAACTGAAATTCCCTGAGCAGCAATATTAGCGATGGCTTGCAACAAAATGGTACTTTTGCCTGCGCCGGGTGCCCCGCCAATCAACACCACGCTACCCGTCACAATGCCGCCGCCCAGGACGCGGTCAAATTCTGAAATGCCGGTGGCAATGCGTTCAGCGTGTACCAAACTCACGTCCGACAATAATTTCACCTCGGAAACACTGCCTGCATAACCTAAAGAGCGGCTAGTACGTTCATTACTGGCTGTGCCTAACCTGACTTCTTTGATGGTATTCCATTCGCCGCAACTGGTGCATTGTCCGCCCCAACGGGGATAATCCGCCCCGCATTGCTCGCAAACAAAGGCACTATGCTTTTTCTTGCTCATTGGTCAGCTAGATAATCAGTCAGTTCGGTCAGAAAATGCCATCATCAAACTGCGACCTTGTTTTTTCAGCCAGTTCCGCCTGTTTTGGTAATCCGGCAAATGCTCGGAAACCAATGACCAAAATTGGCTGGAATGATTTTTTACCCGTATGTGGCAAAGTTCATGCACGACCACGTATTCCAACACCTCTTTTGGAGCCATAATCAGCAACCAGTTGATATTAATGTCGTTATGGATACCACAACTACCCCAGCGGCTTTTTTGCGTCTTAATCGTAATCGTGCGGGGGTTAAGCTGATGTTTAGCGGCATGGCTCTCGACCATTCGCTCGACTAGCTGTTTAGTTTGTTTTTTCATCCAGCGGATCAAGGCTTCCCTGATTTGATGGTTATGTTCATCAGGATTTAGGGCTTCGGGAACAAAAGCCGTATAGCCATCCGTAAATTCTATTTTGATCCGTTTTAATTTTGTTGGCATTACCGTTAACGGGTACACGCTACCCTGGTAAGTGATGTTGGCTCCAGATTTATACTCAGTAGGCACAAAACCACTTTGCTGAGGGCTTGAAGCCGCCATTTTTTTCAACGCTTGGGTAATCCACTGCTGCTTAGCCTGCACAAATTTATGCAGCTTATGCTCCGGTATCTGCAAAGGAGCAACAATTTCCACCAAACCAGGCTTGACGACAATACGCGCAGACGCAACGCGATGGCTACGCCGAATTCGGTAAGTAAAGGGTAAATTGGTAAACACTTTCTTGTTCGCAGGTGATTATTTTGTGGACAGTCTACTATATCTTCTATGACAACTTAATCTTATACGACAACTTATACGACAACTGGGGCAAAAGCTGATATGCTGAATCATCTTAGCAATCTTGTGAAACTCTTATAAGATTAGCTAGTCTCAGTTTTTGTTATTCACTTGTTTAAGGAATTTACGTTTATGCGATTAAATACTGCTATTTCCCATTCAGAAGCTAGCATTCTGTCAACTAACAAAGTATTGAAAAATACTTACTTGTTGTTGTCCATGACTTTGCTGTTCAGCGCAATGACAGCGTGGGCTTCCATGTACTTCAATCTGCCCCATCCTGGACTAATTGTAACGATGGTGGGATTTTATGGTTTGTTGTTTTTGACCACTAAATTTAGCGACCGCAGTTTGGGTCTGGTTTTTGTATTTGCCCTGACGGGCTTCATGGGCTTAACCCTCGGGTCTATCATCAACATGTACACCCAGGCTTTCAGTAACGGCAATGAATTAGTAATGACTGCTTTGGGAGGCACTGGCGTAATTTTTCTGGGACTTTCTGGCTATGCCTTAACTACCCGCAAAGATTTTAGCTTTATGTCAGGTTTTTTGATGGTTGGTATTTTGGTGGCATTTTTGGCCGGAATTGGTGCGGTACTGTTCTCCATCCCTGCTTTGTCGTTGGCGGTTTCAGCAATGTTCATCTTACTGATGTCCGGCATGATCTTGTTTCAAACCAGTGAAATCATCCACGGCGGCGAGACAAACTACATTTTAGCGACAGTTTCCTTGTATGTTTCCATCTACAACTTGTTCCTGAGTTTGCTGCAAATTCTGGGCGTGTTCGGTGGCGAAAAATAATCACTGATGTTGTCCATAAAAAGCCCAGTCATTTTCGTTGGGCTTTTTTGTGTTTTCTTACTTTACGGTTGTGAACCCACAACTCCAGAAGCCGTTACCACAAGATTCTGGCAAACGTTGGCGCAAGGGGAGTTAGAGGCTTCCAAAACACAAACAACCCAAGCTACTCAACATTTGGTTACCCTTAAAGACATTGATAGCCATTCCAAAATATCTATAGGCGCAGTCACCCTAAGTGACCAAACCAATGCCTTAGTTGTCACCACGATTAACAGAAATAAAAAACCGGTAACATTCGATACGGTTTTGCTGAAAGAACAAGACAGTTGGAAGGTTGATTTTGCCCAAACCCACACCAATATTGCGATGATGCCATTCGATGGCATCGTTAAAAGCTTAGAAAACCTGGGTGATTCCTTAACTAAAAAACTGGAAGAAGCCGTTCCCCAAATTGAAAGAGAAATGGAATCAATGGGTAACGAGCTGAAAAATCAACTCGACGAATTTGGAAAGTCACTTAAAAAACCGCAAGATCCCAATAAACCAAAGTCTCACCCTAATACCATTTAGCCAGCTTCAGTTTTTAGCACTTACAGGAATTGCCATTGCTCAAACCGTGCTGCTTGACCTGCATAACATCCTTTACTATCCAATAAATTCCAAACCACCGCATTTTTAATCAACAATCGCTGCCCCGTTTTTGTTAGGCGAATACCTTGGTAATCATCTATATAGCCTTTTCGATTAACTTCTGCCAGTAACTTATCGCGTTCGAGCCGATGAATAGGTTCTGCTGATAATCTCGAAGGTAGCTGGGTAAACTCTTGCCAACTAAAACCGAATAAATCCAAGGCTTTTAGATTCGCGTAATTAAATACCGGATCTTCGGCGGTATTGTGGGATACGACAACAAAAGGTGCGTAAAACAAGGCTCTCGCCAATGTTTCACACGATTGACTTTTCGATATTAAATCTTTACCCAGCAACTTTCGATAACTGTTGCTCATCAGGGCAACATGCTCACTAAGGAACAAATTAGTTTCAGAAGGATAATTCATTTCAAAACAGGTCAGTTATCGTAAGTTGTTTATAGTCTTATTTTATCAATTGAGACTGGCTCTCAGGCATTTCTTTCAATAGCTCCATCATTTGTGTAACAATTCGTCTATCGAATCATAAGCTTAATTAGCAAATGCTTAACCCACCAGACCACCTCGGACATTTTATTACACTATTAGCCCATGATAGTGACCCTGCTTTGCAGGCTTTGCAATTGCCGGATATTAACGGCAATCGCTTCGTGAACACTAGCACATCTCATGAAACCGCCGCAGCTATTGCAAACAAGCACTTTAACCTGATTATCATTGATATGACGTTAAATGGTGTTGAACTCGTCTCCGTAGCAAAAAGTAGCCGTTGTATTAATTTCCATACGCCCATCATCGCACTGTTTGATGAGGTTGATACACATCAGCGAAGAAATCTTATTGCCGCCGGTTTTGACGATTGCCTGTTAAAACCCCTAACTGCCTACAAGTTGAATGACGTTATTACGCTTTGGCTCGAAAATGATGTGCTAACGTCATCATTCAGTTCTATCCAGGTTTTATTGGGAAAAATAAGCAATAACAATAGCTTGGCTTTGACTCTCTATACGAAATTCTTTGATGAATTACCACCACAAATTAATAACATTGAAGAAGCTCTCAAAACTGAAAACTATAAACTTGCCTTCGATGTAACTCACAAGCTCAATGGAGCAGCCTTAGTCTGTTGCCTGCAACACATCGGAAAACCTGCAACCGCCTTGGAAAAATGTTTAATCCAGAACCATCATGACCATGCCGAAATGGTTTTTTTGATGTTACAGCAACGGATTTCTGTTTTTATTAGTCATCGCGAGCTTATTCTGGATTACCTGATGAGTACGCAATAAAAAAGCCCTTAACGGGCTTTTTTATAATGAAGACTTGGTGTGAGCTTATGAACTTATCCCAAACTCAAATCATCCATAAGCTCTTGAGCAGTTTCCTTTTGTTCTGGCGATCCATGCTCAAGTACTTGTTCGATAATCTCTTTAGCCGCATCAGCATCGCCCATGTCTATATAAGCTTTTGCCAAATCCAGTTTGGTTTCCAACTCATCCATGTCAGTCAAGTCAGACACCATAAAGCCTTGATCTTTGCTGGCTGGTTTTTCGGTATCTAATTGTGCTGGCTCTAAATCAAAACTAAAGTCGATAGTGTCATCGCCGAATGTATCGGTCGAAGCAACATCATCAATCGCAAAATCAATCGTCTGATTGGTATCCCACGTTTCATTGACTTGAGCGGTCTCTGGTTTGGCAGGCTTAGAAAGTTCTGGCTTATCCATATTGAAATCGAATTCATACGATTCAACTTCGGCATTGTCACCGGAATCATCTAACTGTGCAGATGTATCACTACTGAACGCATGTGTATCTGGCGGGGGAGTCGTTACGGTTTCGGTTTTTTGGGTGGCTTCTGGGTATGGTCCTAGATCAAAATCAATCGTTTCATTGTCCTGTTGTCCACCAAGGTCGTCTTCAAATAAGCCAAGATCAATTTCTGACTCTTTTTCTGGGGTTTCGGCTATTCCGGTAACAGGCTCAGCTTGATGTTGGACAGGCGGCTCTTCGGCTGGGGCATCAAGAATATGTTCTTGCTCAGAGTCAATATCAGTAATTTCAAAGGTAGCAGTACCTAGATGTTCGGCTCCCTGTATAGGTCCTAACTCATTACTGAGATCATCAAACGGGCTGAACAGAACATTGTCTGCAAGCGATTCTGTCGCAAATACCGCTGCATTGCCAGAAGATGCGAACATTTCAGAATCGGGGCAAACATCTTTACTGAATTCAACCACTTTCCGCCAAAATTCCTTGTCATCTTTCTTACCTGCTGCAACCAACTCTGTTGCATAGCTTTCAAACGCATCTTTATTGGTGCTGGCGTGAAAAATTTCTAGCAACTTTAATTTGCACTCATCCCGATCTGGAAAGTCCCTAATCGCTTGTCTAATTAAGTCTTCTGCTTGTTGATAACGTCCATAAGCCAAGTAAACGTCTGCTTCTGCAACAGGATCAATATCGCCATGATCGACATTGAAGGATTCAAACGATTCAAAATCACTCGCCTTGAAGTCATTCAGGAAAGAACTCTCACCTGAGACCGACCCAGGTATTTTCTTCCGAGCCGCAGAAGAAAACAACCCCGTCGAATCACTGTTTCGCATGGTGCTGTAATTTCTAAACATGCTTTCGGCATCGGTGTCTTCAATAGTTTTCCTTTTCCGCCACCATAACCAACCAAACAAGGATAAAACGGTCGCACCTATGCCGCCAATTATCCACAATAGCGATGAATCGGGTTCTTCAACGACAGGTTCAGAAGCTTGCACCGGAGGTTTGACGACTGGTTTAACAATCGGCTTAACAGGGGCAACTGGCGGAATCGGTTTAACAGGAATGGGAGCAGTCTGGACTGGCTGTGCAGGCACAACGGGTGCTATCGGCTCTGGCTTAACTTGCTCTGCTGGAACAGGAGGTGGTACGACCTGTGCTGGCGGTGTTTGGGTTGCTGGCGCTGTCGCCTGACCTGGGTTTTGTAAATCGGCAAGCTGTTTGTCTTTTAACGCAATCAATTCTTGCATCATCGCCATCTGCTTTTCAAGCGCGGCCATTTTGCTTTGTAATGCTTCATCGACAGGGGTGGCTGGAGCTTTTCCGTTAGTTTTATCAGTAGCCGTCTGCTGTCCATCAGGGGTAGCCGTATTGCTATTACCTGATGCTTGCTCGCTAGATGGCGAAACTGCTTCGTTTTGGCCGACTGTCGCATCAGTTGGCGCGACCAGTTTTAACTGACTATCAACCTCGTCACCTTTTGCAAGCTGTGCTTCTCCGGCAGGAATACTCGACCGATTGTTATTCCAAGCATCGTTTTGCCGTCCAAATTCTGCCAAAGCTTCCTGACGAGAGGACTGCTGAACGGCCTCTTTATCGGGGATTTTTAGTGTTTTACCTGCTGATAATGCGTTTACGTTCTGCTGAAAAAAAGCGTGCGGGTTTTTTTCATACAACGCAATCATCATCTGCTCTACAGATACACCCGCTCCTCGCGCTCGTTCAGCTACATTCCATAAGGTATCGTTTCGTCTGGTAGTAATTTGCTCACCATAGCTACCCGCAGAACTGCGCCGTGGTTTGGCAGAATGTCGAACGCGACGTTGCCTTGGTGGAGCGTACTCTTGTTGCTGAGGAAGGGTGTTTTCGTAGCGTGATGTTAAGGGATAAGCAGGCTCTTGATAAGCCGGTTCTTGATACGTTGTTGGTGCTTGATACTCAGTCGGCGGATCAACCAAAACGGTAAATTCACGATACAAATTACCTTTAGGCCAGCTAACTTCAAGCAAAAAATTAAGATAAGGTTCTTTCAGTGCTTCTCTGGAGCTTACTTTGATAACCATTGAACCATTCGGCTTAACAATGGGTTGAAATTTTATTTTTGAGAGAAAATAAGACCAAGGCACTCCCGCTTCATCAAATTTTTCGGGTGAAGCTAGACTGACTTTGATGTTTGATGGACTTTCCCCGCGAGAAGCCACTAATGAAATTTCGGCGCTAAGATTTTGATTAAGGGCAGAACGCACCCTGATATCACCGATTCCTAACGAATGTCCACTAACGGGAGCCAGTAACGATACCACTGTTAAAGCTTTAGTTAAGTTGCGCACGCACCCATCTCCTTATTGTAATCACGATGTTTACCATAAACAGTCATAAATATAGAGTCAAGATTAGACTAGATGTGATTTTTTACTAGCATTTCAGCGATCTGGACGCTATTTAAAGCTGCACCCTTACGCACATTATCACCCACCACCCACAAATCGATACCTAAAGGATGGGAAATATCTTCCCTAATTCGCCCGACAAACACATCATCATGTCCTGATGATTCTGTCACCGCCGTCGGATAACTGCCATTTTTACGCTCATCGATAACCGTAACACCGGGTGCATTGGAAAGCAAAGCCCTTACTGTATTAGCATCAATTTTACTGCGCGTTTCAATGTGAACGGCCTCGGAATGTCCATAAAAAACCGGCACCCTTACCGCCGTGGCATTCACCTTAACAGACTGGTCACCCAGAATTTTCTGGGTTTCCCACACCATTTTCATCTCTTCCTTGGTATAGCCATTGTCCATGAATACATCAATCTGCGGCAATACATTAAATGCGATTTGCTTAGGATAGACATTGGTTTCAATGGGCTGTCCGTTCAGCAATCTAGCTGTTTGTTTAACAACTTCTTCAATGCCTTTTTTGCCCGTACCGGAAACCGCCTGATAAGTGCAGACATTAATCCGGCTAATACCTACGGCATCATAAATCGGCTTTAACGCCACTAACATCTGAATAGTAGAGCAATTGGGGTTGGCAATAATGCCGCGATTTTTGTAATCTGCGATTTTTTCTGGATTAACTTCTGGTACTACTAAGGGAATATCGTCGTCATATCGAAAGTGTGAGGTGTTATCAATCACAATACAACCCGCAGCGGCCGCTTTTGGTGCGTATTCTGCAGAAACGGACGCACCCGCAGAAAACAAGCCAATTTGCGCCCTTGAGAAGTCAAACTTAGCCAAATCTTCAACTTTTAACGAACCACCTTTAAACGGAATCCGTTTTCCTACCGATTTGCTGCTGGCTAGAGCATACACCTCACCGACCGGAAAATTACGTTCTTCCAGGATTGACAGCATCGCCTCGCCGACAGCACCCGTCGCACCTACTATGGCAACGTTATAAAATTTGATCATTTTTACTCACTTAATAAACATCTACGTTAATTCTGTAACCTACTTGAAACCACCCGATTTCGGGTTTAACCCAAAATAGCGAAGATTTTCTGGGTAATTTCATCAACACTGCCGACACCGGCAATCGAATAAAACTTAGCCGTTTGATTTGCCGCAGCATAATAATCAACTAAAGGCTTAGTTTGGTCATGATAAACACTTAACCGCTTGCGTACAGTTTCTTCTTTGTCGTCATCTCGTTGGATAAGGACTTCACCAGTGACATCATCGGTATTTTCAGCTTTTGGTGGATTAAATTCGGTGTGATAGGTGCGACCAGATTGCAAATGTACGCGCCGTCCTGCCATGCGTTTTACGATTTGCTCATCATCCACCACAATCTCAATCACCGTATCAATGTCCACCGCCATTGCAGCAAGCCCTTCGGCTTGGGCAATTGTGCGTGGAAAGCCATCTAACAGAAAGCCATTGGCACAATCTTGTTGTTTGATGCGTTCTTTTATCAAGCCCAAAATAATATCATCAGAAACCAGCCCACCAGAGTCCATCACCTGTTTTGCGGCAAGTCCTAACGGCGTTCCCTCACGTACCGCAGCGCGTAACATGTCGCCAGTTGAAATTTGGGGAATTCGGTATTTTTCCGTAATAAACTGGGCTTGTGTACCTTTGCCAGAACCAGGACTTCCCAAAAGGATAATACGCATTAAGTGACTCCAAAGGATATTTGCGAAAAACAAATATCGAAATATAACGAAAAACGGCTAGCTAGCGTTGAAAACTCATGCTATCAAGCACTTATAAAGTGCATGTATTTTATAACATATCGCACTTAATCTCTTGTAAAAATGTATAAATCCCAATATTTTTAGGGATTGTGTTAAGAATCGCAGTATAGTTCACCGATCAGCTTAAGCCACCACAACCCGACGAAGCACCATCAATCGACCACGACATTAGGCAATGCAACGAGATTTCAGCCAACTTAGCAACCAAACATTCGACGTACTTATCTGCGGTGGCGGTATTTACGGCGCGTGGACGGCGTATGATGCTGCGCTCCGTGGCCTTAAAGTTGCCATAGTTGATAAGGGCGATTGGGCAGGTGCTACGTCTTCCGCTTCCAGCAAACTCATACATGGCGGTCTGCGGTATTTGGAAACCTTCGATTTTAAGCTGGTCAAGAAAACCTTGGCTGAACGGCACATGTTTTTGCAAGCCGCTCCGCATCGAGTTTGGCCGTTACGGTTTGGCGTTCCCGTCTACAAAAACAGTCGCATAGGATTATTTCAGCTAAAAATCGGCTTGACCTCGTATGACTTCCTGGCAGGTAACGTGCCAAAAGCCCAAAAACATCAATATCATTCAAAAACGGATTTTATTCAGCATTTTCCTTATTTGGATTCTGTTGGATTAACCGGTGGATTCACTTATTTCGATGCCCAAACCGATGATGCTCGCTTTGTGCTGGAGTTGATAGACGGTGCTTGTAGCGCTGGTGCAGTTTGCATTAATTATTGCGAAGCTACTGAATTAACAGCTAAAAATGGCAAAATTGGTGGCGCTATTCTTCATGACAAAATCACCTATGAAACGCTAACAATCGAAGCTTCCTTAGTCGTTGATACCACCGGACGCTGGTCGTCGTTATTCCAAAAAGACGGTGATAGCTCCCGATTATCCAAGGGCATACATTTAATCTTACCTAAAGTCCTCAACGATGAAGCCTTGCTATTAACAGCTAAATCGGATGGTCGTGTTTTCTTCATCATCCCTTGGTACGGGTTGACCTTATTAGGAACAACCGACTCCAACTATGATGGCGATATTGAGGATATTCCCATCACCGATGGAGATATAAGGTATTTATTAAGCGAAGCCAATCAGGTACTTAAAACAGTAAACTGGACTAAGCAAGATATTATCGGGAAATTCGCCGGAGTCCGAGTTTTACAACAAAGCAATAACGATAGCCCGTCCCGAATAAGCCGCGACTGGATTCTAAAAACCGCCCAAAACGGCTTACTTTCATCAATCGGCGGCAAATTTACTTCCGCCAGGGAAGATGCCGCCATCATTGTAGATGCCCTTTGCGAGAACTTAGGTATTCATGTGGATTGCCCAACGTTTGGCAAAACCTTCCCTTGGCTTTCCAATACCGATTATCAATCCTTGCTAGACATTTCAATCACTAAGGCACAACAGCTAGGCATTGATAAGGAAAGTGCCTTATTGCTGGTCAGACGGCATGGCAATAGAGTTTCCGAGATTTTCAAGCTCTGTGAGAATGATCCAGATTTGGTTAAGCGAATAACGCCAGAGCTACCGTTTATAATGGCTGACATGGTTTTTTGTAGTCGTCATGAGATGGTTATGCACCTGGATGATTTGCTGAGACGACGAATACCGCTAATGATATTGGCGAAAATAACACCCGACGAATTAAACAATCTCGCCCATAGCACAGCAAAAATCCTGGGTTGGGACGCTAAAAGAACCCATGATGAGATCACTAGATGCCTACAAAAATAGACAATCGCCGGATGAATTGATAAATAAGCATGTCTGTTTTTTACTAATCAACAGCTTGAGTTATACTTGCTGTAAAGAACAAATCACTCACCAGCTAACAACAGTCAATTATCCATAGCCTATTAGAATGTCTAGCATGAATACCCAAAAGCCTACTCCTAATACCCGACAAATGCTTAATGTTTTAATCCTCTCAAGTACCTTGTCCGCTTGCTCGACTATGCCCACGCAAGATAAAAACGATCCTTGGGAAAGCTGGAATCGCGATGTACATGGTTTTAATAAGGATGTGGACGATGTTATTCTGAAACCTTTAACGAAAGGTTATCAAGACATCACACCGAATCCAGTTGACGAAAGCATTACCAATGTTTTCAGTAATATTAATGACATAGGCGTGACCATCAATGATTTCCTGCAATTGAAATTTGTCCAAGGCGGTATGGATGCCAGTCGTTTCCTGGTTAATACTACCGCAGGTGTGGTCGGCATTTTTGATGTTGCATCAATGATTGACTTACCCAAGCATGATGAAGATTTTGGTCAAACGCTAGGCTTTTGGGGCGTTCCATCGGGCGATTATATGGTACTGCCGTTCCTGGGAGCTAGTTCGCCTAGAGATACCGTTGGTTTGATCGGCGATGCGTTGTTTAACCCGTTGACTTATGTGTCGTTTTTTGGCGGTTTTGCTGCCAATGCCGCTTCCGCCGCCGCTACCGCTGTTGATGTCACTGACACGCGGTCTGACTTGATGTCATCCGAAAAAATCCTCAATGAAGCCTCGGTAGACCGCTACGATTTCGTCAAAAATGCCTACAAGCAACGCCGTGAATACTTGATCCATGATGGCAATCCACCCGAAGATACCAGTGATCCTTTATTGGAAGACGGCAGCGTAGACGGCACAAACGATGAATCTACTGGCAATAATACGCAGAACAATCCGATCAATACGCCCAATACAGCTTCAGGTACATCCACAATCCATGATCCTAACGCTGTCACCATCATAAATAATTCCACCACCCTGCCCAAAGAGGGTGCTACCACAGCGCCTGTTATCGATAACTCAAAACATCTATTAGATTTATCACCCCCAGACGAATAAGCATAACACCATGTCAAAAGCCGCTTACCCCGATAATTGGTATGAAATAGACAAGGGACTTTATAATCGGTCAGTACGCGTTTTCAATACCGTCAAAAAAGTACTCAGCGTCAAAATGCAGCTCCATGCCGATGCCCAGTTACACCAAGGTGACATCTTTCTATTCAATCATTTCTCGCGTTTCGAGACCTTTATCCCGCAATTTTTGATCTACGAGCAAACAGGTGCTTATACCTGCGTTATCGGATCCAGCGAATTTTTTAAAGAAGACACGGTATTGGCAAGATATTTTCAACAGGTAGGTGTCTTTCCTACCGACCACGACCGCTTATTCTCTTTATTAGCCGCTCAAATAATGCGTGGTCGAAAGGTTGCCATTTTCCCAGAAGGTGGCATGGTCAAAGATCACCGGGTCATAGACGATAAAGGCAACTACAGTATCTATTCGCGCATGACGGGTCTTCGGCGCAAGCAACATACGGGTGCTGCGGTGCTGGCGCAAGGCGTTGAAACTATTAAGATTATCGTCCGCCAAGCCTATCACCAAAAAAACCATGACAAACTAGTCTGGTGGAAAGAGCAACTTCAGCTAGACAGCCTGGAACAATTGTTGGCTTCCGCACTCAAAAATACCCTGATTATCCCTGCCAATATTACGTTTTACCCCATTAGGACATCGGAAAACCTGATGGTAAAAGCGGTCGATTTTTTTACCGACAGCCTAAGCCTGCGGCACACGGAAGAATTGCTGATCGAAGGCAATATCATGTTGAAAAATACGGATATGGATATCCGCATGGGCAAACCGATTGAGCCTTTTGACCGCAATTTTTCTGACAACCAAAATTTATTGCACGAAGTTATGGCTCACGCCCAGTCAATTGACGAAATATTTACCTTCCAAGCCCATCCCAAAGACCAGAACCAAGAACGCCTGGGTGACTACTTCAAAGATGCCGCCAACGCGACCCGTGACCAGTACATGGAGGAGATTTATCTCAACGTTACCATCAACCTGAGCCATCTGGCTTCAACCTTGATTATGTACCTTATCAAGCATGGGCAGGTGCAAATCGAACGGCAAAAATTCTTCACCACACTCTACATTGCCGTCAAGTTGTTACAAAGTAATGCTAACATCAACCTGCACCGCAGTTTGCTCAACCCCATTGATTACAGCGAATTGATCAGCGGCACCGGAACACGTTTTGAACATTACATCGAGGAAGCCATAAACACCGATCTCATCTCCGAAGACAACGCTCACTATCATTTATTACCGAAACTGCTGGAAGACCATGATTTTGACAGCATCCGACTGGAAAACATGGTGGCGGTCTATGATAACGAAGCCAAACCCATTACGCAGGTTTATGAAACCATCATTCATGCACTGGCAGAATCTGAGGATGTCGACCAGCAAGAGCTCGCTGCCTGGCATTTTGAAGATGAATGCCGCGACCTTACCTGGGAACATCACGCCTATAACAAGCCTAGCTACGATGACATCAATGACCAAGAAACCGCATCTGCTGATGCTAACCCTTTTTTCCTCGATCCACCCGACAGCAAGGATAATGGCATCGGCGTACTGCTGATTCACGGCCTGCTCGCCAGTCCTGCCGAACTCAGGGGTTACGGCGAGTACCTGGTAAAACAGGGTTACACCGTGATGGGTGTGCGGCTTAAAGGCCACGGCTCATCACCTTATGCGCTGCAAAACCAAAGCTGGGAAGATTGGTATCAGTCCGTACTCAGAGGTTATAAAATCCTCAAGGCGCACTGTAAGCGTATTTTCGTGACCGGATTTTCCACCGGCGGTGCTTTGGCACTCAAACTGGCTGCCGAACATTTTCCTGAAATCATCGGCGTAAGCACCGTAGCCTTGCCTATTAAATTCATCAATCCTTCTTTTATGCTAGTCCCTTTGCTGCATGGCACCAATAAGCTGGTGGATTGGTTGTCATCCTTTGAGGGTGTTAAGCCTTTTATTGAGAATCCCACCGAGCATCCCGATGTCAATTACCGTAACGTACCCGTCAAAGGTCTGTACGAGCTGCGCCAACTAATTGATAGCATGGATGATTTTGCACCGCTTTGCACAGTGCCAGTGCTGGTATTGCAGGGTGATAATGATCCTGTTGTGGCTTTTAAAAGTGCCGAGGAAATCATGGGCAAGCTCACCTGCAAAAAACAACTGAAGGTCATCCCATCAAATCGTCACGGCATCTTGATGGAAAATATCGGCGGCACTTGGGAAAGCATTGATGGGTTTATGAAAGAGTGCGTAAGTGAAACGAATGTGAAGTAATTGGGTCTGAAGGGGTAGGCATGGATATTATTCTACAAGGCTTTGCCGCTCGTTGCTTAATCCGGTCAATGCGTTAAAGTGATGATGGTACAACAGGAGAATAAAATGAAAAATGTCGTTATAGCTGGATATTGCCGATCACCTTTTACGCCAGCCTTGAAAGGCGCATTGGCAAGAGTGAGGCCGGACGACCTCGCCGCCCAAGTTGTTAAAGGCTTGGTCAGTAAAACGGGTGTTAATCCCGACGACATCGAGGATCTTATTTTAGGTTGCGCGTTTCCCGAAGGCGAACAAGGGCTCAACGTAGCTCGATTGATTGTCTTTCTGGCCGGATTGCCCAATACCATAGCAGGGATGACGCTGAACCGTTTCTGCGGCTCGTCCATGCAAGCCATCCACATTGCGGCAGGTGCTATCCAGATGAATGCAGGTGAAGTCTTTATCTGCGCTGGCCTAGAATCCATGAGCCGCATCCCGATGGGCGGCTACAACAACATGCCTAATCCAGCATTGTACGAAACTTTTCCCCAAGCTTATATTGGCATGGGCGATACGGCGGAAAACTTAGCCGTCAAATACCAAATTGACCGCAAAGACCAGGAAGCATTTGCCTTGGAAAGCCAGCTTAAGGCATACACCGCCCAGCAACAAGGCCGTTTTGGCGATGAAATCATCCCGATTACCAGCAAGTACGGCACGGTGGATAAGGACGGCTGTTTACGGCCTGACTCCACTCCCGAAGGGTTAGCAAGTCTAAATCTCGCTTTCCAAGCCACAGGAACGGTCACCGCTGGCACATCTTCCCCATTAACCGACGGCGCAGCCGCCGTGTTGGTGTGCAGCGAAGATTATGCCGATGCCCATAAGCTGCCCAAACTGGCACGTATCAAGTCGTTTGCGGTATCCGGCTGTGCGCCTGAAATCATGGGCATTGGCCCGGTAGCGGCAACAAATAAAGCATTATCCCGCGCCGGATTAAAGCTAGAAGATATTGATATTGTTGAACTGAATGAAGCGTTTTCTGCACAGTCCTTAGCCGTCCTGAAAGAATTGCCAATACCTGTCGATAGACTCAACCTGGATGGCGGAGCGATTGCCCTAGGCCACCCGCTGGGTGCAACCGGCGCACGCATCACCGGCAAAGCCGCCAGCCTATTGCAGCGGGAACACAAGCGCTATGCGTTAGCGACACAATGTATCGGCGGAGGTCAGGGAATAGCCACTATCCTGGAGGCAATCTAATGAACATCCAAAAAGTGGGGGTTATCGGCGCGGGTGTGATGGGTGCAAGTATTGCCGCCCATATCACCAATGCGGGCATTCCGGTTTATTTGCTCGACATCGTACCCAATGATGCTTCCAACCGTAACGTCATTGCTGAAACGGCTGTCAAAAAATTGCTGGAAAGCGATCCAGCACCCTTTATGGACAAGAATAATGCCCGACTAATTACGACGGGCAATATTGAAGACCACTTGCACTGGCTGGTCGATGCCGATTGGGTGATTGAAGCCGTCATCGAAAATCCGCAAATCAAACAAGCGCTTTATCAAAAACTGGAAACGGTTTGTAAGCCAGACTGCCTGATTTCCTCGAATACGTCCACCCTGCCCTTAGCCTTATTAGTCAAAGATATGCCGGACAGCTTCAAGCGGCGTTTCATGATTACCCATTTTTTCAATCCGCCTCGCTACATGCGATTGTTGGAATTGGTGTCTAGTCCAGCGACAGATCCCTCGTTTGTTGAAGCGGTCAGCCAGTTTGCCGATATAAAACTGGGTAAAAATTGCGTAACCTGTAAGGACACTCCTGGCTTTATCGGTAACCGTATCGGTATTTACTGGCTTTTATACGGCTTATTAGACGCCATAAAAAATGGCATAACGGTTGAACAAGTCGATGCCGTCATGTCCGCACCGTTTGGAATCCCCAAAACAGGCATATTCGGTTTGCTGGATTTGGTCGGCCTGGATTTGATTCCACCGATTTTGAAAGGCATGAAACTCGCGCTGCCTCCACAAGATGCTTTCCATGAAGTTAATCACTTGCCTGATATTGTGCAACAAATGATTAGCGAGGACTATACAGGTAGGAAAGGCAAAGGTGGTTTTTACCGCTTGAATAAGGTGGATGGCAATCGTATCAAAGAGTCGATTAATCTTGTTACTGGTGATTACGCCAAAAGTGAAAAAGCAGATTTGTCTGCTATCAAGGATGCCCAAAAAGCAGGGCTTCAATCTTTATTATCGCATTCCGACCCAGTGGCTCAATATGCGTGGCGTGTCATTTCCCACACCTTATGCTATGCCGCCAGCCTTGTTCCTGATATTTCCGATGACATCACCGGAATTGATGCAGCCATGCGCGACGGCTACAACTGGAAATTCGGCCCGTTCGAGTTGCTTGACCAGATCGGCGCACCCTGGTTTGTCGAAAAACTGAAATCAGAAAATCGTATTGTCCCACAGCTATTGGCTAAAAATTCCAGCCTGTATTCAACAGGTTCAGGTCAATTAGCGTTTGCCGACCTTGCTGGGAATTATCATCCTGTGCAACGGGCGGAAGGCGTATTGCTATTATCCGACATCAAGCAGCAAACTAAACCATTGCTTAAAAATGGTTCAGCTAGCCTATGGGACATCGGTGACGGCGTAACTTGCCTGGAATTCCACAGCAAAATGAATACACTGGACATGGATTCGATGGCGATGATTAACCAAAGCATTGATAAGGTTAGCAAAGAATTCAAAGCCTTGGTCATCCATAACGATGCAGAAAATTTCTCCGCTGGCGCTAACCTTGGCCTGTTGATGAAAGCCATCCATGAAAGCGATTGGCCGACTGTGGAGTTGCTAATTAAGACAGGCCAACAAACTTATCAGGGGCTGAAATATGCACCCTTCCCAGTGGTAGCCGCACCTTCTGGCCTCGCGTTGGGCGGCGGTTGCGAAATCTTGCTGCATTGCGATGCCGTGCAAGCCCATGCCGAACTATACATGGGACTGGTGGAAGTGGGTGTCGGGCTAATTCCCGGCTGGGGCGGCTGTAAGGAATATCTACGCCGTTGCTTGCAATTAAAGCGCCCCGGCGGGCCGATACCGCCTGTAGTCAAAGCCTTCCAAACCATTGGTTTGGCGAGCGTTTCGAAATCGGCATTTGATGCAAAAGAACTACTGTATCTAGGCGCTAACGATAATATCACCATGAATAAGGATCGGCTGTTAGCCGATGCCAAAACCAAAGCATTGGCTTTATCCAAAGACTACATACCGCCCAAACCTTATCTCTATCCAATGCCTGGTAAAACCGCAAAAGTATTGCTGGACATGGGCATCAAAGCCTTCCATCTGATAGGTAAAGCCACAGACTATGATGTGGTCGTTTCCGGTCAACTTGCCCATGTTTTAAGTGGCGGTGAGAGTGATTTCACTGCGCTGCTTACAGAAGACGACATTTTGGCTCTGGAATTGGAAGCCTTTCTTGCCCTTGTTAAACAGCCAGGTACATTGGCAAGGTTGGATCATATGTTGAAGACGGGGAAGCCGTTAAGAAATTAAAGGCTTACCTTGTTCTAGAGTTGATTTGGACTTTATAGGATGTGCTGAACAAAGTGAAGCGCATCTATCGCGAGCGATGCGCCTCGTGCCTCGGCACATCCTATAGTTCTAAACCATCAAAATATATGGAGAAAAAATGAAACTCTATAAACATGTTAGGGGAAAGCGAATAGAAGACCTAGTTAACAAAACTATCAGGTTTTCTCAAACAGGTGCGTTCAACGACCCATTTGAAGTGGAACCATTTATCTCATTTAAACCGTCTACAACAATAAATGGTCAAGCAATAATTGAAGAATTGACTAAATTTGCATCTCAAATTGGCTTAACTGAATTTTCTGTTACGTATTTAACTGATAAACTTCTAGATTACATTAATGAAAAAATTTTAGGTAACCTCACAAACAAAAAAGATATCGGCTTATATCTTGCAAAATGGATAGAATCTCAAATAGGGATTCTCTCCCTTTCGGAAAATAATGATAACCCTTTGATGTGGGGACATTATACTGATGACCATACAGGGTTTTTAATTGAATTTGATACAGATAAAGTTTTTTTTACCGATAAACATGAGCTCAGCCCAAATAGTACATTCGGTACTTTTAGGCAAGTTGACTATCGTTTAGTAAGACCAGATCGCGACCTTTCCAAGATGTCGCAAACAGAATTATTCAATGTTAAAAGCTTGGATTGGAGCTATGAAAAAGAATGGAGAATGCTGATGCCTTTAACTAAAGGCAACAAAGTTCTTGATAAAAGCAATATAGCTAGGGAGTTTCCAAAAGGGTTTCCGGTAATTACTTTTAGTTTTAACCCTAATGCTATAACTGGAGTAATTTTAGGTTGTAGGGCATCCCATTCATTAACGAAAGATGTTAATAATTTAAAAAACACTTCGGATTATAGCCATCTTGATATAAAAAAAGCAGAGCTTGACACCAAGACTTTTAAGATAATTATTAGCTGATTATGCTCAAGTATTCCCTTCTGCCGCGCCGAGTACCGATGATTTTGAGGGGATTCGCCCGTAGGGTTGCGGCAGGGGTGCAGCAATTTTCTGGAGAGATAGCGATATCCCTTCCATCAAATCTTATTAAAATCGAGAAGTGCAGACAATAAGTGGCAGAGGGTCGCCTTTTCTTTGAATATTTTTTTTGGCGACGCAAAAGAAAGCATTTCGTCTTCGGGTGCGAGAACCCGATTAAAAAAAACCCGTCGCGTTAGCGACAACAAAAAAGGAGAACACCATGCTCTGGCTGCTCACACTTATCATCCTGGTCGTTATATTGGCTTACCACAAAGCTTCCATACACTGGATTACCTTGGCTGTTGGCGCATTGCTAGGCGCGTATCTACTCGTGAATGGCGCTTCATCGTCGAGCAATCTCAGTTTGTGGATGACGTATTTAATCGTTTTCATCCCTTTAAACGTAATCCCCATCCGGCAATGGCTCATCAGCCGCTGGGCCTTCAAATTCATGAAGGCGGCTTTACCCGCCATGTCGCAAACTGAGCGGGAAGCACTGGAAGCAGGCAACACTTGGTGGGATGCCGAATTGTTTTCAGGCAACCCTAACTGGGACATCCTACAAAATCTACCTGTCGCAAAGTTCTCAAAAGAAGAACAAGGCTTTCTTGACGGCCCGACAGAAACCTTATGTGCCATGCTCAACGACTGGGACATTACCCATAACCGCATGGATTTACCGCCGGAAGTGTGGGATTACATTAAAAAGCAAAAATTCTGCGGCATAATGATCCCCAAGAAATATGGCGGGCTTGAGTTCTCCGAATCGGCGCATTCTGAAATAGTGATGAAAATATCCAGCCGCAGCAGCACAGCGGCAGTCACTGTTATGGTGCCTAATTCACTGGGACCTGGAAAACTGTTGCTGAATTATGGCACGGAAGAACAAAAAAACTATTATTTGCCTCGTTTGGCGAATGGCGAGGATATTCCTGCCTTCGCATTAACTGGCCCACATGCAGGCAGTGATGCAGGCGCAATGCCTGATACGGGTGTGGTCTGTTATGGCAACCATAAGGGGCAGGATAGGGTATTGGGAATACGGCTAAATTGGGAAAAACGCTACATTACCTTGGGGCCAATCGCTACCGTATTGGGTCTCGCCTTCAAGCTTTACGATCCCGACCACCTGATCGGCGACAAAGAGAATATTGGTATTACAGTTGCACTTATACCCACCAATACCCCTGGCATAAGCATTGGAAGAAGACACTTTCCATTGGACTCCGCATTCCAGAACGGCCCAAATTGGGGTAAAGATGTCTTTATCCCAATGGACATGATTATCGGCGGCGTTGCACAGGTCGGCAATGGCTGGAAGATGTTGATGCAATGCCTGACGACCGGACGCGCTATATCGCTACCCGCCCTGAGTGTAGGTGCAGCTAAATTCACCAGCCGCAACATCGGTGCTTATGCCCGTATCCGCAAGCAATTCAACATGCCTATCGGGGAATTTGAGGGCATTGAAGAAGCACTGGCGCGGGTCGCAGGTGAAACCTACATTCTCGACGCGGCAAGACAAGTCACCAATGCGGCATTAGATCAAGGTGAGAAACCCGCCGTCATTTCCGCCATCTTGAAATACGAATTGACCGAACGCATGCGACGTGTGGTTAATGACGGTATGGATATACTCGGTGGCGCGGGGATTTGTTTAGGGCCAAAAAATTACCTAGGGCGCGTATACCAGGTTATTCCGGTCAGTATTACAGTTGAAGGCGCAAACATCCTCACCCGCACCATGATGATCTTCGGACAAGGTGCAGTCCGTTGCCACCCTTACATCCAGCAAGAAATGGCGGCAATAGCCGAAGGTAACTTAAATGCATTCGACCAAGTTTTCTTCAACCATATTGGTCACTGGGGGCATAACAAAGCGGCATGTTTGTGGCTAGGATTAACCAACGCCCGTTTTCTGGCAACCCCTGGTGATAAAGAAACCAAACGCTATTACCTCCAGATTGCACGGCTAAGTGTTGGGTTTGCATTCCTTGCTGATTACGCCTTATTAACCTTGGGTGGCGCGTTAAAACGTAAGGAACGGTTGTCTGGTCGCTTTGCCGATGCTTTATCTAACCTTTACCTATGTTCCTGTGCGCTGAAACATTATGAAAACCAAGGCAAACAGAAAGACGACCTACCGCTGCTGCATTGGGCTTGCCAGGAAAGCATTTACCGCGCACAACAAGCCTTAGCAGATATACTGACCAAGCTACCATTTCCTCCTGTTGCTTGTCTGCTCAATGCCGTCATCTTCCCGCTGGGCAAACCCAACAAACCCGCCAGTGATAAGCTAGTCCACCAATGCGCTGCATTGTTGTTGGCTGATTCGTCCGTACGCGACCGCTTAACCAAAGGTATCTACATCAACAATAAGCCAGATGATGCCACTGGCAGGATCGAGGTGGCGTTTAAAGCGGTACTCGCAGCAGCTCCGGTTGAAGCCAAGATAAAGCTGGCACAAAAACAAAAGCAGTTGGCTAAGAGTGAGATGTCTGAAGTTGCAAAAGATGCGCTGACCAAAAACATCATCACAAAAGAAGAAGCCCAGTTGTTTGACACAGCAGAGCAGGCGAGATTGCAAGCGATTACAGTTGATGATTTTAGTGCTGAGGAGTTGGAGAAGTAATTTGAAGCGATGGTCAAATCTGATTGTCTTTCGACAAGCTTCCTTCGACAAGCTCAGGACGAACAGTTTGTGAGGGTAAAGACCTGTGTAGGTTCTGTTCCGTGACCTGACGGTTTGGTTCGTGGTGAGCCGTGCGCTTGCCGAATGGTCAAACCACGAACAAAATTAACATAAATCTGTAAACAAAAGATGGGCAAAAAAGCCTGCCCACCCTATCTACATCTACATCTGATTCAACCAACACACAACCCTACCAGCAATCAGCCTTGGTTACACCGGATGTTTGCGCTGTAACATCCTTAGCACCCAAATGTGTCAACGTCAACGTACCGCATTTATCACTGGCCTGAGCGCTTTTTGGTGCAGCCCATAAGGTGTAGGTGCTGGCATCTACGGCATTGATTGTTAAGTCATAATACGTAGCCGTGCCAGTGTCCACCGTGTAAACAGAGGAAGAGGGAGTTCCTGTATCATTGATAGAACCCGTACCACAAGAGTCTCCTCCGCCTGTTCCTCCCGCATTGCAATAGGTATTGATTTCCGTAAAATGCCGCTCCATAGCATTGACTAAACCCAGCAAAGCGGCTTTTGCATCCGCTCTGCGTGACTTTCTCACACTTTCCTGATAACTAGGTAAGGCAATAGCAGTCAAAATACCGATTATTGCCACACATATCATCAGTTCTATTAACGTAAAACCTGATTGCGTTTGTCTCATAATTCATTCTACGCTAATTAGTGCGATATGTTATTCAGTTTACGCAGGCAAGCACCGTTTGCTCACCTGCTTGTCTCGTCTCTTACCAATTACAAGGCATTCAATTGCCGCCATGACCTGCGTGTGCCAGGAATAGCGGTACTTCCGCCGACATCATCATCATCGTCACAGGTAGTACCTACACAGCCACTACCTCCTCTATCAACAACAGTTCCCATAGCAGCACTTGAGCCACTACTGTATTTATAGTCAATGGATGCGGTTGGAGATTCAATTACTGTTGGTTGCTTAGTAATACCAATCCCTTGGTTAACACCCGACGCATTATGTTTCACGCCGTTGATCAATATAAAATCCTTATCATCAATTACGCCATTGCCAGTGACATCAAAGGGCGTTGCATCAGCTTCACCACCACTTAGCGCATCAATTTCCATTAAGCGTGATTCTCCACCATCACCACAGGGGTCAGGATTGGGGATTACCGTAGAAAACACTACTAAGCCCCGACGTACTAAAGGTAGACTGATGACCCGTTCACCCTGGGCAACATTGCCAGGTTTAACGAGTAAATTCAATGCCCAGCCGCTTTTTAACGGGCTACTTGTTGTGCAACCAACGGTGGTGGCAGCGTAACAAACAGTGGTTTTTGACACTACACGAACAGACCTAATGGTTTTAGGGCAAGAAGCCGTTCCACAATCTGTATCGGCAAAACCTTCAAAATCAATGGTTTGATCTTGCAACAAAGCGCGATCAGTGATGGTCGAGCCTCTATCCCATAGGCCGTAAAAAGTTTGTACCTGTGGTAGTGCGGGTAAAGTAGGCAATAAGTTGTCACCTGTTTCAAAAAACTTACCTGTACCGAAGTACACCATTCTACCGACACCGTCTTGATCAGAGCCTACTGCCCGTACTGCACCAACGTTAGGCTTGCTAGTGATGGGCTGCCGATTTGCTGTTGGGCAACTTGCACCCGCTGTTGTACAAGCCACGAATATAGGGCTGCCGCCAGATATATTCCAGCTAGCAACGGTACCTGACAAATCAAACTTCCACAAATTGCCGTATAAATCGCCTGCATAAACAGTATCTATACTCAGATCATTATTGGCATCAACAGCAATGGGTGTTGACAGACCATTTTTATCTGACCGCCCAGGTGGTATTGGGGTGCTAGGCTTCGCGCCGGTATCAATTTTTTTGATAATACAGCCGGTTTTAGCGTCAAGAATAAACAACACAGCACTGCCGTTATTGCTGTTATAGCCGTTAGCGGCAATGACTACCCAACTGCCATTTTGCATTCTAACTATCGAAGGTTGTGCCAGGGTATAGCCCAGATCATTGGCATCATAGTTAGCACTGCCTGCTCCAAACGCGCTGCAATCAGTAGCGACGGGAGGCGCGGTATCGGTAAACTCCCACAATGCGCTGGTAGGTGTAAAGGTAGCAAACTCAGTAGCACTGGTAGGTGGGCTAGTAACATCCAGCGCAAATAACGCACGACCGCCTGCACCTGTAGCACCGACTAACATGGTGTGCCAACTCGAATCATAATACACATCACTTGAAGCAGAAGTGCCATCGACATAATACTGATGGGTATAAGTAGGCGATGTCAGCTTACTTAACTCAGGCATTCGCGTTGGGAACGTACGCAAATAGCTCACTCCCGCCTGAAGTGACAGTAGCTGTTGATTTTCTGCCATCAAAACCGTGCAACATACCATCATTGGTACCCACGTAAAGCGTAGGTATGCGGTTTAAATAGGCAGAGCTAGCTCGAAAAGCGGTATAGCTGCTGCCCTCTACTCCTGACAAGGCACCATAGCCAAAGTCATCAGTACCCACAAAAACAGGATCAGAATTAACGGCATCACCCAATAGCTTCGTCCGTTTTCTAAAAATGTGGTTTAGATCAGTATCATCTTTATTAAGTTTCTCGTTTTCTTGGTCGCCACGTAACCAGTCAACTCGGTCAAGACCTTTAAGATCGGACGATGTCGCTGGCGGCAATTTATTTAGGTAATCCTGTTGTGATTTTCCATCGGTTTGAACATTAGTGTCAATACAAGTGGGAATAGAAGTAGTTAATATTTCACAAACGCAATTTTTGCTACCAGGACTACACGATCTGCGTGGATCACTGGGCTTTCTCCCAGGCTTCGTACATTTCTGTGTAGATGTGCTAGCAGCAGGGCAAGTTAACTGTCCCCAAAGGAAAGGGATGCCGCGCGAACCCAATGCTTTCCTAGGGTTGTAAGTTAAAATATTACGAACATCAGAACCAGGAATTTTACCTGGGTCGGACACTTTCCAGTCTGTGGTAAGCGCACCAGTATTCGTGTTAACCGCAAAGGCTTCTACGTCGCCACTCCAGTCTATAGGGTTAAATTTAGCTTGATAAACAATTGAACCTGCATTTAACTGGGTGGAATTCGTTGCAACAGCGGATGCAGCACCATCACCGAGGCTAATTTTAGTTAACGCTGTGGCTAATGAAGTCTCCAATTTTAGTGGATTAGTAGCGGCAAAATATTTGTCGGGGATGCCATCAGGTTCGGCATTTCCAGTGGTATTATTTTCGGCATCCCATTCACTTTGTAGATCTGGCTTTTTGTTATTGTTGGAGTCAATAAAACCACCCCATTTAGCCGCATAAAACAAAGGTTGCTCTAGGCTGTTTGCGTTAGCTGTCCCAATGGTATATGTGCGAACACTTGCAGCATCACCGAAATTGCAATTTGTACAGGTCGTTCCACCCGTGGGGTCGGTATAGGCAAAGCCATTGATCCCTGAATGAACATGAAAACCATCTTGGCTTGTACCATTGACCACATAGCCGAAACCCATTTTGTTAGGCGTGGATTGGGCAATAGCATCCGTGGTTATCGTTACGTTTGACCCTGTAATACTGTATGTAATAGTACCCCATTGATCCTGATCAAAATCGCCGCCTTGCTCGGAATCCTCCCAGTTAACGTAGAGTTTGCCTGTTGCAGTCGTTGAGGTTGTCGCTTGACTTATGATTTTAAAATCAACAATGGCACAATTGGCGGCATTGGGTGCGGTACTTAAATTACGACAGGCCGGTAGTATAGTAATTTTCTTGGTACTAGAACCTGGTACTGGCACAACAACTTTAGGCAACGCTGGGGATAACGCTATGCCGTAAAGATTTACCAATTGATTTTTTGTAATATCCGAGCGTAGATCATTAGTGTGTGCATAATGTGCCAGACCTGCAATTTGGTAAGACCCCGAAAGCCGAGGCGCATCAGGGCATGTCCCCAGCAGTTTACTCAAGGTATTACTACCACTAGGGCTGACGGTCTTGGCGGTACACAATTGATTGTTATCGGTGCCATTTTCGCCTATAAAAAATGGACTGGAAGTTGAGATTTCTCCTGCCCCTACTGCGTCTGTTGCAGCACTCAAATTTGACAAACCAATATCGGTAGCGAGCCCAAGACCATCGGCATCATAAGAAGTGGTGCTAGCATTAAATTGTATAACATTCAGTGAAGCACACGATTCGGCGGTTGTTATTGGATTTACAAAACTTGCTGTCGTTAAATTAAGAACTGTGTCAGTTGCGCTATACGCAGGAGTCGCACTTTTACCCGCCAAATAACGCAGGGATTCCAGTAATAGCTCGGCTTGTGGATTACCCCAATTTCTACATTTACTGGACGTAAAGGTACTTAGACCCCAAATACAGTCATCGCCGCCACCAGTAGTAGATTGAGCGTTATTATAGATTCCATTGCCAGAACCGTATTGGTAACCAACTATCTTGAGTTTGTTAAGGGCATTAATAATTCCAGTGGTCGCGGTGAATGTACCATTAGCATTGATTTCATTTGTAAAAGTACCGATATTTTTCCTTAAAACGCCACCTTCCTTGTTGTTTTGATACGAACCAGACATGAGTCCGAAGTACATCTTGTTACCGTCACCGTATTCTTGCAGTAAACCTATCGGTTTTAAGTCAGAACTCGCGTAATTTTTACATTTTTCGTTGCCTTCCAAGGCGGTGCTAACACAAGCTTGAACTCGTGCAATATATTCATTATTGCCTGATTGCGATGGCGCAGTGCTACTGGCATTTATCCCCGATAGGGTAGCGTTATTGCCATTATCGCCCTCACCCCACTTGCACTGCCAACGTTCATTAGCTGCCCATAAAGCAAAATTGCCTTTGGCAACGCGAATTAGCGGTGCGTTGGTAACTGATTGAGATGTCCCAGAAGAAGCATCTGTTGTATTACATAAGGTAAGTCCTTCAGTGTAGTTAAAGGGAGTCAGCTTGTCTAAATCGCTACCGTTATAAAACTTGGCCCAACTATGGGCATCAGTAGGAAGGAAAGCACGCTCTAATACCGTTAAATTAGCGTCATCTGTAGAACGCAGACCGCCATACAGTATTTTACGAATGACATCCATGCGCGACATGGTTGCCCAATTTAAAAAATTTCCGCTCCATTGGTCATCATCACAATATTTGTCCGAAGAAATACTTTCGGGTTCAAAACGGTTACTGCTGTATTTATAACATTTTGTACTATCAAAATAGCCGTAATAATTAAAGCTGTGCTTGTACGTGGTTTCAGGAACGTCATCATCATCTAAGTCGGAATAATCATCATAAGCTTTAAAGAAAAGCTGGTGATCCTTGGACATATTTATCATTGCTTTAGGTGCTACTGCCTGTCCTATAAACAATGGGGTCGTTGCAATATCTCCCGCAACCGCTATCTTAGTTACAATAGCGACGGCAATTAAAAACCCACTTAACAGACCAAAGCGACTGTATGATTTTATTGATTTGAATTGATTCACCTTAAAACTCCCGCTATGAGCAGCTTAATTAATTTATAAGACCCTAAGGGTATTTAATCGGTCGTAAAAACAGATTGAACAATAACCACCGTGACAGTACTGCCGCCTGTGGCTCTAACTGTAATTCTATATGGCGTTGAACGGTCACTGGCTAATGGACAAGCTTCCTTATAACAGACGGTATCTAATTTTTGGATGATATATTTTGGAGCAGCAACATCGTTACCTAATGTGGTAATCGTAGAAGTTGCCACTGGATTTGTTGTCCAAAAACTATCTTCCTCAAGTTGCAGTTTAGTAGTTGAACCCGTAACGACTGCGGTTGGTATGGTTGAGTCTTTAGAATAATAGCCATTATAGACAGTTGATACATGCGTGATAGGATCAGTCACCGTAACCGTACCTTCAGGCGTAAAATTTGGCAGAACGGCAGGTGCAACCGGAAATAGACTGGCTTCAGCCTCGCTAAGAGCCGATTCGGCAGCTTGAAAGGCTAGGTTTTTGTCGCGCATATTACCTGCCATTTTTTCTTCCAACGAAGTGGACTGCATACCGGCAGTACCTATCAATGTCAATAACAGCAACATGATTAAAGCAACAACTAGAACAACACCGGATTGAGATTTATATAAAACAGGTCTGGATGTCATACAATCAACCTCAGTGCAATCGGTTACGTAGCGCAATTGTGGACGTGAATACCCGCCGGATTCTACGGTCTGTTGGCGTGGTTGTTGCGCCGTTGTATGTATATGCCAAAGGCTCAGAAGCGATATTGTCATCGATAGTTCTTAACAAGAGGCTAACACGCACACTGTTCACTTGCGTCATATCAAGCCCCGCAGTGCCTGCTGGCACATAATAGTTGGGAACTCCATCGTTGTTTGTATCTGCGCCATATAAGATTTGCATGTTTTCTACGCCTTCAACTAACGCTGCCGTATTCCTTGCTAAATTTAGAACCGAATTTGCAGTTCTAATATCAAAAGCACGGTTCTCAGGACACTCTTGATTGAGATCTGTCGAGCAGGGGGTGGTAACAACATCGTTACACCCATTTTCTGACCATCTGGCGGTTATGCTATCTGGCGCATCCATAGCACTATTGGCATTTGGCGCTCCATTCACGCCCACTAGGGCTTCATTAATTGACCTAGTGGCAGTGTCATACAAAGATTTTGGTTGTTTGGGAGTACTGAGCGAGCCGCCCTGACAGCCTCGATAATCCGTCATACGAATATCTCTGGCTAAAAAATCCATGGCAAAACGACCATTTTCTTGCAATCTGGATAGTGCTTCCTGCACTCTATAGGTTTGTCTGCTTTTTAAAAAAACCTCCATTACCCCACCCAATAAAAATGCCCCAATCAAGAGTGCGATCATAATTTCAATCAGCGTTAAACCTTGTTGTTGACGGTAACTTGGGGTGCAAATAGGAGATTGACGTAACGGCTCGTGTATCGCGTTCATTGCAGCAGCAATACTGCTGTCCCTATCTTTATTTAACGAATCTGTACTCATAACTTAAAACCCACTACAAAAAGTTGGTTTGTGCCGCTTTTGTCATCATCCCACCATATTTTGATATGGTAATCCGCACCTGCTCCATCGCAAGCAGAGGCTGCCGTTGAAGTACCATCTTTAGGTGTACTATCTTTACACACTAACCCTTGTCCATTAGGCAGGGTAGCGAGCGCAAGATTCCACTCAAAAAGATCATTGTTAGCCATATCGACTTGGCTGCACCCAGTTGTAGTCAAACAATTCGGTTTTTGTATACCTGTACTTGGAAGAAAAGTTGTGTAAATAACCAGTGCATCGTTATTGTTGGCGGCAACAGAGCTATTGGTATTGGCTCGCATCCGGTCTGCAATATCGTACGCTAATTGGGTTGCTTGACTGCGGTTGTAAGCACTTTGGTTATTACTCAGCACTCTGGCTTGTAGCCCTGCCAAGCCCAACAACGCCCCGGCGAGTAGAACTACGGCAATCAACACTTCAATCAAGGTAAAACCGCTGTGTGTTTTCATGATGGTTTTCATCTTCATGTACACTGGTAGGTCTCAATTCTCGAACGACCAGTAGTCGTGGCGATTACTATTTTTTCCCACTTCGGCAACGCGATCATCACAAAAGAAAATCGAACCCGAACTAACAATTTCACCACTCGCTATGTAAGAGATAATGTCGTCAACAAGCGTGTTTCCGACTATTGTATTCTGGGACTGTGCGGCTTCTTGTCTTTTCAATATTGTTTCGGGTGCGCCGTCATAATCTGCATCCTCATTTTGATTGGTAAAAACAATCCAGCCTTGCGCCCAGTTGCCGCTTGTGACGCAAGTAGCACCATCACTACTTTTGCACATTGAAACCCGCATTCCGCGCTTAACTGCTTCGCTACGTATAAAATTTATTGACGTAACAAACTCGTTAACCTGTGTGGTTATCCGGCTGCTTCTTATGGTAGAGGTAAAGCTGGGGATTGCTATGCTTAACATGATGCCGGCAATACTCAATGTAACCATCAACTCCATCAATGTGAATCCGAATTGCATTGATGGTTTTTCTGGCATGACCTGATAATCTTTTTGATTCAACGGCATTTCACTCAACCTGATATAACACGTTCTTCTTTGATTACATATTAGTATAGACTCTATGCAGGCGTTTGTGAAACACGTCACAATTCTGCAATTTAGTGGCAATCGTTCCCTTTTTTTTGTTTGATAGGGTTTTGTAAGCGGTTTGTTTATATCTAACATAAAGAACTCTAATCATCCTGCAAGGTCTACCTAATTAACTGGCTTTGTTGCTGATTAGTTTTGCATTATGTTGCAATGAGATTGCTGCTTACCCGTGTGTCGAATAATGTTGCTAAGGCTCGTGTATAGCTTGTAGCGAGTTAACAATGCTGCTATCTAACCGTTCGATGGAAGGTGCTATAAGAACGTCATAATTCATCCCTAAGCCAGACATTTTGTCACAGACCTGACGATAGACTTTTGCTGATATTGCATTGGGTGCAATGATGAGAATATCGACATCCGAGTGACCGTGAAATCGTCCTGTTGCGTAGGAGCCAAACAAGTATACTGGATGGGTGAAATCTTTGAATGCTACATTAAGATAAGCTAACACGCTGTCGTATTTTACTGACCTGGCTTGCTGGATGAGGTTAGTTGCGTTCATAAGCCCTCTCCATAATTAGCAAGGTTTGGGTTAAGGTGTCGATGGCTGACAGGGCTTGTTTTTTGGTGATGACATCAACTGGGGCATCAGAAGCCAACGGATAACGGGCGATGGTGCTGTATTGGCTTAATTCCTTATACGATTCAATAATTTCACCATCAAACAGGTTTGTTGCAAGGGCTTCATTGCAGGTTTTAGCAAGCGCATGGACTGAATATGTATGACTGAAGGCTTGGGCTGCATCACTGAGCAGGAACTTCAACGCTTTTTCAACCGCTTGTTGGGCATGGTAGCAAACACCATCCCATTTGTTCGCCGCCAACAATATATTAGCCATTTCGTAATCATTCAGGCTTTGCCTTAACCACGCGTATTGTGCGCCATCCTGGGTGGCAAGTTGCGTTAAATAGTCAATATTCATAATTGGAAACGCATTTGAAAGTTGAACTCATCGTCATCAGCTCCATGAGAGTAAATTCCAAGGTTTTTGATGGCTGCTCTTGTATAACCTGATGGTCTATTCTGTTCAACGGCATTGTCCACTCAACCTAATTCAACAAGTTTTTCTTTGATTGCATTTCAGTATAGACCTTAATGAATAGGTTTGTGAAACACGTCACATAACTGGAATTTAGTGGTAATTTTTGTTTTTCTATTTGGTTTGAAAGGGCTTTGTATGCGGATTGTTTGCATGAATCTTAAAGAACTTCATTCATTCCGCAAGGTCTATCCTATTAACATCATAAGTAACTGGCTTTGTTGCTGAAAAGGTGCAATTTTGACTTGCTCGACCCTGATTAGTTTCGCATTATGTTACAATGAGTTTGCTGGTTATTCACTTGAATTTTAATCATTTCTGTACTGCATGAACATTGGCAACAAATCACCTCAGTTAATCGACCGCTTCGGCAGGAAGGTGGATTATTTGCGCGTTTCCATTACGGATCGTTGTGATTTCCGTTGTGTGTATTGCATGTCTGAGGAAATGACGTTTTTGCCGCGAGACCAGGTGTTATCGCTGGAAGAGCTGTATACGATTACCAAGGCATTTGCGGAATTAGGGGTAAAAAAGATCCGAATTACGGGCGGTGAGCCTTTGGTTAGGCGCGGGGCATTGGAATTGCTAGAAAATATCGGCAAAATCGAGAGCCTGCATGAGTTGGTATTGACGACGAATGGTTCGCAACTGGAACACATGGCTTTGCCGTTGAAAAAAGCGGGGGTTAAGCGCATCAATATCAGCCTGGATACCTTGGATACCGATAAATTTAAGGCAATCACCAGGACTGGCGATTTGAGCCAAGTTTTACGGGGGATTTATGCAGCTAAGGATGCTGGATTTGAGCGCATTAAGATCAATGCAGTGATACTCAAGGACAAAAACCATCAGGAAGTGGTCGGTCTGGTGCAATTTGCGGTGGATAAGGGCATTGACATTAGCTTTATCGAGGAAATGCCACTGGGGATAGTCAGCCAACATAATCGTTCTTCCGCTTATTATTCCAGCGATTGCATTAAGGCGGATTTAGCGACCCAGTTCTCATTACTGGCGTCTACCGAGAAAACCGGTGGGCCGTCAGTGTATTATAAGGTGCAAGGCAAAAACACCAGAGTGGGCTTTATTTCACCACACAGTGCCAATTTTTGCAGCACCTGCAACCGTGTTCGGTTGACGGTTGAAGGGCGATTATTGTTGTGCTTGGGGAATGAGCATTCGGTTGATTTAAAAGCAATTATCAGGGCTAATCCTGGCGATATGGACATCTTAAAGCAAGCTATTATTGATGCCATGCTTATTAAGCCCGAAAAACACGAATTCAATATTCATGAGCAGCCCGTGATCCTACGGCACATGAGTGTTACGGGAGGATGATTAATCCTTCCTTCAAATTTCCGTTGGCTGGGTTTATCAACGACCACCAGGGGTGGTGGAAGTGCAGCATAATGGTATGGAATCGTTGCTGCCCCAGCCTACAAACTATTCTCAACTATTAAGGTTTACATGTCATTTGACTCACTCGGTTTATCGGACGCTCTGCTGAAAGCAGTTGCCGACCAAGGTTATACAACACCCACGCCTGTTCAGATTAAGGCGATTCCGCCTATTCTTGCCGGTAAAGATATTATGGCAGGCGCACAGACCGGCACAGGCAAAACCGCCGGATTTTCTTTGCCGCTACTACAACGGCTTGCGGATAGTGCTGATTTAAACACCCGACCTAGAAGGGTTCGTGCTTTGGTATTAGTCCCTACCCGCGAGTTGGCAGCTCAAGTTTATGAAAGTATTGCAACGTATGGAAAATATCTGCCCTTGCAGACCCAAGTTATTGTCGGTGGTGCAAGTATCAATATGCAAATCAGGCAGTTACGGCACGGCTGCGACATTGTGGTCGCCACGCCAGGTCGGTTGATGGATCATATCGGTCAAAAAACCATTTCTCTAGGCAATATAGAAATATTGATATTAGATGAAGCAGATCGTATGCTGGATATGGGCTTTTTGCCAGAAATTCGCCGAATTATGGCTTATTTGCCTAAAAATCGGCAAAGTTTGCTGTTTTCTGCGACCATGCCCGGCGCGATCAAAACGCTGGCGGCAACGATTCTTAACAGTCCTGTCGAAATTGAAGTTGCCAAGCAGAATATCACGGCAGATTTAGTTTCCGAATGCGTGTACGGCATTAACAAAGATAACAAACGCGAACTGTTGTCTTACTTAATCGGCAGCAATAATTGGAAGCAAGTGCTGATTTTCGTGCGTACCAAACACGGTGCTGACCGCTTGGAAAAGCAGTTGGTTAAAGACGGCATCCGTTCGGCTTCGCTGCATGGCGACAAAACCCAAGGCGCACGGACGAAGGCACTGGACTATTTCAAAAATGGCAAGGTCACGGCTTTAGTCGCCACTGATATTGCGGCGCGTGGGCTGGATATAGAAGAATTGCCACATGTGGTCAATTACGATCTACCGCAAGTCGCTGAAGATTACATTCATAGGATAGGACGTACCGGACGTGCAGGTTCAAGTGGTAGTGCGCTATCTCTGGTCTGCCCGGAAGAAGCGTACTTACTGGAAGCTATCGAGAAACTGTTAAAGCGGCAAATTCCACGAGTGGACGATACCGGTTATGAACCGGTTTCTTTAAAAGTCATGGATGCACCGAAAAAAGTTGCTCCTTCCAAAAATTCGGGTAAAAAAGATTATCGGCATACCGACAAAAAAACACCCCAACGTGAACGTGGTAATGGGGCTAATTTTAATCCACGTAGCAGTAAACCCAAAAATCGTTCAAGCTCAAGACCATAAGCTTGAAACTGCTGAATAAATCAGAGAATTGCTTGATTTATTAATTAGTTAACTTGTATTAAGCACAAGGTAATACCGAAAACGCGAAGTCACCAATGCTCGGATTTCGCAAGCTCCATCTGTGCGATTAGCAAGTTCTAAAGCACCTTGTTTGGCACAATTTTGGTTTTTCGGGTATCAGGTAACATCACCCTACTAAAAATGGGCTATTATTAGCCCAATATCATCACGATAAATCTATTAACCAGGAGAATTCAATCATGTCGTTTTTCGCATCGTTCACAAAAAAATCCAAACTCGATGCTGCCGTAAAAAAAGCAGATAATGCACGCAAAAACGAAGGCAGTGTCGCGGATCAATTATTTAAAGAAGCTTATCAAGACTATGCTGATGTCCTGACCGGCGATTCTTTACGCGCCGCCGCGCTGTACCATTGGGGTCTTACTTTACTGCGTCAGGCAAAAACCAAAACGCCACCGGAATCGATCAATATTTACCGGAACGCGATTGCGAAATTCTCTTTTTGCATGACTTTAGACCCCGGCTATCTTGCTGCGGCGATAGATGCTGGGGTTGCCTGCATGGATTTAGCCCGTGCCAGGGAAGTAGAACCCAGCGATGAGCTGTATGAAATGGCTAAACGGCAGTTTGAGAAAGCCAATTCAATTCAATCAGGCGTTGCCGCGTTTAATCTTGCCTGCGTTTATGGCGTACGTGGCGAAAATGACAGTTGCCTGGAAGCCTTAAAAATGGCAAAAGATAAAGGTAATTTGCCAGAAGATGCTGATATTCTTGCTGATCCAGACTTGGCTACTGTCACACAACAGGCTTGGTTTACAGAATTCATGAACTCTTTGGTAGAAGATAGACGGCTAGCTGAAGAAAAACGTTTAGCGGCAAAAGCTGCCGAGGAAGAAGCTAAGAAACCGAAACCCAAAGATCCTAATGAATTCGACCCTTACCATACACCAGATAAGGTAGCTAAGGAGAAAGCTGAGGTTAAGGCTAGTGCGCCAGAAGTAATTGAAGAAACAGCAGAAATTGCAGAAGAATCACCGAAAACGCCAGCCAAAAAAGCGACTAAAAAAGCCGATGAGAAATCCAGCGATGAAGAAGCCAAACCATCAGATGACTAGCACTGATTGTCAATTAAGGAATCATTGCACAGTCACTCAACGAGTTCAGTAGTCGATTAGGGTGATCCATGCACCTAAAAGGGTGCGTAAAACGCACCCTACCGCTGTACAAAATTAAATATTGGGAGTGCTAAGCCTAGGTTTGGCACTCCACAACTATACTGCCTTCTTAGATTCCGTGGACAGGCTGTTTTGCCCACCATTTACCTTTCTTCCAGCCCCGCTTCGCGTGGACACAACCAGACTAAAATCAAACGGATTACAATGAGGTGTGTAACACACCTCATGTAAAACCCTAAGCGGATATTTTAGATTTTGCTTTGCTCATCATCACCGTCTTGTTCGTGCATGATAGCGGTGTAACAATTCATAATGCTTTCAGTGTAATTGGTACGGGCTTTTGCAAGTTCTTGCGGTGAGCCGAATTCTTTACCCAATTCTTCAAAGGTCTTCTTTGGATCTTTCGATTTAGCCAAAGTCAGCATTTTTGCGTAATTACGATAAGCTTGTAATCTATCAGGATCGAAAACAAAAAAGCCGGGCATCTTTAGATACGTTGTGTCAATAACGCACTTAGCCATGTGAGCAGGGTCTATTTTATATTCTTTAATTTCTTGCTCTTTTTCCATTTCCTCTAAAACGGCTTGCTCATAATGATTTTTATCAGCACAAGCCACGAGAAATACGGGTAACAGGAGGATCAACAACAGTTTTTTCATGTATATAACACCATCTTAATATTTAAACTCACAATAAACATCTGCACATTATACGCATTTCGCGGATTTTCATGTAATTGCAATAGGCCGCTTGGTAATGGAAACTCATTATTGACCGATTTCCCGCATCGCTTGAATTATCCAATCCTCAGCTTCCTTATTAATATCAGCCGTCTTGCGGCTCTTGCTTTCAATGGGTGAACCGATTTTTACCTTAATTGTTCCTGGGTACTTTAAAAAGCTGTAGCGCGGCCAAAATTTTCCAGCGTTATGTGCAATCGGAATGACGGGATAACCCGATTTTTGCGCCAGCATGGCTCCACCTGCGCTAAAATTCCCCATCTCGCTTACCGGCATACGAGTGCCTTCGGGAAAAACAACTACCCATAGACCCTGTTTTAAAGCCTCAGTTCCATGGCTGATTAATTTACGCAAGGCAGCGTGTTTGTTATTCCTGTCTATCGCAATCGGCTTTAAGGTTGCCATTGCCCATCCCCAGAAAGGTATCCACAACAATGATTGTTTAAACAATGATGTTTGTGGCGGCAATAAACACCTGAACGCCAATGTTTCCCAAGCTGACTGGTGATTGCTTAATACAATTGCGGCACTGTCGGCGTTGATATGCTCCAGCCCTTCCACCTCATGACGCACGCCGCAACAAATTTCAGCTAATTTCAATACGGCTTTTGCCCATCCTTTACCCATGCGATAACGGACTTTAAAGGGAAAAATGATACAAAGCACGACCAAAGAGCCGAAAACAAATGTCATGATGATCGAACCTGCTAAAAATACCGCTGACCCAAAATATATTCGGATGCTATTGTTTTGATAAGATATATTCGACTGCGCCATAAAGATTTTCAAAGACAGGAATGTTAAAGTTAGGATTCTGATCTAGCGTTTTTTGGCCTTTTCCGGTTTTGACCAGGATCGGATTTGCGCCTACGGCTAGTGCTGCTTGCACATCACGTAGCGAATCGCCAATAAAATAAACGCTATTTAGATCGACATTTTTTTCTAAGGCAAATTGTTCCAGCAAGCCGGGTTTTGGCTTACGGCAGTTGCATGAACTCTCTGAGCCGTGCGGACAATAGTAAATGGCGGCAATTTCCCCGCCCTTCTCTGCAAGCAGGCTGTGCATTTTTTCATGGATTTTGGTCAGCATGGCTTCATCAAACAAGCCTCTTGCCAAACCGGACTGGTTGGTAATCACCACCACGTCGTAGCCTTGTTGGTTCAGCAAAGCAATAGCTTCAAGACTGCCTGCAATCGGTCGCCATTCTTCTGGCGACTTGATAAAGTCATCGGAATCTTCGTTGATGACCCCATCCCTGTCCATTAGCACATAACGGCGCTGTTCCATGCCGTTTGGTTACGATTGCAGTTTGGAAATGTCAGCTACTTCCAAAAACACTTTACTCAATCTTTCAAGTATACCTAAGCGATTTGCTCGTACTTGAAGATCATCAGACATTACAAAAATGTTATCAAAAAATAAATTTACTTGATTATGTAGATAAGATAATCGATCAAGTATCGATTGATAGTCCTTAATCTCTTTAAATGGCTTAATATCTGCTTCTGCTTTCGCTATGGAATAAGAAAAATCTATCTCCATTTCTTCCAATCCAGTTGGATCTAAAAACTCAGCAGGCTCGGTTTCCGATTTTTTCAGGATATTCCGTATGCGTTTATTCGCAGCAGCCAAACTTTCGGCTTCGGGCAGTTGGCGGAAAGCCTTGACCGCTTGCAATCTTTTCATGAAATCCAAGGGTTGCGCGGGATTAACCGACATGACTGCATCAAACTCATCAGGTGCGAAACCGCGATCCAAGCAATAGCCTTTCAAGCGGTCAAAAATAAAATCAACAACCAGCTTGCGGGTTACATCACGATCAAAGCTGTGGATGTATTGTTTCAGCGAAGCATCAACTAGGGCAACAATATCCAGGCTTAGCTGATTTTCGATGATAATCCTTAATGATCCTAACGCCGCTCGTCGCAACGCATAAGGGTCTTTGTCGCCTGTAGGAATCAATCCGGCGCTGAAAATCCCCGTCAGGGTATCAACCTTATCTGCCAGCGCGACAATCTGACCAGTTTGGCTGGCTGGGGTAGGACTGCCCGACTGTTTGGGGAAATAATGCTGCTCAATGGCATTGGCAACTTCGGCTGGTTCATTGTCAGCCAGAGCATAGTAGCGCCCCATCAAGCCCTGCAGATTGCCAAACTCGCCGACCATATCGGTCATCAAGTCCGCTTTTGCCAAGTGCGCGGCGCGTTGTGCCCATTCGACATTGGCGCAGAGTTGTGTCGCTATCAATTCAGATAAAACTATTACCCGCTGGGTTTTATCTGCAAGCGTACCCAACTTTTCCTGAAAAACGATATTGCCCAGGCTTGCAACGCGGACTGCCAGGGATTTTTTCCGGTCTTGTTTCCAGAAGAATTCAGCATCAGTCAGGCGCGGCGTAATAACGCGTTCATTGCCCTGCTTGATGGATTCAGGCCGAGTGCTTTCGATATTACTGAAGGTAATAAAATACGGTAACAACCCACCGCTGGCATTTTTCACCGGAAAATATTTCTGGTTGGTTTGCATGGTGGTAATCAGCACTTCGGCTGGCAACTCAAGAAACCGTGGATCAAATGATCCGGTAACAGGCACAGGCCATTCATTTAATGCGGCAATTTCTTCCAGCAAATCGTCTTCGATATGGGCCGTGCCATTGACCGCTGATGCTGCTTGATTAGCCTTGTCGCGTATGATGGATTTTCTTTGTTCAATATCAGCAATCACCTTGCCCTGCTGGAATAAGGTTTCAGCATAACTTTCTGGGCTAGTGATGGCAATGGTTTGCGGTGCATGAAAGCGATGTCCTGATGTCGTCGATCCCGTCGTCAAGCCCAAGATGTCACATTCAATAACCGAGTTACCGTAGAGCAATACCGCCCAATGCACTGGCCTGACAAATTCGGTTGCAAAACTGCCCCAGCGCATACGTTTTGCTATCGGCAAGGCTGAAATGCTTTGGCGAATAATGTCGGGAATTGATTGCTCTGTGGGCAATCCTTTCACTGCTTGCTTATAGATCAGCCATTCGCCTTTGTCGGTTTTCAGCCGTTCCAATTGGTCAAAGGTCGTCCCGCAACTGGCGGCGAAGCCTTCTGCGGCTTTGCTGGGTTTGCCATCTGGAGCGAATGCCGCTTGGATCGCCGGCCCACGTTTTTCAACGGTTTTGTCGGGTTGTTGGGTGGACAAATTTTCGATAAACACCGCCAAACGCCTAGGTGTAGCATAAGCCTTAGCACCAGTAAACGTCAGCTCTCCCGCACCCAAGCCTTGCAACACACCATCCAGTAAGGCTTGGCTCAGTTTGACGAGGGTTTTGGGCGGTAATTCTTCCGATCCCAATTCAAACAATAAATGTTTTGCTGCCATGTTACGCTCCTTGTCCGGCACACATCGGGAAACCGAGAGATTCACGGCGAGCATAATATGCTTCTGCAACCGCTCTCGACAATGTTCTAACTCTCAATATATAACGTTGCCGTTCTGTTACCGAAATCGCATGACGGGCATCCAGTAAATTGAAGGTATGTGATGCTTTTAACACCATTTCATAAGCGGGTAACGGCAAATCCAAGGCAATCAATTTTTGGCATTCCTGCTCATACGTATCGAAGCATTGGAACATAAACGGCACATTGGCATGGTCGAAATTATAAGACGACATTTCGACTTCGTTTTGATGAAACACATCACCATAAGTGACAACACCGAATGAGCCTCGCGTCCAAACCAGATCATAAACGCTCTTAACACCTTGCAAATACATGGCGAGACGCTCTAAACCGTAAGTGATTTCACCAGTGACGGGCCGGCATTCCAATCCGCCGACTTGCTGGAAGTAGGTAAACTGGGTGACTTCCATCCCATTCAGCCAAACTTCCCAACCCAATCCCCACGCGCCTAAGGTGGGCGATTCCCAATTGTCTTCGACAAATCGAATATCGTGTTCCAGCAAATCGAAACCCAACTGCCGCAAAGACCCTAGATAAAGCTCCTGGATATTATCAGGCGATGGCTTTAGTGCGACTTGATACTGGTAATAGTGTTGCAGACGGTTAGGGTTTTCGCCAAAGCGCCCATCAGTCGGGCGGCGTGAGGGCTGTACATAGGCGACATTCCAAGGTTCAGGGCCTATCGACCGTAAAAAAGTGGCGGGATGAAAAGTACCGGCACCGACTTCCTGATCCAGGGGCTGCAATAAGATACACCCCTGGGCAGCCCAGTAATCTTGCAAGGCCAGGATAAGTCCCTGAAAAGTCGATAAATCGTAGTTTTGGCTGGTCACGTCGAATTTTGTGAATGGGCAATAAAAGATGGGGAATTATAACGTAAAAACGCCTTTTTTAGCAGAACCCGTCATGTCCAGAAAGAAATGTATCGCCTGAAGCGTCAATTACGACTCATGTTTGTCTTCCTCTTTGACAATAGCTTGTAAGGACAAACCTGTTAATGATCCACTTTTTGGCGACTCTGCCGATCTACCCCCTGGTGATGACGAACCAAGCCCCTCGCTCAAATTGATCTTCAACTTGAGATTATTAGGGGAATCGGAGTTTTGCATGGCTTCGTCCAGTGAAATAAGGCCTTCTTTGTATAGCCTGAGCAGGTGGCTGTCGAACGTCTGCATACCGATGTTTTCGGATTTTTCCATGGCTTCCTTGATCGCATGGACATCACCTTTGTGGATCAAATCCCTGACCAGTTGCGAAGCCAGCAATATCTCTATCGCCGCTGTGCGCTTGCCGTCTAGCGTAGGAACTAGGCGTTGCGAGACGAATGCCTTCAAATTCAAGGATAAATCCATCAACAATTGATTGCGGCGTTCTTCCGGGAAAAAATTGATTATCCTGTCCAAGGCCTGATTGGAATTGTTCGCATGTAAGGTTGACAGGCACAAATGCCCAGTTTCCGCGAATGCCAGGGCATGTTCCATGGTTTCCTGACTGCGGATTTCGCCGATCAGGATCACATCGGGGGCTTGCCGCAAGGTATTCTTCAGCGCATCTTCATAACTGAGCGTATCAACCCCGACTTCACGCTGGTTAACCAGGGATTTTTTGTGCGGATGGATGTATTCAATCGGGTCTTCAATGGTAATGATATGGCCTGAACTATTGGCGTTGCGGTGATCTATCAGTGCCGCCAGCGAGGTTGACTTACCTGAACCCGTACCGCCTATAAATAAAATCAGGCCGCGCTTTTCCATAATGACTTTTTTCAATATATCAGGCAGTCCCAGCTTGTCGGCATTGGGAATTTCCACCTTGATGTTGCGGATAACCAAAGAAAAACAATTACGTTGTTTAAAAATATTGATCCGAAATCGACCTATCCCCTGCTCAGATATTGCAAGATTCAATTCAGGCTGGTGTTCAAACGCCTTCCGCTGGTCAGCATCCATCAGATTGTGTGCGATTTCCTTTAACCGTTCCCTAGTGAGCTTGATGTTTTCCAAAGGCCGCAAAACGCCTTGAAACTTGGCGGCGGGCGGTGCATCTACCGTTAAGTACAGGTCAGAGCCATCGTTTTGGACGAGCAGTTTCAGGTATTCTTTAAATTCCATAATCAGTCTTATCGTAGTGATGAATAAGGTCAATTCTAGGTTATAAACCCAGAAGTTGAAGGCTGATCGACAAAAATAAACAATCCGGCAGATTGGCTTAGGCACACATAGCCTATGACTCTAAACTAGAGCCATATTGTCTGTGTGCTGTAACCCAACGTCTATACGCTGTTTGTTGGGTCACTACGCGCCCAAGCATCTTACAAACCTCATCGGCCGAGAGTTTACGCGTCTAACCCACCTATATTATTGCATTTGCTGCAACATTCCAGATCGATCCATATATATTAGCAACCCGCCCACAGCAATGACTCCAAAGATAATAGCAAACGCAATTTTCCAATAGCTATAAGGCCGCTCACCTTGCACTTGGCCTGTCCTGCCGTTGATGACGAACCGGTAGGTTTTTTGCTGGTAACGAAAAGCAGCTGACCAGACGGGCAATAAGCAGTGTTTGTAAGAGGTATTGTTGTGTTGGGTATTAAATTGATCGACGCGCTGTTGGTCACCACCGATGTCAAAGGCAATGTCCTGGTAAACCACATTGTCCATTTTACGTTTGGCTTCGTCAAAACCTTGGTCGAGATTAACTTGATAGTATTCGCTGGTGAAGCCAGTGAGATAGCTTTCGTTATACGCTTCCAAGTTTGCCAGATCCCAGGGTTCCAATTGGTCGAGGATTTGTCGGGGCAATGATTTGCTCGCACCGATTAATACATCGTCAAAAAATCGGGCAACCCGTCCTCGTACCGGAGTCCAACGAGTTTGCGGCACTTGCCTTATCTCATTAACCATACGCCCGTCCCTGACGGTCTGCACTTCCTGGCTGACGTAATAGACATCACCACGCGCTCCCAGATAAGTGGTTTCTGTGCTGCTATCAAATGTCCAATAAGGTATATAAACACCGATCAACTTGGTGTCGTCTTGGGCATATTTTTTGACTTTGTTGGGCGCAAACCATAAGCCTTTTAGCCAATATCGAAATTGTTGTTTGGCTTGTTGCTCGTTAATTTTAAAAGGTAACAGGGATTTTGGCGTGATAGGTTTTGTTTGTGCCGTGCTGGTAACAATCGTAGTACCGCAAAAGGGGCATTCACCAGCATGGATACTGCCTGCAAATTTAAATCCGGCACCGCAAGCATCACATTGAATCTGCGCGATTTCTGCGGTGTCGGGTTTAGCCTGAGCCAGTTCAATTAAAGCTTGATGGAAATCGTATTCCTGAATTTGCTCAAAACGCTGCTCAATCTGGTTTTCCTGACCGCAATATGCACAGGTAAGATACTGGGTGCCAGGTTTAAAAGTTAGCAAACCGCCACATTTGCTACAGGGGAAACGATTAATTTTTGGGGTACTTGGCTCTTGTTTTATGGATTTGAACACAACATGGTGGCCTGTGTATGAACGCTAGCCTTATTATGATTGATTCTGGACAAATGTGCATGATGCGCTGCACTAAGGGAAGCGCATCAAGCTCGGAACACTCTGGACGGCGACTATTTCAATGTGTCTAAAGAATTTAGGCTAATCTGGCAACATACCGCGATATATTTTTTGTTAATCCCAGCTATTTGCCAGTTGCGGTTATTAATTGACTGCAATCTGACAACTCCTTATTTCCCAAAAATCCACAAAACATGCTTGACCATATCCTTAATCGAATTTTCCTTGATCGTCTTGATTAACTCATCAAGCTTGAACGCGTGATGTTGTTCATAAGCCACGCCATGTTGCGGTGCATCAGCCAGACCGATTTCCCTGGCATGATCGACAAAGCCTTTGTTCTTCCAGAAAAATGCGCCGGGCATGGTGGTGGGGATGACCAGCACGAAGAACAAGGAACGACCGAATGCTGCCATGACCAACATGGACAGGGTTAGCAATAAGCCCAACGCATAAGCGATTGCAACCGATAAATCCGTAATCGTAAAGGTAATCGCCAACACCAGATTAATTCCCAACAGGCTATTGCGAAGCAGGTAGGACTTGCCGTATTCCGTGGTTTGCACGTAATAAGACACTGCCCCTTCGTGTTCCGCACCGCGCATGGCCTTGGCATGGGCAATATGCCCAATGCCTTCGATAACCAAGCCCAACGCAATAATTGCAGCGAGAATTTGCACTAGAAGTTGGGTCTCAACCGTCGCCAATGGCAACAGGCATACGCTGACAACCCCAATCAGCAATGCGCCAAAACTGAGCATCGTGCCAAAAAATGCCGTACCTGTTTGCCAGTGATTCCAGAACGGTCGTGCGGGGATTCGGTACAGTTTGTACATATAATACAAACCGATAGCACCACTTAGCACTCCAATAACGGCGAAGACATTCGCAATCAACGTAAGCACGGTATTATCAAACAGGCCAAAAACCGCATACCCCAGCAATCCCGTGTAAAACATCGAAACCCCTGCAATTTCCCGGCTAACTGGGGATAATCGCAAATTATTAAAGCCACGATAAAAGCGGTGTGGTTTGCCCAAGTGCATGTTGAGTTTGAACAGACCCACGGTACTGACAGCAACGATCACAAAGATTAGCGGAATGAATGCGCTAGTATTTTTTAGCATGGCAACAGGTTCAACATTAAGCAACATACCCAACATCAGTATCGAGAACGCACCTACAGTAGCTTGGGTGCATAGCGTAAAAATAACGTGGGCGCTTTCGTGGCTGGTCAGCAGTTTACGAAAATTCCAGTGCCGTTCCTTACCTTGCTTTTCGTCAACGACCGGTTTGAATTTGTCTTGCACGTCATCACGATGATATTTCAGGGGCATATCGTCGGTACGGGTCATTTCACGATGTGTGGTGCGCGTTTGTTGGAAGCGGATATTGGGATGGGTAATATCGGTGGTAGGGAATCCTGGTATTTCTGTTTTCGCTTGAGTGCGATTTTCAGGGATATTTTCGATAACCCCGAAGTCCAGGGCATTGCCTAAACAGGCAGCAACACAAGCCGGTTTCAAGTTGACCTCCAGGCGATCTACGCACATATTGCATTTGGAAACTTCACCTTTGACTGGATCAAGTTGCGGAGCATTATACGGACACACCCAAGTGCAATAGCCGCAACCAAAGCAAATATCGGGGTCTTGCAACACCGCCCCGTATTCAGCAAACTTGGTGTAAGCACGGGTAGGGCATCCCGTTAAACAAACAGGATCATCGCAATGGTTACACGCCATTGAAATATTGATGCGCTGATAATCAGGGTACGTACCGCCTTCGACAAAACCCACAGAACGAAAAGCAATGTGTGCGGGGACATCATTTTTCTCGCTACAGGCGGACTCGCAAGCATGACAACCGATGCAGTTGTCGGCATTAAAATAGAAACCGTGTTGTTTATAGCGGTCAGGATTTTCACCAATCGCCCCATCACCGTTAATGTTTAGGCTCTTACACCGCAACTCGCTGCTGGCATCGGTCAGTTCGATGTTAAGGTTGTAGCGGTTTTTTTCCTTGCTTTCCGTGTTATTCAGAAAAGCGTATTTGGGTTCATCGTCACGTACTTCAAACATAATTTGTCCAATGTAGGGTACGCATCGCATACCAAAAATCATCATGGTGTGTGCAGAAGAGCATACTGCTATTACACATACAATAAATTAGTAATTCTTTTGAATTAAGCTGTAGTAAGACTTGATACATAGCTCACAAATTCTTGCTTTTTCATTGATAACCATTCTTCCTATTTCTTCATCCCAAGGGGATCGTCCGCAAAATGAACACTTCACTGCTTCTTTTTCTGCTTCAATCAAGGCGATGGCATCAGACTCGTTATAGTTTGTCCGAATCCAGTTTTTGTTAATGCCTTGATAATGTTTTTCGGCAATTTCCTTGATTTCCTCAATTGTCGTTGCCGATTGAACAGCGCAGAGGTCTTCCCACTCTTCGTTACAGTGTGACAGGCGAAATTCGGATGTTTCAATATCTTTGGATATCGCTAATTTTGGTACTACACCCACCAACTCATCTCCGGCCCATAAATTTTTCTTATTCATGTATTTGACTGTTGAATCGACAACTGCGTATTCAACAACGTAAGAAGGTATAAATAAGCTTATTGGTGGTTTATCCATAAAATTCCTAACGTAAAATTAAGCCCCACAGGGTTGCATTCAATGCAATCTATAAATCTAAATTTATTTCCAATCATTATGTTCACAGCCACCTTTCCACCAGTAAACCTTCAATCCGGTCAAAATGCTTATGATTATTAGTGACCAGAGAAAACTTATTAGCAACCGCAATACTAGCAATCATTAAATCCATATCGGCAATCAGATCACCGTCCTTTTTTAATCGGGCTTTTTCTTGGGCAAATGTCATGCTGGCTTTTTCATCAAACTCAAGGATATGAAAATTCGCTAAAAACGCGCTTATTTTTGCCATATTCTGTGCAACTTTTACCGAATTAAACGCGCCGTATAGCAATTCAGTGACATTGATGCGAGTAGTAAAAATATTTTCGATGGGGTGTGCGCTTAACTTATCGACTATCTCTTGCTGACCTTTCAAGAAATAAATCAAAATATCGCTGTCGATGACGACGTTCATAACCCGAAATCAATATCTTTGCTATTTTTATCCCGTTGGATACTGCCTAAAATACTGTCTGCTTCGCTTGCGCCTAGTGACCCTGCGAATTGCAACAGCGCATTCCTTTTGGTTTTTAATGAGGCAGCATATTGAATCACCGCTTCTTCAATCACGTTTGTTTTTGTCGTATGCAGGTCTTTTGCCAGTACATTAATTGTGTTTATTACGGTCTCATCGAGCCTAAAATTAGATGCTTGTCGCATGAGGAACTCCTTTGTTAAATATTGTATGTACGTATTATAGCTATAATTAAATAATATGTAAATACATAGGCGACACCAAAACACCATTATAGGTTGGTTTAATAAGTCCTTAACTCCTTGCTCAATTGTGCGGCGAAATCTTGGTCTACGTGTTCAATATTGACGGCTGATTGCTTGAAGGCAGGTTGCCGGGAATAAGGATCCAACAAGCCCAAGGTCAGCCGGTTAACGCAATCAAAAAAATGGAAGGGGATGAACACCATGTTCTTGGGAACGCGCTGGGTCAACATGGCCATGACGACGGCATCGCCACGGCGGGAAGTCACCCGCACATAAGTTTGGTGCTTGATGCCCAGTTCATCCGCCGCATCGGGGCTCATTTCCATGAACGGGATAGGGCTGAACTTGTTGTTGTTGCCGATCTTGCCGGTCTTGGTGCGAGTGTGCCAATGTTCCACCAAACGACCTGAATTCAGCCAGAAGGGATACTGCTCGTCCGGCACTTCATTGTTATTGATAAACGGCAGCGGGATCAGTTTTGCCCTGCCATCGGAATAACAAAAGCTTGCCGTTTCAGTATAAAGCCGCTGGCTGCCACTTTCACCATTGGTCATTTGTGCTTCGGTATAAGGCCATTGAATACCGCGTTGCTGTTCGATCAAGTCGTGGCTCATGCCGCTGATGTCGCATAACCGCCCTTTGCTTAGCTGTTTCATTTCTTCAAAAACGTCTTCTGGTTTTTCCGGAAATTTAATAAGCTTGCCATTATCGAACCGCTTCGCCACCTCATTGAAAATCTGCATGTCCGACTTGGATTCGGCATAAGGCGGCTTGACTTGGCGGGTCAGATTGACGCGCCGTTCGGTATTGGTGAACACGCCTTCCTTCTCCGCCCAGATTCCGGCGGGCAAAAAGATATGCGCGTATTGGCTGGATTCGACATCATAGTAGGCATCTTGCACAACCAAACATTCCAGCTTCTCCAGGGTCTTGCGGATGCGTGGCGTATTCGCCATCGAGGTCATGGGGTTGGTGGCGACCAGCCATAGACCCTTGATTTCCCCGGTTTCTATCGCCGGGAAAATATCGGTTTCCGTTAGGCCACGAATTTTGGGGAAGAACTCAGGGTCTATGCCCCAAAACTTAGCGATTTCTTCCCGGTCTTCCGCTTTTTCCAAGGCACGGTAACCGGGCAAGCCTGAGCAAGATGACCACTCGCGCGTCCCCATTGCATTGCATTGTCCGGTGATGGACAGGCTGGTGCCGCCGGGCTTGCCGATATTGCCCGTCACTAGGCTCAGGTTGTTGATGCCCACCACACCATCGGAGCCGTGGGTGCTTTGGTTGATGCCCATTGTCCAGATGCTCATGGCGCGATTGGCTTTGCCGTACAGCCGAGCCACGGTGCGGATCGTGTCTTCGTCAATGCCGCACAGTTTGGCGGCACTGGTCGGATCGTAGTTTTCGACTTCTTTCGCCAGTTCCTCAAAACCGTTGGTGTTGGCATTGATGTAATCGCGGTCTTCCAGACCTTCCTTGATAATGACGTGGATCAAGGCGTTTTGCAGCACGACATCGGTACCTGGGGTAATCGGCAAATGGATGTCGGCATTTTGGGCAAAGATGGTGACACGGGGATCGACCACGATCAAAGGAAAACGGCGTTTTTCCAGGGCTTCTTTTAACCGCCAGTAGATGATCGGATGTTGCTCAGGCAGGTTGGAACCCCAGGCGATCAGGCAATCGGTATGTTCAAAGTCTTCATAGCAGCCAGGCGGGCCGTCCGATCCGAACGAACGCTTATAGCCGGATACCGCCGAAGCCATACAAAGAGTCGTATTGCCGTCGTAATTGTTGGTGCCGATTGCGCCCCGTGCCAGTTTGCCCAAGGTATAAAATTCTTCGGTGAGGATTTGCCCAGTCGAAACAATGGCGAACGAATCCCGTCCGTACTTGGCCTGGATGCGCTTGATTTCTGAGGCCATCTTGTCCAGCGCGGTATCCCAGTTGGTTGGGGCGTAAGGCTCATGGATGTAATCGCGTATCATCGGCTTGCTGGCGCGCCCCGTGGCTTCAAACACCTCGTACTCAAATATCCCTTTCAGGCACAGCTTGCCACGGTTGACATCCGCACCACCCACGCCACGCGAGGCCACAGGCTGGCCTTGGGCATTCGTGCCGATTTCAATGGAACAGCCGGTGGAGCAGTAACCGCAAGTCGAATACGTCCACTTGACCACGCCCTTATCGGTCATCTTGATGGGGTTTTTGATGTTTCGTCCGAATAACATAACTATTTGATATTAAGTGTCTTATAGTTCCCACGCTCAGGCGTGGGAATTCATATTGCAACGCTCTGCGTTGCGTGACGCTGGAGCGTCACTATCTGCGTTCCCACGCGGAGCGTGGTAACGATGTTTAAATTTTAATCTGGCAAATCAATCGTCCCCTGTGCAAACAACACGGCTGCACCCCCAACCCGCAATGGCAAAGACTCATGGCCTTTGTTATCCATTTCCAGGTTGATAACACTGCGGCGGCTGTTGGCATCGCCTCTATCAACTGCAAAAACGTGAGTGCCTTTTCGGGTGTGTTCAAAGGAACACAAATATGAAGCAAATGCGGGCATGGCACTACCTATTGGCGGATCATCGTAAAGACCAATGTGCGGCCCCAGCAACCGGGCATTGAAATCAGAATCGGTAAATGGTGTTTTGTGGGCAAATAGCAGGATTTCTTGCGCTGCTGTTTGCGGTGCGATAGATTGGCTCCAGGCCGCGCTGTTAAATTTTGCTTGCCTAACCGTTTCGTAGCTCCATACGGGTACGATCAGGTAAGGAAAACCGCAAGAAACCAGTCGTGGCGAATATTTTTTATGGTCCAGCTCTGATTGTTTGATACCTAAAAAACTAGCCAGTTCTTCATCTGTCGGCGCAAATCGGTCAACGATTGAAACCACAGTACGGGCAAATTGCACAAACGTAGGTTTACCATCAGCCACTGAGATATTGGCATTAATTGCCCCAGCGTTTTGCTCCAGAACAATCGGCGTAATCCCTTCAATTAAAGGGATGTCACCGCATAAGCCAAGGATATAAGCCGTGGCAATAATCGGATGCCCAGCAAAATCGAGTTCCTTTTTGGGGCTGAAAACGCGCATTTTGCGTTTGCTATCACTCTGCTCTGGATGAAAGACGAACACCGTTTCGGATAGGTTCAACTCTCTTGCCAGCAGTTTCATGGTTGCATCACTTAAGCCATCGGCATTGGGAAATACCGCTATCTGGGCACCGTTAAACAACTGCTTGGTAAATACATCAGCAATGTAATAATTGATTTTCATGCGCTCGCCTCTTCGTATGGACGACCTTGAGAAACACCAATGGCCGTAACTTGTATTTCAACCCTGCCGTTTTGTATGCGAATAGGGTAAGTTGGTACGACGATGCTTTCATCTTCGAGACAAATGCCAGTCTTAAGGCTGAAGTGCTGCTTGTACAACGGTGATGCAACCACAGGCTCGCCCTTGATATCACCAATCAGGCCACGGGATAACACGTTGGCTTTGCCAATGGGATCATAGTTATGGATTGCATAGACGGCTTGTTCCCTCACTAAAAAGAAGATTGCCACTTGTTGCCCATCTACTAACGCGCACACGCCAGAGTCCGGTTGCAAACCATTGGTGCTACAAATATCTTTCCAAACAGACATCAAGCAACCTCCATCATTTTGAAATGCTTGCGTTCGTCGTCATCCGCAGGTCGAATTTGTCCTCGTTCCTCGACGAACACGACATTATCATCAGGCTGGTCGCTGTTAATAAAATGCCGGAATCGCTTCAGTTTGTTTTCGTCTTCAATCGTGGTTTTCCATTCACATTGATAGGTGTCGATAACATGTTCCATTTGTTGTTCTAGCTGTTCGCACAGCCCGAGTTTGTCATCAATGACAACGCCTTTAAGGTAATCTAGGCCGCCTTCCATATTCTCCATCCACACCGAGGTGCGTTGTAGACGTGCTGCGGTACGAACATAAAATATCAGGAAGCGGTCGATGTACTTGATTAGCGTTTCTTTATCCAAGCCAGTCGCAAAGAGATCGGCATGACGCGGTTTCATCCCGCCATTGCCGCAGACGTACAAATTCCAGCCATTTTCGGTAGCAATTACGCCGACATCCTTACCTTGTGCTTCCGCACATTCGCGTGTACAACCTGATACGGCAAATTTTATTTTATGGGGTGAGCGCAAGCCTTTGTAACGGTTTTCCAGTTCTATCGCCAAACCCACGCTATCGTCGATGCCATAACGACACCAGGTACTGCCGACGCAGGATTTTACCGTACGTAAGGATTTGCCATAAGCGTGACCGGATTCAAAGCCTGCGTCTATAAGCTCTTTCCAAATATGCGGTAATTGGTCAACCCGAGCGCCAAACAAATCGACTCGTTGCCCACCGGTAATCTTGGTGTAAAGTTTATATTTTTTGCCGACTTGACCGAGCGCAATCAGCATATCTGGGCTGATTTCCCCGCCAGTGATGCGCGGTACGACGGAGTAAGTGCCATCTTTCTGCATATTCGCCAGAAACGTGTCGTTGGTATCCTGCAAGCCTAAATGCTCGTTTGCAAGTACGTATTCGTTCCAATAAGATGCCAAAATAGAGCCGATGGCAGGTTTGCATATCTCACAACCTCGGCCTTTACCGTGGCTTTCTAACAGCCCGTCGAAGGTCTTGATTTGTTCGACGACGACGAGATTGTAAAGATCCTGGCGGGTATAGGGGAAGTGTTCGCAAATATCGGTGTTGACTTCTATGCCGTGTTTCAGTAATTCACAATCCATTACCGACTTTAATAACGCCGAGCAACCGCCACAGCCGGTAGAAGCCTTGGTTTCTGCTTTCAATGCGCCAATTGACGTGCAGCCTGCTTCTATCGCCTGACAAATTGCCCCCTTAGTGACATCGTAGCAGGAGCAGATTTGGGCGGACATCGGGAGTGCATCTGGGCCTAAGCCAACCGATTCGTCGGAGCGATGCGGCAAAATTAGCGAATCTGGATTTTCCGGCAGTTCAATACCGTTTAAGCAATATTGCAATAATGTGCCGTAACCGGATACTTCGCCGACTAACACCGCACCTAGCAACTGCTTTTTGTCCTGACTGACCACCAGCCGCTTATAGACTTCGCTCGCGCCATTTTGGTAGGTGTAAACCAGTGCGCCTTGCGACTTGGCGTGGGCATCGCCGATGCTGGCGACATCAACGCCCATCAACTTGAGTTTGGTACTCATGTCTGCACCAGTAAAGCTGGTCTGTTCACCTGCGAGATCGGCAACAACAGTCCGTGCCATGGCGTAACCTGGCGCGACCAAACCGAAAATCATGCCGTTCCAAAGTGCACATTCACCTATGGCGTAAATGTCGGGGTCGGAGGTCTTGCATTGGTTGTCGATAACGATACCACCACGCTGCCCTACCTCCAGACCGCAAGCACGGGCAATGTCATCGCGCGGACGTATTCCTGCAGAAAACAGTACGATGTCGGTTTCAAGCTCTTCGCCGTCAGCAAAGCACATCTTGTTGACGCACTGCTCGCCGTCGGTAATCTGCGTGGTGTTTTTACCCGTGTGTACCTGTAAGCCCAAAGCTTCAACCTTGCGCCTTAGCATTGCACCGCCAAATTCATCGAGTTGTACCGCCATCAAACGGGGTGCGAATTCGACGACATGCGTTTCAAGCCCTAGGTCGGTCAATGCCTTGGCTGCTTCCAAACCTAATAAGCCACCGCCAACAACAACGCCGACCTTACTGGATTTTGCTGCGTTCGCTATCGCCTCAAGGTCTTCAATCGTGCGGTAAACCAAACAGTTAGCTCTGTCATGACCTGGCACGGGCGGCACAAAGGGATAAGATCCGGCTGCCAAAACCAAGGTGTCATAAGCAATAGTTACGCCTTTTACAGACGTGACGGTTTTATTGTCGCGATCTATGTAATCTGCCTTGTCGCCTAAATGGATTGTGATACCGTTGCTTGCAAAAAAGCCTTCATCTGCCAAAGCCAGATCGGCTGCCGTTTTACCTGAAAAAAAAGCTGACAGGTGAACGCGATCATAAGCTGGCCGGGGTTCTTCGCAAAACGTCGTAACGTGATAACTGTCTTTGCACTGGCTTGCCATTAGACTGGTCAAGAAATTTTGACCCACCATGCCATTGCCGATAACAACCAGTGACTTTTTCGTACTCATGCCTTTCCTCGCAACCCAAGTTATATTTTTTACGATCTCACTGAAGAACTAAAGCAAATCTTATGCCATAAATATAAGCAACTGACATCACTGTTATTTTTTATCGAAAGCACAAAAACTGTGCGAGCCTACGCATTAAAACGGTGCAATAAGCTCACTCATGGTGCATGGTGTCGATTATCGCAGTGGAAATCCCATCACATTTGGTGGAGAGGAACTACTAGCAAGATTGATTTGATGATTATTTGAGCCGTGAGTTAAGCCAGTATTTTGTTGATGAACTTGTCGGCTTCATGCCTGTGAGTTGCATGTATTTTGAAGTGCAAACCTTCTATGCCCCAGAGGGTAAGGTTTGCAACTCCACCCTATCAATCAAGTTACAGCTTTCACTAGCTAACACTATTTAAAATGCAGCCATGTAAAAGCTGATGCTTTACACAAATGGCATGGCTATTGCTTGTTCCTCAATAACACCACTTTAATTAGGAAGGCTATCCGTAATGGCATCACCAAAACTCAACCTGTTCTCGTTTTCAGGCAACATTAAAATCCTCCACATGACCTGGATGGCGTTTTTTATCAGCTTTGTTGTGTGGTTTAACCATGCACCGTTAATGTTGGCAATTGCCAAAACCTTACATTTAAGTCAGCCAGAAATAAAAACCATCCTCATCTTGAACGTGGCGCTGACTATTCCGGCACGTATTATTATCGGCATTCTGGTTGATAAGTTTGGTCCTAAGCGGACTTATTCGACTTTACTGGCGTTGGGCAGTATTCCTTGTTTTATGTTTGCTACGGCAGATAACTTTCAACAATTGGCACTTGCCCGCTTTTTAATGGGTTTTATTGGAGCAGGATTTGTCATAGGCATCCGCATGGTTGGTGAGTGGTTTCCAGCACGGCAAGTCGGAATTGCCGAAGGCATTTACGGCGGCTGGGGTAATTTTGGCTCGGCAGCAGCGGCTATCGCATTACCGTCGCTTGCTCTAGCCTTTGGTGGCGACGAAGGCTGGCGTTATGCCATAGCCTCCACAGGCGTTATCGCGCTGCTTTATTCCGCAGTATATTTCTTCAGCGTGACAGACACGCCCAAGGGCTCAACCTACTTCAAACCCAAAAAAGCGGGGGCGATGGAAGTCAGCAGCATCTGGGATTTGTTCTTTTATATAGCGATGAACATCCCCTTGTACGCAACCTTGAGTTTGCTGACCTGGAAACTGTCATCATCCGGCGGTGCTAACTACACGAATTTGTTATCCGACATAACTGCGATTGGCATCCATATCTGCATCTGGTGTTTGTTCGTGTATAACGTGTACAAGATCATCCATGTCAATGAGGAACACCTACAAAAACCGGTTGAAGAGATCCATAAATATAAATTCAAGCAAGTTGCCATTTTGGACTTGGCGTATATGATTGCCTTCGGTTCAGAACTGGCAGTGGTGTCAATGTTGCCGATGTTTTTTTATGAAACCTTTCATGAATCACAAAGTATTACGATGGTCGAAGCCGGTTTGCTGGGCGGAAGTTTTGCCTTTATTAATCTTGTTGCCCGTCCCGCTGGCGGCTGGCTTAGCGATAAATTTGGCCGCAAAGTGTCTTTGTCTGTTTTTATCGCAGGTATGTCAGCAGGTTACTTCATCATGTCGTTCATAGATTCGGAGTGGTCGATTCCGGTTGTCGTATTACTTACCATGTCTTGCTCTTGCTTTGTATCGGGCGGCTGTGGTGCAGTCTATGCAATCGTGCCGTTAATTAAACGCCGCATGACTGGGCAGATAGCAGGCATGGTCGGTGCGTATGGAAATGTCGGCGGTGTGCTATTTTTGACTATATTATCCTTTGTTACACCCTCATTATTTTTTTTGGTGATGCACGGGGTTGCCATAGCCGTACTAATGGCCGTCCAATTTATTGATGAACCCAAAGGCCACATGGCAGAAGTGCAGGAAGATGGTACGATTGAGATGATTGAATTAAATTAATTATCCATGACCACATCTTCACTCAAAGCCACTTTAGGATTTGCCACTGATAAAGGCATAAAAGCCGACAATGAAGATTTTGTCGGCGCAATTATCCCGAACGAACCGCAACTGACCCACAAAGGTATCGTCGCGGCGATTGCTGATGGCATGAGCGGTAGTGATGCTGGAAAGCAGGCAAGCCAAGCCTGTGTCGGTAGCTTCCTTAACGATTATTTCAGCACGCCGGATTCTTGGTCGGTTAAACAAGCTGGACAAAAAATTCTTTCCGCAACTAATTCCTGGCTGTATAGCCAGGGGCAAATCCTTTATCAATCGACCAAAGGCATGGTCAGTACCTTAAGCATCATCGTCTTAAAATCCACCACAGCCTACCTTTTTCATGTCGGTGACTCCCGAATTTACCGCTTACGGAAAGGCAATCTTGAGCAGCTTACCCGCGACCATCGCGTCTGGATTTCAGAAGAAAAAAATTATCTTAGCCGAGCAATGGGCATAGAACCCAGGCTGGAAGTCGATTACAAATCTTTGCCGCTAGAGCAAAACGACCTGTTTTTGATGACCACGGACGGGATACATGATTTTATCGACGACAAAACGCTAAAGAAATTACTGACAGAAAGCACCGACTTGACCCTGCTTGCCGAGAAAATTCTGCAACAGGCTAAAACCAATAATAGTGATGACAATCTGACCTGCCAATTGCTTAGGGTTGAGGGTTTACCAGACGCAAAAGAAGATGAAATCCTGCGCCGCCATGCCAACTTACCGTTTCCACCACCGTTGCAACCGGGCGCAATGCTTGATGGTTATCGTATTGAGGAGGAATTACATGCCAGCAAGCGCACCCAGATATACCGTGTTTTGGATACCCTTACCAACACGCAAGTCATCCTAAAAACGCCGTCCATACTCTACGACGACGACACGCTTTTTATCGAACATTTTCTGCATGAAGAATGGGCTGGAAAACGGATTGACCATAACAATGTCCTGAAAATCATCACACAAAACCGCCCCAAAAGCGCAGTGTATTACGTTACCGAATATCTGGAAGGGCAAACGCTCAGAGACTGGATGACGGCAAACCCCAAAGCCGACATCATAACGGTGCGAAAAATAGTGGAGCATATAGCCAAGGGGCTTCGCGCATTCCACCGCATGGAAATGTTGCATCAAGATCTTAAGCCCGAAAACATAATGTTCAGCAAAAACGGCGTGGTTAAAATCATCGACTTTGGTTCGGTTAAAATTGCCGGTATCGCCGAAATTACGCCCATTGACCTTGATGGAGCAGATAATATTCTTGGCACATTGAATTACACTGCGCCCGAATACCACCTTGGGCAACGTGGCAGCGTAAAATCAGACCTGTACTCGCTGGCAGTAATTACCTACGAAATGCTCAACGGTAGCTTACCTTTTGGTGAGGATATGCCGGAAAAGCCCAGCCAAGGCTATCTTGCCAATTTACGCTATGTACCCAGTTTTCATCACAATCCCATGATACCCATCTGGATTGACGGTGCGTTAAAAAAAGCTACTGCAATTACGCCAGGGTTTCGTTATGAGGAATTATCGGAATTTCTATATGACCTCAATACCCCAAACCCTAGCTTTATGCGAACTGAGGACAGTATTCCTCTATTACAACGTAATCCTTTACGATTCTGGCAGGGTTTATCTGCGATTCTCATCATTATTGTCCTGATCTTGCTGTATTTAATGACATCAATGCAGTAATCTTTAGCTCAATATGCCAACTAATATTGAGCTTGCCATGCCCAACACATCAGCTTTTAAGTCCGCTTGGTGGCTACGTAATTGCCATTTACAAACGATTTATCCGGCATTATTGAGGAATGTTCCCAATCCACCCGATTACCATCGGGAAAGACTGGTAACGCCTGACGAGGATTTTATCGACGTTGATTTTTGCGGTGTCGGCGATCAGCCGCTGGTTATCTTACTGCACGGATTAACTGGAAGTTCCCAATCAGGCTATATCAAAGGACTGCAACATGCTTTACTCAAACAGGGACTACGGAGTGCAGCACTTAATTTCCGTGGTTGTAGCGGCCAGTCCAATAACCGAGCGCGGTGCTATCATTCCGGCGAAACGCAAGATATTCAGTTTCTCTATCAAACCTTACGGCAACGCGAACCCAACTCGCTAATGGCAGCAGCCGGTTTTTCTTTAGGTGGTAACGTTCTGCTAAAGTGGCTGGGCGAGCAAGGGCAACATGTAAACTTGTTTGCTGCCGTGGCGGTTTCCGTGCCTTTGCTGCTGGGAATTTGCGCGACCAAACTGGATAGCGGTTTTGCAACGCGCTACCGCAGCAATTTATTGAAAGAATTGAAAGACTATCTATACAACAAACTCGCGCATTTGGAAACTATAGGTAATACGGAAGACGCTAAGAAGCTGAAAGAATTGGGCGATTTATCAACGATCAACTCGTTTTGGGAATACGATGACCGAGTCGTTGCAAAATTGCACGGGTTTACGGATGTACACGACTATTACCAGCGATCTAGTTCTAGGCAATATCTCAAGTCGATCACAGTAAGCACCCTTTTGATTCAATCGGTTGACGATCCCTTTATGACATCCGAGGTCTTACCCGAACTCGATGAAATATCGCCGTCCGTGCAACTGGAACTCACCCAACATGGCGGTCATGTCGGCTTTATAACTGGGCGCATTCCATTTAAGCCCCAGTATTGGTTAGAACAACGAATCTCGGAATTTTTGTTTGACCGTGCAACCGCCAAATGAAATGTTGAAGCCATTATTGCCACATTTAATCATCCATACCGGAAAAATATGAGTTTGCAAATATGGATAGATGCCGATGCCTGCCCCAATGTCATCAAAGACATTTTGTTTAAGGCGGCAGAACGCAGGCAATTACCCTTAATATTGGTTGCGAATCGGTTTTTAGCAACGCCGCCCTCCCTGTTTATTAAAGCCATACAGGTTGCCGGTGGTTTTGATGTCGCCGACAACCATATAGTGCAGCAATGTAAAACCAATGATTTAGTGATTACAGCCGATATTCCCCTAGCGGCGGAAGTAGTCGCCAAACACGCCTACGCGCTAAACCCCAGAGGCGAATTGTATACCAAGGAAAACATCAAAGAACACCTGGCTATGCGTGATTTTATGACCGAAATGCGCGATACCGGACAAACTTCCGGTGGCCCTTCTGCATTTGGGCAACGAGATAAACAAGCCTTTGCCAATGCGCTGGATCGGTTTTTGGCGAGACGTTGTTAGTAGCTATTGCGCTTAAAATAATCCGCGTAGGGTGCGTTTTACGCACCAAAAGCATCCGTGTTTGGAACAAATTACCAAATTCAACAACCATCCGATTTGTCGTTTTTCGGTGCATGGAATGCATCCAACTTGGTTTGGTTACAGCTTGCATCTAAGAGCTTGTAAATTTTTTTAAGGCAGCCTTTAACAAGTCAATAAGCTTTTCGTCTTTCAATGATCGTTCAAAAAACTCATGTGCGGGACTCGCGTGATTATTTTGGCTTTCAAAAATACGAATTGGGTTTTCGCCGAGATGTTTAATCGCTGTCTCCAAAAGCTTTTTTTGCATTTCCACATCGGAAGCTGGCATTTCACGTTTATATCCCTCAAAAGCCATAGCCGCTGCGGCTTTATAAGAGTAGTCCTCCATTAAGCGAACATTATACCCATACTGCTTTGCTGAAAACCATCCAAGCCAAATGGCTGGTGTTGATAAAGGTAAACGCATTAACAAATCTTCCCAATTACCATTAGAAATTAAAGGAGTAACAACCCAAACCGCCATCAGAATAAGCAGTACTAATGATCCAACGAAGAGACGCATCCACGTCTCAAGTGGTTTATCATAATATTTACCACGACTTATAAAAGAAGCCGCCATACCCGTTCGATTTGCATCCCCCAATAAATCTGAAATTTTTTGTCTTTGTGACTCAAACTCATTAAATAGGTCATTTTGCGTTTTTTTATTAGCATCAAGCTCGGATGTAAGGTTTGTAAAGTCCTCGACTAACTTTGTAATTTTTCCGGCATTCTCATTGATCGCTAATGCAACGCTCTGAACTTGAGAGTGACTTTCTGTCAGTAGTTTAAGATCATCCTCAGCAGTTTGTTTTGATGATAAAGCGTCATTGGCAAACTCCTTTGCTTGTTCGGACGATTCTTTTGCTAAATAAAAACCAGACTCAATTGATTTATAGAGAGTTTCTGCATTTTTAATTCGAGAAACCACCTCCGCCAACCGTTCTGTGAGCACAGGGATTGCTTTATTATCAGCATCAGCCTCATTAAGCCAGGATCGCAAAGTAATACGAGCCTGTTCAATATACGTTAACAATCCAGGTAGATGCGGTTGTGGGTTAGATGGTACATGTTGGGTTACATGTGTTCTAAGATTAGAAACTATTTGTTGGAAATTTACCTTTGACGTGACCAACGGTTCAAAATTCTGATTTTCAGCTAATAGCCTGGCAATTTCAGTCATCCCACCAAGAGCGTCACTGATCGATTGCTTTGTAAGTCCTGCAAAACCTAGTGGTGTCAGGTCATCGGGTATAGTGGAAATGCTATCCCAAGATTCCTTTATTTGTTCCAGTTGCTGCTGAATATCGTTTTGCATACCGCCCTTTCATCTAACCCAAAATGGATTAATTATTTCGCCGTCGCCCGATAATACTCAATCGCCGCCGCAACCCCGCTGCCAGCCTTAATATCAAAGCCATTATCCAACAACGCCATTTCCACGCCGGCAATCGCGCCCAACATGGAGACATCGTTCATATCGCCGACGTGACCGATACGGAAGGCCTTACCAGCCAGTTCCGATAAGCCAGCACCTAGCGAAATGTTATATTTGCTGAACGCGGTGCTGATGACGTGACGGGCATCTTTATCTTCCGGCACTATGATGGCGGTGACGGTATTGGATTCAAAACCAGGTTGGGCGCATTGCTTTAAACCCCAGGCGGCAACGGCTTTACGTGTACCTTCTGCCAAGCGATGATGACGGGCGTAGACATTTTCCATGCCTTCTTCCAGCAATAAATCCAGTGCTTTACGCAAGCCATACAAGATAGGCAAGTTGGGCGTGTAAGGCGTGTAACCGTCCTTATTGGAATTCATTTGGTCACGCAAATCAAGGAAACAGCGCGGATAAGTTGAAGTTTCCGTTGCCTTTAAGGCTTTTTGGCTGAATGCCAAAAACGCGCCACCCGCTGGCAACATAAAGCCTTTTTGCGAACCGCTGATTGCGCCGTCCACACCCCATTCGTCCATACGAAAGTCAAGGCTGGCAATGGAGCTTACGCCATCGACAAACATTAAAGCCGGATGTTTGGCGGCATCCATTGCTTTGCGAACTCCGGCAATGTCGCTGGTCACGCCGGTTGCTGTTTCGTTATGGGTTGCCAATACAGCCTTGATTTCGTGTCCGGTGTCTTCTTTAAGGCGAGCTTCCAGCTTATCTAAAGGAATGCCTTTGCCCCAGGTTTCTTGGTGGATTTCGACATCGAACCCTAAGCGTTTCGCCATCTCCGCCCACAAATGGCTAAATTGCCCAAAACGGTAAATCAATACTTTATCGCCAGGATTTAAGCAGTTGGTCAACGCGATTTCCCATCCGGCTGTCCCTGTTGCGGGAAAGATAAATGCTTGCCCGGTTTCAGTGCGGAAAATCTTTTTCAGGTCCTGCAACAGCGGAGTCAGCAGTTTGGGGAAAATGGGCGAGCGATGGTCTTCCATCGCAATGTGCATTGCATTTAAAACTTCGTTGGGTACGTTGGTAGGGCCCGGAATATACAGGTGATTACGACCAGCCATGGTTTTGCCTCTAAGGTAGTTGTTGAATAGATTTTGATGACTTCTGGTGCAGTGGAAAACTGATTTTGTTTCTATTGCCGCACCTTAATGTCGGTAATAATGACATAGCCAAAAATAATCGGCAATCATCCACACGTTAAAAATTGACTTTACTTGCACTAAACGTAAAATGGCGGGTTGATTTTGATATGGATTTTGTGATGATAGCTCGAACTGTCTTCCAAACTCCCCCAGTTACAAATTAGGATTATTTAATGAGTCATACTTTATACACAGCGTCTGTACAACGCGTTCAACGCTGTGAATTAGCGGTTCCGGGATCAAGCCCTGAAATGTTTGAAAAAGCGTTGAAGAGTGGTGTAGATTTCATTTTTCTTGATCTGGAAGATGCGGTTGCACCGGACGATAAGCTGCAAGCACGTAAGAACGTCATCCAAGCAATCAACGATATTGACTGGAAAAGCCACGGCATCACGGTTTCTGTCCGCATCAATGGCTTGGATACGCAATATATGGTGCGTGATGTCGTCGATCTGGTCGAACAAGCAGGTGCGAAAATAGACACTATACTTATCCCAAAAGTCGGGGTTTATGCCGATGTGTATATGGTGGAAGCTATGCTTAACCAATTAGAAATGCAGCAGGGTTTGAAGAACAAGATCGGCATTGAAGCCCTGATTGAAACCGCACTGGGCATGGCAAACGTCGAAGACATCGCCCGTAATGGCGCTTGTGGACGACTAGAAGCGCTGCATTTTGGTGTTGCCGATTACGCCGCGAGCAATCGCGCACGAACTACCAACATCGGCGGATTGAATCCTGATTATCCCGGCGACCAATGGCATTCAGCGATTAGCCGCATGACAGTAGCATGTCGTGCCTTTGGATTGCGCCCTATTGATGGCCCTTTTGGCGACTTCAAAGATCCCGACGGCTTCAAGGCTGCTGCAAAACGGGCGGCGGCACTGGGCTGTGAAGGCAAGTGGGCGATCCATCCCTCACAAGTCGAACTGGCTAATGAAGTATTCACTCCGCCTGCTGCTGAAGTCGAAAAAGCCAAGCGCATCCTTGTTGCATTGCAAGAAGCCGCAGCCCTTGGCAAAGGCGCGGCAGCTTTGGATGGTCGCTTGATTGATGCTGCATCTGAAAAAATGGCGAACAATGTCGTACGAGCAGCAGAAGCTATCGCTGCAAAAACCAAATAACCATAGAAATTAAGGAGATGCCGTGGATATTCACGAGTATCAAGCAAAAGAATTACTGAGCGGCTACGGCGTTAAGATTGCCGAAGGCGGTTTGGCGTACAGCCCCGAAGATGCCGTGCAACGCGCACGCGATATTGGCGGACATATTTGGGCAGTAAAAGCGCAAATCCATTCGGGTGCGCGTGGCAAAGCGGGTGGGATTAAAATCTGCAAAACGCATGAAGAAGTTGCCGAAGCGGCTGAATATTTATTGGGCAAACGCTTGGTTACTCATCAAACTGGTTCTACGGGTAAGATTTGTAGCCGATTGTATATTGAAGCCGGAACAGAAATCGCCAAAGAACTGTACTTCTGCTTCCTGGTTGACCGCAGTTCAGAACGTATCGTCATGGTTGGTTCCTCCCAAGGCGGCATGGAGATTGAAGAGCTGGCGGTGACTAACCCAGATGCCATCACCAAAATCTACATAGAACCCGCCGTGGGTTTACAAGATTTTCAAGCCCGACAAATGGCATTTGCGATGGGTTTGGATGCAGAAATCATGAGCCACGCGGTCAAAACCATACGAGGTTGTTACCGTGCTTCGCGTGAGCTAGATGTCAGTATGCTAGAAATCAATCCGCTGGTCGTCACCAATCATAACGAACTCATCGCACTGGATGCAAAGATGAGTTTCGATGATAACGCATTGTTTCGTCAGCCAAAAATTGCCGAATTACGGGACAAAACCCAAGAAGACCCACGGGAAATGGCCGCTGCCGACCGTGGCTTAAGTTACGTCGGACTCGATGGCGACATCGGTTGTATGATTAACGGTGCAGGTCTGGCAATGGCGACAATGGACATGATTAAGCTTGCTGGTGGTGAACCGGCTAACTTTCTTGACGTGGGTGGCGGTGCATCCGCAGAACGCACCGAAAAGGCATTCCGCCTGGTTTTAGCGGATGAAAATGTGAAAGCCATGTTGGTTAATATTTTCGCAGGCATCAACCGCTGCGATTGGATTGCTGAAGGTGTCGTCCATGCCGTACAAAAACTCGATATGAAAATTCCGCTCATCGTCAGGCTATCCGGCACAAACGTAGAAGAAGGTCGCCGAATTATCGCAGAAAGCGGCTTACCGATTATCACCGCAGATACCTTGGCAGAAGCGGCAGAAAAAGCCGTGCAAGCCCGAAATGCTGCCGTTACCAAGGGAGGATGCTAGTGGCAATTTTAATCAACGAAAACACCCGAATCCTTGTCCAAGGTTTTACCGGAAAAATCGGCACATTCCATGCCGAAGACATGATTAAGTACGGCTCGAAAGTTGTCGGCGGCGTGACACCTGGCAAAGGTGGGCAGAAACACTTGGGACTACCTGTATTCAATACGGTAAAAGAGGCGGTACAAGATACCCAAGCTGATGCCAGCATCATCTTCGTACCTCCTGCGTTTGCGGCAGATTCCATCATGGAAGCCGCTGATGCTGGAATAAAATACTGCGTAGCAATTACCGACGGCATCCCGACGCAAGACATGATGACCGTCAAAAATTTCCTGCGCCGCTTCCCCGATGATAAGCGCATGATTTTAACTGGCCCTAATTGTGCAGGCACGATCAGCCCTGGACGTTCCATGCTCGGCATCATGCCTGGACATATTTACATGCCCGGCAATGTTGGCATCGTAGGTCGTTCCGGTACTTTGGGTTACGAAGCGGCTGCACAAATGAAAGCTTTAGGGATAGGTGTTAGTACATCAGTTGGTATCGGCGGCGACCCGATTAACGGCAGCGCACACCAAGTAATCCTGGCAAAATTCGAGCGTGACCCTGAAACCAAAGTGATTATGATGATTGGTGAAATCGGTGGACCGCAAGAAGTTGAAGCAGGCATTTACGCGAAAGCCAATATGACCAAACCGGTCGTGACTTATATTGCCGGACTGACCGCACCCGAAGGTCGCCGTATGGGTCATGCTGGGGCGATTATCTCCTCCGCCAGCGAAGGCGCAGCCGAAAAAGTGGCGATGCTGAAAGATTTGGGCATTATCATTTGCCCTACACCTGCGGCAATGGGGGCGACAATTGCTGAGGTGTTGGCGAGGTTGTAAGTACCGTTAATGCCAAAGTTTAGAGTTGTATTTTGAAAGTTATGGATTGAGAGTGTTTGGTATTCAGACCATGACCGAATAAACATGCGCTATCCCTTGATATAACCCATGTTAAACAACGACAAACACTTAGAGAAAATAGGCTGGCTGGGCTTCGTCCTTATCCTCAGCGCGTATTTGTTTGTGACTATCAAACTGGTAGCAATCAGCTCTATTACCTATCACCTGATGAATTTATTAGGGGCTTTGTGCATGGTCGTTAATGCCAGACACAATAAAGCCAAGCCTTTGTTTTGGCTTAATATCGTTTGGTCTTTGATTGCAATTATGGGTTTACTGCAACTTATTGAATACTAGCACCATCACGCTATATTGTACCAATGCTTATTTAAATCCCCTCATCCTAACCTTCTCCCTCTGGAGAAGGGAAAATATGAGAACTTATTAAGATTAGTATTAATAGATTGCTCACAGCACTTAATTGCGTCGGTCGATACCCAAAACTATTAGTGACTGTGAGCATTCACTCACAGTCACTATGTTTATACCTAAGTAGTTTCGGATTTTCCTAAGCTGTTAACTTAGTTACAGATTTTCTTCCTGTTGGCAACAAAACCTTGAGCTTGGGCATCAGCTTCGCCCATGTATTCGCCTTCTTTAGTTTTGCCGTAAAACTTGCTGCCTTCGCAGTGGTAAATTTTGGAACGGGTGTTCACCCAAACTTTACCTGAACCTGCGGCAGAAGCCGGTGCTGTAGCTGCAACAGGCGAAACCGCTTTTGCTGGCGCTGCTACGGGTGCAGCAGCCGGAGCTACAGTGCTTTCAGCGGCAGGGGCTTGCTTGTCGGCATACCACTCTTTTACGCCTTTATGACCGCGACAAGCACCTCTTTTCGAAGCACCGGTGTATTCCGTACCATCCTTACACATGCCAGTGGCTGCTCCTTCAGCTACCGCTGGTACTGTAGCCGCTGCTGGTGTGGCGGCTACAAGTGCTGCGCTTGCGGCAGGAGCCTGTTTGTCGGCGTACCATTCCTTGATACCCTTATGACCTCTACACGCGCCTTTCTTGGAAGCACCTGTATAAGCCGTGCCATCTTTACACATTCCCGTAGCAACGCCACTGTCGCTAGTCGTTGTAGCAGGTTCTGCCGCCGCAGGAGTTGCGGCAGCGGTCTTATCGCCAAACCATTCCTTAATGCCCTTATGTCCTCGGCAAGCCCCTCGCTTTGTTGCACCTGTATAAGAAGATCCATCTTTACACAAGCCCGTAACAGCAACACCGGCTTCGGCTGTCGCAGCCTGTTCAGCAAATGCGCCGGTGCAGAAAAAACAGATTATACTTACCATGAACAGCGATTGAATTTTCATAATAGTTTTCCTTCGTGGTTGATAAATAAGAGGTGATGTTGCAATACTCGCAACCTTAAACTGCCTATCCGTGTGAATGATAGCGTGAATAAATAGCATTTTCAGACGCTTGGATTATAGCTGCATGGACTATTTTTATCCAATCCTAACAAAAAAAGCTGCCTAATTGCCAAGGATCTTCTCTATAACTGCTATCTGGATAGAGTTTTGCTAATTAAATCAGCTATTTTCACATTATGTAACAAACAAAACCCTCAAATTACCCCAAGCAGATAAGCCTAGGCAGTATGCCTTTTTAACCTGAATTTAAACTGAATATTGATTATGTTTTTTTATTCCTTACCCATCTTGTTTAATGACATCCAGTTAATCAGCCCAATAGAATGCCTACTCATGGCAGTTGCGGTCTTTGTTGTACTCTACATCATTGCGCCGCTACCTGAAAAAAACCGGCAGCAACAGCCCTTTGATAGCTTTTTTCTGACATCGTGGCTAGGTGGCGTGTCACTTTATTGGGTGTTTTGGCCGTTTTTTATATTTTTAAATGCGTGCTTATTCACCGCTGATGTACTGGCTAAAACAGGTGCTATAACCGTTTCTAGTTGGGATGAGATACATTTTATTCTACTCTTGACCGTGGTTTGGTGGACAATCAGCGTATGGCGCTGTTCAGCTAACACGCAAGCGCAACTTTGGTCAGCTTTAGCACGCTTTGCCACACTCGCCGTGTTTATCGAATACAGCCTTAAGATGCTGATTCGCATTGATTATCCGCGAATATTTTTTAATTGCGAAGATATATTGCTGGATTACGGTAGTTGTTTTTAACAGAACAACTACCGATAACGCTATTAAAAACCCCTAAACTCCGAAAGCGTTTGAATAGCTAATCAAGCCATTATCAGGGATAATGCGCGGCTATTATTTGAGTAAATCCACGTCATTAATGATTGAGTTGTAATGAGAAAAAAGTTAGAAGCCCTTATCCAGCAAGCTGTTGTAAGCCTTAAGAAAGAAGGTGTTATCGCTGAGGACATTAATGTCAATATAGCTCTGGAACGCACACGCGGCGCGCAACACGGCGATTTTGCGACCAACCTGGCTATGATGCTGGCGAAGTCCGCGAAAATGAATCCTCGCCAGTTGGCAGAAAAGCTGGTTGCCGCTTTACCACAAGATAGCGCGGTAACAAAAGTGGAAATTGCTGGGCCTGGGTTCATCAATTTTTTTATGGATTCCAGCGCACAATCTGACATTATCAAACTTATACACGAGCACGGTGCGGATTTTGGTCGTAGCCAAGTCGGCGCAGGCAAAAAAATCCAGGTTGAGTTTGTCTCTGCTAATCCTACCGGTCCTTTGCATGTGGGGCATGGTCGTGGTGCAGCTTATGGCTCGGTAATTGCCGATCTCCTCGAAGCCGTTGGTTTTACGGTGCATAGGGAATATTACGTCAACGATGCTGGGCGGCAAATGGATATTCTTGCCACCAGTATTTGGCTCAGATATCTGGAAGAATGCGGCGAACCGATGCGTTTTCCCGACAATGGCTATCGCGGCGATTATGTCGGCGATATTGCTCGGGACATCTTTAGGAATGCTAAGAATGAGTACCGCCGTCCTTTTGAGTTGGTTGTGGAAGATATTCCTCAAGATGAAGCACAAGGTGGCGATAAGGAAGCGCATATTGATGCGTTGATAGCCAGGGCAAAAATCTTGCTTGGAACAGCGGGTTACCGTGATGTATTTCAGGCTGGCTTGAATAACATTCTTGACGACATCAAAAATGATTTGCTGGAGTTTGGTGTCAATTATCAGGAATGGTTTTCCGAACAGCAGTTGATGGATGACGGTTCGGTAGAAAAAGCCCTGAAAAGATTACAAGCTTCCGGTCATCTGTACGAGAAAGACGGTGCCACGTGGTTTGCCTCAAGCACATTAGGGGATGAAAAAGACCGCGTAGTCATCAGAGAAAACGGGCAATATACTTATTTTGCCTCCGATATTGCCTACCATGCGAACAAGCTGGACAGGGGTTTCGACCAGATTCTCGACATTTGGGGTGCAGACCATCATGGTTATATCCCACGAGTTAAAGCGGCAATCCAGGCCTTGGGCGCAGATGCAAGCAAACTGAAAGTGTTGCTAGTGCAATTTGCCACGCTGTATCGCGGGGAAGAAAAAGTGCAAATGTCCACCCGCTCCGGCGAGTTTGTCACCTTGCGGCAATTGCGTGATGAAGTGGGTAAGGATGCAGCGCGGTTTTTTTATGTCATGCGCCGGTCAGAACAACACATGGATTTTGATTTGCAATTAGCGACATCCAAGACCAGTGAAAATCCCGTGTATTACGTGCAATACGCTCACGCCAGGGTATGCAGCGTATTACGTCATTTAGTTGAAAAAAACTTGCCACGCGATATTGTTTCAGGCATGAATGCGCTAGCCCTATTGACTGAAGAACATGAACTTGCTCTGTTAAGCACGTTGGAGCGCTATCCAGAAATGTTAGAACGTGCCGCCCTAACCCATGAGCCGCACCAGTTGATTTTGTACCTACGAGAATTGGCGAACGATTTTCATACCTACTATAATGCCCATCAGTTTCTGGTGGATGATGCCAAGGTTCGTGATGCCAGACTGAATTTGATCTGCGCTGTCAAACAAGTACTGGCTAACGGCTTGCAATTGCTCAACATTAACACCCCAGAATCAATGTAATGGCTAAAGATTACAAACACCGCGCAAACAGTCGAGACACCAACAACCGTAGGCGTAACAACCAAAAATCCAGCGGTATTGGTCTACTCAAGTGGATGCTGATTACCGCATTGATTATCGGCTTTGCGGTGTTTTTGGTGTATTTAAAAAGCCCAGAATTGCAGAATTCAGCCCCTGCACTCGTGACTAAAAACCAAGAAAAAGTCACTCCCGCAAAAGCTGGTAAAACTGAAATCACCAACAAAACCAGCACTAACGAGGCAAAAAAAGACCAAAAACCGCAACCGCCGCAATTTGATTTTTATACCATCTTGCCGAAAAAAGAAACCGTTGTGCCAGATCACGAGATCAAGACCCGCACCCGTGAAGAGCGAGTTGGCAAACACAAAAAAGCCAGTTACGTCATCCAAGCTGGATCATCCCAAGACTTCAAAGATGCTGACCAATTAAAAGCAAAACTGGCCTTGATGGGCATAGAATCCAAAGTCCAGAAAGCCAAAGTCGAAAGCGCAATATGGTATCGCGTCAAAATAGGCCCCTACAGCCAAATGGGCAGCGTCAACACTATTATGTCCAGGTTGCAAAAGAATGGTATGAAGCCAGTGATTACTGAGGTGGATGAGTAGTGCTGTTTTATAGCTGCTGGCAGAATACCTCACAATGTAAAAAAGTTTTCTCATTATAGATGGCTAATTCAGCTATCTACTGACAATATCTGAATCATCATTAACCGTTTCTCGCCATTATGTGAAGTTTCCTTTTATGTACAGCGATGTTGCCGCGAGCGAGGTGCAATGTGGCTTGGAAGCGTCTATCTCGCCCGCGAGTTGTACATAAATTACAGCGACTTCAAAAACTGAAGCAAAGAGTCCGGAGCGCTATAGCGAAACGATTGCGTACCGAGTTCCTGAAGTTTGGCAAGTGCTCGATCCTTCATAGCCAAATCGGCTTCGACATACTGGTAGATACCGTCTTAAAACCCAAGTGTCAAGGCTTATTTTACTGCGAAAAGAGGATCAAAAGGTTCGCCTGATTTCAAGATAGCAAAGCTAAGATGAATGAGTTTACGCATAGCGGCGCAGGCGATAGCCTTACCATTCTTGCCATT